>CAYZXL010000082.1:0-4922 GCA_964482435.1 uncultured Verrucomicrobiota bacterium
TCACAACTCCTGGGAGAATATAACATAATCCGTGAACTTGTGCAACTAAGTACTACGCAGCGCTGGTCAACACAGGGAAGACCTCTCGCAAAGGCGCCAAGCACGCTAAGACGAGGACATGGGGAATTCTTGGCATCTTAGCGTCTTGGCGAGAAAAAACGGGCCTGAGGGAGCCATTTTTATGGTCTCCGGGTGAACGAAGTTCATGGGGTACCGCGGTGAGTTTTCCCCCCAGATTGAGGGGCCAGGGCGAAACCCGGATCGGTAGGATTTTTGAACCGGTTCTAAATCTCTGAGAGACATGATAGACATACAGGAAACTGAAAGCGGGCTGTTATTCTTAGTCAGGGTTCAGCCAAAGGCACGCGCAAACAAAATCCTCGGCGACTTCGCCGGAATGCTCAAAGTCGGCGTTACTGCCCCCGCCGAGAAGGGGAAAGCGAACGCAGCGGTCATCGCTCTTCTCGCCGAGAAGCTCGATGTATCGAAATCATCAATAAAGATTGTCTGCGGAGAGACCTGCCGCATCAAGACGTTGAGGGTGAAAGGCGTCTCCCAGGAGGACATCCTGGCGCTCGTGTGACTACACGCGGCCACAAGCAGGCTGGCGTATGGCGCGGGGACCAAAATGCCGCCGGACAGGATGAACAGGATGCTGCCCTGAAAATAACCGCTACGCGGCTGGCAGGGATGGCTCTCGCAAAGCCGCTAAGGCCGCAAAGAAGCACGAATCCTTCGGGTCTTTGCGCCTTGGCGAGAGAAAACGGAATCCGGGTTGTGGCCTCAAAGTGACGGCTGCGCACACTGGATTTTCATGGTCTCCGGGTGAGCGAAGCTCATGAGGCACTGCCCTGAAAACGAGCGCGACCCGGTCACCTTTTGGACGGGAACTCTTTCTCGCAAAGCCGCCAAGGCCGCGAAGGAGCAAGCCCCGTGAATTCCTGGCGTCTTAGCGTCTTGGCGAGAGAAAACGCGCCCCACAGGGGCATTTTCATGGTCTCCGGGTGAGCGAAGTTCATGAGGCACTGCCCTGAAAACAAGTGCTGCGCGGCGAGCGGCCGGCAGCCTCGCCCCGCCCAAGGCGGGGGGTCGTAAAGCCGCAAAGATGCAAAGAAGCACGCCCTGTAAGCCCTCCGCCTCTTTGCGCCTTGGCGAGAGAAAACGGAATCCGACGGGCCCGAAAACCGGCAGCGCCTGCCGGGCTTCAGCCGGCAGAGCCTTTTAGCAATCCCGCCATCGGCGGGACTTTAGCCGGGCTTCTCGACCGGAAGGGTTCATCCAGAACACGCGGCCGAATTCACAGGAATGCGCGTCTTAGCGATCGTCAAAGCGGGAGGAAAACGTGGACTATAAGTTCTGCTCTCGGTGCGGGCAAAAGCTCAAAGAGAAAGTGCTTGACCACAAGCGCAGGCTTTCCTGCCCCGCGTGCGGGTTCGTCCAGTATTTCAATCCCGTCCCGGCCGCCGCGGTCGCCATCGTCCAGGGCGAAAAGATATTGCTCGTGCAGCGTGCGATTGAGCCGAGGAAGGGGCTGTGGTCTTTGCCGGCGGGCTTTATTGAGATTGACGAGTCCGTCCAACAATGCGCCGTCCGGGAGGTCAAGGAGGAGACCAACCTCGACGTGGAATTGAGCGGATTGCTCGCCGTCTATTCCGTTTTCGACGACCCCCGATACGTCTGCCTCCTCGTCGTCTATTCCGGAAAAATCCTCGGCGGCGAACTCAAATGCGGCGACGACGCCTCTGACGCTAAATTCTTCCCCCCGTCCGCCCTTCCGCCCATCGCCTTCAAAGTCCACCGCCTCGCGATCGACGCAGCTTTCCAGAAACGGCAAGGCGTGTTCGAGGATTAGCCCCCGCCGCCATCATTTCGGCAGGCGCTTTTGCATGACGACATTGCCGCAGTTCTTGCAGACCCACTTCCGCATCTTGTGGAAGCTTCTTTTCTGTTCGACCATCGCCTTTCCGCACCGCTTGCAGGTCACGACGTGTCCTTTCTGGGGCTTGTCATTCGGGGTTCCCCAGGCGATAGAGATGCTGGTCCATTACGCACGGCTGACCGGGGGCGAACTCTCCGATGCAGGCT
Organism: uncultured Verrucomicrobiota bacterium; assembly: GCA_964482435.1. Lineage (GTDB taxonomy): Bacteria > Auribacterota > JABMQX01 > JABMQX01 > JABMQX01 > CAYZXL01. Next base: position 2,086 of record CAYZXL010000082.1, read on the forward strand.
CATTTTATTTCTACTCTGTAGAACTTGAGCATGGAGGCAGCGTCGGAGTCGGTCCAGGTTGTCTCGTCCCCTGCGGAGGTCACTGTTGCCACGCTATTCCACATCGCCGCCGCGAGGTCCGTGCAGGACCAGACGCCGTAGCGGACCCTCTGCCTGCTGTGCCAACGAAGCTCGGGCGAACCTGCCGGAGACGTTAATGTTATGCCCGCGACGCAGAACTTGAACTCATACGCACCCATGTCCACGGTGATAGACGTGGCCCCCAGAAGGATTCGCGGATTCCCGTCGAGGTCAACTGCCCCGTTCATCCAATCTTCGTTTATTCCCGCGTCAATGCATGGGGAATTGGGCAAAAGGCGGTAATCGTTGTCCTCGTACGTCGCCGGGTCGTCATCGGGTCCATCCGGGTCAACAAATCGCGGATTACCCGACATGTTCCCCAGCCCGCCGCTGGTCCAATCCTTGATGCAGGAGTAAGTCGGTGCGACGCAGTCGTCGGTCATTTCGGGACGGCTACCGCACGTGTTTCCCCGAACGATGCAGTTCGTCATTGAACCGCCCGCGGGCCCCTGATAGGCTCTTCCTAAATGAGAAATCCCTCCCCCCTCAACCGTTCCGGAGTTGCCTACAACTATATTATTCCGTAAGACGGCGTTGCAGTGGGACATGCCGCCTCCACACCCTCCGGAGTTTCCGGCGACGAGATTGTTCTGAATAATCCCATGTGAATAAAAGATCCCACCCCCGTGCCATTTGGTGTCCGCATGGCCGGCGGCATTTCCGACGATAAGGCTATTCTGGGTCAAACCGTCGCAGGCGATTATCCCGCCGCCGTCTTGGGCCGTGTTGCCGGCGACGATATTGTTCTCCAACGTCGCACGTGTGCGGGGTCCAGACCACAATCCGCCGTAGATTCCCCCTCCTCCGAGAGATGTGCCCCCGGCGGGGCTCGAGTATGGGGTTCCGGAGCCGTTCTGGATCGTGAAGCCACAAATGGCGCAGGTCTCGTCCTCAGTTCCTGCGAAGGTGACGACGGAGCCGGCTTGGTTGCCGTCAATGACGGTGCTGCGGACCACGCCCCAATTGGTCGTGTCCGTACTCCGGAGAACGATGTTCTTGCCCCCGAAATTGATATTCTCGACATACTTTCCCTGGGCGACGATGACCGTATCCCCGTTTGCGGCTTTGTCTATGCCGGCCTGTATGTTCCTCAGTGCTTTTTCCCACGAAGTCCCATCTCCCGGCTTGGGGACCGAGCCATCAACGTACCACGTCCCGGCCCACGCTCCGCCGAGAATACAAACCGCCAGCATTGCACTCATCGCACTGATAGTCGCTTTCATTGCTACCCCGTTTCCTTTTGCGAAAGCTCACCTCTCCTGTAGCCTACCTGCCGCACGCTCACTTTATCTCGACTCTGTAGAACTTGAGGATGGAAGCCGTGTCGGGGTCAGTCCAGGTCATCACGTCCCCCTTAGATACCACCTCCCCCTCCGCGTTCCACAGCCCGCCAGCGAGATCCGTGCACGACCATACACCGTACCACACCATCCGCCTGCTCTCCCAGCTAAGCTCGCGCCCACCTGTCGCGGGGACTATTCTGATGCCGGAGATGCGGAATCTGTATTCGTACGCGCCCATGTCAACCGTGAGCGACGATATACCGGCCAAGATTCGCGGGTTCCCGTCCAGGTCAACGGCCCCCACCATCCAGTCCTCGTTTATTCCCGCATCAATGCAGGGCGAACCCGGCAGAAGGCGGTAGTTGTTATCCTCGAACGTGGCAGGGTCGTCATCTGGGCCGTCCGGGTCAACGAATCCCGGATTCAGAGCAATGTTCCCTTCGCCGCCTCCGGTCCAACCCTCGATGCAAGAATATGTGGGCGTGCTGCTGACGTCATAAAACTGAGGCCCGTTGGTAGCTGTATTGCCCCAGATAATGCAGTTTTGGATTGGCGGGTTGTAGTGGGCTATACCGCCCCCATGGTCTGTCGCTCGGTTCCAGCAGATAGTGCAGTTCTGGAATGTCCCGTGGGACCAGCCCACGCCGCCGTCTTGATAGGCAGAGTTTCCGACAATCAGGCAGTTCACCATCACGCCCTCCATGGCGCCCACGCCGCCGCCCCACTGGTCACTCAGGTTACCAGCGATGATGTTGTTCTCGAGTCTGCCAGCGCAGGCCCATAAGCCCCCGCACCCACCGTAGTCGCCCCCGCCGTAGGCATGATTCCCGATGACCATGTTGTTCGAGATTGTAGCGCCGGTAGGAACGACCATGGAACCGGCGCCCAAAATTCCGCCTCCGACGAACCCATAACCGTTGGTGACTGTGAACCCAGAGAGGACACAAGTTTCGTTTTCGGTTCCGTCGAAAGTGACGGTGGAGCCCGATTTGTTCCCGTCAATGATGGTCTGTTTCACGGCTCTCCAGTCCCTTGGGTTCGTGCTCGTGAGGACGATGTTCTTGCCCTTGAAGTTGATGTTCTCGACATACGTTCCCTGGGCGACGATGACTGTATCCCCATCTGCGGCCTTGTCTATCCCCGCCTGTATCTTCTTCAGCGCCTTTTCCCACGAAGTCCCGTCTCCGGCTTTCGGCACCGAGGCATCCACGTACCACGTCGTCGCCGGAACCGCTAAGCGAGTGCAAAGCATCACCCCAAGACTCATCGCACAAATACTCGTCCTCATCTGCCCCTCCTTCCTCCTGTGAATTTTCATGTTCTGCAAAAGAAAAAAAGACACACCTCGCCTTCGACCGGGTTGCAACCAGCGCAGTAGCGCTTTTGACGTTGCGGCCCGGGACTCTTCATTATATCATGCGTTGAAATTGCCCC
>CAYZXL010000082.1:5022-16141 GCA_964482435.1 uncultured Verrucomicrobiota bacterium
GCTTTTGACGTTGCGGCCCGGGACTCTTCATTATATCATGCGTTGAAATTGCCCCAATACAGAATCATGGATATTCAGTAATGTCCTGTCTTGGGAGGGAGTTACCGCACAGGACGCGGAGGATGTATGTTTGTGGCACGGGCGTCTCGCCCGTGGAAGATCATGGGCAAGATGCCCATGCCACCTCACAACTGCCGTCTGTGTGGCGTGCCGACTGTACCGGCACACGCACGCGAGACCGAGGGATTACAGAAAAACGCAAAAATCCTGTGTCCTACCTGAGACTGAGGCCATACCACGTTCATCGAAGGAGCACTCGAAGAATGAAACCGAAAATGAAAATGAATTTGATTCTCTCCGCCGGCACCGGAATGGCTTTCGCAGTGGCGACAGTCTTCTTTGCCGCCCACGCGACAGAAACGGAATCTCCAAACAGCCCCGTCCCTCAGGAGGCCCTCAAGACGCTTCGAAAAGGGCATCCGAGGCTGGTCATGCTGGAAAGCGACCTGGAGCGTGTCCGTAAGGCGATTGATGAGAATCCCGTCGCCAAAAGGTACAGCGACGAAGTGAAACAAGGTGCGGAGGAAATCCTCGGCCAGAACCCCGTCGAGTACAGGCTCGTCGGGCCGAGGCTCCTTTCACAAAGTCGAAGATGCCTGAGCCGCATCTACACGCTCGGATTCGTTTACCGTCTCTCCGGAGACAAGCGGTTTGCGGAACGTGCAAAGAAAGAGCTGATCGCAGCGGCAGCGTTTCCGAACTGGAATCCGTCGCACTTCTTAGACACAGCCGAGATGTGCCATGCTTTTGGCATTGGTTACGACTGGCTGTACGATTTCCTGAGCGCGGATGACCGCCGGGTTGTCAAGGAGGCAATCGTCGAGAAGGGACTGAAACCCGCCATGGAGGTCTATAAAAAGGGCGGGTGGTGGACGGAGACAATCTACAACTGGAATCAGGTCTGCAACGGCGGAAGCGGCATCGGAGCCTTAGCGATTGCAGACGAGGAGCCGGACCTCGCCGCGGAAATCCTGTCGAGGGCGGTCAAGTCAATCCGCCTTTCGATGGAGCCATTCGGTCCGGACGGCGGCTGGGCGGAGGGACCGGGCTACTGGAATTATGCCTCGAGCTATGCGGTCTATTTCTTCGCGGCGCTCGATAGCGCCCTGGGGACGGACTTCGGGCTGAGCGCCATTCCGGGCTTTTCGGAAGCGGGGACGTTTCGGATTTACTTCTGCGGGCCAATAAGGAAGACGTTCAACTATGCGGATGCTGGGGACGGTATGGGAAGCGCTCCGCAGATGTTCTGGATGGCGAAGCGGTACGAAAAGCCGGTCTATAGCTGGCACGAGAGACAGTTGGTCCGAAGTCCGAGCCCGCTTCATGTCATCTGGTTTGATTCGCGCGGAGAGGGGCCGCAAAAAACCGGCCTTCCCCTTGACCGCCATTTCAAGGGCGTGGATGTGGTTTTCTTCCGCAGCTCGTGGGACGACCCGAACGCCGTTTTCGTGGGGTTCAAGGGCGGCGACAACCGCGTCAACCACAGCCACCTTGACCTCGGGACTTTCGTTCTCGATGCCCTTGGAGAGCGCTGGGCCCTGGAACTCGGTTCAGACAATTACGACCTCCCCGATTACTTCGGGCGAAAGCGCTGGACGTATTACCGCCTCCGAACCGAGGGGCATAACACCCTGGTCGTCAATGGGAAGAATCAGAATGCGTCTGCGGCCGCTCCTATCATTGGTTTTGGCTCATCCGCGGAAAAAGGCTGGGCAATCGCCGACTTGACCGCCGCATATCCTGATGTAAAAGGGAAAGTTCGGAGGGGGATAGCCCTTCTCAAGCGAGCACATCTCCTTGTCCAGGACGAGATTACCTCCGAGAAGCCTGTTGAAATCGTGTGGGCGATGCACACGGAGGCGGATGTTAAGCTCGAGGGCGAGTTAGCCGTGCTGAGTCTTGGCAATGCGAGGCTTCAGGCGAGAATACTCCAGCCTGCGGGTGCAAAGTTTGAAGTCGCTTCTGCGGACCCGCCGCCTCCCCAGGCTCAACAGCCGAAAGTCAAGAAGCTCATCGTTCGCCTTCCCGGGAGCACGGGAGAAATTCGCCTCGCCATTCTCCTCTCGCCCCAGTCGCAAGCCGATGTGGTCTCACCCTATTCTCCCGAGATAAAGCCGCTCGAGGAATGGGCGAGGCAGTGAAACCGCTTGCGATGTTTCTGGAAGGGGTTATGACCCCGCCGAAGGCGGGGACACGCCGAATTCGGCAGGCCGTCATGAGAGCCGGACCATTCCGGGTTCCCTGGGTCACCGAACGCGTTGTTGCCGCGGCCCGTCAAGGGGGTCTGGCCCGTCGCCACACAGAGGTCCCAGAGGCGCCTTTCGTGCCGTGGTATCTTTGTGGTTACAATTCCCTGCTCCTGCAAATCCTAACCACCAAGACACTAAGTGCTTCGTTTCATAAATTCGCTAACGTATTTTCGGATGAATCCGCTCATCGAGAAGCCCGGCTGAAGCCGGCTGCGGACGACAAGCGCCGCGACCCTGATACCACCGCCTGAAGACGGTGGCTAAATGAAGGTGCCGGCTGAAGGCCGGCAGAAGACGATGGTGTTCAGAATGGATTATCCCGGCTCGGGCCGTTGCGTGCGGTTCGTAATCGTATTTGTGAAGGCCTGTACTAAGAGGCCCCGGCCGGGCTTACCTCCGTCCACGTCGTAAGGCTCCAGGAGCTGGCGGGCGTCTCAAGTGCCCCTGCCGCCAGAACTGAGGCGATATGATTTTTGGTATGCCCTCACTTTCGGGCGGCAGACGCGACAGAAAAGAGGCCAGGATTTCCACAGGATAACAGGATGGACCGGATAATCTTGAGAATCCTGTTCATCCTGTCTCACATCCCTCTGGACTCACCGCAGAGCACGCAGAGGTCGCAGAGAGTCCCCGTTGGTGGCACGGGCGTCTCGCCCGTGGAGGATCATGGGCAAGATGCCCATGCCACCTCAGAACCGATAACTCCGTCTTGCGCGCGCGACACCCCGCGCCTCCCCCGAGACTGAGGGGATACGATTTTTGCGGGATTCCGCTTGAAAACCTGAGGAAAAAAAGGTAAAAAAGAAGATGCGGGCTGACTCGGGGGCTGTCGGGACAAAATTGTCCAAACCAGTGTGGAATTCGTGGAACATGCCGGAACTTTCGGTGTCTAAGCTAACGGATGCCCAGGTAAAGGCTCACGATGTCGCTTCCAGCGAAGAGGGCGACTCAGAGCTTATCGAGCGATACCTGACGGGAAGCGACGAGGCCTTTAACCGGCTGGTGCTGAGGCATCAGCGGCACGCGGTGAACCTGGCATACAGGTTTCTTGGTAACTACGAGGACGCGTGCGACGTTGCCCAGGAAGCGTTTGTGCGGGTTCACAAGCACCTGCGGCGGTTCAAAGGACATTGTTCGTTCAAAACATGGCTCCATACGATCGTTCTGAACCTGTCGCGGAACAAGTATCGGCAAGAGAAAAGGAGAGGTGAGTTCCGAAAAGTCTCCATAGACAACCCGGGAGGCAATGACCCGCAAAATCCGATGGAGATACCGGACGCGAGTCTTTCGGTTGCGACGGAAATCAGGCGAAAGGAGATTCAGGGGAGAATTGCGGAGTCGTTGAGGCAGCTTCCGAAAAGCTACCGGGAGATACTCGTTCTGCGGCACATGGAAGGACTGCCCTATTCGGAAATATCGAGAATGCTCGGTTGCGCGGAAGGGACGATAAAGTCGAGGTTGCACCGGGCGAGGGCTGAGATAAGGAAGCTGCTTGCGGATATGGTCGCTCCTTGAGGAAGGAGCACCGCGGGGCAGAAGTGAGGGTCGTTAGCGGTTTGCGGATAAAGCCGGTCGGCTGCGAAAAAGGAGCCGCCGGAGGAGTGATATAAGATGGAGTGCGAGAAGATAAGACCACTACTCGAAGATTTCGCGGACGGCGAGCTTGTGTCGCCTGACAAAGAGGCGCTGGAGGAGCATCTCCGGACATGCTCAGCGTGTCAAGAGGAGCTTTCGGCCATACGACGGACGATCCGGCTTCTCGCCGAGTTCGGGCAGGTGGATGAACCAGCGGACTTCCTCGCGCGGGTCAGGGGGAAAATTGAAGCGCGGCGGCGAGGCGCTTTTGAGTGGTCGTTGGCGCGGCCGGTTTTAACGAGGGTCTTGGTTCCGGTCGCGTGCGTTCTGGTGGCCGGGGTTGGAATCTGGATGGCGATTGAGCAGGTTACTCCGCCGTCTCCACCGGCGGCGAGGAGAGGCGTTGAAGTCAGTAGGAAGCCTGGCACGGCGGGCCGAGAATACCGGGAGGCGGAGGACATTGGTACGGGCGAGTCGAGATTGCGGGCGGCGGGTGCTTTCAAGGCGGACGCAAAGGGTGGGGCCTTCGAGGAACTTCAGGAGAAGGTAGAGGCTCGTCGTTTCGCCGCGCCGGAACGCCCCCGGGTTGGTGCCGAGGTAGAGAAAGCAGAAGAGACTCTTTCGATGAAAGATATGACCGGCGCTGTACCCGCGAAGGCTAAGTACGCAAACGCGGAGGAGACGGCTCCGGGGAAAGCTGGCTCTGCTTCCGCCCCTGAGCGACACAATAAGCTGGGCTCCGCTATCGAGAACGGCAGGGCCGAGGGGAAGGAGCATGCTGGCGCGGAGGCGGCCGGGAGGAGATGGGCAGACGAAGAGCGTGCGGAGCGTGAGGAGAGGTATCCCGCGGAAAAAGCCGCCGCGAAGCGGGAAGCGGCACCGACGCAGGAGGTAAACCAGCTCGCCCGTCGCACGGCGAGAGCGAAGGCCGCTGAAGAGGTTTTGTCGGGTAGGGTGCCACCGGTCCCCACGACTCCGGCTCCTCCGGGAGGCCCGCCCGCGGCTGAACCGCTGGCCGAAAAGGCGGCGCGGGGCACAGACGTCGCTTCTCACGAATTCCAGCGGGCGCTTCCCAAGGGCGAGGAAAAGCCAGCGAAGGGACCGGGCCCGAGTCTCGAGGCCCAAGCGGAACCTGTCGAACGGGTGGCTGAGGAGGATGGCGATTTGGGGCTTTGGGAGGCGCGCGAAGAGCAACGCGCGGTCATCGGTGCAGAATTGAAGCTTTCGCAGGAGAAGAAGAACCAACCGGTTTTGCCCGCGTTCGGCAACCACCTTTCTCTCGACCTAAGCAAGGCTGTCGGGCTGAAAGAGGGGATGTCTGGCCGACCGCAGGCTCAAACCCTCAACGGCACCGGGGCTGCGGGCTTTATCCGGGGCGAACTGACGGCGGGGAATCTCTATGGGGCGAGCTGGGGGACTGTCCCGGAGCTCGTCCTGACCGTAGTGGAGCGCAAGAAGGCCATTGCCGAGATTACGAAGGCGGTTACTGAGTTGGGTGGCGCGGTGGAGTTCCCGGTTCGGCGAGGGAGTGTTCTGCGAACCCGGGCTGAAATAGCGGAGGCCGCCTGGATAGTCGTGCAATTGGATAACGAGTCTTACCGGAGGTTCCAGGAAAAGTTTGCGCTTGCTCCAGGAACTGCCCGGGGCACCGGGACCGAATCAGGGCTTCTTCAACACGACGTGGCGGGGAAGCCGAACGCCGAGCAGAAGGAGACCAGCAGCGGCGATTATTTTTATCGCAGTCTTGACACTACAGGACAAGCCGTCGCTGCCCCTGAAGGGATTGTGACTTTTCTTATTCGCCTCGTCGAAGTTCCCCAGGCAGGCGAGGCGCAGCAAGCCCCCGCGAAGTAAATCCCACCTGTTTTGTTTGCGAGTTGAGGCAATGCAAAAGCCCCTTTGCGCGCCTCGAGCGTCGGCCATTGCGGCCTCATGCGTCCGGATTGCCAGAAGGACAGGCGTGCTCGAGCCCTTTATGACGAAGATGGTCGAGACGGACATTTGAACGCAGCCGACGGGACACAGCACACAGCAGGCAAGGAGCAGCAGACGGCAGGCAGCAGACCGCAAACAGTGAACAAGCAGACCCCGATAGCCCCTGTCCACTGACTCCTGTTTGCTGTGTCCTTTTCGTGGCCCCGCACATCTTCCGGAAGGACACTGGGAGCCGGGGGCCAGCAACCCCGAGAGCGGGCAGCGCCGAGGGACCCGACCGCCTGAGCCGGTCTCCTTCGAGGGTTCAGAACCCTGTCTGGAGGCGGAAGAATTTGATTCTTGTGGGGCCCAAGTCGCCGCTATGCCACCAGGGGTTGGCGATGATGGATGTTTCGTTTGTCCAGGCGCTGCCCGGTTCGTCGGCAGACTGCACGATGTATTGGTCGGCGAGGAAGTCTTCGGTCTGGATGACGAAGGCGCCGTTGTCCCAGAAGAGATTCTGGCCTCGGCTGACGCGGCAAGTGATGACCAGGCGAGGTCTCTGGGATGAATCGCCGTGTGAAGACGAGCGGAAATATCTGTAGCTGCCGGCGGAGGCTGTGGCCACGGGATTGATGATAAGGCCGAAGTTCTGCTCCGGGGAGAGGACCCACTGAGCGACCATCTCTTTGACGTTCCACTCCTTGTACTGGTTGATAGTGCTTCCGACGTTTACGATGTCGTCCGCTGTGGCGATATTGGCCTGAGCAAGAGGAGTGTTGTCGTAGAGACCGGAGAATGGGTCCCAGGTGTAGCCGCTGCGGTAGTAGAGGCCTGTTGCCTCGTCAATGACGGGGTCAACGCCGACTACTCGGTGAACTGACAGAGAATAGTCTGGGTCGCCGCCAGCATCGAACATGTAAAGATAGAGTTTGGCGTCGAGGATTTCGGCTGTGGAGGGGATCTCAGAGAGGTCCCATTTCATCAGAAGAGCCGTGGCGGGCTTGGCCGCCGGGAAAGTGTAGGCGTAAAGAGTTGGGGATTCCGCGGGGCCGGCGGGCGATTCTTTCGCGTCTTCAGGAGGGAAGCCGGGGATGCTGATGTAGGTATCCTGGGCAGTGCCGAGGTGGTTGGAAGTTGCGGCTTCGCCCCATTCTTCGATGAAGATGCCTTTGGAGGAGGCGAGCGTTGCGAAGGAGAGCATTCCAGAGACAGCTTCGTTTCCGGCTGTTGCGTCCCTGCTGACGACCTGACAATGGTACTCTGTCGCAGACTTGACTCCCTTCACCTTGACGCGATGGTCGGTGACGAGAGCAGTGTCCGCGATGACCCCGCCTTCGGCGGGGTAGTTCTCGCCGGCTCCGTAGATGAGCACGGAGGTGGCGGGCTTATTGGTCTTCCAGGCAATCTCCGCGCTGGAGTGGCCAACGCCCCTGGTGGTGAGCGCTTCTATCTCAACGGGAGTTAAATCGCGGGAGGCATCCGCCGGGCCGATGTATTGGGTGCTGAGGGCGATGTTGTCTATCCAGAGATGGCCGTTAGAAGAAACCCTGGTGACCGCCATGTGAAGCCAGAGGGAGTTGAGCTTGAGGGCGTCGGTCAGACGCCACCTCAAGCCGGACCAGTATCCGACGAGCTGTCCATCCAGCCAGAAGGCCTGCTCGCCGTCGCTGAGGCCGGGGGTGTTGGCGCGAATCATCATCTCGACGCAGTGCCAGTAGTCGTCGTTGATGGAGCGCGGCGTCCTGGAATGGAAGGCGTTGGCGGGCCACCACAGCTCGCTTGAGCCGTCGCCATCGGCGTCGTAGAACAGCGGTTTCATGTCGAAATAGTAGGTGTTGAAGAAAGCCTCTCCAACGGGCGGAATCCTTCCCCAGTAGGTCGTGAAGTCGAAGCTGGTGCGGAAGAAGTCGTCTCCCTTCGGATAGATGTCGGCGGCTTTGTAGAGGTTGCCGGTCGAGTCGGCGCCGAGGGAGAGAAGCTCGAGGAGATCGCCCTGGTTGAGGCCTGAGGCGAATCTGGCGTAGCAGCGGCAGTAAACGGTATCCTGCAGTGTGAAGTGCTTGACCAGGCCTGCGGTTGCGCCGCGACTGGCGCCCAGTTGAAGGACATTTGTTCCCTGGGAGCCTGAGATGGCTCCCTGCACGATGTCCAGGTCGCCGTCAGCTACCTCATAAGAATGGTCTGCCGGGTCCCATTTCGGGAATGTCGGGTCTGCGTCTTCGAAGTTCTCAAAGAAGAAGACGTTGGGGTCGGAGGCGGCTGGGTCTTCTTCCGGGGGCAGAGCGGTGATGAAGGTGTATCTATCTCGCGACATGGTATTGGGCGGGGAATGCTGGTCCCGGGCGTCTATGGTTACGGTAACGGTCTGGACATAACCAAAGTCGTATGGAGGATCATAGGTAACCAGGTAGTCGGCTGGGCTTCCTGTGATAACGGGCGAGACTGTGTAGCCGTTAACGGTCATGACGATGGAAGATATGTCAACGCCATCTTCGGCATCGCTGATGTGGAATGAAATCGTGGTTTCAGTCGGGACGCCTTTGGCTCCCTTAGCGGGTTGATGGTCCGATGTCGAAGGAGGTTTCAGGTCGGGCGGCGGCGCGATCGTGAAGGAGTAAGAGTCCGTAGGCATGACGTTCGGGGGCAAGTTCAGGTCGCGGGCATCTACGGTGATGGTGACGGTCTCGTCGTAGTCAAAGGGGGTTGGCGGAACGTACGTAACGATGTAGTCTTCGGCAGTTCCGGCGATTGTCGGGGCAACCTGCGCGCCGTTGACTGTGACGACGATGGAAGCCCTGTCCACTCCCTTTCCGACATCGGTAATGTGCAGGATGATTTGCATGTCCGGTGGTACGTCGCTCGCTCCTCTTGTCGGGGAGTGGCCGGAGGTTTGAGGCGGTGAATCGTCTGGACGAGGCGCCGTTCGGAAGGTGTAAGTCTCTTTGGGCATGACGTTGGGCGGCGAGTGCAGGTCCTGGGCGTCAATGGTTACGGTGATGGTCTGGCTGTATCCGAAGTCGGAAGGAGGATCATAAGTAACAAGGTAATCCGCTGGCGTTCCACTGATTGCCGGCGCGACCGTTGCTCCATTAACTGTCATCAGTATTGAAGACTTGGTAACTCCGTCGCCCGAATCGGTCACGTGGAGAGAGATGTTCGTGCTGACCGGGACGTCCGTTGCCCCTTTGGCAGGCGAATGACCCGAAGTCGAGGGTGGGCTATTATCAGGTTGTGCCATCGTCTTGAAGGTATAGGTTTCGTGTGCCATGACGTTGGGCGGGGAATGGAGGTCCTGGGCGTCAATGGTAACTGTGATTGTCTGGCTGTATCCGAAGTCAGAAGGTGGATCGTAGGTAACGAGGTAGTCTGCTGGAGTTCCCGTGATTACGGGGGTGACGCCTGAGGCGTTCACTGTCATGACTATGGATGATTTGCTGACTCCGTCGCCGAAATCGGTCACGTGGAGAGAGATGTTCGTGCTGACCGGGACGTCGGTTGCCCCTTTGGCAGGAGAATGACCCGAAGTCGAGGGTGGGCTATTATCAGGTTGTGCCATCGTCTTGAAGGTATAGGTTTCGTGTGCCATGACGTTGGGCGGGGAATGGAGGTCCTGGGCGTCAATGGTAACTGTGATTGTCTGGCTGTATCCGAAGTCAGAAGGTGGATCGTAGGTAACGAGGTAGTCTGCTGGAGTTCCCGTGATTACGGGGGTGACGCCTGAGGCGTTCACTGTCATGACTATGGATGATTTGCTGACTCCGTCGCCGAAATCGGTCACGTGGAGAGAGATGTTGGTGCTGATCGGGACATCCGTTTCGCCTTTGGCAGGGGAATGCCCCGAAGTCGAGGGCGGAGTCGTATCGGGCGGCCGGGAATCGGCTCGTGTTGGGTCTGTGCCGGCGAGGTACTCCTGAAGGTTGGTGTAACCGTCGCCGTCGCTGTCAACGTTGGCATCAGCGGGGTTGTTCGGATTGAGAATCTGACGGTACATTAGCTCCCAGTAATTCGGCATTCCATCGGAATCGTTGTCGCCGTTGAGGTTCTCCACGATGAGAGAGTCGGAGGGGCCGACGTTTCCCGCGAGGTCCTTTTCGCGGATTTGAAGGACGTTTTGAGTGGCAGGGTCAACGGTGAAGGTGAAGGTCTTGGTGGCTGAGGTGTTTGTCCAGGCGGCATACTGGCCGCCGAGGAGTTGGTAATTGCTGAAGTTTACGTCGCTGGGATTGCTCTGAAGGGTCAGGACGACGGTCGTCTGGTTGAGGACGTCATAGCTATCGGAGATGACCGGGGCGAGGGGTACCAGGGTATCACAAGTGACCGGGTCAGACTCCGATGAAAAAGGCCCTTCCGTTCCGTCGGAGGTAACGGCGCACACCTTGAGCTTGTAGCTGTGTCCGTTTTGAGCGACAACAGTGAAGCGTTCGGTTGAGGCGGTTCCCGCAAGCTGGTATGCGCCGCCGTCGGCGGAGACGTAAGCGTTGTAGTGATCGAACGTTCCCTGCGCCGCGGTCCAGACGAAATCGAGAGCGGTATCGTCGTCAAAACCGCCCGTCTGAGCAAAGACGCCGCTCGTCAAGGTCAGTCCTGTTGACACTGTTAACGTCAGAATCAGTTCAGATAGCTTCATGGGTTTGCACTCCCTCGTCCTTTGTGATCCCCTAAGTTTTGCCCGGCCTTCGGACCCGGGCGTAGGTGGAATCTGCAACCCTTATGCCAGGGTAACCGGAGGGCTGGGCCATGCGTAGAGCCAAGTCCATAACCTGCTGCGATGACGGCAGATAGAGAGGGGGCCTTAGGGAGCGGTTTAGCTTCTCCGCTACGTTTCGGTGGGGAATTCTTCTCAGGGGAAAATGCAGGTGGTGTACTATCCGCTTCCAAAGTTGTGCGCCGGAGGCGAGGTGGGTGAGTTTGCGCGGCTGGATTCCACTGTGAAGGAGAAACGACGGCCCGGCAACTGGGCGGAACGGGTGCTCCCCGAGTGCTGTGGTCCCCAGATTCCACGACGTATTGTTGGGGAGCATCACCGGTCTTTTCTCGCCAAGACGCTAAGACCCCAAGCATCCTGTCTGTCTTATTCTCGGCGATTCCCTTGGCGCCGCTGGCGCCACTTCGCGAGCGCGCCTCGGCGCGCCTTTGCTCACGAGGCGGCGTTGACGTCCCAAAGACAACTGCTGGGTTCCCGATACGCAATCGCATTTGTGGAAACGGGTATTATTGACCTTTCCATAATTTATCGTACATGATTGTGTCACAGGGGTAGCCGTGCCATTTGGAAGAAGGAGCGGATGAGCCGCGACTGACCGCGAGTTTGGGTGATA
>CAYZXL010000083.1:0-2220 GCA_964482435.1 uncultured Verrucomicrobiota bacterium
AAATCGGCCCCTTGCAAATCAACGACTTACGCCAACAACTGACAAACATTCGCTAGCGCGCTCCATAACCTACACCTGGCGGCCGCGGCGCCTGCTCAGAGAAATCGTCAATGCTGGGCTTTTCCCCATAGTCCTCTTCGCTGCCAAGCGGCGCCCAAACGAGGATGTAATGGGTCATTTTGTTGAAGACCTCGCGCGGGGCGGCATAGGGTGCGGTGCGGTCTTGGCTTTCGTAAACGATGGCTCGACCTTGCAGTTTTTCGGCTGGTTGAAGCATGGGGATAAATTCTTGCCGATCAATGCCCTCTCGATGCCGGGCCCCTATATGTCGAAACTCGCGGTGCATCCAGTCTGGCCCCTGAGACGCACGCAGGCACGCTCTGACACCGCACAGCCGGCCGAACAGGGCGCGCCGGAAGCAGGCGCGCGCGAAAGGAGAGAGGTGAGGTTCAGTCGTCTTTTCGCTCTTGTCGGTGAAGGGGACATTCCACGGGGGCGTCCAATCGTGACTGCCGCGCGGCGTCTCCGCGTCACTGTTGTGGGGACAGGCCGACTCGGCTCTTCGTTGGTCTTGTCGCTGGCGCAAGCCGGCATCGGGACCGAAGGGTGGCTCATTATCGCAGACGGAGACATCGTCGAGATGGAAAACTTGGACGGAATGTTCTTGCCGGCAGATTCGGTCGGCATGCCGAAGGCAGAAGCGGTCGCACGGGAGGTGCTCAGATTGTATCCGGACAGCAATGTCAAGGCATTGGTTGGGACACTCAGCGACGCCGTAGTTGCCGAGGTCGTCACCCTGAGCGACGTTGTTTTCTCGGTGGGCGACCGGTACATCGAGTTTGGCCAGTAACATCCGTCGAGCCACCACCCAACGACTTTCGTGCCCCAGCGCACGGACCATTCGCGGATCACCTGCTCCCATTTGAGCTGGAACTCCTTGTCGGGGTTCGGGCCGTTCTGCCAACCCAACGCTTCTCTGGCGACGCGATCACCGGCAGGAGCCCCCGACGGCAGGTACACCATCAGCTTGATCCCTCGCTTGTGCAGTGCCTCATACAAATCCGCCACCAAATCCCGCCGGGAACACGTGCTCGGCTGAATCCCCACACACTTATCGTATGTTGCGTTAGGAGACAGATAGTAACCAGAGTTCTGACCTATCGTAATGAGGTAATAGCCCGCCCCGACCGACTCTATCTGCTTTGCCAACCCTTCCACATCGAAACGGGCGACGAGGTTATTCCACTCCTCGACACTCATTCTCATCCCTTCTCGCCGGGCTATCCAGTCCGCAAGATAGTGGTTCATCACGCCCCAACGGGCTTCCTTCATCCAGGCAGCTCTGTCCTCCCCGGTTGCGGGGCATGCTGAAGTGAGAGAAAACACAGCGAGACCGAGAGAAAACAAGAGCTGTTTCGCGGAGAAATGATTCAATCGTGCCATTCTACTCAAGCCCCCCGTTGAACTGAACCGCTTGGTAACGTCAGACAGGCTCCTGTAAGGTCTCCTACCGCCCACGTAATGACGGGGATCATCCTGCCTTTGTTTCCCTGAGCAGGCCGTCCTCTGCGAGAATGCCCCCTTCATGGGTTGAGGGGTGGTTGCCTCAAGAGAAAACCAAGTGTGCCCTCAAGGAAGGAGGCGGGTGCCGTGACGGTGTTGAGACAGAGGATAATCGAAGACGTGCGAATCCGCAACTTTTTCCCGGAGACGGTGCAGCGTTACGTGCTCCGCCTGGCGAGGTCCGCTCAAGAAACGGTCACCTGCTTTCGATCCGGTAGAACTTCCAGGGATACAGCAGGGTGTCTAAGTCAATCCACGAGGTCAGTGCCCCTTCCGAGACGACGGTTCCTTCCTCCGTCCAGTCCCCAGAAAGTAAATCGAGGGTTGACCACACAACGTATGTTCTGCCGACCTTACTACGCCATCTAAGCTGGGCATCGCCTGCGAGGTTCACCACGATCGTCACCGGCCTGAAAGACGGAGGGACATACTCATACGCTCCCCTGTCCACCCTCCAATCGGAGGTTCGAGGGAGTATGCGGGGATTACCGGCCAGGTCAAACGCTTGCCACATCCAGTCCTCGTCCCTGCCTGTGTTAACGCATGGCGAATCCTCTGGGAGCCTGTAGTCATTATCTTCGTAAGTTGCAGGGTCGTTATCCGCTCCGTCCGGGTCCAGGAACCGAGGGTCGTCCAGAATGTTTCCCTCTCCCCCGG
>CAYZXL010000083.1:2320-15436 GCA_964482435.1 uncultured Verrucomicrobiota bacterium
CAGGCGTAGTCCCATCTCCCGACTGCGTCACGGACCCGTCCACGTACCACGTCGCCGCCGTCGGACCCTGGTACACGTACTCGTACACCCCGATGTCCACCGTCCCCGAACTACGCCCCTGCAGAATCCGAGCATTCCCGTCCAGGTCCACGGCGCCCGTCATCCACACGTCGTTTCTCCCCCCGTCCACGCAGAAGGAACCCACCCACAGATGGTAATCATTGTCTTGATAGGTCTGCGGGTCGTTGTCGGCTCCGTCCGGGTCCAGGAACCGAGGGTCGTCCAGAATGTTTCCCTCTCCCCCGGCTCCCCCCTGCACGCAGCAATAGGTCACAACATTCGTCTGCCAAAGCTGCGGACCCCCGAACACCGCCGTGTTCCCCCACAGGATGCAGTTGGTCACCGGTCCCGAACACGTGTCCAGCGCCCCTCCCACATTCCCCGCCGCGTTTCCGTATATCGTGTTGTTGCGGATCGGTCCCCCGCACTCGTACAGCCCTGCGCCCCGACCCGCCGTCGTGTTGTTCACAATCAGGTTGTTCTGGATGATGCCGTCGCAGTACGCCAGCCCGCCCCCATTGCCCGACGCGGTGTTGTTCGCGATGATGTTGTTCTCGATGAGCGCTCGAGTTCGATGGACCGCCGTCCCGCCCAAAATCCCGCCTCCAGTCGCAGCGCTCCCGTTGCGAATTGTAAAGCCCCGCAGGGCGCAGGTCTCATCTTCTACCCCCGCAAGCGCCACGGCGGGACCCGCCTGGTTGCCGTCAAGGATGGTGGTTCTCACAACGCCCCCATCGCTCGGGTCCTCACTCTGCAGCACGAGGTTCTTCCCCCGAAAATCAACGTTCTCGAAGTACGTCCCCGCCGCCACGACCACCGTGTCCCTCGCATCCGAGGCCCCGTCAATCGCCTCTTGAATCGTCTTGTACGCCGTCTCAGGCGTAGTCCCATCTCCCGACTGCGTCACGGACCCGTCCACGTACCACGTCGCGGCCCAAGAGGGCGTTAACGCTGAAATCACCAATACAGTGCCTGCCATGATAAGAAGCTTGCCCATTTCCGTCCCTTCTCCCTTTGTTGTGATGATCTCGACGCTCAGAGGTAGTTTATCAATTACACAGGATAACCAATAGGAGAAAACAAAAGTCGCTGTAGGTCCGGTTCCAACGATCCCCAGAGAATCTCGGCTGCCCCACACCTACCCGATGATGAGGCTTTCCCCGGTCATCCAGGACGGGATTCAAGTTCACTGCCTCTCTCTATCCAGGTATATGCAACGGGTTGAAGAGCGGAAGGAAGCGGGCTCATCGAAGAGGGATTTGCAGGATAAGGAAGCCTGGATTGACTATTGCGCGCTTTCGCCATGGTACGTGCGAACCGTGCCACAGGGCTGTTTATCCTGCACGGCAAAAACGTCGCAGTGAGTCTTTCCTTCCCGCTTCACCCAGACTTGGCTATGATAGGATTAACTATCTTGATTATAGGTCCCTCTGAAAGCATTTTCAACAAGGGAATCAATGGACTCTGCGGACGTACGGTCGAGAAACTTCATTCTGGACGACATTATCCTGCGCAAGCGTTCCTGCCGCGAATTCTCCATGCAAGTCCCGCCGAAGCAACTCGTACTGCAAATCATTAGAGCGCGGGTGCACGCGCCGTACGCGGCTCTGCCCGTGGTAGGCAGGAAGGATTTTCGGAGACTCTTTGGTATCGAAGGCTTCGGAGAGAAGACTAAGACGATTTGTGGATTATCGAGCGGCATGTTCAGAAAATGATAGAAGAGCTGGACAGGAAAGCGGCTGGCGGACCTGCAGCCCATCCGCTCAGGTCTTGCCTGGCGAATGGGGGCGGGCTGGCTCACGGCCCCCCCTGCCAGGAGCAACATAATGTCAATCGTTGAACCAAATCCGTCACCGAATCCGGACCGCATGGACGTCCTTAGGGAGGCTCATAAACTCGGCCTTCGGACGTATGGGATGCTTTGCGCCCTCCTTCCCGGCGTTGCAGATGAAGCGGACCAGGTCGAGGAACTTGTCCGGTTCGCCGCCGAATGCGGCGCCGAGGAGATTTTTGTCGAGGCGGTCAATCCACGCGGACCGGGACTCCGCCTCACCCAGGAGGCTCTCCAGGCGCACGGATACGATCTCGAAGCCGACGCTGTTGGAGGAATTCGACAGACAGACTCCTGGTCGAACTACGTCCTCCAGCTAATTCGCGATGTCCAGAGGGCGGTTCGAAGGGCGTATGATATCGAGCGATTGAGATTTCTCCTGTACCCGTCACGCCTTTCCCCAAACCACCTTGGCCAGATAAGGCATGACGACGCAGGCGTAATCTGGCTTCGGTGAGGCCGAAGGAATTAGGTTGTCTGTACCAGGGGGCACCGCGATCCCCGAGCGGGAAGGCAATCGCAGACAGGTGGAAACCTCAAGATACGTTTTGAGAGCGACAAGAATGGACGAAATCACCGAGGAAACGAAACCAGCGCGTCCGGAGGACTCGCTCTCCAGCACGGGGAAGGACGGACGGCCCTTCTTCCTCGATACGGCCGAGGCCGCCGAGGCAACGGGCATCTCTCAATCCACCATCAACCGGTGGATAAGGGAGAACCCCCCGCTGTTCCCCTCGGTGAAGCTCGGCGGGATGAGACGGTTTCCACGTCCGGTACTGGAAGAGTGGTGTCGCCGGGTCTCTGCGGAACGGAATGTGCCCCCTCACCGACTTGCTCAGATAACCAGGCAGCTACTCGATGAATGGAGTCGTCGGGCCTTCCCGTCTGGGCGACGTGCACATAGCCCATCGTCGTCTTCAGGTCGGCATGACCGAGCAAGGCCTGAAGTCGGTAAGGGTTTACGCCTGCGAACGCGAGATATGTACCGAAAGTATGTCTTAGGAGATGAGGATGGACATGCCGAGTGAGTCCAGCCTTTCTACTCGCGACGATCATAGCCCGGTTGACATTGTTTATCCTCGGGTTGCCCTTGCTCGTGCCGAAGACGTAACCGGTCTTCAGCCTGTGCTCTGTCAGCCACGCCATCATGTCGTTGCCTAAGGCTACTTCCCGCGCTCGCCTGCTCTTGGTCAGAACGAACCTGACCACTCTGCGGTTGAAATCAATTTCTTTCCATTCAAGCGTCGCAGCCTCTCGCAGCCTTGCTCCAGTTACCAGGAAGAAATAGGACATGGGCCGAAAGGCGCGCTCGAGATGTTGAAACAGTCCGGACATCTCATCGGGGGCCAGGTAGTCAATCATCCCATATCTCGGCCTCGCCATCAGCTCGACTCCGGCGAGTGGATTGCGGGGTATCCACTGCTGTTTGACAGCGCAGTTCAGGATGCTCCGCAGCGAGCCAACCTCCAAGTGGATCGTGCGCTCGGAAATGTGTTTCCCAGAGCGCTTCTGATTCACGTCTTGCCTTCTGCGATCCACGTATTCCCGGATGTGGTCTGGTTTCAGCTTGTACACGTGCTTGACAGGCAGCCTCTCGAGAATGGTGGACAACGCCAGGTCGGTTCGCAAAGCATGTTCTTGGCTGCGGTAGGTCAGAAGCCACTGTACATAGTCATAGGCGAGCTTTGTCAACAGTGGACCTCTTCTGTCCCCGTTCTCAATCCCGACATCGAGGTCCCGTCTCATCCTCTCTTCTGTCGCGCGGCACTCCGCCTCGGTCTTCGCTTTCGTGGGCACACAGATGTTCTTCCCCCGATGCCGCCGAAGAATCTTGACTTTGTGCTCCGATGAAAACTTCCTCCGCTTTTCTTCCATGACATTCCCTCCTTCCTGGCTCTATGCTAACAGCCAATGGGGAAATGTCCAATTCCGTCTGAAGCAGAACACATGGCATACCCGCATTCAATAATGACATAGGGATTCTGTTAAGCTTTTTTGGGTGCTCTTGGGTACAAATTGGGTACAAAGGGACACAGACCGGAAGAGCTTTGGCAGAAACTAACGCCTTAAGTGACTCATAGGAAGGGAGATAAGCTGGGGTGAGTGATGGGATTCGAACCCACGACGACTGGAGCCACAGTCCAGTGCTCTATCCAACTGAGCTACACTCACCACCAATAGGATTTTCGGCTCCCTGACCGCCGCGCCGCCTGCCCACCGGAACTCGCGCTCTTTGGACTTTCTTATGCCAAAGTTTAATGATACCATAACGTTGTTTTCTATGCACAGTTTTCCACCAAGGGGTCCGACACGTGAGACCCTCGGGGGCGCGTGTCACGCGAGGAGGATGACGTTATGATCAAAAAGCTCAAAATAGACGGCTATCGGTTGCTTGATGGCTTCGAAGCGGACCTCGGCGAACTGACGGTCGTCATCGGCAGGAACGGCGCCGGCAAAAGCACTTTGCTCGATTGCCTCCAGGTGATCTCGCAGTGCGCAGGTTTCCCCGTTAACGATGTCCTCGGCTGGCACGGAGGCTTCGCCTCGCTCGCCAGCGCAGCCGGGGAAGGCCGTAGCCTTGGCTGGCGGATTCTGTTCGATAAGTCGAACGGAAAGGGGCTCTGGGGTACATTGCCCATAAGGCAGGGTCAGGAGCTGGTATACGAGGTCCGCCTCGAGCGAGACCCGCAGTGGAGGGCCGTCCCTGCGTACGAGGTCTTGGGCTATCCGGAACCATCTCCCGGACGCGGCCAACCATTCAAATACCTTGAGTCGCGAGCGGGCCGACGCAAGATGTTCGACAAGAGTCAAGGGCGGTTGGCTGAGCTGCCCCTGTTTCCCGAGGATACGACCGCAATGGAATCACAAGAGGCCCCGGCCGCGGGTCTGGCGCCGAAGGGACCATCGCTCCTCTTGTCCGAGGCCCGGCTCCCGGAGAACTACCCTGTAGCTTCCACAGTGCGTATGGTCTTCGCATCTTTTGCGTTTTACCCCGGCTTTAAAGTCGAGGCATTAGCTCCCTCTCGCCAGCCCTCCCAGGTCTCGCCAATGCAGGTGCTACTACCGACCGGGGACAACGTCTCTTCCGTGTTGCACGAGATATTCACGAGGGTGGATTTCCGCGGGGCCACTGAGGACGTCCGAGGGTTCCTGCGGTCCGCCTATGAATGGGTTGAGGACATAGGGGCCGAAACTCTGTGGACCGGCCCGGGGATGGTCATCGTCCGCACCCGAGAGCGGGGGATGCAGCGCGCCATGAATGTCTGGGAGCTGTCCGATGGTATGCTTCGCTTCCTGTGCTTGGAGGCCGCCCTTCTCAGCCCCTTCCTTCCGCTGTTGGTCGTCATTGACGAGCCGGAGGCAGGGTTGCACCCGCAGCTCTTGCCCATTGTAGCTGACATCATCAAGACGGGCGCCGAGAGGACACAGGTGTTGGTGACAACGCACAGCCCGGACCTCTTGAACTGCTTCGAGCTTGACCAGATCGCGGTGATGACGCGAGAAGAGAGTCGGACCAAGTGGCACAGACCCCGAACGCGAGGGAGCCTACGCGAGATGCTGGAAGGGGTTGGAGGAGTCACGTTGGCGGACCTTCATCGTTCGGGTGAGCTGGAGGCTATGCGGTGACGATATGGGTGTAGGTCGAGGGACCATCCGATAAGCTCGCGCTGAGGGCCCTGTGGGCTCCCTGGGAGCAGCAGCTGCGGCCGAAGGGGCACCAATTTGAGGTGGTGCCGCTCAACGGCAAGAGCCGCCTCCTGAAATACATCGGACCTCTTGCCGCGGAAAAGCTGGCCAAAGACCCAGGGGACATTGTGTTGGGGATACCGGATTTCTACCCGAATGCTTGGTACGTTAACACGCCACTGAGACATGACACCATTGAGGACCTTGAGGGCCTCCAAAGAAGAAGGGTGGAGGCGGCCCTTGAGCAAAACCACAAATTACAGGGACCGCGGCTTCGGGCGGCTATCTCCCGGTTTTTCCCGTCCGCGTTCAAGCATGAGATGGAGATGCTGCTCCTCGCCGCGAAAGAGCAGCTACGCGCCGTAATAGGCACCTCCGACCGTCTTGGCAACTGGAGGGTTCCCGTCGAGGAGCAGGACCAGCAAAACCCGCCGAAAAAGGTCGTCGCCGAATTGTTCAGAAGAAAAAGCCCGAAGAAGCGCGAGTATCGTGAAACGTTGCACGCCCCCGAGGTGCTGCGCAACGTTCCCGACATTCGTGCGATCCTCTTCTTGGAAACCGGAGCTGAGAACTGTCCGGTGTTCAAGAGAGCACTTGACTGGATCGGGCAAAAGACCGGAGTCCCAGCGTACAAGTGAGTTCCTGGGCAAGCCCTCGCATTCCTATCGCGTTGGGGTTATTTGTCGGGTGTTGCCAGCCATTCTTTGCTCGACTCGACGTGTTTGATGTGGGTGCGGCGATAGGTATAGACGACGTGAATGAGGCCGTCGCGGGTCTGGATCACCGCGGGATAGGAATACTCGCCCTTTGCGGTTTCGAGATTCTTGATGAGGGGCCAGGTTTTTCCCTCGTCGCGGGAAAGAGCTGCCGAAAGAGGCGTCCTCCCTCTTGGAGTGTTGTTGAAAATCAGAACCAGCTCACCGCTTTTGAGCCGGACCATGTCGAGCCTTGAGCCCGGGTTTGGCAAATCGTGCTGGGTCGCCTTTGACCACGTGCGGCCGTTATCGCGGCTGGTGGACTGCCACATTTTTCCCGGCCTCCAGGTGCGCATGTAGCAGAGCAGCGAACCGTCGTCAAGCTGCACCACCGACGGCTGGATGTTCCCCGGATTTGATTTGATGGGACCGGTCTTCAGCCACGTTTTTCCTCCATCGCCCGAAATCATGAACACGCTTGAGACGTTTACCTCGTCGTAAAGGGGAAGGAGCGTCTCTCCGTTCTTCAGGACGAGGGGGTTTGTGCCGGTCATCCAGCCAAGCTCTTCGCGCAAGAAAACCGGCTCCGACCACGTTGCCCCATTATCCTTCGACTTGATGTACTTGATGTTGCAGGTCGTCCAGCCATCGCCCTGCATCGTCACATAGAAAAGCCAGAGTGTCCCCTTCGAGTCGTACCAGAGGATTGGGTTGCCCTCGGACTTGTTGGGCGTGTCCACGAGGACCTTCGGTTCCGACCATTTCTCTGAGCCTTGCGCCCGACGAGAGCAAAGAATTGAGACGTCAGTGGCTTTCTCCTGCTGTCCGGCATACCACGCGACGAGCAGGTCTCCGTTCGGGAGTTCGGCGATTGTCGCCGCGTGACAGCTCGGAAAGCCCTCGACCTTCTCGAAAATCAGCTCGCCCTTGAAATGTGGTTTTGGGCTTTCCGTCTCAGCAGGTGCCGGGGCAATTGCGCCCGCAACAATCGCACAAATAATCCATTTAATCATTGCTGTCCCTCCGACAAGAAGTTCAAGCTCCATACTCTCTGCCTCCCGGTCATTACACCAACCGCGTCACCGCGGATTTTTCTCGTGTACCCCATCACTGCTCGGTCTCCGCATCCTGAATTACTGACCTGGCGCCGCCGCGCTCCCTGACGAGCCGAGAGAGAATTGATCCCACGACAAGCAATGACGCTGCTCCCGCCAGTCCCGTCAGATGCTTGTGGAGTGGGCATTCGAGCCATCGCCAACTTTCCGGCAAATTCCTCGCAAAGGTTGCCCACGCGATGATTAGGACGCTGACAGCTACTCCGCAAACGGCGCTTGCGTGTCCGGCTCGCTTGACGAGCAACCCAAGCAGGAAAAGCCCGAGCATCCCTCCGCCGAAAATAGCGGAAATCTGCCACCAGACGTCGAGAGCTGATTTCGCCTTGAGCATCGCAAGGGCGGCGATAGTGCCGAGGGTCCCAAGCACGACTGTGACAGAGCGCATCGCACGGAGAGCCTGATGGTCGCTTGCCTCGGGTCGAAAATATCGTTTATAGAAATCCACCACGCAAACGGTCGCAGAGCTATTCACGCTTGAGTCAACGGTGCTCATGGCAGCCGCCAGAATCGCCGCAATCAACAACCCGCGCATTCCGACGGGAAGTCGAGTCACGATGAAGAAGGGGAAAATCCTGTCGGCATTCTGGGCGCCCTGGAGATTCGCAGGCAACTCCACGCCTCCGACGCTGTAGTAAGCGAACAGCGCCGTCCCGATGAAAAGAAAGACTGCTGAGACGGGCACGTAAATCAGCGCGCCGCTCCACAGGGCTTTTCTCGCTTCCCTGTTCGATTTCGCGGCGAGCCACTTCTGGACGTAGTTCTGGTCAACGCCGAAGTTCTTCAGGTTCTCCATGATGCCATAGATGAAGATGACCCAGAAAGTAGGCAGTGCGAAGTTGAGAGACCAACCGCCAAGCCGGAATTTGTTCGCCGCGCGACCGACCGAGAGTATTTGACCCGGTCCCTCCGGCATTTTGAACAGTAGAATCCCGACGCAAGCCAGCGCTCCGCCGAGGAGAATGAATACCTGAACCACGTCCGTCCAGACAACCCCTTCGATGCCGCCGAAGAAGGTGTATATCATCACCGCCACACCCGTGACTATGATGATCCATCGAACATCCATCCCGATGAATTCCGACAGAGCCACCGCGAGGTAAAACAAAACCGTTCCCACGCGGCCGAGCTGGAGCAGCACGAAACTAATCGCCGCGTAGGACCTCGCCCAGGGGCGAAACCGTTCCTCGAAATATTGATAGGCTGAAATCCTGAGCTTCTGCCGATACAGCGGCAAGAAAATCATCGAAGCCACAATGCAAACGAGCGGAATCGTCAGGCTGAAGACAAACCTGCTCCAGTCGGATTTGTACGCATCGCCTGCATAAGCGAGAAAAGTAATGCTGCTCAGATAAGTCCCTAAGATTGACATTCCAAGCGCCCAGCCGGGAATCGAGCGACTCCCAACCGCAAACCCCTCCACAGTCCGGCTCCTTTTGAGAAAATAAGACCCGTACGCGACTATCCCGGCCATATAAGCCGCGACCACGAGCTGGTCAGGCAGCAAAAGTCTGTGGGATGCTGGATGAGGCATCGTTTCCCACCTGTGCTATTTCCTTTAGACTACTTGTGTCGTTTTCGTCGAACCTACGACCGAACGGCTTGAACTCCCCCATATGATACCATAACTCGTCTTGCGAGACCCGTGTCGCGCCTTGGGCAGGTGTGGCCGCCTAGTCGTGGCACGGGCGTCCCGCCCGTGATCATGTTCATGAGCAAGATGCCCATGCCACCTCTGGCTTCACGAGGTCAGGACCTATGGTTCCGGCTATCCCTGCATGGATGTCGGGTGCCGCAGCCTGCCTTTCGGGTCCCGGTGACGCGGGCAGGATCTTGCGCACAGCGGTCCTCTGCCACGGAAATGCGGCCGCACCCCCTTGGGCGGGATTTGAAAGGGGAGGCACGAAGCTGTCCCACCTTTGGCGCGTCCTGCCCAGACATTCCCCTGCCATGGCCTAACCCTACGAAACCGAAAACGGCCAAAAGCAGGATTCACAACTGCCCCTCCATCCTGTTCATCCTGTCAGGGAAAAATGCGCGATTGCATTTGTGAACCGGAGAGCTCAGATGCGCGCTCCGGTTGGGTTGGAGCGTTTCCGGCTCAAGACTTTCGCGGCGACGAGCCGCACGGTCTTTTGAACAGAGGCGTCGGTTGCCACCCATACCCGTTTCCCCCTTGGCGCCCAGACGGCTGGATTGCTCGCCCGAAAAACAACAACTGCGGGCGTGCCAACTGCCGCGGCAAGGTGGGCGATTCCGGAATCGTTGCCCAGGAACAGCGAAGCTCTCCTCAGAATTGCGGCAACCTCCGCCAGATTCTGTTTTTTCACAATCACGCAGAGGTCTCCGAGTTCTCTCTTGAAAGCGAGGACATCTTGTTCGTCCGCTTCCCCCTCAATCGCCAGGACCCTGGTTCGAGGAAAGGCCTCCTGAATCCAGTTCACGGCACGCGCGAGGTTTGATGGCGGGGAAACCTTCTGTCTGCCGCCGCTTCCCGGGTGAGCCGCTACGACGTGGGTTGACTCGCTGATGCCGCAGGACTTGAGGAACTTGTCAGCTTTTGCTGTTTCCCTTTCGTCAATTGTCACCGTTGGAACGGGCGGGGAAGAAACGTCAACGAGCTCCGCCAGGGGCGACAGAAGGAACTCCGTGATGTGGCGGTTGTAGTCCGGCGGAGGGAGCGGATTGGCGTTGACGACATGGGGTCTGGTCAAGGCCCGCAGGTTATTGCTGACAGGTCCGTCACTGCCGAGATACGAGATGACCAGGTCAAAAGCGTTCAGGTACTCATATTCACGACAAAGCTGGTCAACTTTCTCGTGGAAAAAGGGAAGAAGGAGGGGACCGTCAATGTCAAGAAACTCGTCCACAAGGTTTTTGACCAAGGAACGGACACGGTTCCTGGCGACGAGGACGAGCCGGGCGCCGGGGTGTGAACGTCGAAGGAGCTGGATTGCGGGCAGGGTAACGATGAAATCGCCAATAGCTCCCGACCTTATGAGCACAATTGTGCTTATTTCATCCATGTTCTGCGCGGGACGTGCCCTGCGCCCTATCTGGCGATGTCGAAGGAGGTTCCGAAGCAAGTCCTCCCGGGCCCACAGTGAAAAACCCGGCTGTCATCAATACGTATCTTGGCAAGACATATGCTATTGACTACCGATGCGTCGTATTGTATCTTCAAGCCGCGGTTCACGCAACATGGGGCTTTCCCACATCAAGAGGTGCTAAACATGATTGAGATTAAGACGTTGCTGTCCGACATGGTGCTGCGCAAAGCCTCCGACCTGCATCTGAAGGTCGGGAGTGTACCCGTCTTCCGGATTGACAGCAAACTCCATCCAACAGACTACGACCCGCTCTTTCCGGAGGATGTCGAGAAGATTGCCAACGAAATCATGTCGTCCTATCACCGCGAGCGCTTTCAGGCTCACAACGAGGTTGATTTCGCCTACGAGGCGGAAGGACTGGGGAGATTCAGGACGAATGTCTTTCGGCAAAGGGGGTTTCTCGGCATCGTGATGAGAATGGTCAAGATGGATATTCCCTCGTTTGAAGAGCTTGGCCTGCCTCTCATCCTGAAGAAGATTGCGCTGAGCGAGCGGGGGATCATCCTTGCCACCGGAACGACAAGCTGCGGGAAGTCCACGACCATCGCCGCCATGGTTGACTACATCAACCAGAATAAAAAGGTACACATCATGACCGTGGAGGACCCCATCGAGTACCTCCACCGCGACAAGAAAAGCATCATAAACCAGAGGGAGGTGGGGATAGATACCGAGACGTTTCACGCTGCCCTGAAGCACGTCATGAGGCAGGACCCGGACGTCATAGTCATCGGAGAGATGAGGGATTCGGAAAGCTTCATGGCGGCTCTCTCCTCCTCCGACACGGGGCACCTGGTGTTCAGCACCCTCCACACGACGGACGCCACGCAGGCTGTCGGCAGGACCCTCGAGTTCTTCCCGCTCGAGGAGAGAGACCAGGTGAGGCAGCAGCTTTCGGCGAACCTTCGCTCGGTGATATCCCAGCGGCTGGTTCCGAAGGCTTCCGGCGAGGGGGTGGTTCCCGCCGTGGAAATCATGACCAACAACCTTACAGTTCAGAAGCTAATACACGAGAATAAATTGCTGAAGTTGCCCGCCGCAATTGAGACCGGGCGCGATGACGGAATGCAGACGTTCAATCAGTCGCTCTTAGAGCTTTACAATAAAAAGCTCATCACAAAAGACGAGGCCCTCGCCTACGCGACCAATCCCGACGCCCTCAAGATGAACATGCAGGGGATTTTCCTCGATGAATCGAGAAGGATCCTCGCCACCTGATCCGGCCGCTGGCTGCGCTCGGAGCCAGTCCGTTCGGGACCAACGCGATAAGCCGACCGGGGAAGCAAGCGCCCCCGCTTTACACCAGGCCTACGCCGACCTGCACGTCCACACGTCCGCCTCGGATGGACTCCTTTCTCCGAAGGAGGTTGTCCGCCTCGCTGCGGCAGAGGGATTTTGCGCTCTGTCCATTTGCGACCACGACACCGTCGCCGGCCTCGATGAAGGCATATCCGCCGCGGAGGAGGCCGGGGTGGAGTTGGTCCCGGGCGTTGAGCTGAGCAGTTACCTGGGGAGCACCGAAGTGCACATTCTGGGGTATTGCCTCGATCACAAAGACGGGTTGCTCCTGAGCACGCTGGACTGTCTTTGCCGCGAGAGGACGGAGAGAGTCGAGAAAATGCTTGGCTTGCTGCGTGGGCTGGGAATCGAGCTCGACCGCTCCGCGATGGGCAAACCGGCGAAGGCTGGCTCAGTCGGGAGGCTGCACGTCGCCAGGGCTATGGTGAAGCAGGGCTTCGTCAGCGACACGCAGAAGGCGTTCAGGAAATACATCGGTCGGGGACGACCCGCGTACGTGCCGAGGTCGCACGTTTCACCTGGGGAAGCCTGTCGCTTGATCCGGGCAGCGCGAGGAATACCTGTTCTGGCTCATCCGTCGCTTCTGCACAAGGACGAACTCATAAAGAGCCTTGTCGCGGAAGGGGTCATGGGGATAGAGGCCTTTTACAGCAAGATTACTCCTGACGTGGCAGGGCATTACTGCCGTGTTGCCAAGAAATATGGCCTGATTGTCACGGGCGGTTCCGATTGCCACCAGAATGAGGGCGACGGACGCCTCCTCGGAACGGTGAAGCTGGATTACAAATATGTCGCAAAGCTGAAGGAGGCCGCCGCAGCCCTATCGGGCGCTTGACATCGGCGCTGTTCGGAGGCATCCAGTTCCTGACCGTGTTTTCGCGCGCCAGCGCGACGGATGATACCCTATCCCGGGCCAGTGCCTCATGAGGTTCGCACACCCGGAGACTATGAGAACGCCCCCATGGGGCCCGTTTTTTCTCGCCAAGGCGCTAAGACGCCAGGAATTCACGGGGCTTGCTCCTTCGCGGCCTTGGCGGCTTTGCGAGAGAGTCCCCGCTCGCCGCGTAGCGGTTATTTTCAGGGCAGAATGGCCTTTTTGGTGGGGAGCATCCGTTTGTTCGCAGGGCAATCCATTGGTCGGTTTTCGGGGCGCCCGCGAGTCTCCTGCTTGCGGACGAAAGGGCCTTCCTTCACGTCGCGGGAATACGCTCGAGCCGCCAAGCTGGTTCCTTTGCAGGAGTTTCCCCAGAATCTGCCGGGGTGGTGCTGTAAGTTATTGGTAGCGTGGGAGAGATGGAAATTGGGAAGTGTGAGGGGCGCTT
>CAYZXL010000084.1:0-15354 GCA_964482435.1 uncultured Verrucomicrobiota bacterium
ATCCCATGGTATCGGCGCTGGGTAAACTACAACCGCTCAGCCTGCGCCACAACGCGGATCCCCTGCTCTGCTCCAGAGCATTCAGACTCCTCAGCCGGCATAGCTACATCAGAAAAACAGGCCATACCACCGCCTTCGTCGGAAACTGCGGCTTTTCCCGACCATCCCCGATACCCCCAGCACGCTGTCAAGACCAAATACCTTGCACCCGTAAGCAATTATCCTGCGAAGAATGGGTTACTCCCTCCGGTTTACCACGCGATTCCACCCCTCCTCGCAGACCTCCTCTAACAGTTTCTTCACTTCACGGCAGTTGCCTACCCATGCCTTCACCTTCCCTTCCCAGTCCCTCGGCACGAAAAGCATCCGCTGCTGCTGTAAATCGCGAAACCGGGAAACCATCGCGAAAAGGGCAGCACGAAGATCGCGAGGTAAAGGAAGGCAGGGGTTGCCATGCGCCCGATTCGCACCGGGTTGGTGGGAGGAAAAGAGCTAATCCAGAGGAGCGAGGCTGAGACCAGCAGGATGGCACCGCCGACGAGCCTGAACGTTGCCCCCCCAATAGCCACCCTGTGCTTCGCGAACCGGTCCCTCAGAAACGCGTACAACGCGTCGACGGAGTCCACAGAGGGGCCTTCGATTTGGATGTCCCTTGTATGTTCGCTCAGGTTCAGGAAGACCTCCGTGACCTTTCCCTTGGAGTACCGGTAATAGTACGAGAGTCCCTGTCCCACGTTGGGCAGGCGGTCGCTCGGTGACAGGGTAGGATCGCCTTCCTTCGAAATGCGCATGCCGTCTCCAGATATGGTCAATCGTTCCTGTACCCTTTCGTACTCGTCGTCGCTCGTGAGAGGCACCTGCGACCGCAAGCCTGATAGAATGTTGTTGACATCGTCGTACGTTAGCTTGATGGGCGGCAAGGGTCCCACTCTTTGGTAGTTGTACCCCGGGCAGGTCGAGGCGCCGATGAGCACGACGGCGGCGTGAATGAGAGTGAGCGTATTCTTCATTTTTCAGCTGTCTATGCCTCCTTCGGTTCCCGGACGATGCGTGGCGCGCTCAGCGCGCACGTACCGCTCGGAGCCCGGGCTGGCTGTACCCACTCCGTGACCGCGGAGTTTGACGCCTCTACGGCTCGCGACGGAGAGCCCGTCGCTTCCTTTCCGGATGCCAGACGATCCGCGAAACCCAAGACCGGACCGCCTGGGCCGCTCGAGGCGACGCTTATTTCAATCGGACGGCTGGGAGCCTCTTGAGCCTCTGGGTTCTGGGATCTACTTCTATCCCGACCGATTCCAGCGCCGTTACGCCCAGGACCGGTTCGGCATCATCGGCGCCGAATATGAGCGTTGCGCCAACTATGTCGCCCATGAATTCGATTTCTCCGGTGGTAATGTCCATCTTGACCTCGCTACCGTCGGCGAGCTCGTATGTCCTCTTCCCTTTCGGAGTCAGACCAATTTCTTCAAGATGCTTTTTGGGAATCAAACAATCAACCGCCCCTGTATCCACAAGAAATAGACCCTCCCAGTGACGCTCGGGAGCGGCAGGATTCCGGACTGTTACCGTGACGTGCGTGACACCCATTTCGCGAACCTCCATTACACATTATGAATCTTGGTTCCGTCGCGAGAACCGGAGATCACACAGCCCCACATCACGCCCACGCTCCGGCAAACCGCGGCATAAGAGACCACCACCGAGGTCGCTATGTCCCATCTCCGGCGGGCGGCCTGAGCGTCCTTGGTCTTACCACGCGGGTTCGTCCATGAGCAGCCACGTCTCGGCTCACGCCGCCTTCTCGGCGAGCATCGTCCAGAAGGACAGATGCAGTATCCCACAAAGCCAGGCACCCCGTCAACCAGTGAGTGCGCTACACGCCCTCGCTTCTATAAGCAATGAGCTCGCCTCCACCGCCCCATCGGCACTGCTTTTCCCGCCGTTGACAGAACCCACCCCGGGCATTATCCTCGGTCGCGATGGCCTGCAAGCGAGAGGCGCCGGCCGGCGCACCAACGAGGCCAGACTAACCGACCTCGTAAGCCCAGGAGAAAACCAGGAATGGACGTTCGAGTTGCATTGAGGACTTGTTCGTTGTTTGCGGACCTCTCGGAGCCGGAGCTCGAGCGGATTGCTCGTATTGCGCGGCTCAAGGCGTACGGTCGAGGCGAGCTGGTTTTCAGGGAAGGCGATCCGGCGACGCATTTCTACGGGGTGGCTGCGGGGAAGGTGAAACTGTATAAGATTTCGTTCGGGGGAAGGACTCATATTGTGCGGGTTGTTTCGGCGGGGGAGACGTTCGCGGAGGCAGCGGCACTGTCAGGCGGAACGTACCCAGTCTTCGCGGAAACGGTGACGAAGAGCACCCTGCTGGTTTTCGAGGCGAAGCCTTTCATCGGTCTCGTTTCGTCGGACGGACATCTTGCTGTGAAGGTGGTTGTTTCACTTTCCCGAAGGCTTGAGAATGTGGTCAGTGTGCTCGGACAGCTTGCTCTAACTGACCTGACGGCAAGGGTGGCGAAGTATATCCTCGATTTGTCCTTGAAGGCGGAGAAGGCGGGGATGGATGAAACGTTAGTGCGTCTGGACGTACGGAAATCGGATTTGGCGGCAGGATTGGGGGCTGTGAGCGAATCCTTGTCGCGGTCTCTTGCGAAGTTGCGAAAGGGGAAGATAATCGAGGTGAAGGGGAACGAAATTCGGATTCTCGATTCGGAGGCCCTTGCGAGGACAGCGGCGGGCATTTCCGACTGATTACCGCGCGGCTTGTTCTGGCGGTACGTCATATAGCAATTCATGGTCCCGAATGGGAAACGAGCGTGCCGGGGACCCCTCCGGCGCGGCTGTGCGGACTCCGGTTTCAATCCTGTGCATCCTGTGAACCCTGTCCGAACCAGGCCGGGCCCTCAAAATCCTGCTTTTTTGACCTACGTCAAGGTTTCCTCTGTTTCGCCGTGCTAATTTTCCTGGCGAAAAGAGCGAGAGAATCCTGGCTCAAGGTCGTCAGAAGTCGAAACGGCAAAAACGGAGGAGATTGGCAATGAAGACAAAGGTCATCCGAAAAATCGTGAGAATTGACGAGGAGAAATGTGACGGGTGTGGGCTGTGCGTGCCGCAGTGTAAGGAGGGAGCGATTCAAATCGTTGAGGGGAAGGCGAGGCTGGTCAGCGAGGTATATTGCGACGGGTTGGGAGCGTGCCTCGGAGAGTGTCCTCGTGGGGCGATAACAATAGAGGAACGCGAGGCAGAGGAGTTCGACGAAAAGGCGGTCGAGGAGCACATCAAAGCAGCGCACGAGAAACCGACCAGGGCTTCGCATGAGGCTGAACATCCTGGGCACCTCGCGATGGGACAGGGTTGTCCGTCGGCCAGGGTGATGTCGTTCCTGGCAAAAAGCAGAACGTCTGCCCGGCCCGGGCCTCGGCCAGCGCCGGCTCACGCCGAACTCGCCAGCGGTCCCGCAACGGAATCGGCTTTGGCACAATGGCCGGTTCAACTGGCGCTTGTTCCGGTGAGCGCGCCTTATTTGCCGGGCGCGGATTTGCTGATTGCGGCCGACTGCGTTCCGTTCGCGTATGCCAACTTCCATAACGACTTGCTGGAAGGCAAGGCGGTCCTCGTCGGCTGCCCGAAGCTCGACGACACGGGGCCTTATCTCCAGAAGCTCGCTCAGATTTTCGCCGAATGCGAGCCGAAGTCCGTAACGGTCGCCCACGTGGAAGTTCCGTGCTGCTTCGGTTTAGCGAGGCTGGTTCATGAAGCGATGAAGCTGTCCGGAAAGAACATTCCCGTTCGGGGCGTGACGATTTCGATTCAGGGCGAGATGTCGGACGATGTGGCTGAGGAATAAGCGCGCCGCGCTATTGGCAGCTCAGTCAGGAGACTGAGAACGAGTTTTGCCTCACCTCTTTCGCGCCCTGCGCCGGACAGGGCGAGCAAAGCTCGGTTATGGCGATTGGTGCAGGAAGCTGGCCAAAGGAACCAGCTTTTGCAGGGCGGCGCACCCGAGGAGAATGGAGGCGTCGGGTCGCCATTCCGCGAAGCGAGATACCGTTTCCCGACGGAGCGATCCGTTCCGGACGATGCAAAGCCAGGGGAGAACGACGAGGAAGGAGGGGATAGGGGTTTCAGTGCTCAGGATGGGAGCGAGGCAAAGTAGGCTTCGCACTTCTCCCTCTCTCCGGGGAGAGAAAATCTCCTTCTGCCCTCCTGGTGAGTGATGAAAACGTTGACGTCGGTGTTGGGGAACTCCTTCTGCACGTCGGCCTTCGCCTTCAGAATTGTGTCTATCAGCCGAACAATCAACGGCGGTGGAACGGGGGTGATGATTCCGACGACGACTTGCGGTACGGGAGGAACCGAGTCCAGGACGAGAGACCGGATTTTGATTCCTGCCTTCACATATTCTTCTCGCAGGCCGCATACTGCCCTCTCGACGAACCGAGCGGCCGGCCCGCCCCGAGCATCCACTTCGATGATGCCCGCCATTCCTGGCACCTCCTTGGTCGAAAGCTAACGTTGTCTCGTGCTGTCCGGGGAACAGAAAAGCGGCTTTGCAAGGACATCCGCTGTGCTGTGCATCTTCGGAGGATAGAGCATCCGGTGGCATTTGTCCAGAGTTCACGTGGGCGGTACAGCGGTATTTCCGTAGCGATAGGCATCATCCACAATCCCCACGGCGTGGGGGAACAGATTATGCCGCCCCTTCAGGGCTTGGGTTCTTGTGGGACGAAGGATACCCAGGGCGAAGCCCTGGGGGAGGGGTGTACCAAAACCAACGTCAAGCCCTGAAGGGGCGAAATATGGGTGGCCCGCCACCCAGAAACGCGACCAAAGCCGGTGCCGGGCGGGCAGCCCGTCAGGGCCACACGTACGCTCCTGTCCGCAGCGCGCAATTCCTCTCTCAGGGCGAAGAGATTCCAAAAGAAGGCTTGAGTTGAATGGCATGCTTCGGTTATTTTTGGGGTGCACATTCGTTTTCGATTGGGGGAAAAGTGTCACTGCAAAAATACATAGCGGAGATTACCAAAGGCCTCCCGGTGAGCGAGGTAGCCTTCTACACGCCGCTATCGGTTCACGTCCTGCGAGGCGGTCTCGGTTACCCACCCAAAAGCTGCATCATCAACAAGGCGGGAGCAACCGGAATTCCCGACATCAGGCTTCTGTCGGAGGAGGATGGCTCCGAGTGGGTGATTTGCGAAGCAAAGCTCGACGACGAGGAAATCCGGGACAACGGGAAGAGGGAAGACCTCTGGCGAGACCAAATCATCGCAAAAGGCTACCTTTCGCCGGAGACGGTTTACGTCCTGTTATGTGCGCCGCGGAGCTTCTACATCTGCGATGTAGTGGGCGAACTCCTTGAGGCGGTCCACCTCGACACGGAGAGAGAAGTCCTGATGGATCCCCGCTCGGGAGAAGAGCTTCCCGCGGCCGACGAAAACCTCCGAAAGCTCCTCCACCTCATAACGGCCGACGAGTCGCGAGCAAGACCCCAATATGAGAAGTTCCGACGGGGCGAATTGAAATCGGGCTTCCTTCCCCTGAGCGCCGACACACTGCCGAAGCTGCATGATGTTTTTGACGTCTCAATGCGCGAGCTCAAGCGCTACTGCAAGCGCGCGTTTGAGTATTACCAGCAGAAGTACAATGAGTTTCTTGAGAAGCTGCGGGAGCAGCAGATGGAGCTTGAGCGCGCCGGCTCGGACGATGCCTGGGCGAGGAGGGTGAGGCGCAGGGTTCTTCGATTGAGGAAGGAGTACCAGGTCCAGACCGCCCTTTTTGAAGTTGATTATCCGCTGTTCAAAGAGAGCCAGACCTACTGTGGCACATCCGAGGAAAGGGATTTCGAGGACATCTTCGTGAGCAACACTTCCCACATCGCACTGGGCCGCCTCTTCTTCGCCAGGATTTGCGAGGATACAGGGCTGGTCAGCAAGAAAATCTCGAATACCGGGATGAAAGTCTGGCACAAGCTCATGCTGAGCCTGCCGCGGATGTACAAGGGGATCGTGGAACTTGCCTTTACGGACATCACGCCTGTTTACGCTCGCCTTTTCGAAAGTTCGGTGTTTGACTGGTTTGGCACGATCAACGATGAGCTGGACCGCATTCTTGAGACAATCCTGTTCCGCCTGAACGCGTTTTGTCTCGCGCGGGTTGACCGAGACACGCTGGGGACCATGTATCAGTATTTTCGTCCGCCAGGGGAAAGAAAAAGACTCGGGGAGTACTATACCGACGACGCAGTTGTGGATTTCGTTCTGTCGCGGTGTGGCATCACTACCGACCCGGAGATATTGACGAAACGAATCCTCGATCCGGCGTGCGGCTCGTTCACCTTTGGGGTGAGGGCTTTTTCTGCTATCCGCGAGCGGGCGAAGCACCTCTCGCCACAAAACCAGATCGAGCTGGCAACGAAGTGCATCTCCGGCTACGACATCAACCCGTTCTCCACTTTCCTTGCCCATCTGAGCATGCTGTTCGCCTGCATTGACCTGTACATCCAGGCGAAGGAGAAACAGCCGGATTTTTCCATGCCCCCGTTCGGCATCTCCAACATCAACTCGCTTACCTCTGCGGCGGCTTTGCTCGGCCGAACGGATGCCGATGAAAAGAACGCCGCTTCCGGCTTGCGTGCTTTTGATTACGTGGTCGGGAACCCGCCTTTCGTGAGGAATGAGCGGATTCCGGAAGGGGACCGGGACGTCATCGAGCAGACGTTCTCGGCGGTGAAGTCGCACAACACGGACCTATCCGTCTACTTCATTTACTGCGCGCTCAGTGTGTGGCTTAAGGACGGAGGAACGCTGGGGATGCTTGCTCCAATCGGGTTGGCCAATACAAAAATGGCCGCGCGCGTCCGCAAACTCCTGCGCGGTGTGTACCGCGAGACCCATTGCGTCACGGAAGTCGTCTCGCTGGAATGGATGGCGAAGGAGGTTTTTCCCGGCGCCGACGTGATCCCGATGCTTCTGTTCGCGAAAAGGGAAAAGCCTCCTTTAAGACACGCCGTCAACGTGGTGGGCGGGCTCCGCTCGAGGGAGGACCTTCGCAGGGCGGCGAAAGACCCGAAGTTCCTCCAGGAGCACACATCCCGAATTGACTACCGCACGTGGTTGAGCCTCAGCCCGGTGGGCGATTGGCCCCTGTACGTCAAGCGCGAAGACGTGCCGATTCTTCGCAAACTCAGCGCAGCGCCGACCGTGTCGGAAATCGCGCGGACCTCCTTCGGCGTCAAGCCGGGTGCCGGTGCGAGGATTGCTGTTCCGCAGGGGGAGGCGCGCCAGAGGGGGAAGGTGGTGCCGTTCCTCATGGGGCAGCACATCTGCGCGTTCGGGCTATCCGAGCCGTCGGAGTTCATACACCTGGACAGGATTGACGAGGCGAGTGACGGAAGCATCTGGCGAGACCTGTCGTTCTACGAACAAGCGCGCGACGCGAACGGGGACCTGGCGGGGGATTCGGGCGGAACAAGTCTGCTCCATGAGGTGAATGACCGTGTTCCAAGCGACACGGCTTGTTGCCTGCTCCCCTCGGTGTATGTGGCCCTTGTCGCGGTGGTCGTTGATCCCTTGAAGGTTTGCGCGAGTAACAGCGCTCTCGTGGCCGCTCCCCTGAAGTACGACGCTCACACGCTTTGTGCCGTTATTAACAGTACGGCGTCCAGATATTACTCCTTCCTGCTCCTGCGCTCGGCGATTCTTCTTCGTCGTCGGTGCAACTGGTTTCCTCGGGTCATAGACAACCTGCCGTTGCCCAACCTCGATGCCAGGACGGCAAAGAAGCTGAGCGGGCTCTCTCGAGAAGCCACGCGGCTTTCGGAGGATGTTGCCCTGTCCGTCATCGAGGTGTTTGAGCGGGGGATGAAGGGCACCACGGAAGCGACTAAAGCGGGCTTTCTCGGCGTGAACTGGAGCGCGGGGGATTTTGTCCTCGACAGGGACGATTTTGCCGATGCTGCCGTTCGAGGCAAGACTCTTTCGGTGGGCGAATGCAGAATCACAGCCCCGGACGCGGACCTCCTGCATCTGCTCAGGGCGGCTGTTCTCGCCAGCGACGCTGATGAGCTCGCCGCTTCGGAAATCCAGGATATTCTCCTGCCGGCTGATCAAGAGGCTCGGTCGAGACTCGCGGCTGAGGTCGTGAATTTCGAGAAGGATCTCGAGTCGCGCAAAAAGCGCATGGACGAGATTTGTCAGGAAATAGACACAATCGTTGCGGAAGGACTCGGGCTGACTCCCGAGGAGCATTCTGTCATCCAGAAAAGGTGCCAGGAATTCCCGCTATCGGTGACAGTTGGTCGCCCGCGATATGTTTGGTCTGCCGACCGGAAAGTGCAGGCGAGGCGCATCTATGAAGAAGGCGAGAGGTTCAAATAGAAACCGTCGCCCTAAAGACGGGAGGACTATGATCGCGAAGACCCTCCTGATTTCTGTTCTCCTGCACGCTCTGTGCTTCTCTGCCTCATGCGGAGAGTATTTCACGGTGAATCTTCCGCCACCGGCTTATCCGACTGAGCTTTTGCCAGACTCACCGTTCGGGATTAACACGGCCATTTCCGACCACGAGGAGAATCAGGATAATCGCTTGAAGCTCATGCAGGAGGCGGGAATCAAGTGGGGAAGGCAGGACCTTACCTGGAGGCGCATTGAGACGAAGCCCGGGGTTTACGAGTGGGGCAATTACGACCGGGTTGTGGAGCAGCTTCTCGCGCACGGCATCATGATTTTAGGGAACCTCGCTTACGAGCCGGATTGGGTGCGCGACAAAATTAACTCTCCCGAAGCCGCCGAGGCTTACGTCAAGTTCGTTCGCGCTGTGGTCTCACGTTACAGAGACAAAATCAAGCACTGGCAGATATGGAACGAGCCGAATTTTGGCGGGCACTTCTGGCGGGGGACGCCAGAGCAGTATGCGAATTTCCTGAACGCAGCGGGAAAAGCCATTCACGACTTGGACCCCAAGGCGAAGGTCGCGGGCTTCAACGCCGCTTTTGTGGACTTGAAGTGGACCGAGAAAATTCTGTCGCTTGTCCCATACGACTGTTTCGACATTCTGTGCTTTCATCCCTATCGCCCGCCGAACAGCCCGGAGGAAAAGGAGGACCTTTGGTTTCGCGACTATGACAGCAGAGGCCGACCTCAATATTCTACGTCACAACTGCCCTTCCGTGAAGTGTCCACGGCAAGGGTTATTCTTGTACAGCCGGAAATTCCCGCTCGCGACCTCAAACATGGCTGTGCCGAGGGTGACCGCGTCGGTGTCGCGCTCGGCATGCCGACAGATGCTGTTCGGGTCTCCTTCGTGGCTGGAAAGCGCACGGACGATGTCCGAGACCTGGACCTTCGACGCATCTTTCCAACCTCCGGCCTCCTTCGTCAGAACCTTGTATCGGGTCAGCGACGATTCGCCGGGAAACTGCGGCAACTTTTGCCTCGGAATCTGCACTCGGCTCTTCTTCAATCCGCACGTACTGTGGACTATTTGTCCAAGCCGGCACTGTAGCTTTGGTTAGACCGATATCTGAGCCAACTTCGTTGGGAACGCACTGGAATAAGCCGAGGCTCAAACAGACTCAAGTCTCTTCGCGGCCATATTTGAGGTCAAGGGTGCCCTCCGAGGCGGTAGAAGCGTCTCAAGATGCCTGCAGCGGTGGGCGATGTTCCTGTCTCGCTCCCATCGTCGGTCCATCCCATCAGACCGCCCGTGCCGATGACTTGAGAGAGATTCTGCCAGGCCCCGCGGTGAGCTTTTCCGGAACAGAACGCCAAACGTGCGTTGTGAAAGGCTTCACGACTCTCAATGGCAGCGCGCAATACGGCAAAAGGATGGCTGACAATACCCACGCACGATTCGCAGCAACGCCATCACCGGGAACTGAGCGGGTCACCGCGCTGGTGTACTCAACCGTGCTTATACCATCCAGGACTGCATGATTGGGGCGATGCCGGCGAGAGGGACGCCCCGATTCACAGGTCCAACGCGACGACCTATTCTTGCTCTACCAACCGATAGCCTACGCCCGGCTCCGTGATGAGAAGCCGGGGTTGTGACGGAGTCACTTCCAGCTTCTCCCGGAGATGGGCCATGTAAACGCGCAGGTAATGCGTTTGCTCAACGTAGCTCGGTCCCCACACCTCGCGGAGAATTTGCCGATGAGTCAGAACCTTTCCCGAGTGTTGTACGAGCAAACGCAGAAGGGAATACTCAGTGGCGGTCAGTTTAACTTCTTCACCCTTGAGTTTCACTAACCGGCTGGTGAAGTCAACTTCGAGATGCCCTGAGCGGAAAACCGTCATTTCTGGTGAAGGCTGGGCGTGCCGCTGAGCAACGCGCAGACGCGCCAAAAGCTCGCCGGTACTGAATGGTTTCGTGACGTAATCGTCCGCGCCGTTGTCCAGCGCGGCAATCTTGTCGTCTTCGCGATCGCACACCGAAAGCACTACAACCGGCACACGGCTCCATTCGCGCAGCCGCTTTAGCACAGTGACGCCGTCAATATCGGGCAAACCCAGGTCGAGAATCACCACATCCGGGCGGCGCTGTGCCGCTTCAATGATGCCCTCCTGCCCGGTCGAGGCCTCCACCACCCGGTAGCCATTCGCCTCCAGAGTCACTCGCAGCAGACGGCGAATCTGCACTTCGTCGTCCACGACCAGCACAGTAGGTTTGTTGACAGGCACATCGTTCATAGATCTGCTTCGGCAGCCATCGGCAGAGCTTCGGTGAGCGGCAGACGAATCGTGAACAGGGCTCCGCCCCCGGGCCGATTCTCCGCGCTGATTTGTCCGCCCTGGGCTTCCACGAACCCCTTCACAATTGACAGTCCCAACCCTGTACCTCCTGCCGGGGCTGACGGCGCTCTGTAAAACTTGTCGAAGATGCGAGTGATAGCATCAGGGGGCAGGCCGGGACCTGTGTCCGCCACAATCAAAACAAGCGCGTTATCCTCCTGAGTCGCGCTAATCTGAACCGAGGTGCCGGGCGGGGTATGAAATGCGGCATTCAGCAGCAAGTTTGTGAGAGACTGTTGAATGAGCACAAAATCCGTTCGCACAAGCGGCAGTCCGGGCGCGATCTCAACCCTGACCTTGTGCTGGGCCAAATCCTTCTCGGTATCTTTCAGGGCAACGTGGATCAGGTCAGCGACGTCGCACCAGTCAAGCCTCGGTTTGACGTGGCCCGATTCGAGCCGCGTCATGTCAAGCAGGTTGCTAACCATTCGGTTCAGTCGTCTGGCGGCTTCCTGGATTTCCATGACCATGGCTTGCTGAAACTCGGGCTGTCCGGCTGGCTTCGCTTCGGCCAGGTTGCTGACGGCGCTGGTGATTGCTGCGATGGGAGTTCGCATTTCGTGGGATATGGAGCTGAGGAGCGTTTTGCCCAGGCGCTCGGACTCAGAAACGACTCTCGCCCTTTCGGAGGCCTCTTGCAGTCGCTGGCGGTCTAAGGCCAGCGCGATTTGTTGTGTAAAAGCATCCAGGAGGTTTCGCTGATGAATGTTGGGGGGCGAAGACTCGCGCAAACACACTCCCATTACCCCGACCACACCATTGGGGGTCGTCAGTGGCAGGTACAGCGCGTCGGCCGAAGGCAAGGCGTCGGTGAACTTACCGGCGGGCTGACCATGCTGGAAAACCCAGGCGGCAACACTCTGTTCCTTTTCCGACACCATGAAGGTGCTGGCCGGATGCACTCGTCCTGCTGGCTTGCCATAACCATCTGCAACGAGAACGACAGTAGGAGCTTTGAAGGTTTCACTTATTCGGTGAACGACCCCGCGGACGGTCTCATCCAGGTTCCCTGCCTCAGCGAGTTCTCGCGTCAGAAGATAGAGCGCCGTGGCACGTTCCTCCCGCTGACGCTCAGCCCTTTCCTGGGCGCGAATTCGCGCAATTAGCTGCCCCAACACCATGGCAACCACAAAGTACATGGCGAACATCATCACGTCCTCAAAGCTGGTGATGTGAAACGTGAAGCGCGGGGGCAGGAAAAAGAAGTTCCAGACGAGGGCACTCAGCGTCGCCGCTGCGACCACTGGCCCGCGCCCGACAAGCAAAGCCAGCCCAACTACCACCAGAAGGAAGATAAGTCCGATGGTGCGGTGGCCAAGCGCGGGGTCGAGCAGTAGGCTGAGCAGGCCTACCCCGGCAACAGCCCCCAGGGCCGTCAGATACTGCCGCCACCTTGATCTCGGTGACGCTCGCCAAAGGGAGCGGGCTTTGGGTTTCTCCGTGTCGTCGGCCCGAACAATATGAATGTCTATGTTACCACTCTCGCGCACAAGCTTTCGCAAAATAGACCCGCCACGGAGAAGCTCTCGCAGCGGATGCTCGCCGGACTTGCCGACGACGATTTGCGTGACGTTGTGCTCCCTTGCTACTCGCAAGATGCCCCGAGCGATGTCCTGGTCGGTCGTGGTGATGACTTCCGCGCCAAGTTCTCGCGCCACGGCGAGATTATTTGTTAAGCGCGTTTCCTCCGGCTCGGTCAGTGTCCGCGGAGTCTCGACGTAAAGGGCGACCCACGGGCAACTGAGACTGTCCGCCAACCGGCGCGTCCATCGCACCATCTGCTCGGAGTACGGACTTGGACTGATGGCAACTAACAGCCGGTGCCCGGACTTCCACGGCCCGGGCACCTGCATCGCCTGCATGTAGTCGCGCACGTCCTGACCGACCCGTTCTGCCGCCAGACGCAGCGTCATCTCCCGCAGCGCCGTCAGATTCCCCTCGCGGAAAAAGTTGAGCAACGCGGCGTCCGCTCGGTCTGGCACATAGACCTTGCCCTCACGAAGACGCTTGATTAGCTCGTAGGGCGGAATGTCAATCAGTTCGATCTCGGCCGCGTCCAGCACGCTGTCTGGCACGACTTCCTGTACCGTCAAGCCGGTGATTTCGCGCACGGTGTCGGCCCGGCTGGCGACGTGCTGGACGTTGAGAGTGCCGTAAACGTGAATGCCCGTGTCGAGTAGCTCAAGCACATCCTGATAGCGTTTGGGGTGCCGGGAGCCGGGGGCGTTCGTGTGAGCCAGTTCGTCCACGAGCACAAGTTGAGGACGCCGCGCCAGCACCGCGTCCAGGTCCATCTCGGTCAGCTTGACCCCGTGATACTCCACCTGCTTTCGCGGGATAACCGGCAGTCCTTCTGTGAGGCGGTCGGTTTCCTCGCGTCCATGCGTCTCGACGTACCCGATCACGACATCCCGGCCTGCTGCTTTATCCTTTTGAGCTGCCTCTAACATGGCGTAGGTCTTGCCGACGCCCGCGGCCATGCCGAAAAAGACCTTCAGCTTGCCGCGTTTCTGCCTGGCTTCCTCCTTCTGGACGGCCGCCAGCAGAACGTCGGGATTGGGGCGCGTTTCGTTCGTCATACGCTTATTTTAGCTTATCCAAAGCGAGGTTGAGCAGCAGAATGTTGACTCGCGGCTTGCCCAGGAAGCCAAGCTGCGGCGGCTCGACGGATTGCTCCACTAACTCGGCAAGCTTCTGCTTTTGCTGGCTGGTGAAACCGCGTGCCTTCGCCACGCGATCGATCTGGAGTCGGGCCGCTTCGGGACTCACATGCGGGTCCAAGCCGCTGCCGGAGGCAAACAGCATGTCCGACGGAACCGTCTCGTCTGCCGCCAAATCATGAGCGGTACGAAAAGCGATAGCGCGGTCGGTCACGTTGGTTTTCAGGTCGGCGGAGGTCGGGCCTTTGTTGCTTGCCCCGGAAGGGACTGTTGCACAGTCAGCAGCGGACGGGCGCGGCCAAAAGTGGGCGCCGCTGGTGAACTTCTGGGCGAGCAATGCGGAGCCGATGGTCTTCCCGTTCAGAGTTATCAAGCTGCCGTTCGCTTGTCGCGGGAAGACCGCCCTGGCGGCAAGGGTCATGACCAGCGGATAAAGAATGCCTGTGAGCAACGTCAGCCCCAGCAGCATCCGGAGAGCGATGACAACGGGACTGCTCGTGGCTGACGCTGGGTCAGGTCGGGTGAGTTCGACGGGTGTGGGGCCCGTGCGCGCGTCGGCGGAGTACACCTCGCAACGTTTGAGAAAAGAAAGGTTGTCGTCTCTGTTTTTCATACAAGGCCCAAAGACGTAAGGATCATGTTGATTAACTTGATTCCGACAAATGGTGCGACTACACCTCCGAGACCGTAGATGAGCAGATTGCGACGCAGGATGCCGCTGGCTCCTACGGGGCGGTACCTGACGCCGCGCAGCGCCAGCGGAATCAGCGCAACAATAATGAGCGCATTGAAAATCACGGCGCTCAGAACGGCGCTCTGGGGGGAGGCCAGCTTCATCACGTTCAAAGCGGCGAGCGGGCCGATTTTGCCGCCGACCGCATAGAGCGACACGAACATCGCGGGCAGGATGGCGAAGTATTTGGCTACGTCGTTGGCGACGCTGAACGTCGTCAGTGCACCGCGAGTGATCAGGAGTTGTTTGCCAATCTCGACGATTTCGATGAGCTTTGTCGGATTGCTGTCAAGGTCAACCATGTTGCCTGCCTCGCGAGCCGCCTGCGTGCCGGTATTCATCGCCACGCCCACGTCGGCCTGTGCGAGCGCCGGGGCATCGTTGGTTCCGTCACCAGCCATCGCCACGAGATGGCCATCCGCCTGCTCTTCGCGGATACGTTTCAATTTCGCCTCCGGCGTGGCCCGCGCCACGAAGTCGTCCACGCCTGCTTCGGCGGCGATGGCGGCAGCAGTCAGCAGGTTGTCCCCGGTAATCATTACCGCGCGGATGCCCATCTTTCGCAACTGGGCGAACCGCTTTTTGATGCCGCCCTTGACAACATCCTTGAGTTCCACCACACCAAGCACTTCACGACCCTCGGCGACGACCAGCGGCGTGCCGCCTTGCCGTGACACTTGCTCGACGGTTTGACTGACGGCTTGCGGCAACTTGCCGCCCAACCTATCAATGTAAACGCGCATGGCATCCGCCGCGCCCTTGCGGATCACCCGAGCTGGCTGACCATCCCGCGCGGGAAAATCTACGCCACTCATACGGGTCTCCGCTGTGAACGGGACGAACCTCGCATGTGGCGCGGCAACCTCACGCCCGCGCAGATTGAAATGCTGCTTTGCCAGAACCACGATGGAGCGCCCCTCGGGCGTCTCATCGGCAAGCGATGCCAGTTGCGCAGCATCGGCAAGGCGCTCCAGTTTAACGTTCGGCGCAGGAATGAACACCGTGGCCATACGGTTGCCGAGGGTAATGGTGCCGGTTTTGTCAAGGAGCAACACGTCAAT
Source organism: uncultured Verrucomicrobiota bacterium (assembly GCA_964482435.1). Lineage (GTDB taxonomy): Bacteria > Auribacterota > JABMQX01 > JABMQX01 > JABMQX01 > CAYZXL01. The sequence continues at coordinate 15,248 of CAYZXL010000084.1, forward strand.
GTCCCCGGCGGCTTCGACCGCGCGACCGCTTGTTGCCAGTACGTTGCGGCGTATCAGCCGGTCAATACCACTGATGCCGATGGCGCTCAGGAGGGCCCCAATGGTGG
>CAYZXL010000085.1:0-15188 GCA_964482435.1 uncultured Verrucomicrobiota bacterium
TGCGTCGCAACAGCGGGATTACTCTGAGTAATGACGCGGCTCGTTCCAACTCGTCATAGTCGCTGCTGTTGAAAAGGGTGATTCGGTGTCCTTCCTGTCGCCACGGATTCACCAGACACCAGTCGTGCCCGCTGATTATCGGTATATGAAAAACAGCCGCCGCCCGTCCCTGTTTGAAAACAGTTGCCATCACGGAGTTGTCGCTGTTGAAGCTGCTCAGGCCGAAGATGTCGGCGGCGATCGCGAGCACCGGGGCATCCGGACCCGCCTTGTCGAGTAACTGGGCGGTCTGCTCAGCGGTTGTCGCGCGACCGACGACGAATTCCACGTTGCCCAGGTTTTCCTCAGCCTGGGACAAACGCTTTATTATGGGCGCGAGATCCGCTTCGGAAAGACCCCAGCTTCTGCCCGCCGGCTCGCCGGCAATAACCACGCATATTCGGACCTTTGAGGCGGGCGGAGGGCTCGAAGCGCCGCTCGCCGCCGCCCAGCGACCCGTCGCCAGCGCGAGTCCGCCCACCGCACCTGCTCCGATAAACTCCCGCCGAGTACAATGCGTACACATGGGTCGTTGCTCCTTATACATCAATCTCTGACTATTGTCTGTTGCGATCCTATTACCAACAACCGATCGAATCTACCACAATTTCCCAGCTTTTTAACCTCCATATCTGCCTTAGCCAGGATTTGCTTTTCAGTGTAAAATCGCATGGCTCTTCATGCCGTTCGGCACCGTGCTCGGTGTTTTCATGGTCATTGTGCTGATGAGAGAGAGGAACGACGCGACGGCGAAGAGGCAGAAGGAGCGGTTGGTGAAGTTGGAGGGGGGGAGATGCGGGAGTTGACGAGAACGGAGTGAGGGAGGTGCCTGGGATTCTACGCTGCCTGGATTTGATCCAGCTTCCTCTTGAGGCGACCGGCCTCCCGTGGATTGAGCGTCCTGCAGAAGTTGATCCTGCCTTCGACCTGAGCACGCGTGATGTGCCCATCACCACCGCTCTGGCGACCAAGGTTCCGGATGAGTGCTTCGGTTTCTTCGATGTAGCTCTGGGGTACATCGATTCTGACATTGACTTTCACTCCGGTCACGACTTGCTCACTGGAGCGACCTAAAGCTTCGACCTTCTCTTCCTTCACTCTGAACCCAGACTGCCGCAGTATCTTGCATATGAGGGGCTTGAGTCGGGCCATGTGACGGGGACCCGAAAAGGCATTGTCGTCGACATAGTCAGAGTAGTCGCCCATGTGTGCCTTGGCCAAACCATATAGCCTACGGGCGACTGGCGCAAAGACAAGATTGGCTACAGCTGGGCTCGTCGGCGCGCCCTGCGGCAGTTGGCACTTATAGGTGGTGAGCCTTGTGAGCATACGCGCCACATCCGGAGAACAACCCAGCCGGGCGAACATCCTGTACACATGGTGAGGGCGGATTGACCCGAAAAAGTCCTTCACGTCGATCTTGAGCACCATTGGCTTCCCGACGTGAGGTCGGGCGTTGTGCACGATAGAGTGCCCGGGTCGGCATCCGTGCATATAGTCTGGCAGTTCGACACGTTGTAGGAAGCGGTTTAGCCTCTGCTGGATCTCTTTGAGCCTCTGGCAGGGCTTGAAAAGGACACGGGTGCCCCCTGACTTCTTCCTTATCTCGCCGCGACGGTAAAGCTGGTCGGCCTCTTCGGACAACTGGGAAAGAGTCTCGCTTTTGACGCCAATCTGCTTCGCCAAATGTTCAAGCTTTTCTATGTTCAGCGCCTTCAGGCTCCGCATCGGTTTTCGACTCCACGCCAAGCTTGAGCTTGAGGAAGTCCAGACATAGCTCCCTGAGTCTGACGACTAACTCCCTCTCTCTGGCGCCGAGGTTCTCTGGAGTGCCAGACCGGTACATCACAAGAAACGGCAACGGGACGTTGAGAGCGTCGCTGAGCCGTTCAAGTACTTCCCTGCTCGGTTGCCTCCGTCCGTTCTCTATCATTGAAAGGTAATTCTGAGAGATGCCTGCGCGCGAAGCAAGTTCGGACTGCTTCATCCGCGATGCAAGTCTGAGAACTTTTAGAATGCCACTTATATCCATTTTCGCTCTCCGGTGTGATCTTCTAGGTATGGGGAGGATAGTGCCTCAGGAACGTGATGACCACGTCCGCCACGCGTCCTATGACATTCGCGATACTCATGAGCGAATGCCGATGACCGCTCCGCTGCATTTGCTTCAGCTCCGCGGCCAGGCGGGCAACGTGATTCACCGTCCGGCAAATATCCTCCCTCACAGCCCTGTTCCGAGCTCTGCCTTGCAGTTCTTTCAACACTGCAATGGCGCCATTTGCTCGTTCCAGTGCCTCGATGATGAGGGCTTCTTTCATTGGAGCCATTGTCCTGTCACCTCCTTTCTGTTCGTCTACCAGGGCTCGCGAGTCCCGCCACCATCGGCGCGACCACGCAAGAACCTAGCGAAAAAACGGCAAAAACCCTTGCCGTCCTTTCGAGTGCGTTGGCGTTGAAAAGGACAGGTGAAAAAACCGTGAACGCAGCCAGCTCAGCACAAAAACGACCGGCGAATAGTGCCAATTCACCATCGTCTTGACATCTGTCCACGCATACAGCTCACCCTGCGCCAACAGTTTCCCTGCTGCTCTCAGCAGGTCAGAGGCAATTTAACATCACCTCTGCTTCAGCCCGCGTATCGCTATCGCGGGTACTTGCCAGGGCAATGGCCGCCCGATCAGCAAGGGACAAACAGAACTCGGAGATGAACTTTCGCTGCTCATCGCAGGCACATTTTCAAAGAGCATTTCAGTGTCGGCACCATAATAAACCACAATATATGGGGCTGTCAAGGCCAAATATCGCTTTTTGTCAAAAAATATCTCTCCCTGCCACGATGGTGAACCCTACGGTGGCTGCTTGGCAAGCGGTGCTGCACGATGCTCATGTCTGCGCGGCTGGGTCTATGACGAAAACTGAGAACGAACGGGGTTTCCAAAACAGCATTTTGTCTGGTCCCCGCGGCCGGCGGGGCAACTCGATGCCGATCTTTCACTTGGCAACCGCAACCCTTAAAAACCCCTCTCGCTTTACACGTGCAGTGGGGTTAACGGGAAGATGGAGATTGAGGAGTATCTGCTGCACAAGGAAAAGAGGCTGGAAAAGGGGAGCGAGAGGATCAAGGATTTCAGGGTTTTTGACTTCAACTACATTCCCGAGAAGCCGTTGATGAGCGACGGGGTGAAGCCAGTCAGGACGCAGCCAACGAGGGCAAGCAAGGACAGATCAGGCTTGCCTGAATGAGCCGTGAGGTGTAGAAATTGGGGAGAGAACACTGGAAGAATCGCCTGCACGCTCCTCTTCGGAAGTACGGCTACGCGACGGAGGACCGGTGCTTCTCCAGAAACACGCGCTGGACAACGGCAGGCGTAAACCTTTGCTGTCAGTGGTGGTCTGGTCAAGAATAAGTCCTTGAGAGGCGAAATGGCCAAATCCGGAGTGTATTCGTTTTTGATGCTTGTCCTGTTTCTCGCCGTCTCTTTTTCTGCCGGTCTGTTCGGTGCTCGGTTCAAACCGGGTGACTGGTACGACCAATTGTCGAAGCCTTCGTGGAGGCCGCCCAACTGGCTTTTTGCCCCGGTGTGGACAGCCCTTTACCTCGCAATGGGCGTTGCTGCTTGGCTGGTTTGGCAGCGGGCAGGGTTGAGAAAAGCGCAGCTTGCACTCTCGTTTTTCGCTTTGCAGCTCATATTGAACGCCGTCTGGTCTTGGGTCTTTTTCGGGCTGCATAGACCGGGCCTTGCGTTTGGAGAAATCACACTGCTGTGGGCGGCCATTCTGATAACGTTGGTGCTGTTCTGGCGGCATTGTCCACTTTCTGGGCTACTTTTTGTACCTTATCTGGCCTGGGTTTCGTTTGCTGCGATGCTGAACTTCTCGTTGTGGCGGTTGAACCTCTGAGCTGGCTTCCTGCGGCCGTTTCAGCTTTAGAAGAGGCTGGAGGCCTCCATCAGGGCAGAGGGGGTGACTTGCCCAACTTGAACGAGAGACGTGGGACGCGCAATTGCCTTGCGGATGCTCAAGAATGAACTTCTCGGCATTCAAGAAAGGATGTGTCCAGGCTTGTCTCTCCGGATGGCAGCTTGGGGTCCGAAGCCGCGGACAACAACCGAAAGGAAAAGTGTGAAAGAGGACGGCATGAGTCAGAAGAAAATCTCGCGACGGTCCTTTCTCGTAAGCACCGCCGCCACCGTGGCGGTCTGCGGGGAAGTTGCGAACGGTGGTGAGGCAGGCAAGCCACGGCTCTCCCCGAGCGACGAGTTGGATATCGCCGGGACCGGCGCCGGCGGGCCCGCGAAGGAAGCGCTGTTGAACAGCCCAGGAGACGTTGCTGTCGGCCCCGATAGAAGCGTCTACATCTCCGACGGGGGAAATAGAAAAGTCCGCCGAATAGGACCGGATGGAATCATCCAGACTGTAGCCGGGAACGGCTCCGCGGGGTATAGTGGCGACGGGGGACCGGCGACCCAGGCCGGAATCCCGTGTCCATGAGCTGTCGGTCTTGGCCCGGACGGCAGCCTCTATATTGCGGACGGTGGCAGTTATCGCGTCCGCCGGGTTGGCCCGGACGGGATTATCACAACGGTCGCTGGTAACGGTGATGGAGCCCTTGCTCTCATTAACGAGGGAGTTCCGGCTACCGACGAATGTATCATGGCAAGTGACGCTGACATTGGGCCAGACGGCTACCTGTACATCGTCAGCTACTACCAGGATCGGATTCGCCGCGCTGGCCCCGACGGCATCATAGTGACGGTCGCCGGCAGCGGCCCGATCGGTCTCAGTGGAGCGGGCGTCAGCAGCGGTGCCGAGCAGGACCGGGGGAAATGCAACAGGCCCCCAGGCCGTACGCTTGACGCCAGGGTTATCAGTCACCTTTGAAGTGTCGTTTTTAGGCGTTCAAGCATGCCCTGCATTTCATGAGCTGTTTTTCCCCCGGTGACATCGTTAACTCTTTCGAATGCACTTCCTGGATTGGTTATCATTGCAGCATTACAGAACACCCTGATTCCCCCAGATGTATCCACAAAGTTAAAAGTCAGACGCATTTCGGGGAAGCTGTCGTACTTGGATCCGTATACGAGCGCACCTCCAAGTGAGGTGTCCCGTTTGCTAAAGACGGCGGTGTAGTCGTTTGTCTGCCTAACTTGGGCACCACTTGCAACCATCTCGCTTACGAGGACGTCGATTACTTCCTTCTTTGTTACTCCGGGAATAGTAACCTCCGGCCGTTGACTGGGAGTCTGCAAGGGGGGGACGGTCACACATCCGGTGAGCGATACGTAGACAAGCCAGAGGCTAAACGTTAAGCGGAGAGCCCTCCTCATTTTTTTCCTCCCACTAACCGCGGTTCATGTAGTTTCTTCATAACACCCTTAGGCGGCGAGCCCAGGGGCGTAAACTCCACGCCGTTCTTGACATTCCCTCTTTTCTCAGATTCGGAACACCTCATTGGTCCAGGGATCATCCGGGGGAAACGGACCATGAATGGATTTGTAGCATCCCTTGCTGGGAACAACCCTGTTGATCTCGGGTAGAACCCAGTCCACATACACCCGCTTGTCGTCTGGATCGACTTCCTTCACGATTCCTATGGCCCGGATTTCGATATTTGGGGAGCCCTGACCCAACATGCGCTTGATTGCAATTCTGTCGCCCGGCTCAATCTGGTCCCGCCGTCTGGCTTGATCGGGTTGATCTTTGTCATCCCATCCCAGGAACCAGTATCCCCGTCGAAGGAACAGGTCCGATTGATCCTCGTGTCCGCCCCACATTGCGCCGACAACCCAAAATTGAGGCATTTTTGGTCTCCTTTCTTCTGTGATGCCTACGACGAACCTGAGCGGTTGCGAATGGCGAAGCCGCTTCGCGGTGCGACTGCGGCCACCGGGGGCCCGCCTACAATCCCGGCTAGCTCCCCGGTTCTCAGGCCAAGCGCGGCATTTAGCCTTCTTCCAGTAAGCCGGCATACGCCCTCTTCAATGTGGAGGGTTTCAGGGAAGTTGCGACGATGCGTCGCCGCGGCATGGGAATCCAGTTCAACTGCGCAGCAGACCGAGAAGCCAGCTCGCGCTGCCCCGAGGCTCAAACCTCCCGCGCCGCTGAACAAGTCGACGACCTTATCGGAATCCCCTGACATGGTCGCTGCGCTTCGGTTCGTTGCGTTGGTCATCCTAACTCCCAGCGGCCTGTAACGTGCGGCTCACCAGGCGCCGGATTTCCCGGCGATCCGGTCGAGCCGTTTGTTATGCCTTATTGGTCTAAGTGCTCAAGAATCTCGTCGGCTTTGCCAGCGTAATCGTCATTATGTTCCACAAGCACCTCGCCAACGCTGTAACCAGCACTATTTAGCTTTATTCTTAGCTCGTTTAGGCAAGAACCCGTTTCGTCAGCAGGGCGACTTGAAAGAACAAGAAGGTCATAGCCTAAATATTTCTTTTCCTTTATTACGTAGTCCACGTCTCTGTCGGCTTCTTCGAAGCTTTGTGACAAAATAAAGCCCGCCTCACCGTTGCGAGTAAACTTATGTTGGTATCGTCCTATACCCAATTTCGGCTTCAGCTGGATATTTATCGTTTCGCTTTTGCCCACGCGATGTTTGCCAACCACAATTACAGCTTTTTTCATAGTGATTCTCCTTTGATACGCGCATAACGTCGTTTAGATTGACGCGCATAACAGCCCAAACACCACTACAAGTGCCGCATAAGACGCCCGCGAAGGAGATGTCGCATCGCCCATAACCATTGGTCTATCAACCTGTTGTGAAGAGCCGCTGTTTTTATCACGGTGTCTTATGGGGATCAGCATAAAATCCTCCACAATGATCAGCTCAGCGGCCATAGCGACTCTTGATCCTCCGTTTGACTTCTTCCCACGTGAGTCTGCAGCCCCGGTTATTGATCAGGTTGGCCTTTCTCCGCGCCAGCTCTTCTTTTTGCCAGTCATGGACGGGTACCGCTTCGGGGGTGGCCGCAAGGTCATCCCATAAGTGTTCCACGAGTTGGAGCTTCTCCGACGGGCTCAGGTCAAAAATCGAGGTAGTTGCTGCGTCCATCTGAAACCCTCATGCAATTGTGTTCAAGCACGATGAAGCACCCTGCCGCCTCATTTAAGCAAGAACTTACGACCATCCATCTTGACGCTGCGATTCCAGTTGAAAGTGTATGTCGCCTTATTAATGTTGAACAAGTATCGGTCGTTCGCCTCAAGGCGAGCGAATGGAAGAATACTTTCTTTCAAGTACGAATAGGGTATCGAGAACGCTACTTGGTCGGGTGAAAGATAGTCACAGACGGCGACAACACTGAACGGGCCGCCAGAAGAATAATAGTTCAATTGCCCGTTGTAAACTTGAAAGAACCAGTTTGGTCTGTTGTCGCTCTTGCGCCTGACCACGTAGTTATTTGGATCATTCAGAACTGACCTCCTGTCTAGAACTGGCTCGGGAGCTGGGTGCCGATCTTCTTCGTGCATTTTTTTCCGAACATCCTCGGATTGAGGCTGGTTAGCCAGTCGAGAAATGAGTTCGTCTGTGACTTCGTGGGAAGAATCGGAGTCCCAAAGACGTTGGAACTCGAGGAGGACAGAGGCGAGGTCTATTTGATCTGAGCTGGCGCAAAGGCTCCATTCCGCTCCGGTTGTGAGGCCGCTTGCAGAAAGATTTGAAGAGCCAATGATTGCAAGCGCTGAATTAGCTTTCTTGAGAAGGTATGCTTTGAGATGAAAGCTACTGTTCGGCTTGGAAAAATACCTAAGTCGAACGCCGACCTCTTTGAGTGTGATGATGGCTTCTGCCTCCGTTGCGCCAAAATCGTTTCCGAAGAGGATGGATACTTTTCCACCTCTTTCGACGATCCCTTCGACATCGGAAACGATCATGTTCAGGCCACTTTGGCGAATGAATGCCAAAGCGAACAATGCCTCTGTTGAGTCGGAAAGATGCAACTTGAGGACGTCCCTCAGGCTCTTTGAATGATTGTCAACGAATTCGATCATAGGAAGCAAGCTCGTGAAGGGCGCGGCGCCCTGACGGCTTGGCGATCAGCTGCGGCGCGCTTTTAGCCGTCGGTTGCATGACGTTGTTGGGCCGCTTCACGGATGAGCACTGATGAAATGCTCAAACGCGGCAGCCCGCACTGCGGCGTCTACCCTGTTCGAGAGAACCTCAACCGTGCCGAGTAGACGCAACGCCTGCTCCTCGGCGGCCAATATGACCCGGCTGTCTGAGTAGCTCTGACGGATGATCCAGAAGAACAGATCATAGCGATCACGCAGACCTGCCAGGACCGCTTGCGCGGCAGAGGTAGGACACACGGTCAGAATAACATGGGTATGTTTTTTGGGATTGAGTTGACTAACCCGCCTGGTCCACATTTCAGGGTCATCGTCGTTCGACATGCGCCGAATCAGGAACGTGCGATTCCCAATGGTGGCGCTGCGTATCTGATGCACACCCCCTGTGAGGGCCCCGAGGGTATAGGACTTGCCCCATTTGGCGTGCCCTACTACGAAGAATGCCTGGGCTTTATCCATGACGTTTCTCCTACTGCCGGCCGTCGGCGTTTTGTTGGCGCTACATGCCGGCGGCCTAACGGCGCAGCTGAGGGTTGCGCCACATCAGCGACGCATACCCTCCACCTGCTGGTTCCCACATTGAATCAGTGGCATCCCTGCGAACTTGTGCATTCACACTGATTGCCGGCCCGGCGGAGCGCCCTCTGCTTGGTGTCATCGTCAAACGGAGGGGGACTCGTCCCGGGATCGCCGTAAGTCCCGGTCTTCTCGTGACACGGCTGGCACAGGACTCGTGCGTTTGACAAGTCGTTCCCTCCGTCCCGCCGAATGTGATGGACGCCAAGACCCGATTTTCTCGTACAGCGTGCCATACTACTCCTCCTTTCCTTCTGCGTGTGAACATTGTTTAGATTGACCCGTATAACAGCCCAAAGACCACTACAAGTGCCGCATAATACGCCCGCGAAACAGATGTCGCATCGCCGGTAACCATTGGTCTATCAACCTGTTGTGACGAGCGGCTGTTCCTATCACGGTGTCTTATGCGGATCGGCATGAGATCCTCCAGAATGATGTGGGAGCGCATCGCCGGGGCGAGGCTGAAGCCCGGATATAACCTTCCTTTTTTGTTCGTTCCCCGCCGCTCCGGGGCGTCTCTCACGGCATTCCGTCCCCTGTTCTATCATAAGCACCTGAATCTGTCCTAACATACTGATTCTTCGTCAGTTAGGTGCCTTTTGACACCAACCAGTAGGTCTTTCACTCCTTCCAGTAAAGCTTTCATTCCGTCCAGTGAGGCCTTCACTCCTTGCAGTAAGGCTTTCATTCCGTCCAGTGAAGCTTTCACTCCTTGCAGTAAGGCTTTCATTCCGTCCAGTGAAGCGTTCATTCCGTCCAGCGAAGCGTTCATTCTGTCAGTGGAGCGTTCATTCCGTCCAGCGAAGCCTTCATTCCGTCCAGTGAACCGTTCATTCCACTCTGGATGCCGTTCGCTGAGCATCGGAGCCCCTTCACTGAAGCGCTTATTCCTTGAGTGAACGTTTGACAGCACAGTCGGGCTGGGTCGCGCAGCGAGGGTGAAACCAATCACGAACTAAGCCCTAACGTCAAAAATCAGCCAGCGTCGTAAGCGGTCGGCTGGATTTGTTTGTTCGCCTCATTGTCTAAAATCCAATATGCCATTCGTCATAGGCCACACCGTTCGATAGCTGTCCGCGGTAAACGCGGTCTCGAATCTTTTCCGAATATATATTTATATCCCACAGTCTCGTACGAGCTGGGCCGCTTCCCCTGAGGTCAACCTTGCGGAGATACGCTTCTAGCTCCCGCATATCTGGAAACAGCCAAGCCAAGTCTGAGAACAATCCCGAGAGCAGCGTACCGATTGGCGAAAAATAATCCTTCTGCCCATCTGCTCCAACGGAACAGCAAACATATCCGGTAATTGCGCTTCCATCCGGTCCATAAATCTTCCTGAACTCGTCATCGTAAAACGGCGCTAGAGGGCTTAGATAGGTGATCTTCGTGACTTTCCAGGCCGCGAGATCTGACACAGTGATAAAGTCGATGCACTCCCTCGGGTGACCTACTGCTGCTGCATCGGAATCCCAAAGAGCATGCTCAATATTCTTAATCGGCTTTGAGTTCGGTCGCTGCCAACTGTGAGAATGCGCAAGCAATCCGTAGATCAGTCCCGCATGAAGCTCCTTATATGGACTGCCATCCCGCTTTGGCAGAGCGCGCTTCAGGGCTGCAGAAGTCTCCACCGCTTTCTTCACATGTGCCGCAGTAAGCGTTGTCTTACACTCGAAGGCGGCAGCCACACCTCCACTGAGGTAGAGTTTCTTATCAAGAAGGATGGGCGGATATGAAGGATAAAGAACGAGCAGATCAATCTGCGGACTCGTGTACCCTCTTTCTGCTAGGATACGTCCCTTCGTGATTATATGGAAATAGCCGGGCAACCACTTGCGAAACAATGTAGCCCAGTTCTCCTCCCCTTGGTCTCCCGCGGTTCCGGGATCTTCCGTAGCTCGTTTCTGAATCCGCTCATACTCTTCCTGTAGTTCTCTTTGTGAGCTACGGACGAGGTCGTGAATGTCATGATCCATGTTCATTTGGGCGGAGGATGTTTAGATTCACCCGCATAAGATGCGGTCTTCTCGGTTCTTCCCCCTATAAGACGCCTTCGAATTTCCTGCCGAAGGGAAGATAGCACAAACGGCAGCGGCCGAAGTTTGAACGGTGAAAGGTGAATGCCGGAAGAATCATGGACGTTTCTCTCTGGAGCAACCCTCTCGGCGCCATCGTTCCCTTCTCGGCGAACAGGGCTTGACTCCTTGTTTCCCAAGCGCCGCCGCCCCTTTATCCGGCGCTCATTATGCCAAACCCGTGAGCCGTGTCAAGCCGAAGTTTGCCAAAACGGTGTGTTGGGCGCATCCCCGCCTCGTTCTTGGGCCTCGGCTCGGGCGTGTTCTTCAGCAGCGATAACGGTGGGCGAACCGCCGCGATCCTCACCAGCTTCATCACTACCTGCAAACGACTCCAGATAGACCCCTTCGCCTACCTCCGCGATGTCTTCCAGCGCATCAGCGCCCACCCTGTCAAACGCCTCGAGGAACTCCTCCCCGATAACTGGAAAGCCGCTCAAACCGCCACCCAAAACCTCCCCGCCTGATCCCTTACATCCCAAAATCTATGCCAGACCCCACCTGTGTCTACCGGACGCGTACCACTATTATGCCAGGGACCAGCATGTATCCTGAAAAATGTTTCATCATTTCCTCCTTACCCACTCAGGCAGACTTGCACTTCGCTGTGGAGGTCGCGGAGCAGTAGTTTCAGGTAGCAACCTGTCTTGGTTGAGCGGGAATTGGGCACGAGGTCTTCATGCTTACGGTACTTTCAGCCCTTGAGAAGAGGCTTTCTCGCGCGAGAATGAAATTCGCCGGAGCCGAGGCATTTTCCTAGTCTGAGAAGATTGTGGGATAGGCGGCTGCTCCATGGGCAAAGTCGCCGGTGCTCATGTTTGGCTGCGCGGACCGCGGCCCCGTCCCAAATCGATAGCCAAGGCCTGCTTTGATCTAATGCGATGCCCTGCGTGTTCCACCTCGAAAAAACTGTCTCTTACAAGGGTATTGGGGACTGTCACCTTGAATTCTCGGCCATCCGACCCAACCTTCTTCGGGAGGGGGATCCCCCCGAGAAATACACTGGCGCCAGGAAGGGGCTTGCTGAGGCTCAAAGTTATCTCGTCCCCAGGCTTTGCTTTTTTGGGGAAAAAATCGAAACTGAATTCTGCTGTGGTCCCTTTCAAGCCCAATCGAGATGCTATGTTTTCCCAGTTCTGCCTGACGAGCAATAGAACAACGCCTACGATTATGCTTGCTACTATCCTTCCAATCCAGTTGCGCATGGGCGCAAATAGCCTCGACCCGTTTTCAATAAATGTGCTTACTTTTTTCTGAGCCAGAAAGGGAGAACTCCCTACTCCTCCGACGGCAAGGTAGAGCAGTGCTCTCCGCCCTTTTCTACCAAACAAAACACATTGACGCAACTGAGTTTTGCGTTGAAGCCATGATCCGGACCCAACGCTCAAGCTTCGTGCCTTCGGTGAGTCCCCCACTGCCAAAGCGTCTGTCAACAGGAAGCCTCTGTCTTTTCTTCAGCCCCACGGCAAGGTGAAGGCGAAACAGGCATCCGGAATCCTTTTTACGTCGTTACCGACTTGGACTCGGTCGCATACCAAGGAGCCGTCATTTTAAGATGCGTAATGGCAATGGATTACAAAATGTCTCGTTCTTCTTGACATTCTGATTGTTAAGGCAATACTATTTAGTGGGTGAGTGGGATGCTCCGTCTAAACGCCAGATGCGCCTGCAAGGAAGCAGTCCATGGGTCCTCGCTGGCCGCGCGGCCCCCGGCATAATGGGCAAGGACACGACCAAGTGTGGGCGCGATTGCGGTCTTTGTCGGCAGATCAGAAAAAAAGTAAGCGGACATCAAGAAATGGCGATTCCCGAAACAAAGCATTGCGTTGTTGTGGGCTGAGGCCACAGCGCTTTGGGCAGCGCACGCACAGGACGGAGGTTTTGCTCCATTTTACACTTATTTGTCGGAGTATCTGCGATGAGAAGAACCACTTTGGTGCAGACAGCTATGGTGTTGGCATTCATCTCTACCAGTCCGGCATGCATGGCCGGTTGTTTTGAGGTTATCCAACGTAAGCCTGTTGTCGACCAAGTGACAGGCTCTCAGATTCTGGAGACATGCATGATCACGCACGTCCACTACGACGTGCAACTTTCAGGAGATATACGGAGGATACCCTTAATTGCGATTCATTTCGAGGGCCGACACAGGACGGTGTTTGACAGAGCGCAGGAAATCAAAGAAAGGTTGGAGCATGCCGTTGACCTGTTGCACACGGGCGGCGCTTTGGAGGTGAAGGACACCCCGGATGGCCCGGCTCTCTACGTCACCGGAACCTGGAGACATCCGTTTCGACCGAATGTTGCCAACCAGGAACGGGAGAGCTTCCGTGTCCTTACTGTTTACCCAGAGGATGCGGCGCTCTTCGCCGGGGCCGGAGGGGACCCCAAAAAAGTCGCTTCGTACCTCAGGGCGTTATTTGAAGCACACCTGGCCCTTTTCTTTGACATTAGCTTCGACGTACAGAGATATGAGAAGCTCTCTATAAGCAGCTCACGGGAAGGAATGATATTCCAAGACCTCGTGCTAAGTCTGAGGAATGCCTTGGAGGGCGAAGGCAAGATCGAGGAAAGTTCGTTCAAGAGTGAGGAAGACCGATACCAGCAGCTTCACCGAACCCTGAAGAATACTCTGGCCCGGATGGTTGAAGGCCAACGTGAGCGGATTTATCTCCTTGCCTTTGTTGTCCCAGTTGATTGGGAACCTCAATGACCCCGAACCCTGTGGAGGAGATTTATCATGTCGCCGAGATGCATGAGACTTGTTGGATACCCTTTGATTTTCCTTGTCTTGCTGCTCATTACAGGTTGCGGAACGCTCCCGATCATAACCTCGGTACCCAACCCAAGGGCTGTTGCGTTCAGCCCTTATGGCTACGACGAGGATAACATCGCGACGGCTACCGGGACGATGCCTATCAACTGGAGAAAGGAGAAAGGCCCAGAAGGCTTCAGTATCAGTCCGACCGGCCAAATTAGCTGGATTCCAGCAAGAGAAGGAGAGGAAGAGGTCATTATTGTCGCCACGAACGCCGCAGGCTCCGTGCCCCATACTTTTAGAATCAAGGTCGAATACCCGGCAGCGTATAGCCAAGGTAGGGAGTGGGGTGGATTACTTCGCCGACGTGAAAAGGATGGGTGGGCGGTTCTCAGCTTCCTCAAGACTAACCTCGCAGAAAGCAATCTTGAAACGTTCAGGCGCGGGTTTCGTGACGCTGCAGACGCTCAATCAGGGAAGACCTGGGACTACATCATCCAAGCTGCTCAGCGTTCTGAGTGGGACGACGGCCGCTCTATTGGAGAAAAGCTGGCGAAAAGTGCAATCACGGTCCCCGATGCCAGAGGCGCGTACCGGCAGGCATATTTTGCCGCAGAGGCGAAGCGTTTTGCATGGGAAGCAGGGTTCCTATCGGGGTACATCGAGGAAGCTCGGAAGGGTGCGAAAGACATCGTAGATGATAAACAGTTGAGGGCGAACGCATTCGCCGTTCTTGTCGCCTTCTGGGATACCCTGGGCAGGGACTGAGCAACTTCTCAGGAGTGAGCGCGCGGCACAAGTCGCGTGCTCTGATTTGAGCGCCGTGCCGGCCACCGGCAAAAGAAGGCCTGTTGGCGGAGGAAGCCAAGCTTATTTTGCCAATCATCCTCCGTGGGTGTTCTTGCGGGTCAAGCCCGGAACCGGGGAAAGGGTGTCCTTCATTGCCCCCTTTGCTGTGGCGACGTTGCCTTGACTTCCTCCGGGCGCCTGGTGCGGGTCCCATGCAGACCCAGTAGACAAGACGGGTCCTCCATCGGTTTCACGAAATCCTCATCCTTGTTCGGCAGACGTGTTCGATGCCGAGAAGGTTCGGGCGTTTTCCATCCGGGCGGAGCACTTGTGCTGGCCCTTCCGTTTCACTTTCTCCGCCTCAGAACATAGACAATGCAAATGATCAATGCTATGTAGACATTGGCAATCCAGATGACCCAAGCGCCGATGGAGATATTTGTTTTCCATAGAACGGAAGAGCCTGCACCGCCTCCACCTGAAGGCCTGGTGGGTTGAGAGTCATATCGAGCTGACAGACTTAGGTGCGTCTCGACGCTGTTGCCTGTTGTCTTTTCCTTCCCGGCAACCCTGATTTTCGCAGAACACGGCTTTTGCAGCCCGTCTGTCGTGCTGAAGGTCGTGACCAGATCGGCGTTCCCCCCAGCCCCGATTTCTGTGGCCGACAGCGTGTAGTTCAGCACTCCAGCGGGAAAATCGGACTCAACAACTTGCACAACCAGATCGGAAACACCTTTGTAGCCGCCGATCTCAGAAATCTTGAACACAGCTCGATCTCGGCCTTCGCTCAGGATGATGTCCGCCTTGCTCGGCTTTACGGCTAGCAGCTTGTCCGAGTAATAGGTTTTCGGCGTCCTTTTCCTGTTCGGTCTGGT
>CAYZXL010000086.1:0-15112 GCA_964482435.1 uncultured Verrucomicrobiota bacterium
TTACGAACGCTACGGGAATCTCCCCGTGAATCTCGTGTGGCTTACCGACCACCGCAGCGTCGAGAACCTTCGGATGCGCGTACAATAGTTCCTCGATCTGTCGCGGATAGATTTTCATCCCTTTGGAGATAATCAAGTCCTTTTTTCTATCGAGAATGCAGAAGTAGCCGTCCTCATCCACCTTGCCGATGTCGCCCGTGTGAAACCACCCTCCGCGCATGGCTTCCGCGGTTTCGTCCGGCCTCTTGAAGTACCCCTTCATGACGTTCGGACCGCGGATGACCAGCTCTCCGACGCCGCCGACAGGCAGTTCGTTATCGTTCTCGTCGAAAATCTTGATTTCCACCTCGGGGATAGGAATGCCTATGGAACCGACTTTCCTGACACCGTCGAGCGGATTGATGGCTGCAACCGGCGCCGTTTCGGAGAGACCATAGCCTTCGAGGAGCGGCACGCCAAACTTCTTTTCAAAAGCCTTTAGAACCGCCTCCGGGAGCGCCGCGGAACCCGACACGCACGTCCGGAGGCGGAAGGCTTTGAGAGCCTCCTCGGGGAGGGCCGCGGAGGCAAGCATGTTGTAGAGCTGCGGCATCGCAGCCAGAACCGTCGGCTTGTGGGCGACGATTGCCTGGAGCATTTTCTCGAACGACCGAATGGACTCGAGTATCACCACGCTGGCGCCGAGATACACCGGAAGAAAACAATTGACCGTCAGGCAGAACGAATGAAACATCGGCAGGACGAGAAGGAAGCGGTCTTCCGGCATGAAAGATATGTGTCTTCGGCAGCTCTCTACATTCGCGATGAAGTTGCGGTGACAAAGCACCGCTGCCTTTGGGATGCCAGTCGTGCCCGAGGTATAAACGAAAACCGCATCGTCCTCAAGACCAATGGCAATATCGGGATTTGTCGAGGGACGGGCGCGAGTGATTTCTGTGTACGATTTATAAAGCTCGTCGGGAGGCTCCCCGTCAATCAGGACAACCGAGCGAAGGGTCTGTAGCCGGCCCCGGATTGGCTCCAGACACGGGACGAATTGTGATTCGGTAATGAGCGATTTGACCTCGCAGTCGTTCAAGACGAAGCATATCTCGTCGGGCACCAGAAAAATGTTCACCGGAACGACAACCCCACCGCACTTCAAGACGGCATAAAGAGCCGTCATGAATTCCGGGCGATTCCTCAAGAGAATCCCAATTTTATCCCCTTTCTTCAGCGAGAGCACCTGCGTCAGACCGTGTGCGAGGCGGTTCACCTCGGAATTGAAATCAGCGTAGGTGCCGGAGCGCTCCTCGAAAAAGAAGAGCTGCTTGTTGGGAACTTTCTCGGTGGATGATTCAAGCATCGTTTTCAGGTTCATCGTTCGCGCCTCTGCGGTAAGATATATCGTGCAAACTCATCCTGAAATACCCGTTCCCGCCGCGAATGACCGCCTTTCTCCAGCAAGTCCGACAGCGCCACCGAAAAAAGAGCTCGCGGAGAATCAAACTCCTCGTTCCGTGCGACTCCCTTCTCCCCGAAAGACAGGCCACAGGAAGGCCTCCTTTCTCGCAACAACTTTCCCGTCGGCCAGGACAGTAACTCGCCAGTATTCGATCCGGCCTCTCCGGCGGTAGCCTTCTCCGGTGTGGTCTATCAGGAGGCGGTAGCTTCCTTTTCTGGGCTTTGAATACTCCTGAGTTATCGTCTCAAGGTGCTCCTCGGCGGAAAGCTTATACTCGAACCTGAGTTCCGCCCTGCTCGGTGGGTTTTTCCCGGCATACTTCCACGTAAGAATGAACTGCTCCCCCCGCTGCGACGGCTCAAGCCTCTTCGGTAGCTCGACATACTTCCCGACCTTGTTCGTTTTGCCGAATTGCCCCGCAATGCCCAGGGCGTTCAGAGATCGCTCCATCCTTACCACTTTGGAGACTTTGAACCCCTCGCTGTTGAAATCGGTGCTGGGTGGTCCAACCAAAGCCCTCGCAGCATCCAAACCTTTTTCGGGAGCGGCTTGAGTCTCCCCAGACTCCGCGCCCTCTGCCGAACGTGGGGTTGCCACGCAGAACCCGACGGCAAGACCGATGAACAAAACAAACCACACGCCCGAAGCAAAACCAGCAGTCGAATAGCTCTTATCGCCCATAGTCGTTGCTCCTCTTGACCTGACCTTTGTCGCGGATACGTGTTCTCGAAGAGAAGCTCACTCGATTTTTCGGCGCAGGATACGAAGCAAATGACCGCCTACAACCGCCATTTACTATAACCGCTCTCTATGGCACCTTCAAGTTTTTCCGGAGCGAGGCGGCGACATATGTTTTGACAGCGGATAAAAGCCGGATTAGAGTTTACCTGGCGATGAGGGGGGGCCGCACTTCGTTGTCCCGGTTTTTTTGAGAACCAAAAATGACAGGACTCTGGATTTTAGGAAGCGGAAGCTCAGGAAACGCGATTTACCTTTCGTCCGGTCAAACGCGCCTCCTGATTGACATCGGCTTTGGCCCGAGACAACTCGCCCAGCGATTCGAGCGGGTTGAGGCAGACCCAACGCACCTGGACGCCGTCCTCATCAGCCACGAGCACACCGACCACATCGGAGGGCTGAAGTTCCTCAAGCACTACCCCAACATCTGCTGCTATGCCAATCGCCTGACCGCAGAGGCTATCAACCAGACAACTGGCTCACTACCTGATAACCTGCGGCTTTTTTCTAACGGCGACCCTTTCACCGTCGGAGACGTTACAATCAACCCCTTCTCCGTCCTTCACGACGCCATTGACCCCGTGGGATTTGAGATACTGTGCAATGGGCGGAAGGTCAGCATTGCGACGGACTTAGGATTTGTGACGAAGCTGGTGCGCGAGAGGATGAAAGATTCCGACTGCGTCGTCATCGAAGCAAACCATGACGTGGACCTTCTGAAGAATGACACGCGCCGTCCGTGGTCGCTCAAACAGCGAATCCTCGGAAGAACCGGCCACCTCTCCAACGAAAGCGCCGGTCGCCTCCTCGCGGAGATTGCCCACGAGGGCCTGAGGAGCATCGTTCTCGCTCACATCAGCCGCGACTGCAACACCCCCGCCATGGCCAGAACCACCGTCGAGAAACACCTCGCAAAGGCCGGCATGTCCCACATCCCCATCCTCGTCGCCAAACAGGACGACGTCAGCGACCCCATCGAGCTTCTGTGAGACCCGTCGCGCAGGAGGGAAGTCCCGACATCGCCACTGGTCAGCTTAACCCGCGACGCCAAACGGGCCCACACTCGTGCGATCCGCCACCTCACGATAACCCCGAACCCGAAGGAACAAAGCGTGCTAACGAAACAACAGACACCTGCGGCCGAACCCCGTGATGGACGCCATCAAAGCCGTTTACCTCATCGGCTCCGGCCCCCTCATGCGGCTCTCTTATCGTCGGGAAGATACGGGCATTTGATGAAGACGAGGCGAATCGGAGAATGCGTGTCGTTCACGATATTGTGTTTTTCTTTCGGTTCGATGCGGAAGGCATCCCCTTTCGTCGCGCGATACTCGGCATCGTCAACGACGATTTTCGGCTCGCCTTCGAGGACGTAGAAGGACTCCTCGACCTCGTCGTGGCAATGAGCACCAAGCTCCTGCCCCGGATAGAAAACGATTATCCCCCATTCGTGCTTCGGCCCCCGAAAAAGATACTTCGGGCCGCTGTCTTGAAAGCGGAACTCCTTTTCGCTCTCGTGAACCTTTTCCATAGCTCCCCCCTTGCCATGCACTTGACAGGCATCGGCCTTAGCGTGTGAAAGATGCCGTACTAAATCGTGACCAACCGCGGCCTTCTCAGTCTCCCATGCCGAGGAACTCCTGAATCACCGGCGCGAACTTTGCCGTGAGCCCAGCCACCACGACCGCGACCATGCTCATGAGTTTAATGAGGATGTTCAGGCAAGGCCCAGACGTGTCCTTGAAGGGATCGCCTACGGTGTCTCCGACGACGCTCGCCTTGTGAGCAGAGGACCCTTTCCCTCCATACAATCCGCCCTCGATGGATTTTTTCGCGTTGTCCCACGCGCCGCCCGCGTTTGCCATGAAGATAGCGAGGACGAACCCGCTCGCAAGTCCGCCCGCTAAAAGCCCCATCACTCCCGCCACTCCGAGAAGAAGCCCGATGATGATGGGCGATATGATTGCCATCACCGACGGGAAGACCATCTCCTTTTGCGCCGCGACGGTACTTATTAAAACGCAGCGAGCGTAGTCCGGCTTGGTCTCGCCAGTCATAATTCCGGGCATTTCTCGGAACTGACGCCTGACTTCCTCGACCATTTTGCTTGCGGCTCTTCCGACGGCTCTCATAGCCATCGCACAGAAGGCGAAAGCAAGCACGCTCCCGAGGAAAAGCCCCACCAGCACCTTTGGGTTCATGAGGTTCACCTGGTAGTAATCCATGAAGTCGGCAAGAGACGCTCCTGTGACCTCGACAACACCCCGCGCCACCTTGATCGTCTTGTCTCCGATCCTGTCCAGTCCCGCGCGTATCTCCTCGACGTACGCAGCTAAAAGAGCCAGCGCGGTCAAAGCCGCGGAGCCTATCGCGAACCCTTTCCCGGTTGCAGCAGTCGTGTTCCCGAGCGCATCAAGAGCGTCAGTGCGGCGGCGGACTTCCGGGCCCAGACCACTCATCTCCGCGTTTCCGCCAGCGTTGTCAGCGACTGGCCCATATGCATCGGTAGCCAGGGTGATTCCCAGCGTGGAAAGCATCCCGACCGCCGCGATTCCTATCCCGTAAAGACCTCTCACGGCATCGGTGAACCCTCCGGCGAAGGCAAAGCTCAGGATTATCCCCAGTCCGGTAACTATGACCGGGATGCCCGTCGAAAGCATTCCCGTCGAGATGCCCGCAATGATGACTGTAGCCGGACCCGTCTGAGACTGCGCCGCCACCGCTTTTGTCGGCTTGAAATCGGCAGACGTGAAATACTCGGAGGACTTCCCGATGATTATCCCCACTATCAAACCGGTGGCGACCGAACCCCATACCCCGACGCCCGTCCTCCATCCGAATAGCCCGGTGAGGAGCACAAAGCCCAGGACAAGGATTCCGAGAGCGCTCAGGTTTACTCCTCTTGCGAGAGCGCGGATGAGGTTTTTCTGGGTCGCTTCCTCGCTCGCCCGCACAGCGAAGAGACCGACGACAGATAGGATTGTTCCTATCCCTGCCATGACCATCGGAGCCACAACCGACTTGAAACCAAGCCCCGCCCCCGCACCGAGCGCCGCGGTGGCAAGAATGGAGCCGCAGTACGACTCGTAGAGGTCCGCGCCCATTCCCGCGACGTCTCCGACATTGTCACCGACGTTGTCCGCGATGACGGCGGGGTTTCGCGGGTCATCTTCCGGTATCCCGGCCTCGACTTTTCCGACGAGGTCGGCGGCCACGTCTGCGCCTTTCGTGAAGATTCCGCCGCCGAGACGTGCGAAGAGAGCTTGAGAACTCGCCCCCATCCCGAAGCAGAGCATCACCACAGTCGTCTCCTTCAGCGACACGCCGCTCGCTTGCAGGACGGAGAACCAGATACAGATGTCGAGGAGCCCCAACCCCACGCAGATCAAACCCATGACCGCGCCGCTGCGGAGGGCGACCTGAAGCGCGCTATTGAGAGAGGTCATCGCGGCATTGGCTGTCCTGGCGGAGGCGTTCGTAGAGGTCTTCATGCCGAGGTAGCCGCAAAGACCGGAGAAGAAGCCGCCGGTCAGAAAAGCGAACGGAACAAGCTTGTGCTGCACCTTGAGCACCCACGCCAGAATGAAAAGGAACAGGAACGCGCACACGAAGAACATGCTGACAGTCCTGTACTGCCTCTTGATGTAAGCCATCGCCCCTTCTCGCACGTACCCGGCGATTTCAATCATCTTCTCGGTGCCTTCTTCCTTGCGCATGACCCAGTGGTAGAAGTTCCACGCAAACACAAGCCCCAGGGCCGAGCCAATCGGGGCGACGCCCCACAACAACCATGTCCAGACAGTGGCGTCGGATCGCGTTTCGCTCTTTTCAACGGCGTTTCCTTTCGCCGCTGTGTCCGCCTGGGACGTTGTCGGTTCTCCAGGAACCATCAGAAGACACACTATCGCCAGAATGCTGACCAGCAGCAAACCCGCCAGAACTCTTCTCAAGGTCATCCTCCTTCAATATTGTGTTTGACACGACGCGCGGTCGCGCTTTTTCGCCGCGGCCCTTCCCTATGTGCGGGGCGGCCGCTGAAAGCGCCCTTTACGACAATGCCCGGTTCTTCAACCGGGCAGCGCCTCCCTAATAAAAAGGCGCCCAGAGCCACCGGACATCCGTCACCCCGCCGGCTACCGTGGACGCGCGCGGTCTTACTGATATATTCCTTCATGAGCCGATAGGCTCGGTTATAAGCCGCCGCATGTCACGCACCCGCGCTTGGCCGCTCGACGCGCAGTGGTTCCGGGCGCAAAAATCCATCGCAGAAAAGCCGACCTGTAAGCCGAGTTCTGTCAGACCCAAAAAGCCGATTTGACTTTCTGGACCCGGATAGCCATTTCTCTGGGATGAACGTCTCCGTTCACCTCCAGCGGTCAACCCGGGACGGGACGAGCAGCCCCTTTGTCCTCTATTTGACCTTGCTCCAGGTGGGGTTTACCATGCCTCCGATGTCGCCACCGGAGCGGTGAGCTCTTACCTCACCTTTTCACCCTTACCCCGCGGTTCGCGGGGCGGTGTGTTTTCTGTGGCACTTTCCGTAGCCTTCCGGCTCCTGGGTGTTACCCAGCACCCTGCTCTGTGGAGTTCGGACTTTCCTCTCTTATCCACCATCCGAAGGGCCTGCCGATTGGCATGCCCCGGCAGTTAGAAAGAGCGACTATCCGGTCCGCTTCTCTGCAATCTCTTGACCGGCTGATGGCTTACTAAATACAACGCATCTAAGATACCATCCTATCCCCGACACGTCAATAACCAACCTCAGCCGGAATCCTCCTCTTCGGGAATGTACAGAATCCGCGAGCAGTTCTCGCATGTAACGATGTTTGACTGGTGGCGCCGCAGAATGCTCTCTACCGCTGCCGGGACCGCCAGATGGCATCCCCGACAGGTTCGGTTCACAACCGGCACAATCGCCGGAACTTTTTTGTTATTGAAAATCCGGTTGTACAGCCTCAGGTGCCCCTCCTCGATACTCCCGGTTATCTCCGCCCGCTTTGCCTGAAAGCCCGCCACCTGACTTTCAATCTCGCGAATCTTCTCCTTTGCTTCACCGGATTCGCGCTTAAGCAGCGCTATCAACGCACCAACCTCCTGCCGCGCACCACCTATTCCCTTTGTTCCCTCCTCCAGAACCTCCATCTTTTGAAGGAGAATGTCTTCCGTGCGTGCCCGGTGAGCCTTCGCCTCGTAGATTTCCTTGTCCAGAGCCTTATATCCCTCGTTCGTCTTAACGTGAACCTGCTGGCTCTCGAGCTTTCGAATGCGGTCCCCTGCCTCCGCGATTTCGACCTCGAGTTTCTTCATTTCGACCTTCAGCCGCTTGATCCTTTCCTCCTGTTCCTGGACCTCCTGCTGGCGCCTGTCAGCCTCCGACTTCTTCTTCTCCACAACGTCCTGTAACTTGCTCTTCTCATCGTTCAGCGAGATGATTTGTAGGTCAAGCTCCTGAAGCGCCAGCAGATTTCGCAAAACAAGCCCCATAACTTTCCTATCGGACGTTCACATATGGTTTTCAAAGCAACCTAAACGAAAGGCAAAGGAGTGTCAACCTTTTTTTCCCGACGAGCGCATCCCATCAGCCACGGGCGGGAGAGTCCCCACGCAAACGGGGCATCCGAATGGTCCCGGCCCAAGTAGCGAACCCCAGTCTTTCATGAACTTCGTTCACCCGGGGACCATGAAAATCCTGCTGTCAACCCTGTTTTTTCTCGCCAGGGCGCTAAAACGCCAGGGACTCATGGGGCCCGCTCCTTCGCGTCCTTCCCGGCTTTGCGAGAAAGAGTCCCCTCCAAACGGTGACCGCGTAGCGCTTATTCTCACGGCAGAGGACAGAAGGAATCTCGCCTACGAGGAGAACCTCGACGGGAAGTTCCTGCTTTTGTGCCGGACCAAAAGCTACTGGCTTTCCACGTCTGAGGTGGTTGAGACCTACAAGGACCTCTGGGAGATCGAGTGGGCGTTTCGAGACCTCAAGAGCTTCATCGAGGTTCGCCCCATTCGCCATTACAAGGATAACCGCGTCCGGAGTCCACGCAGGCCTCTCTCAACCCCGTTGCCCCAGGCCTCCCGAACTCTCACAATGTGCTCTTTTCCCGGATGTCAGGCGAATCCGCATGGCAAACAACAACCGCCCGATTCGCTCGCTTCACGCCCTTTTTCTCGGGTGCAGTTGCTTCATTCGCGAGGAGTTGGTGTTGGCGTGTGACCGTGGATACAGGGGTAGGGAAAGAAAATGGCGGGCCTTACTTCCGGAGTTCCGAACCGGGTTACTGCGTATCCAGGAGTCCTTGGATGCCTTCCATATAGCGGCATAGGAGACCGCAGACGCGTACGAATTCCCTGTAATGGAATTTGTCCGGGTCGTCGGCCCTTGCCGGTTCCTTCGAACGGAGGTTACGACAACATAGGCGCTTAAGCGATGTTGCCGGTCTGACCGTATTATCTCGACGGCGCGGCCGACTGAGAAGGCCAAAACCCATCTGAGGATGTACTTCCGCGAGAGACCGGCCGCCTCAATGACGGTAGCGTGGCGGAACTCCCCTCATGGCATCACGATGCTCGAACCTCCGAAGTGATGGTGAGTCACAAATGTCTGATACGGCTGGTAATCGTAGGCTCGGAGGTAACCAGACAGGCGACAGACCCAACAGAAGACGCAACGGTTCTTCGCAGCGAATTCGTCGATAAGTTGCCTCCGAACAAGCAGATACTGGCCCGTCGAGGGAGGGACATCGGTTGTCATTTTCTCTCCGAGCCCATCAGTCCAGTCGCTCCACTTGCCAACAATCTGCTCACCATCACGCACAAACAATCCGTCCTGCGAGCACTTGAAACTGAATGAGTTTGATGCAAGGAAGGGTGCTGGTAGCCAGATGCCCCTGAATGCTCGCCAAAACTGCCACCGTGGTGTAGTCCAGAGTGCCGCCCGGCAAGCAGCCGGCGCCACGCTCCAGTCGCCGAAACGCTGCACCATAGACTCCAGCGAGGTTGCCTTCATTCGCCCCTGCAAACGAAGCGAGCAAGGCTTATGTTCCACAATCACCTTCGACAGATTCCACTCTGTTAGCTCGTCAAAGTCAGGACGAGAAGGTCCTTCGCACCGCTGGAACAAGCCGAATATCTGTAGGTCGTAGATGGCTGAGCCCTCATGAATCCGGCCGCTGGCTTCACTTACGACCCATTCGTTTTCTTGCCCGGGTTGCTTCTGCCACAGGTCCGCGACCTGTCTCCAGATTTCAGCCGGAGCGGTGTCGATCTGAGACTCAGGCTCACCAAGTCTTGGCCACCATTCGGGCTTTGAAACCGGACTCACCCGCCACAATCCAAGATCCAGCGGGCACGTTGCCATAGTTAGAAAGCGGGCATCATTCTCAGAGAGACCTCCCACCATGACAGCCCAAGCAAGAGATCGCAGGTAGGCAGAGCGATAAACCTCGCTAAGCTCGACGTCAAGTGCAGCGTGGTACTCAGGATCGCGTGTTACCCAGAAGTGTAAGGGCTCCACCGAGGGTTCTTTCCCGATTCTCTCAAGAATCTTGTGCCATTCAAATGCCCACTGCCAGGTAAAAGGAATTTTTGAGTTTGCCTCGATCTTTTCCGCCATGTTGGCATATTGTCTGGGCAGAACGTTCCGCGAGTGTTTTTCAAAGAAGGGTTCCGGTTTGAAGCCACTTGGGGCGCTGCCTGAATTCAGGGTCGCCCAATCGAGAGCAGGGACACCACTTCCTAATAGCTCACGCATGAGCATTGAGGACAGGAGGGACGGCCTCGAGACGCCGGATGAGAGTTCTTCGATAGGAGGGGCCGCAAAACTGCTGCTTTCGATCTTTGCGCGCAGGAACACAAGCAGGCCAATGGCTGCGACGCTTTCCAGAACCTGGGCTTTCATCCAGCGGATCACGCTCTTCCGGACGACCTCTGCCCATTCGTGGTCGACCAGCAGGTTAGCGATCGCTACACAAGCGCGTTCTCTGGCCATTCCCGATGGCCATGTTAGCCTTGAAAGGAGGAATGACAACTCTTGTTCTGGTCCGCTCATGATTTTGCAGCCCACCCCGGCGCTGGCAATTTAACGGCTGAAACAAGTTCCAGCGTCGTGGCGATTAGTCGTTGCGATGCTTTCTCGGCGATCTGAACGTGTCCGATGAAAAAGCAATACTGAATTAACCTGACGAAGCGGGCGTGGGCCGTCAATCCTCGCCAGGGCTCGCCATGGCGAGACTTTATTGTATCCTCGATGAAGATGAGCCACTGATCGGGGTAATGTTTCCTGACCATCTCCCACCGTCGGATACCCTCTTTCTTGTCGGTAAAGTAACGATCCCATCCATAACGGTCGGTCTGGGCCTTAACCAGCCAGGGGTATGCTCGCTGTTTCCCATAGAAGGGCAAGGCGAAATCGAACAGTGCGTCATAATTGCCTAACCAAGCGCCTCTTCGCTCCTGCTCTTCAATGGCAGCAAAAGCTTCTTCGCCTCGAGCAGCAGCCGTCCAGTAATCGAGCCAGTCCTTGATGCATCTTTCTCGGTAGTAAAGATAGTCTGTTTTGGCAGCCTCCAAAAACTCCACCAAACGGTCCGGAGGGAAATCCGCCGGGCAGACTGTCGGGCCTTCGTGGGCGATGCGTGGATATGATGTCTCATCTTGACGTTTCTTAGCCACCGCTCTCTCTACGGAGGCTCGTCCAAGGAAAGCCGTTAGCGAAGACAGGCAGACTTGTGCTCCTTTATCCCCTTGCTGCGCCCGGTCAACCAAAATGGCGAGGCTTTCGTCGTCCAGGCCCGTGGTGGCCAAGGCCTGGTTGACCGGTGAAGAGAGGCTCGCCGTTCTAAGGAACGTGTGGAATACGCCCAGAGCATCGTAGTGCTCTTCTTCATCGCACAACCATTGATAATAGGGAGGAAGCAGATCTGGACCCACCTCTGCAAGCG
Organism: uncultured Verrucomicrobiota bacterium; assembly: GCA_964482435.1. Classification (GTDB taxonomy): domain Bacteria; phylum Auribacterota; class JABMQX01; order JABMQX01; family JABMQX01; genus CAYZXL01. Next base: position 11,116 of record CAYZXL010000086.1, read on the forward strand.
TTTCCGCAAGTGCCTGAGGCAAATGCCTCGTCTCGTCGCCATCTGTGAAGTCGTTCACACGAGCGATTGCGGGCGCCAGCTGCAGCAGCCATTCTCTCGCCTCAGACAGACCCGCCCTGTGGCACTCCTCCACGACTTCGAAGGCCCCGAACAGAAGCATGTCCTTGTGGTCTCCATGTGAGATCAAGTTTGTGGCTGCCTGACGCACGTAATCCCTCGCCTCCAGCTTGAGGCCGTGTAATGCTGCAAGTGAAGCGAGCTTGCCGAAACTCAGAGCACGGTCCGAGAACATCCAGATCGAGGAATCCAACTCCAGCGACTGACGCTTCAAGAGCGTTCCCGCTGCCTCAGGTGTAAGAAGCTTCTGTTGGCGACTTGCGTAGACTTCCATCCACTCCCACGGGTTGCAGTAGCCTGAGGTGAAGGCAACCTCCAAATCATTCTCTGTAATAGCAACCGCTGCCTCTACGGCCTTGGCTAAGACCATGATGTCTAAGCCCATGTGGATTGCCGCTTTTTGTGCGGTGATTGCGTAATCGACCACTTCTCGGTCTTCTGGCCACCTCGGCTTTTCGAACGTCCGGACCTGCTCATAAAACCAGGAAAATGAGAAAGGCGATTTTGAGGAAAGCAGCCGCGCCAGTTCGGATGCAATCGCGTTTAATCTGTGAAGAAAAGCCCGTGGCCAGTCATAATCGCCGATTTCCTGCAACCACCTCTCGTTATCCTCCCCACGCTGCCACAAGTGGTTCGCACAAAAGCAGAAGAACAGAGTACGGAAGAGGTCCTGAACTTCCTGACGGTAAAGGAAATGCTCGTGTTCCTTTAGCGACAGAAGCCTCGCGGACGGAAACAGAATCTCAGCAGGAGAAAAGTTTGGAACGTTACGCACTGCCGCGTAGATGGCTGCAAAAGGATCTGAACGATTCTCCTCAGCACGCACTTCATGGTCTAAGTCGAGGCCTTCCCCAAGGGCAAGCAGAACGGCATGCCGGCAAACAGCGGATCGCTCCGCGGGTTCCATTTCCACCCTTAGCATTTCACGGAGAACCTCAACGTCGCGTGCACGCCTCAACGCTTCGCTGTAGACGTCCAGCGTATCGCAAGAATGCCGGTGGTCTCTGCTTCTGAGGGCAAATTCCAAAATCCTTTTCGGGGGAATCCTGTCGGGGATCAAGACTGCAACTCTCAGAATCGGACCGACGTCCGAGCGCCAGCTGTCGCTACCCTGTCCTTTGGGCCTTACGCTCACCCCTTTGAGCCGCTCCTCTAATTCGTCGAAGCACTTGGCGACAACGTGGTGATTGCCCCGGCTCGCTTCGTCTTCGGCAAGCAAGACCAGTTCAGCCTGAGTCAGGCTTTGGATGTCTGCGTAAAGTCTTGGCCGCAGGCTCGGATCCTCCTCAACGCAAAGTTGAGCGTAGAGCAATGTGTCGAATACATCGGACCTATATTCATAGACATCGGCCAAATAGTCGCGCAGGAGGCCTACCTCAATGAATCGTGCGAGATCCTCCCTGTGCAACGCAAGCCACGCGCTCCGGGCGAGAATCTCGCAGGCTTCGCCCTGCGGGAACCGGTTCATCAAACCCTGTATCGCCCATTCGCGGCTGGGACCCTCAATGAGCGGTTTGTCGTTCCCGAGATCAGCTTCCAGCAACCATTCATTAGCCCACTTCCAGTAGGCAGGTGCGCTGGTACGTAACCACTCGAGTACAAGCCGCTTCATCTTTTGCGAGTACAAGGTGTAATCTGACTGGTTGGCGATGAAAACAAGAAGACTGCTGTGGAAAGGGCGCAACCCCAAGGCGTCTTGTCTCAAAAGATGTTTGACATTTCTTAAAGCATCATTGATTTGAGGGAGACGGATTCCTCCAGAATCAAGACATCCACTAATTCCTGTGAGAGGCCATGGGAAACGGCACGCCGCAAGTAAGTGCAGAATCTCACGCCCCTCTTCAGATAAGCTCCGCCAGAGTTCTTCGTAGTACTGCGTGATGTCTTCATGAGGACAGCCTGGCAAACGTCTGATATTGTCTTGCGTGACTTGCAGCTCCTGTTCCTTAAGCGCCTTCAGGGTGTACCGCAGATGCAGCGGGTGACCTTGGCTCTTCTCGTGCAGGACATTGGCGAGCCTGTTCAAAACGAAGTCATGACCATGTTGGTCTTCCGGCAGGTCGAGCTCATTTTCATGATGCTGCAGCCATTGCTTGACGGCGTTCCCGTCTAATGACGGCAACTCTCTCCACGTTTTTCGGGGAGCCGCTCGAACGAGACGCTCAGGCAGATGAGTGTCGTCCAAGGGCTGCACCCCGACCACTACGACAACCCCATCAGGTGCCGGTAGAAGATGTTCCAGGAGCTTATTCAGATTATCAACCGATGCCTCCTCCCGCAGGACGTGGTCCAGCCCATCAAGGATAATGACCAGGTTCTTTCCCTGTTGGGCAAAGTGACTACCACAGGCACTAACCCAATCACCAAGGTCGTTGGGATTGGGGTTCCTGTCCGCCCTCTTACCTAACGCCTCGAGGTAGCGCTCCAGAATGTCGCTCATCAGCGACTCGGCAACGCGAGCATCGTCGAAGCGTCCGATGGTTCTGTCGGAAACTGACAGAAAATAGTGGTGTCTAATCACCGGCATCTTCTGCTCTGGGAATTGCTCGAAAAGGTAACTGAGATACGTGCTTTTCCCAACGCCCGGACTTGCTGTTAGGACAATACAGCCTTTCTTCATATTGCGGAGGTCCCCGACAAAGGCTTCGTGGAATTCTTGCGACGGAAGAACATAATCATCGGGAATCTCAAAATCTTCGGGCAAGCGTTGAAGCCGGTGCCAGAGGGCGGCAACTCTCAAGGTAGAAAGGGTAATTCTTCCATCCGGGGGCGGTTGGTCTGGATGGCGAACCCAAAATCGGAGTTCGTCTTTCAGACTCGACCAGCCCTGATCTTCCAATCCCAAGTTGTAGAATCGTCTGCGTACAGACTGCTCAAGGTCTTCTATGCCCGGCCGATCGAAGAAAAACTGGAAGTCGCGAAAGAAGGTGCGAGCCGCTTCTTCTCCGCCGAGCTGTTGAAGAATTGTGTCTCGGACTACTGCGTCGCTGATCTTATCGAAATCAACACGCCCATCCGCTGACAGCGAAACCCGTATTTCTTCCGCTGCAATGCAATTGGTTACCAGCGACGCTTCATGAATTGCCCCGTGCCCGCGCAATCCTTCCAACGAGTATGCCCACTTCTGCAAGAGTGATGGGAGCTTCTTCCCGGTTTTTCCTTCTCTCTCCGTAAGTAGCTCACGCCACGTCCAAGCGCCCGCCTCCGATTCTGGATCCGTTGAGAACTTGACCTGCTTAGCGACAAGCTTCCCGTCGCTTCTCAAAGCAACAATGTCATCCAAATAACCGGTATCGTCTGCCTCAACCCGTACCCACTGATACCTCGTGGGATGCTCAAGCATTTCTACGAGAAGCTCAAGAGCGACGATGTCCTGATAGTCGTCTCCTGCCCGACGGGCACCAGTCCTGGTATATCTGCGCTTCACTTGGTGCATACCTCGTCTTGGTGATTTCCGTTGCAGCCAGGGGCCGATTCTTTTCGATGGCGGCCGTCGCGGGAAAACGGAGATCCACCTCAACCAGCCACAACTCAGAGAAGAGGACAATCCCGAACCCGCTGCGTCATTGCGGACAACAGCCCGTCTTGTCATTGAAAAAAGCCCCTCTGGGAGCCCTTCGCGCCCCCGAGGCGGCGTCGAACGCCGCGCCTGAACCTCGCCGGGGAAGTGCAGAGGATCCGGCACCGCGTTCCAGGGGCTTGTTTGGCTTTCATTTCTGTCCGCCCGCAGCATAGGCGTCCGCAACGACTTGTGCGAGGATGTCCTTGTGCTTCTCGATGTCGCCGGGCTGGAGGCGAATGCGGTAGTAGCCCCATCGGCTGTCATAGTCCATTATGTCCAGCCCGGCTGACTCCAGCCGTTCTTGTGTCTCTTGGGTGT
>CAYZXL010000087.1:0-15041 GCA_964482435.1 uncultured Verrucomicrobiota bacterium
TCGGGGTGTAGCTCAGTGGTTTAGAGCACTGCGTTCGGGACGCAGGGGTCGCTGGTTCAAATCCAGTCACCCCGATTTTTGCCCCCTCGGGGCAAAAATAGAGCAGGAGAAAGGAGAGAGGAGAAAGTGGAGCAATCCGCAACTGGCGCCGCGACAGGAAAGGGCCTTCTGATGACGTGGAAGCGCCTTTCTCCTGCGGTCTCCTTTCTACTCTCTACTCTCCGTTTTTGAGGTCGAAGATGGCGTTTGTCTTCGAGAAGTTAATCGTCTATCAGAGGGCCGTTGACTTCGCGGACCGGATCGCAGCCTTGACCGAAGATTTCGCCCGGGGCTATCGTTTTCTGGCCGACCAACTGAACCGTGCTTCTCTTTCCATCGCTGCGAACATCGCCGAAGGCAATGGGCGATTCACCAAGGCCGACCGCCGGAACTTCTTCGGGATTGCGCGAGGCTCCGTTCAGGAATGCGTGCCGTTGCTGGAGCTTGCCAGACGGCGGAAAGTGCTCGGCGATGGCATCCATGGCAAGCTCAAGAGCGATCTCGAGGAAATCGCACGGATGCTCAGCGGCCTGATCGCTGGATTGGAGAAGAGGGAGGCATGAACAGCCGGTCGCCGCAAAAGTCAAACGGCCTTTTTTGCCCCCCTCGGGGGCAAAAATAGAGCAGGAGAGAGGAGAGAGAAGAAAGTAGAACAACCCGCGGCTCGCGCCGCGATAAGATAGGGCCGGCCGAAGACGTGGAAGTGCCCTTGCAGTGGGGTGTTTATTCTACTGTCTACTCTGCGTTTTTGAACTCGAGGACGGTCTTTGCCCTTGAGAACTTGCTCGGATTTTCAAGGCAGACGAAAATACCATGAGGTCGTAGCTGGAGTCTTGATGTGGGGCTGGGCATACGCGAGGTGGTTTGGGGTGCTTTAGGCTGGGCGAAGCATAGGAAGGCGAGAAGATGAAGGAGATAGTTCGCTGTATCGAAGAGCTTCGCATGAAGCTGGACAGGCATCGGAAGGAAGACCTGAAAGAGTATCCAACGCGAACGATATTCATAGATCCACTGCTCCAGGCGCTTGGTTGGGATGTTAGGGACCCTGATGAGGTAGAGCTCGAATATCCGACAATTGACGGGAGGTCGGTTGACTATAGTCCGAAGCTAAATCGTAGGCCGGTTCTGTTCATAGAGGCAAAACCGTTAAACGACTCTCTTACGGATGTTAAGTCCATCACGCAGGTAGTGGGCTACGCTGCAAACGCTGGGGTCGACTGGTGCATCCTCACGAATGGCGTCGCGTACAAAGTCTACCGAAGCACGGAAAAGGCAGAGGCCCCCGACAAGCTACTTTTTGAGGTCTCAATTGACCCGAAGGAATCCCGCGGCGGGTCGCTTGAACAGATTGCGGAGCAATTCGACCGTTTCTCCCGGGATGCAATGGCGCGAGGCGTCCTCGATGAGATCGGCGAGAAAGTTTTCACAACGGGCAAAATTCAAAAGGCTCTCGATAGGCTTTTTCTGGACCCTCCAGCGGCGCTGGTTAGAATTATTCGTTCGGCCACCGGGGACGAATCAATCAAGCCGACACAAGTAAAGGCAGCCCTCAAACGATTATTATCGGTGCCAGAGGTACCTGTAACTGGTCCGACCAGCAAGGCGATTGGGGGGCTGCAGACACAGCATCGCGCAGGGAGACACTACGGAGAGGATCATCACATAAAGGCTAAGCCGCCGGAGGTAGTAGAGTTGTTTCGAGCCGTTGATGAGTTTTGCACAGGTTTAGGGCCGGGTACGGTAGAGAAAAAATATCTCAAGAAGTACGTCAGCTATAGGCGCGGGAAGAGTATCTTCTGTTCTGTGCATGTTCAGAAGCGCGGCCTTCGCGTTTGGCTAAAGTTGAACTACTCACTTTTGGAAAATCCACCTGACTATGTGCGCGACGTTTCCAGCATAGGGCACTGGGGAGTCGGTGACGTTGAGATGGGAGTAGATGGTGTTGAAAAGCTGCAGATTTCTAAATCCCTCATAAAGCAATCTTTCGAGGAAAATAAATGAGATCTACACTCCGGCCAACGCAGCGTAGGGGGTTCCCGTCGTATGACACTCGCCCCGATTTTTGTTTCGGAAGAACTTCCCTTGTTCTGCAACCGTTAGCCGCCATCGCCTACGGAGCCGAGATGGCCCAAGAACGGTATGTTGAAATCCGGCCCGAGGCGACAGGATGAGCTTCAAGCTCGATGAGAACTTTGGGACCCGGACTCAGCAACTTTTCCACGCTGATACTTCCGTCTGACACGGCGCCAGAGGCTCTGACACGGTTTGAGAAATGAAGCGGGTTCAAGTATTTTTCTCCGGATACGTCCAAGGGGTGGGCTTCCGATACACCGCCCGGAGCGTAGCCCAGTCGCTCGGCGTTGTCGGCTGGGTGAAGAATTGCTATGATGGGCGAGTTGAACTCGTCGCCGAGGGCGAGGAAGAGGTTTTGAGCCAGCTCTTGCGTCAGCTTAACCGCGCCTTCCAGGAATACGTCACCAACACGGAGGTGTCGTGGTCGGAAGGGACGGGGGAATTTTCTTCGTTCTCGATTAAGTTCTGACATGAAAAACATCTGGCATCTTTCGGTCGTTTCCTACAAGGACTCCATCCGAAAACGAATCCTGTGGGTTCTCCTTATCTTTTCCTTTCTTCTGATTTTCAGTTCCGTGGCGCTGCGGGTTATGTCGTTGGAGAGGTCGAGCGTTTACGACCAGACGGCAGGCCTGGAAGCCTCCGACGCAAAAGCCACGGAAGAGAAAATGACCAAAGACATGGGAATAGCAAGCATCGCAATCTTTGGTGTGCTTATCCTTCTGTTCACGGCATCCGGCCAGATTCCGGAAGAGGTCGAGGGAAGGACGCTTTACACTCTCCTGACATATCCGCTGAAGCGCCGCCACTACATTTTGGGGAAGTTCTCAGGGCAGGTGCTTGTTATCCTGACTATTGTGCCGGTGATGACGGCGATTCTTTACGCAGCGCTTTTCCTCCGGTACAAGACCTTCGACCTCGTGATGCTCAAGGGCATATACGCCCTTGTGATTCAATTATTCGTCCTGGCTTCGGTGTGCGTGACGCTCTCGGCGTTCGCCCCGGTGAATTTCAACATCATTTTCTGCTTTGTGCTTTTTCTTGCGGGGCACACGACAGGTTATCTTTCGTCCGTCGCACGCGCAACAAAATTCCTCCCTGCGAAACTCGGCCTGACAGCTCTCTACGCAATCATCCCGAATTTCGAGTACTTCAATCTTTCCAGCGAACTGGCGCTGAAAACGGATGTCTCCTACTCTTACTTGCTCTCGATCACGCTCTACGGATTGACCTATATAGCAAGCATGTTGGCGATCGGAATCGCCGCTTTTCGAGACAGGCAGATTTAGAAACGGAGAAAGCGAGACCGGCCTTTGGCCGAAAGAGACAGATTTCAAAAGGATGGCGCAGGCATCATGAATCGAGATGTTGTCGTAAGAACGGTTGACCTGACGAAGGTCTATCGGACGTTCTGGGGCAGGGTTTCTGTCCGGGCCCTCAACAAGGTCAACCTGGAGGTTTACGCAGGGGAGATTTTTGCCCTGCTGGGGCCTAACGGTTCCGGGAAAACAACCACGATGAAGCTTCTCCTCGGAATCATGTTCCCGACGGAGGGACGGGTGGAGGTTTTCGGCAAATCCCCCCGAAACGTCGAAATAAAAAAAGATATCGGGTTCATGCCGGAGGAATCTTACTTGTACCGATTCCTGAACGCCGACGAGACGCTCACCTTCTACGGGAACCTCATGGGCCTCGACCGAAAGACCAGGAAGAAAAGGATTGATGAGGTTCTGGAAATGGTCGGCTTGACGGAGGCACGGAGGAGGCGAACGAGGGAGTACTCGAAGGGGATGTCCCGCAGGATAGGGATGGCACAGGTTCTATTAAAGGACCCAAAGCTTGTCATCCTCGACGAGCCGACAATCGGGCTGGACCCCATGGGCGCAAGGGAGATGAAGGACGTCGTCCTCGACCTCAAGAAGAGGGGAAAAACAGTAATCCTGTCCTCGCACCTCTTAGCCGACGTCCAGGACATCTGCGACCGAATTGCCATCCTCCATCGAGGAGACCTCATCAGGACCGACAGCGTCGAAAATCTCCTCACAATCGAGGACACCTGGGAGATCGTCGCAAAGAACCTTACGGACGAGACGAGGCGAAAGCTTCGCGAGGTCATCCAGGAAGGCGGGGGGGATTTGGAGAAGATGGGCCATCCGCGGGAATCCCTGGAGTCGCTCTTCCTCAAGACGATTAAGGAGAAAGAAGTCGAGAAGTGATTGCCTTTCTCAAGCCGCTGAAAACCTATTGGCCGCAGATTCAAATGGGGTTAGGGGGCGTGTGCCTTGCCCTGTTCGTCGCTGGCGCAGCCTCGAAAAAGGTAATCGCAATAGCCCTCAACACCGTCAAGGAGGAAGTGCGAAAGAAGATCCTGTACTTCCTTGTTCTGTTTGCCATCATATTCCTGGCCGCCTCGGGAGCAATGTCAAGAGTCCAGCCGGGGAGAGAAGGAGAAGCAGCAGCGGAGGCGGGGTTATTCGTCGTGGGGTTGTTCGGGATGCTGGTGACTATTTTTTCAGCGACAACGGTGCTGTTTTCGGAGATTCGGAGTCGCACGATCTTTCTGCTTTTTTCGCACCCTGTCTGGAGCTTCCACGTCATTTTAGGCAAATTCTTGGGTGTTGTCGGAATCGTTTTCATCTCCGTGGCCCTTATGGGAGTGGTCATGGTCGGTTATTTCGTTTTCAGCCCGTGGCCGGACTTGCTCGTCAAAATCATTCCGGCGATTGTGCTGGTATTCTTCCAGCTCGTGATGCTGACGGCGATGTGCGTCCTCGGCTCGACGGTTTTGTCCCGGATAACTAATATTCTTCTTTCCATGATTCTTTTCTTCGTGGGGACGGGTCATTCTTTGTTCAAAGACATGACCGTGATGATGAAGGTCCCGATGATGAAGGACTACGTGCAAGTTTTCCTCTTCATTCTGCCAAATTTCGAGAAATTATCCGTTCGAACCAGGATGTTCACCGCCGACTTCTCCTTGGACGCGACGTACGTGCTTTCGGCCATAGGCGATTCGCTCCTTCGGACGGCAATCATGGTGGCGCTTGGAATACTGTTCTTCCGCGTGAAGGAAGTGGGCACGGAAAGATGGGAGTGAGCTGACAGGTGTTGAACAGGAAGCCCCTTTACTACGTTCTGGCAGCGTTTTTGCTTCTTTCTCTTGTGCCTCTTCAGGCAAACATTGACAGGAGAAGGGGCGAGGAGAAACTCGTGTCGCCCGAGCAGCCCTCCATTCGCCCGGGTGGGGCAGCTATCGGGCTTCTTCTGGCGGGATTCCGGGGCGTGGCAGCGAACATGCTCTGGTTTCGGGCGATGCTTTTGTTTGAGGGGAACAGGGTTACGGAAGAGATTCCGGTTTTTCAGGCGATCGCATACCTTCAACCGCGGTTTCGGTCAACGTGGTCCTTCGGCGCGTGGCACATCGCATACAATGTCTCAGCGCATTTCTACGAACGGAAAGACCTCACCGACCACCAAGTGGACCGGTATCGCTTCGACTGCTTTAAAATTGGGGAAGAGTTCTTGAGGAGAGGCATTCAACACAATTACTACCACTACGACCTCCACTGGGACCTTGGATTCAGCATCCTGTATTACAAACAATACAAATTGATCAAAGAAAAAGGCTGGCCCGGAGAGAAGGAAGCCTTGCAGGCAGCCATCGAGGAGATGAAGATTGCATCCCTCTTCCAGCCCCCTCTGGCGACTCATCCGGCATTTGTCGAAAGGATTATTGCCGTCGTAATGAAGGAGGGGGGGATGCTGGAGGACGCTTACAAGATGTGGTACAAGCTACAGCACTGGCCGAAAAAGGACGAGAACTTGAGCCTCGTGCGAAAACACATGGACCCCGTTGTTGACAGAATAAGGTTGCAAGACGCAATCTCTTATGCTCTGGAACTTGAAAACAACAAGAAGCTCGCCGAGGCGTACAGGGTGTGGTACTATCTCCTCGTCGAGAGTGAAAGCAAGAAGGCGAAGCTCTCAGCGGAGAAGTATCCTGACCTGGAACTCCTCAAGGAAGCAGAAAAGGATGTCGAATCCTTATCCAAGAACACCGCCAAGCTGGAAAAGGCCCTCGCGGACCAGGGCGCGGACACCAAATCGCTTCAGGACCAGTCGCTGAAAGAAGGGATTCCGCAAGCTATCCAGGGCAGAATTGACAGTCACCTTCGGTCCCTGGAAGACCAGGCAACAAAAGAGCACGAAGCCGACACAGAAAAGACGTTGAGTATGTATCGGGAACTCACCCGACCAGCCCCAAAACTCGACTGGTGGGTGTTCCTGTTCGTCCCGCTGCTGCTGCTGACGGGAGGCTATCTGATGTTTGGAAGGGAAACGTATGCGAGCTGAACCCAAACCGGCAAAGTACGCGGTTTTCGGGGATGTGCATGGAAACCTGGAAGCCCTGGATGCCGTCATGGAGTCCATGGAGAAGGAAGAGGTCACCCACTACGCCTGCGTTGGCGACATCGTCGGCTACGGAGCCAACCCGGTGGAATGCGTCGAGAAAATCCGAGCACTGGGATGCAAGGTCGTCCTCGGCAATCACGACGCCGGAGTAATCGGGAAGACGGATGTCCGCTTCTTTAACAGCGCTGCAAGGGAGGCGGTCGAGTGGTCGAAGGAAGTGATGGACGGAACCTCAACCAGCTTCATTTCGGCTCTCCCCTATGTGGCCAGGACGGAACGCGTTACCCTCGTCCACGCGACCCTCGCAAATCCGGAGGAGTGGACGTACATCTTCAGCCCCATGGAGGCGCAGGTCTATTTCCAGTACCAGGAAGACCCGGTCTGCTTTGTGGGCCACACGCACCTTCCGGGATGTTTCTCGACCGACCCCGCTGCGAGTTTCAGCCGGACCGTAACCATACGTCTCAAGCAGGGCGTGAAATACCTCGTCAACGTTGGCAGCGTCGGGCAACCACGGGACGGCAACCCCCTCGCTTGCTACGTCGTGTACGATTTGGCGGACGATACGATAAGGTTCGTTCGCGTGCCGTACGACGTGTCAACTGCTCAGAGGAAAATCATTGATGCCGGTTTGCCTCATGTCCTTGCCATGAGACTGGAGTGGGGAAAGTGACGCGGCGCCGACGCAGGGTTCTCGCGGCGGGCGTTATGTGGTTTCTCGTAGCGGGGTGGGGCGCCGTAATCTGGAGACTCCTCACCCTTCCCCCGGAAGAGACACCGGACGTAACCTTCATCCCCTTTGGAGACAAGTTCGGACACGTCGGACTGTATGGCGTCTGGGGACTTCTAATTTGCTCCGCCGCGCAGAGGTCGTTCCGCGCGCTAACCACCAGCGGGGTTCGTCTCACGGCAGTCCTTGCGGCGGCCGCGTACGGGGTTGTAACGGAGATTTATCAGCCGGGGATCGGACGCGAAGCCGAAGTGCTGGACCTCCTGGCGGACGTTGTCGGGGCGGTACTGGCTCAGTGGCTTTTCTTCTCCCCAAAAGCAAAGGCCGGCTTTCAAAAAGCGATTTCGAAGACATCATCCCTTCTTCGGCGCAGTGCTGCCCGCCCCCTTGCCCCCCTTGACAAGCCCCGTTCGAAGGACGCCGAAACGGCTGCGCGTCAGCCCGAAACAGAAGACTGAACGACCTCCTCTTGTCTTTCTCCCCGACGGACTCGGACCGGCGGCGTGTGTAGCTGCGCCTCAGGGGCCCCGTCAGCTCACGGCGAGCGTCCAGCGAACGCATCGCACGTCATTCGGTTCAATTTGTCTCCGGCGCGGCTGTTGCGACTTTGCAGTCCCACCTACGGGGGGTCAGCTCAACATTCTGTAATGGGATCCTGCGCCCCTGGGGGCGGGGACCTCTCAATTGTGGTTGGGCCACATGCGGGGCACGCGGCCGTGGGGGAAAAAACACCCGCGATTTGGTCCCCAGCACCTTGGTGGCCGCTCCAATTCCTGCGCCTGGGACAAACCAAGAGTTCTCCGCCGATCGTCCAGGGCCACCTCGAAGGCTCCCGCAGCATCGCAACGGCCAAGATCGTTTCGCATGCTCCTGGTACGGGCGCTCAATCAGCCTCGATCACCCGGAAGAATTGAGCCGGGCCCTCCATCGGTAAATCTACGATCGTCTCGGTGGCCGTGGCAGGAATGACGAAACTGAGGTTCGTCCATGTAAGAGCGTCCAGACGTGTCTTGGTCTGCACCTGATAGGCCTTGCCGAGCTCCGAAGACCACTTCAGCCGCAGATAGCGAGCACGCACGACCTCCGGCGCGGCTGTCGGCACGACAAGCGGCTTCGCGGCAGCTAATATCGGCGCACCGGGGCGGCCCTCGTACGCGTATTCGTAGAACCAGCCCCCTATCCCTGCGAACTCCAGGATGTGGATCCAACCGTAGTGAACACCATCCTCCGCCGTGAACTCGAAGCCCAGGTAACCATCGTCTCCGATCCCGGCACCTTCTGGATGCCAGGGACCTCCAGTTACGTCACCATTGTCGTTGAAGCCGAAGCTTAGCGTGGCCAAACCCGTGAGAGCCGTCCACAATGGAGGGTCAGGAAACAAACACGCTCTTGGATGACTTGTCGGTCCCAGCTCGGGTCCGATTACCTCACCGGGCTGCATGGGAAGCACGCCGTAACCGGAAACGACAACAACTCGCGTCGAAGGCGGTGCTTTGACGTAGAATCCCAGTATCTCCAGTCCCGCTACGAACTCAATATCGATAGTGCCGTTTCCGTCAATGTCGAAACTCTTGGTTGCAGGGCGACCAAAAGCTCCGCCGAAAAACCCCTCCGGTGGCGGGAGATCGACATAGACAATGGAGCTGCTGGCTGGCGCGGCAGCCAGAAGCAGAATTGCGGCTATGCCAAGCGTCCGTCTCACAGCCCAACCTCCCGCACGCGGTAAAACACGTACGGCCTGCCCGCCGGCTCGGTGACCAGGAGGGGGGTCAGGGTGGCCGTCGCGTCAACGAAACCACCAACCGCCGACCACGCCACCAAGTCACTCGACGATTCAACCTGGTAGCGGATCCCCGGCACGCTCCGCCACTCCAGCAGCGTGATCACGACCACCTCTGCCCGCGCAGTCAGCAATGTCATCCAGACCGCGATCAGACGCGGCGTAAACAGCACTGGCCTCATTGTGCCCTCCGCAGCCGCCAGAAACCGCATCGAGAATCGCTTGCGCAAGTCTCAATGAATGCTCCAGATTCGGCGTTGAAGACCTTGCTCGTCGTCCAGATGCCTGTCGCTAAATCGTGTGTTTCCTCCAAAATGTACCGTACTCCTTTGTGCAAACCCGCATAACTAACTTCTATCTGGCTACTCGAAACAACCTTTGCCGGCTGGCTGGCAACGGGTTCTGGAAATGGTTCGCTTTCATATACCCAATCCATGATGATTGGCATTGGGAAGGGCCGATCATCTGGAAGAAGGAGGCGAATCCACGCCTGATGTAAGCGCTGAGTAGAGTCATGATATAGTACGCCAATGTACCCAAGGTCCGTATCGGACCACAGCCCCCCCCAGCCCGTCCAGGTTCCGTCGAGATAGTTCTCAGAGTAGCCGCTTATGCGCGCATATCCCTTTACCCAGAGGCTTTCTGAGGATTCAGGCCAAGGATAAAAACCTATGAACCGGAATGGCTGGGCTGTTCCCTGACACGACCAAATATAGTTTCCGTGTGTGTCGCTAATGCTGATCCACCCTCCTCCACCACTACGCGGCTCGTCCATTGTGACATAGTATGCAAAGTAGAACGAAAGGTCCACGCGTCCATCGGAGTCTATATCTATTGACTCTCGCTCACCAGCTGGTGAGAACGATATATTCATTGGCCCTGACCAGATCCATTCTCCATGTGATGACTCCATGCAAAGGACCAAGGCAAGAGTAGCAAAGGAAATGTTTCTGTGTTTCATCGTGTCACCTCATCATTCTAAAGCCGAACAGAGATTATGCACTCTGCGTAAAATGGGAAAGACCGACTGCTGCCCTCTCCATAACAAGTTCCCGGCTGCTCTTGCTTTTTCGCGCAACGTCTTCCATATCAATCGCTCGCCGGCTTTTTCGCTCTGAATCGCTTCCGGGTTATACGGTCTGTATAACCCGGGTCAAAGCCCGTCCACCGGCCTGCGCACACGGTGACCTCCCTTGTTCAAGACATGGATGCAGCTCATGGCGGCGCTCAGATTCTTATGCCCAAGAGGTTCCTGGATGGTTGGGATGTCGTATCCCGCTTCGAGCAGGTCCGTCGCAAGGGAATCAGGGAGGGCGTGGCAGGTGGCGCGCTTGGTCAGACCGGCGTCCCCGGCTGCGCAAGCCACCGCCTTCTGCGCGATGGATTCGTGGCCGTGATGGCCCTTAAGAAGTCTCAGCGCCGGCCTCGGCCCGCTGATTGCTACGTCCCCAAAACGCTTGACTGTTTCTCCCCAAAGCCCTGGGTCCTCTTATGCGGCTCTCATTATGCCAGACCGGGGAGCGGTGTCAAGCGCAAAATTGGCGAAGCGGTAAGGCCTCAGTTGTGGGGGGACTTACCGCACAGCACGCAGAGGGCGCAGAGGATCTATGTCTGTGGCACGGGCCACCCCACGTGGAAGATCATGGGCAATCCCGCCTTTGGCGGGACCATGCCACCTCCACGGGCGGAACCCTTCGCAGCGCCTTGGTGCCTTTGTGTCTTCGTGGTTACAGTCTTCTCGGACAGGACATCTCAACCAACAAGACGCTAATGGCGAGCCTTCGGCGCGCCACTCTTGAGCGCCCGAAGCTGAGGGGTCACCCAGCGAGCCGCAGTCCTATTGACAATGGATGCAGCTGTGATTAAATGTGCTTTTCGACGATGACCTGGAGACGGGGAGGAGTCGCCCTCCCGATAGGCTACTGCCGCATGAGTCGCAGAAGCAAGTTGCCTGCTCCTCTCAGTTGGACGGAGAGCATCCATGAAGACCAGACAAGAAGCTGCCGCCAGAATCGAAGCCTTTCGAAAAGAAATCCACCACCACAACAGAATGTACTACATCGAAAACAGGCCGGAGATTTCCGACGTCGAATACGATGCCCTGCTGAGGGAACTAATCGAACTGGAGCAGGCATATCCTGACTTGATCACTCCCGACTCTCCTTCCCAGCGTGTGGGAGGCGAGCCCCTGGAGGTGTTCGGAACCGTCTCCCATGCCGTTCCAATGCTGAGCCTCGACAACACCTACTCCAAAGAGGAAGTCGTCGCCTTCGACACGCGAATAAGGAAGGCAGTCGGGCTCGACGGCAAAATGGAGTACGTCGTCGAGCCGAAAATTGACGGAGTAGCAGTCTCCCTCCGATACGAGAACAACGTCTTTGTACGTGGAGCGACGAGAGGAAACGGACTCGTCGGCGACGACATCACTGCGAACTTGAAGACCATAAGGACAGTCCCCCTCAGGCTGGAAGGAAAACCATTTGCGATGCTTGAAGTGCGAGGCGAAGCGTACATGCCCAGGGAGGCGTTTGAGAAGTTGAACGAGGAAAAAGAGAGAGCAGGAGAAGAGCCTTTCGCCAACCCGCGAAATGCGACGGCTGGCTCCCTGAAGCTGCTTGACCCGCGAATCAGCGCCAAGAGGAAGCTCGACATCGCTATCCATAGCTTTGCGGAGGCACGGGGGATAGATTTCGGGACGCATTTCAACTTCCTGCAAGAGATGCGAAAGCGGGGAGTCAAGGTCATCCAGGAATACAGCCTCTGCAAGGGCATTGACGAGGTCATGAAACATTGTGACGCCTGGGAGGAGAAACGCGACACCCTTCCCTACGACATAGACGGGATGGTGATAAAGGTCAATCGGCTCGACTTGCGCGACATTTTGGGGACGACCGCAAAGAGCCCGCGCTGGGCCTTTGCATACAAGTTCAAGGCCCGGCAGGCCTCAACGGTCCTGAACGACATTGTCGTCCAGGTCGGGAGGACGGGTGTTCTCACGCCGGTTGCGGTTCTGGAGCCAGTGTGGCTCGGCGGGACGGTCATCAGCCGCGCGACCCTCCATAACGCCGATGAAATCAAAAGGAAAGACATCCGCGTCGGAGACGCAGTTCTCATCGAAAAAGGAGGGGAGGTTATCCCCAAGGTCGCAAAAGTCGTTCTGACCAAAAGGACGGGGAAAGAAAGAGTCTTCAAGATGCCGGACCGCTGTCCGGTCTGCTCGTCGAAACTCGTCAAGCTCGAGGGAGAGGTTGCCATTCGCTGCCCGAACATGTCCTGTCCCGCGCAGTTGAAAAACCGCCTGGAGCACTTTGGCTCGCGAGGGGGGATGGACATCGAGGGTTTAGGCGAAGTCCTCGTCAACCAGCTCGTGGACAAGGGCCTCGTTAAGGACGTGGGAGACCTCTACAGGCTCGACGTGGAGACCGTCGCCAGCCTCGAGCGAATGGGGCAGAAAAGCGCTCAAAACCTGATTGATGCCATCGAGAAAAGCAAAACGAGGGATTTCAGCCGGGTCATCTTTGCCATCGGCATACCCTCCATCGGGTCAAAGGCCGCGGACCTCCTCGCGGACCATTTCGCTTCCATGGAAGAGCTCTCGCACGCTTCATTCGACCAACTCCAGGCGGTCCACGAGATCGGGCCGAAGACCGCGGAGAGCATCGTCCAGTTCTTCGAACGCGAAGAGAACACTCGCGTGATTGAGAAACTGAAAGCCGTCGGCGTCAACATGCGTTCTCCCCGGCGCCGCGTCGTTGCAGACGGAAAATTCGCCGGGAAGACCTTCGTCCTGACGGGGACGCTTCTGAGCATGACTCGCCAGCAAGCTGAGGACGAAATTAAGCAGCGCGGAGGGAAAACTTCAGGCAGCGTCAGCCGAAAGACCGATTACGTCATCGTCGGGCAAGAGCCCGGCTCCAAGTACGATAAGGCGAGGGAGCTCAACGTCCAGACCCTCTCGGAAGAAGAGTTCCTCAAGATGATTCAATAGGCTCCCTCCCCCGGCGGCTCCTCAAACCGTACACCCCCAAACCTCTCTCCCTGCTCGCCGCGTCCTGGCGCCGGTTCTCCCTCTGGTTTTTCGTTTCCCAGGCAAAGAAGCCGCCACACCTTTCAAGACGCGGGGCGCAGCCCTCCGCCACAGAATGCCGAGGTCATTGGAGAGGGTCCCATGAGCCCGAGTCCGTCTCGAGCATTTTCATAAATGATTCCCTTCCGATCCACCTCACGCTCCCGTCGCAGAAAAGGACGTTGCCGCCATCCGCGTGCTTGATCATCAAGTAAGTAGCTTCCCCGGGAGGCACAAATCGCCCATCGTTAAGCTTCAGCTCACTTTCGTCGAGAAGAAGAATTTTTCTGCTCGATTTGTTGATCCTCACAACCTGAATGCCTTCGCGGGTTCCGTCTGCAAGAGTTACGTCCAGACCGCCGTTCATGGAATAGCTCAACCCCGCTTTCCTCCCGACCGGCCCCGAAGAGAGGCAAAGGTACGGGTTTTTGTCGGGGCTGGCGAACCATTCCTCAGGCGCTGTTGTTACGGCGGTTCCGTATGGCCCCGCCCTCGGCAGGCCCGTCATGTACGGCCATAGCGTCCCCTCTTCGATCCGAATTCTCTTCATGGGAGCCGGATCGGTCTGAGGAAACGAAGTCCCGGTTCCACCGGCGACGTAGTCGAATCTTCCCCTGTCATGTTCCGAGCCGCTGGCTGGAAGGTGGTCGTCGAACTCGTTGGCGTATATCATCATGGCATGGCCGAGCTGCCGCATGTTCGATAAGCAACGTGCCTGCCTGGCCTTTTCCTTCGCCGCCTGGATCGCCGGCAGCAACAACGCGGCCAGAATGGCGATAATCGCCACTACCACAAGAAGTTCGATGAGAGTGAATCCCTTAACGAGTCGTCTGCCCATCGCTAAGCCCTCCTCATACAGAGTCAGGAGCGCACCACCCCGCTGGGTCAAGGTGACTGGCGGCTTCCTATAAACGGGTTTCCGCCAAATTTAATGCACAATTATACCACCTCGAACCGCACCCTGCAACTCCACAAAATGATAGGGTGTGATGCTTCGCTTATTGGGGGTCGGAGAGAGGAAGCCAGCGGCTGGACAAGATAACAGGATGGACCGGATAATCCGGAGAATCGTGTTGGTGCTCTCCAAGCTTTGGCTTCTTCTCTGCGCCCCCTGCCCGCCACAACTGAGGCATCACACATGCGCCGATTTTGTTGTTTGAGTAGCGGGCTTTCCGATGGTAAGCTTCTTGCCATCGCAAACTGCTTGATCACGCCTGGGCGGGGGCGAAACAACGATCCGCAACTCTGTGCTGGGAGGGACAAAAGAATGAAACAACTCGGGATACTGCTGTCGCTGGTTTGTGTGACTGGGGTGGCAACGGCGACAACCACGTGGTATGTTGACGATTCCGTCGCTGTCTCGGGCAATGGCAAGACATGGGCGACCGCTTTCAAGAAAATCCAGGAAGGGGTAGACGAGGCGCTCGATGGCGAAACGGTCCTGGTGAAGCCGGGAACATACGTCGAAAACCTCGCGTCCTGGGGAAACAACATCGTGCTGTCGAGCACCAATCCGCTGGATCCGAGCGTCGTCGCCAGCACCATCATTGATGGGAACAAAGCCGGCCCGGTTATCGCCTTCAGCGGAGCGGAGGGCGAAGCCTGTGTCCTTTCGGGGTTCACGATTCAAAATGGCAGTGCCCCAAACGGCGCTGGAGTGCTGGGTGGGACAGGGGCTTTTCACACACATGCGACCATCCGCAACAACGTTATCACCGGCAATTCGGCCGGAGCAAACGGGGGCGGGCTGGCTTATTGCGACGGCGTCGTCGAGGATAATACCATCGTGGGCAATTCGGCGGCTGGCGTCGGCGGCGGGCTTTATCTTTCCCACGGCCTCATTCAGAGAAACGTCATAAAGGGCAACTCTGCGGTGCATGGCGGTGGGCTGAAGGAGTGTGGCGGAACGATCGAGCGCAACGTCATTATGGGGAACTCGG
>CAYZXL010000088.1:0-14816 GCA_964482435.1 uncultured Verrucomicrobiota bacterium
CGCATGTACTCGACGGAATAAAGGCACACGAGGAATCCCACGATGTTCACAATCAAAAGCATGACAACCGTCAACCCGTCGAGCACCATGTAAATCCCAATGACCGCTCCTTTGACCGGCTCCCATCCGCCCACCTTATAGACGATGGTCGGCGAATTTATCGTCATGCACGAGAGAACTGCAAGCGCAAGCGTCGCCGCGTTTCCTAAAATGTCCGGAAGAAAGCGCGATATTCGCCCGAAAACCGGCATCAGGAACGCCATGCCAAGCGGTATCGCAACAAACAAGGGAAGCAGCTCTTTCATCATCGCTCGTTATCTATCCCTTGAGCTTCCTGATTTCGTTCACGTCGAAAGTCCCATATTTATGGTAGATTCGCACGGCAATCGAAAGGAGCAGCGCCGTCGTCGCCAGACCAATCACAATCGCCGTCAGGACCAACGCCTGCGGAAGGGGGTCAACAAGCGTCTTCTCCTGAATCCCCTTGACCAAAATGGGCGGTCTGCCGCCCTCCCTGTATCCGATGAGCGCCAGAATGAGAAACGTCGCATACTCCATGATGCTCAAGCCGATGGCTATCTTGATCAGGTTTCGCTTCACTGCCACCCCGTAAAGACCGATGAGAAATAGGAAGATAGCAAGCAAGAGCGGGATCATTTTTCTCCTCCGATTTCCAGCGAAGCCAGCGTGATGAACACAACAACTATCGCCCCGGCCACCTCCGCTCCGATGACAATGTTCGCCAGCGGAAGGAACCCCGCGCTCAGCAACCGAAACAGCTTCCCTTTCGACAGAAAGTTGTAGAAGTAAGCGGTTCCGCTGACCAGCCCGACTATCGCCAGCACCCAGAACCCGAACGTTCCGAACGATTCCACCAGCGCGGACCGCGACTTCCTCATGTCCGTTTCCACCCCCCGCGACCCATTCGCTAAGATGTGAAGCACAAACGCCGCCCCTATTACTACCCCCCCTCCAAAACCACCGCCGGGGGTGAGGTGCCCGTGCAGGACGACATAGACTCCGAAGAGAAAAATAATTCCTGCGAACGCACGCGTCACCGTCTTGACTATGTATGTCATCCCGCGCATTTAGTGCTTCCTCCCGATTTTTCTCAAAACGGCCAGGACTCCCATGACCGCAGTGAAAAGAACCGCAGCCTCTCCGAGCGTGTCATAGCCGCGGAAATCGAGCACCACCGCCGTAACGAAGTTCGCGGCGCCGGTCGTTCGTGGAAGCGCCTCCGGCGTCAGGTAGGGCGCCGCCATCCTCAGAGATGGCCACCCAAACGGCGGCATCGAACCCAGCGCCCAGCCAACCGCCAGCATGAACAGGACAACAAACGCGCCTGCTATCACGAGAAAAGGCACTCGCGCGCGCGCTCGAACCGTCGTGTCTTCTGACGTCGTTTTCAAAATCGCTGCAATGAATATCACGAGGGACAACGTCTCGACGACAACCTGCACGATTGCCAGGTCCGGCGCCTGAAGAATCAGGAATATCGCCGTAAGGCTGAAGCCGATGATTCCTAATAGAACTGCCGACGACAGAAGGCTTACCGCCTCCAGCGCCACAAAGGCTCCCAGGATCATCAAAACAATCAGCCCGCACAGTATGATGAGCATTTCCTCACACCTTCAAAATGACCAAAAGCAAAATCAGCAATCCAACCAGGCACCACGAAACGTACATCGGCAGAGCTCCGGTGTGCATCCTTCGCAAGAGGCCCGTAAGCCCGAACGTAGCTCTAACCCCCTGGTCGTAAACGTCGAACGCTTTGTTCTCCGCGAGGCGATAGAGCGGCTTCAGAGCCGGCAAATCCTTCACCGTCTGATAGAAATCTGTCCCGGAGGGGCTTGTCTCCGGCGACATGACCTCGCCGCCCAGGTAGGGCTGCTCCTCGCGCACGAGCTTAATCCTTCCTAACAGGTATATCACCGCTCCGACGAGAATCCCCGCAGCGAGCAGCAATGTCGCCAGGGAAGGGTCCCACACCCCGATGTAGCTCACGCTCTCGCCGACAGCCGGATAAACCAGCTTCTTCAGCGGAAGCGGCACCGCAAATATGCCGAAAACTATGCACAGCACCGCAAGCACAACCGGCGGCAGCCACATCGCAAAGGGCGCCTCCCTGACCTTCCTCTCCTTTTCCTTCGCCGTCCCTAAGAAAATCGAGTGAATCAGCTTGGCGAACGACGCAAGAGTGAGTGCCGACCCGAAAACCGCCGCGACCAGCCAGACCACCCAAAGGCCCGAGCCATCTTGCCCGCCTGAGATGACCCCTTGATAAACCATCCACTTCGAGAAGAAGCCGTTGAACGGCGGAACCCCGGAAATGGACAGAGCGGCTATCAGAAAAGCAAAAAACGTCGCTGGCATCTGCCTCGCCAATCCGCCCATTCTCTCGAGGTCTCTCGTTCCCGCTGCCTTCTCGGCGTTGCCGGCGCTGAGGAAGAGGCAGGATTTATAAATCGCATTGTTCAGCATGTGAAACAGCCCGCCAGCGACCCCGACGGGGGTGCCCGTCCCGATTCCCAGCACCATATATCCGACCTGAGAAACCGCGTGGTATCCGAGGAGCCTTCGAAAATCGTGCTGAACCAGCGCCATCATCACCGCGCCAATTATGGTAACGGCACCCACCGCCATCAGAAAAGTCTGCGTCCCCTTCGTCATCACGAAAAGGTCAAGAACTATCCTCGCCAGAAGATAAATCCCGAGAAGCTTGTCGAGAGCTGCCGGGAGGAAAGCCGTTACCGGAATGGGAGCTTTCTCAGCGGCATCTGGAATCCAGGTGTGCAGCGGCATCGCCCCAGCCTTCGCAAAAGCGCCTGCTGCCAGACAAATGAACGCAAGCACCGGCAGGAACCCGTCGAGGGGTACGTAAATCCCATCCATCCCGAATCTGCCTGTAAGCATCCACAGAATGCCGATGCCGAGAATCATCAGGCTGTCGGATGCCCCCACAATGATGAAAGTCTTCTTCGCCGCCGTCTCAGCGCCTGTCTCGCCGAGGCTGATGAGAAGATAAAGCGTCAGCCCAAGAAAACCCCACATCACCAAAAGCAGAATGAAGTCGTTCGCAAGCGCCGCTCCGCACGCAGCTCCCAGCGTCCACAGAAAACAGGCGTAGTACCGCCCGATCTCCCGTACACCTGCCATTCCTTTGACGGAGTAGATGGCAATCAGGACGCTGAAAAATGCCACGCCCAGGACAACCATCCCCGAAAGGTCGTCGAGAACGAGAAGGGGCGAGGAGCTGCCCTCTCCCGAAAACCCCAGAACCGAGCAGGTCCACGTCATGGGCTTCTTGGAAAAGGCGACAACGCTCAAAACTCCCACGGCGAGCGACACGAGCACCGCCAGCCCCTCCCGGACATACTTAACCTTTTTCGGGACCAGCAGGCAGACTATTCCCGCAACAGCCGGTACAAGGATCAGGCTTATCAGCACACTTTCTCTCCGATTCTCCGGTATGGCTCCGCCAGTTTTCTTTCCAGTTCTTTTTGGGCGGCTCTCCCCGCCAGTGTACTGAGAATCTCCCTCCCTTTCTGCTGGGAAAGAGAAACCAGGTCATATCCGTTGAACGAGCCTTTTCTGCTCGCTCTGTCAATCACAGCCATTCTTTCCGTGCAACTGTAGCACGGGTCAACCGCCGCTAAGATGATTGTTACGTCCGAAACCGTCTGCCCGATGCACGTCGCCTTGAACGTCGGAACGTTCGTGTAGCTCGGTGCTCTCACCTTGTGCCTGACCGGCCTGTTCGAGCCGTCCGAACGAACGTAATGAAACGTCTCCCCGCGCGGCGCCTCGACGTGCCCGATTCCTTCACCCGGCGGTATCTCCTTCAGCTTCGCGTCAATCTCTCCCGGCTTCATCTGGTCAAGGCATTGGAGAATGATTTTCACCGATTCCCGAAGCTCGAGGAGCCTCACCGCCGCTTTCCCGAAGACGTCTCCGCTTTGCCAGGTGATGACATCCCACTTGACCCTGTCATAGGCGGCATAAGGGTCGTCCTTCCGCACGTCAATCGCGACCCCCGACGCCCTCGCCGTTGGCCCGACCGCGCCGTACGCGCGCGCATCCTCCGGCTTCAGCACTCCGACTCCCTTCGTCCTGGCATGAATCACCGGGTCGTCGAGAATCGCGCCAGTGAACATATCAAGCGTAGGACCGAGGTCCTGAACCATCTTCCTTATCTTCGGGAGGTCCTCGTCGAGAATGTCTCGCCGAACGCCGCCGACTTTCATCATCGCGTAGTTCTGGCGATTCCCCGTCACCTCCTCCATAATGTCCAGGACCGGCTCGCGGTATCGCCACGCCCACATGAACACAGTGTTGTACCCGAGAAAATGTCCTGCTAACCCGACCCACAGAAGGTGGCTGTGGAGACGCTCAAGCTCCGCGATGATTGTCCGAATGTAAAGTGCCCGTTCTGGAACCTCGACGCCAGCTATCTCTTCCACTGCCTGAACGTAAGCGAAAGGGTGAGAAGTCGAGCAAATCCCGCAGATGCGCTCCACTAAAAAAGGCACCTGGTCGTACGTCCTCGATTCCGCAATTTTCTCGATCCCCCTGTGGTTGTAGCCGACCTCCACGTCTATATCCACGACCTTCTCCCCCTCCACGTGAAGCTGGAAGAACTCGGCTTCCTCCTGAAGGGGATGATAAGGACCTATCGGAATGACGGTTCTCTTCATTTGGCCTCGCCGCTAAACGATCTCCTCAAGGGATACACTCCCGCGGGCCAATCCTCCGCCAGAATCAACCGCCTCATGTTCGGATGGCCCGTGAACTCGACCCCGAGGAGCTCGTGAATTTCTCTCTCAATCCATTCCGCTCCCTTGATGATGGAAGTGATGGACTCGACCTCCGGTTTCTCCTTATCAAGGAGCACTTTCAGGGTAACCACCAAATCTGCTCCGTCGAAAGAGAAGTGGTAAAGGACCTCTATCCCCGCGGGCGTGTCAATCCCAGTGAGGATTACGTACCGAGCAAGAAGCTCCTCGAAAACAAGTCTCACTGCCTCGGCGATGTCTTCCCGTGCGATTGACACATAAAGCCTGTTCGGCTTTGGCCGAAAGGAGGACAGAACCTTCTTCCCCAGCGACTCCTTTATATTCGCTATGATTTCTTCCCGGTCTTTCACGTAGGTTTTACGCGACCTTCCTGATGAGCTTCACAATTCCGTCAATGATTGCCTCCGGCTTCGGCGGACAGCCCGGAATATAGGCGTCCACCGGAACAATCTCATCCACGGGCCCAACCATGTGGTAGCCGTCGTGGAATATCCCTTTCGTGCACGCACAAGTCCCGCAAGCAACGACGAGCCGGGGCTTCGGCGCCTGCTCGTAAAGCCTTCTCAACCTCGGGCCGGCCTGTCGCGTTACGCCACCCGTCACGACGATAACGTCCGCATGGCGGATGCTTCCGACTAAAAGCACCCCAAACCGTTCCACGTCGAACCGGGGGGTCAGAGCATCCACGAGCTCAATATCGCAATTGTTGCAGGCGCCTGTGTTCAGGTGGAAAACCCACGGCGACTTGCAGAGTGCTTTCAAAGTCAAACTCATATCACGTTCCTCAAAAAAGCCAGAATCACCGCCAGCACAGCCACGCCGCTCACCCACGGCCCCCAGAAAAAGCTCACCGCCTGGTCTATCCGAATCCTCGGATTGGTGTTTCTCAGCAGAATCACCACCACCAGAAGCAGCACGATTTTCAGGCAGCCGAGAATCACCGCCATAAATCCTTGCCCCGCGCCAATCCCGCCCCAGAACATCGTCACCAAGAAAACAGGCATCACAAAAAGCATCATTGACCGCATCAACCGCCAAATCGCCAGCGGCGCTCCGGAATACTCGACGAAAGGCCCACCCATCAACTCCGTCTCCGCTTCCGCCGCGTCGAATGGCACAAGCCCCAGCTTTGCCTGCATGCACAGGATGGCGACGATAAACGCCAGGATTCCCGAAATATGATGAACTGGCGAGTGCTCGGCCGCGAGCATTTCGCCCAGCCTGATGGAACCGCCTGAATTGATGATTGGCACGACCAGAGCCAGGATGAACGGAAGCTCATACGAAAGAATCATCTTCATCTCCCGGCTCGCCCCTAAAGAAGCCACCCGGTTATTGGACGCAAATCCGCCCAGGACCACCGAAAGGGAAGGAACCGTCAGCAAATAAACCACCACAATCAAATCTCCGACAAAGCCGCCGCGCGGCCAGACATTCGCCTGCCACACTAACACCGAAGAGACAGTCACCGCCGCCAGGCCCAAAAGCGGAGCAAGCAGGAACAGTCCCCTCGCGCCACCGGCTGGCACAATCACTTCCTTCCCGAGCAGCTTCACGAGGTCATAAACCGGCTGAAGGAATGGCGGCCCAACTCGCCACTGAACCCTTGCAGTAACCTTCCGGTCAACCCACGCGAAAACCATGGCAACCGCGAACGTGAACAAGAAACCAGGGAAAACGAAGACTTGTAGAAGTGCCCAACCCGGGTTCACTTCACACCCTCTTTCTTCCAGGGAATCGCATGAACCACAAGATGCTCATCCACAACGTGATTGTTCTTCGGGACTTCGCCCTCGATCTCCTCAAACCGCACCGCGTGCAGCGGACAGCTCGTCACGCAGACCGGCAATTCGTTCTCCTGAAGCCTTTCAATGCAGTAATCGCACACCGAAATCGCATACGGGATGACCTCCGGCAGAAGAGTCCCAAAAGGACACGCAATGCTGCACGATTTGCACCCCACGCACCGCATGGCATACCGTCTCAAAACGCCGCCCTCGTCTCTCTCCAGAGCCTCCCTCGGGCAGACCGACACGCACACCGGA
Source organism: uncultured Verrucomicrobiota bacterium (assembly GCA_964482435.1). Classification (GTDB taxonomy): domain Bacteria; phylum Auribacterota; class JABMQX01; order JABMQX01; family JABMQX01; genus CAYZXL01. The sequence continues at coordinate 6,842 of CAYZXL010000088.1, forward strand.
TTCTCACACCGGCGACACAGCACCGTCATCGCCGCGCGCTCGCGAAGCGAAATGACGCCATTGTTCCCCGGATGGTAAAAATACGTGCACTTCGTCACGCACTCGGGACACCGCGCGCACACCTCCAGGTCAACGAACAGCCGTCTTTTCTTCTCAGCCGGTTTCGGGCTCTCGGATTTCTTTGTTTCTTTCGCCATGGCGCGTCAGTCCCATGTCTCCCGGGCATCCAGGATTTGGTCGTACGAGAAGACCGGCCCGTCCTTGCACACGTAATACTTCCCGAGCTGGCAATGCCCGCACTTCCCGATTCCGCAGCTCATGTTCTTTTCCATCGAAAGGTATATCTGGGCCGGCTTGTAGCCCAGCTGGAGGAGCTTGAGCGTGGAGAACTTCATCATGATTGGCGGCCCGCACACGACCGCCACGCTGTTCGATATGCGAACGTCGAGGTTGTCGAGCGTCGTCGTCACCAGTCCCACGTTTCCCTTCCAGGTATCGTCCCCGCGGTCAACTGTCATCCGAAAGCTAATCCTCGGGTCGAGCTTCGGCCACTCGTTCAAAACCGCATCTTTATAGACGATGTCGGAAGGCGTGCGAGCGCCGTAGCAGAAGACTATGCGCTCGTAGAGGACGATTCGGTGCAAAAGAGCGAAGAAAAGTGACCGCAGAGGCGCCAATCCAACGCCTCCGCCTACGATGAGGATTTCTTTTCCAATGAAGTCCCCCAGCGGATACCCAAGCCCGAACGGCCCTCTCAACCCAAGCCACTGGCCGGGCTTCGCTTCGTGGAGCGCGGCGGTCATCTTCCCGGCCTTCATGACCGTCAGGTCCATCTTCTCGTCAATTTCAGGGGACGACGACGGCGTAAAAGGCGCCTCTCCCACGCCCGGCACCGTCAGCTCCACGAATTGCCCCGTTTGAAATGCTACGGGGCTCCTGGGGCGAAGGACGAACGTCTTTATGTTCGGGGTCTCCTGAGTAATCTCCTCGACCTGCGCTCTTATTGGCTGGTAGGGGTTTATCGGCTCCGGCGTCATACTTTTGCCCCAGTCAGTTTCCAGAGAACCTCTCGCATGTCTATTTTCCCCATGCACACATCAACGCACCGGCCGCAACCAGTGCACCCGTAGGCTCCATAAGCTTCCTTGAAATCAACGAACTTGTCGGTGTACCGGTGGAGAAATCGCCCTGCGACGGATTTCCTCGGATTGGCGCCTCCCGCAACCCTTGCGAAAGCAGGATACTGGCAGCTATCCCAGGCGCGGATGATCTCGTACCTTCCTTCCAGCCTCGCTTGCCTCTGGGCCTGCTCGAACAGAAAGAAGCAATGGCATGTCGGGCAAATCTGGGTGCAGGCGGCGCAGCCGACGCACTTCATGGCGCACTCATCCCACACAGGTGAATCGGCCGCCCGTTTGACGAGTTCCTCGTAAGGCTCTTCCGGCAGGAAATCAGCGAGCCTGGCCTTCACAGCTTCCTGCACCCGGCGTCTGCGCTCCTCCCTTTCCACGAGGTTGGATGGCGAAACCTCTTTGGCGCGCTCCTTAATCGTCTCAATGACGTTCCGCCCCCGGTCTGAACCTGCTTCCACAATCAACCCGTCGCTCACTTCTGAAACGTTCAGGTCAAACCCCTCCTCGCAGAACGGATTCAAGCCCATCAAGACGCAACTGCACGACGGACCCGGGTCCGAACAATCCGTGGTGACGATGAGCGTGTTCTCTCTCGCGGCTTTGTAGAAAGGGTCAACGAAATCCCCCTCAAGAAAGACTTTGTCGAGGAGAGACAGCGCATGGAAATCGCATCTCTTGACACCGGCTATCACTCGCCGAAGCTCACCCGCCTCTCCTCCTGAAACGAGTTCGGACCACGGAGCCGGATAGACTGCCACTCTCCTGCGGGGGTCGAAGAAGAACAGCTTCAGCGGGTCAACCGGCCTTATCCCTCCCCACACGACCTCTTTGCCTGGAAGCTGTCCGGCGAGGGAATAGCGCAAACCTTTCTCCGAGCCTCGAGGAACATATACCTCTCGCCCGAGTCCCTTGAGCATCTCGGGGAAGTCGCTCCGGCTGACCAGGGCAGACGTTTTTTCACCAATAAGCTCCCGGGGTCCGGGGAGTGCAGCCGCCCGGTCAGCTCGCCGCTCAAGGGCCTTAGCGGCGGCCAGAGCCAGCTCGTCAGGTGTGAAGGGTTTTTCGATGTAATCCGCCGCCCCGAGCTTCATCGCTTCGATGGCCGTGGCGACGGAGGCATAACCTGTTATAACGATTACGGCGGTTTCGGGGGAGCGTTCCTTGACCTGCGTCAGCACCCCAATTCCCCCCGTCCCCGGCATTTTCAGGTCGGCGATGACCAGGTCGAAATGCCCGCCCTCAAACTGCCTCAGGCCTTCTTCTCCGTTGAGGGCGGTCTTGACGCTGTGCCCCTTCTCCGAAAGAATCCGGACACAGCTTTTGCACACGGTTTCCTCATCGTCAATCACCAGCACGTGTGCTTCTGCCACCATTTGAGCCACCTCCCATAGAACGAGCTTCTTGCTGGACAGACTGGCCAAAAATCATCCTTGTCGCCTGCGACAGCCTTTCCATAACCCGTCGCCAGAGCTCCCGCGTAATCTCTCGACAGAGGCCCAATGTTCTCGTCAGCGATGTCCCCCGCGGGAACGAACCCTGCCTTCCTCGACTCCCTCGTCCTTCGGAGCCGCTGAGACCTCCCCGGAGGCAACTCCCTCCTCACGCCGGGACAAGTCTGGTGGTTTCTCTCCCTGAAACAATCGCTCCATCCTCTCTATCAGCTCCTTGGGCGTGAACGGCTTTGGCAGATAATCCGAAGCCCCCAACTGCATCACTTCCACCGCCGTGGCTATGGAGGAATAAGCGGTCATCACAAGAACTTTCGTCTTCGGGTTGTTCTCCTTAATTACCCGCAGGACTTCTATCCCATCCAGCCCGGGCATCCGCAAATCAATGATTACCGCGTCGAAATTCTCCCGCGATGCACGCTCGATTCCCTCTCGCGGGTCCGTCGCTACGCTTACTTTGTACCCTTCCTGCTCCAACACCTTTCGGCAACTGCTGCACACAACCCTTTGATCATCTATTACGAGCACCTTCCTCGCCTGCACCACTGCCATCATTCTCAATCAGAATCTCAACTATTTCTCTATCGCCTTGCCCCTCCTTTCCCGGACCTTTTCACATTACAAGTCCATTGCCAACCTGTAAGTCTTACTGCACGATTTTCTCTGATCGCGGCGCAACCCCCCCCAGGCCAACGGGTTGAAAAATCAAGCCCGCCGTCGTGAGCCACCAGACCTGATGGACCACAAAGCCCCATTCGTATAGCCCGGTTATACGTGCCTCGTCGAACGGAAACGCTCCCTCGTCTCACCCAACATTCTCGCGCGGGCGTTTCTTCCCGTCGAGAGAAACCACTTCTCATCGTCGCGTGCGATCGAGCGGAACCTCAAACGGTCCGTGTCTGAAATCAAAACACAGATGTATGCACGGATGGAGTGTCAAGCTGGACGGCGAATGCCGTGCTTTCTCATGAGGGCGTGGAAATTGGGTCGCTGGATGCCGGTCTCGCTCGCGGCTCTGGTGATGTTCCAGTCATTCCTTTCCAGAGCCTCGAGAATAAACGCCCTCTCAAGCTGGTCGGTTGAAGCCTGCCGAAGGCGCTTCTTCAATTCCTTCAAGTCTTCGTTTGTCCGCGGAACCGAGACATCGGCGGAAACGTTCGGGTTTTTCCGAATGCTTTCGGGGAGGTCCTCCGCGCGAATCATGTTCCCTTCAGCGGTGATGACGAGCCTCTCGATGGTGTTCTTCAGCTCGCGGACGTTGCCCGGCCAGGGCGCACTGACAAGGAGGTTCATCGCCTCCGGAGTAAACCCTTCAACCTTTTTCCCGGCCTGCTCGCTCTGCTCTTTCAGGAAGTGCCACGCCAGGAGCGCTGTGTCCTCTTTCCTCTCCCTCAACGGCGGAAGCGTTATCGGAAAGACGTTAATTCGATAAAACAAATCCTCCCGGAAAGTCTCTTCTTGCGTCATCTTCTCCAAGTTCTTATTCGTCGCGGCGATGAGTCGCACATCAGCCTTTTTGTGTTCCGTTCCGCCGACAGGCTTGAATTCCCCTTCTTCAAGAACCCGCAGGAGCTTCCCCTGCGTCTCCAGGTTAATATTCCCTATCTCATCCAGAAACAGCGTCCCGCCATCGGCAAGCTCAAAGAGCCCCGGCTTCGTCGCTGTCGCCCCTGTGAAAGACCCCTTGACGTGGCCGAACAACTCGCTTTCCAACAGAGTCGGCGCCAGAGCGCTGCAATCCGCCGGGAAAAACTGCCTGTCCTTCCGAAGAGAATTGTAGTGGATTGCCTTGGCCAGAAGCTCCTTCCCGGTCCCGCTCTCCCCATAGATAAGCACTGTCGAATTCGTCGGCGCAACTTTCCGGGCCAGCTTATAGACTTCCTGCATCGCCCTGCTTTGCCCGACGATGTTTTCCAGGCCAAACTTATCCACAAGCGCTTCCTTGAGACTCCGATTCTCCGCGATGAGCCTGCGCCTCTCCATGGCTTTGCTGACGACAACGCTCAACTCGTCGGGAGTAAACGGCTTCGGCAGATAGTCAATTGCTCCGAGCTTCATGGCTTTGACGGCCGTTGACACCGTCGAGTACCCGGTTATCACGATAATCTCCACGTCGGGGCGCTTTTCCTTTATCGCCTCTAAGACTTGCATCCCGTCAACATCGGGCATCTTCAGGTCAATGACCACGACGTCAAATTCGTCCGTAAGCCCCCTCTCGATTCCCTCGCGCCCTTTCAGCGTCGTCGTGACAGAGTAGCCTTCCGGGGAAAGCACCCGGACGCAGCTCTTGCACACAATCGGCTCGTCATCCACAACTAAGATTCTGCCCACTTGCTCCTTCCGTGCGCTAATGTACGAATTGCTCATCTGCTCAAGCTCCGTGGCAATCTAATGGTGAAAGTGGTTCCTTTTCCCACCTGACTCTTCACTTCTATCGTTCCTTCGTGTCTCTGAATTATCCCATAAGTGACCGCTAAACCAAGTCCAGTCCCCGTCCCTGCCTCCTTCGTCGTGAAAAACGGGTCGAAAATCTTGCTCATGTTCTCTTCCGGAATGCCCGTTCCGGTGTCCGAGACCTCTGCCCGCACAAAGTTCCCGTCTCCGTCGAGGCCCGTCCTGATAGTAATCACGCCTCCGTTCGGCATCGCCTCCGCAGCGTTCAGAGCCAGGTTCGTGAAGACCTGCTGCATCTCGCTGGGGTCAATGAGTATTTCCGGGAGCTTCGGGTCAAGCTCCGTCCGAATTTGCACCCGCTGGAACGAAACCTGATTGCCAACAAGCGAAATCATATCACGAACGACCTTGTTCAGGTCATCGGCCTTCCTCGCCGACTTTGTCTCCCTCGCAAAGTCCAGCAGCTCCTTGACTATTTTCCGACAGCGGGTCGTTTCCCGAACAATAACGTCCAGGTCCTCCCTGTCCTCGCTGCCCTCCGGCGCCTTCTTCAAAAGCAGATGACTGTACGTCAAAACCCCGGTCAGCGGATTGTTTATCTCGTGAGCCACACCCGCGGCCAATCGCCCCAGCGAAGCAAGCTTCTCCGACTGGCTCAACTTTCGGTCCACGTATTCCCTCAGCTTCCGGTCCCTTTCCTCCAGCGACGCCGCCATCATGTTAAACGTCTCGCACAACTCGCCGATTTCGTCTGAGCCGTGGACGGTCACCTTGTGCGAAAGGTCTCCTTTCGCCAGCGCATGCGATGCATCAACCAGCCGCTTTATCGGACGAAGAATCCCGGACGACAGGACGTACGAAACCCCGAGCGCACCCGTCATCCCGGCTAAAGCAATCCCCAGAAAAATGAAAAGCGTCTGCTTCTTCAAGTCCACAAATTGCTGTTCGAGAAGCCCGACGTAAAGAATTCCAATTACGTTATTGTCAATGTCGCGAATCGGCTCATAGGCCGTGTAGTACCAGTCTTTCACGACGAAGGCCCTGTCTATCCACGGCCTTCCCTCACCGAGCACCCGCTCCTTCACTTCCTGCGAAAGCCGTGTCCCGATCGCCCTGTTGCCCTCCTCGTCTAACACGTTTGTGGAAACCCGCAGGTCTCCCTGGAAAATCGTCGCCGTCCCGGTATCCTTCCCCTTGTACTTCTCGCCCCGATAGACAATGCTCTTGACCCTGTCTACTATGGCTTCCCCGGAGGCCTGGACAACCTCTCGCTCGAAATCCCTGTTGAGCAAATGTCCTCCGTACAGCACGCCAAGCAGAGACCTCGCTTCGCTCAAAAGCGGTGCAGCGCACTTTATCATCATCCCGGAAGTCTCTTCTTTCTTCGCAGTGGGCTCCGCATGGGGAGTGTAACGAATCTTAATTCTGGCCCGTTCTGCAAGCTGCTCCGATTCTTTCAGAAGCTCCTCCCGGGGCACAATCTGCGTCCCGCACACAACCTCTCCCGTGCTCAAGACTTTCCCGACCATCTGGTCGCCCGCTTGCGAATCGCCGACCGAACCCGGATTTCTCGCCCTCGCAACTACCACCCCCTTCTCGTCGGTGAAGGTGAGGACGTCAAGTCCCTCCATCTTCCTCACTTCTTCCAGTTCCGAAGTTACTTCCTTCCAATCCCTGGCGACGATGGCGTCTCTCAGGTGGTATCGCGTCGAGGCGTGCCGCACGGCACTCTGCGTGTCGTGCACCCGCTGCTTGTAAACCTCCCACGCCGAGTTGATGTCCATGCGGACCTTGTTCTGCGCCTGGCTGACAACCCAGTTGCCTATCAGGAGCACCCCAACAACCGCTGCTACGACGCCGGTAATCAAAACCACGACTAAAAAATGAAGAATCAGCTTCGTCCTCAGGCGCATGACAAATAAAGCCTTCCTTCGGCAAACTTCTCTCGCTTGGCTACCATTCGACTGTGTGCCAGACTTATACCGGTCGTCGCAGGCCATGTCAAGGATGAAACAGAACCCGTGTGGCTGTAGTCGAGGGGGTTGGGGACAGAGCGCAAGCGCAGGTGGGGAGGAACCGCAGAGGACAAGGAGAAAGTGGAGAGCAGAGAGGAGATAGGAGAACCGCTGAGAACGCAGAGGGACGCAGAGGAGGAAAAGGGGTACGCGATAGGATGAAGAGGATGGACGCAGAGGGGACGCGAACGGCTGAGAAGGCAGAGGAAAGAGGGAGAAGGGATAAGCCAGAAAGGGCACAAGGGGAGAAGACAATTGCGATTGGCTGAATGTAAAAATACGGGAGGGCGAAAAAGTGGGCCTTTTCGGGCCTTTCTGAAGGATGGATTTTGGAGATAATGCCTTGAAGGAGAAAGAGATGGGCGGAATTGGCTTGCTGTGAAAAAGGCCCAGGCGGGGGATTGGCGATTGCGGGTTGCGGATGCGGAGAGAGAAACCGCAGATGAACGCGGATGGACGCAGATGGAGGAGGAACCGCAGAGCACGCGGAGAGCGCAGAGGGGAGAAGGAGCGATTTGACAGGATGGACAGGAGGGGCGGGAGGGGGAGGAGGAAAGAGGGGAAAGGGAATGGGACTTGTGTGTGATGTCTGTGTCCTCTGTGGTTCGGTATTGCGCGCGGTGTGAGGAGGCCGCCGCGCGAAGGGACGAAGGGCATGACCCCGCCAGGGTGTCGAGGGGGAAAAGGATAGTCATTTGAGGGGTTATCTCCTAACATGCCCTTGCTTTTTTCTGGCAAGATTATGGCATAAGTCCTGCCATTTGTCAAGGACGCAGCCTGGATGCGCCAGGGATGGCACGGGGGGTGCAGAGCAGTTTTGCGGGGGCCCGCACGGGCCATGCTTGGGGGCGTCACTTCTTGGAGATGAGAATGTGGTCCTGCCGGATGACGCTGGTGTGCCAAAGGCGGGATGGAGGGATCCGTCGGTCTCTGACCCGTCTTCTACAGTTGCGGGGTATTGTGAAAAACTGGGTGCTTGGAAATG
>CAYZXL010000089.1:0-14309 GCA_964482435.1 uncultured Verrucomicrobiota bacterium
GCGGTGGTCGGTAAGCCACACGAGATTCACGGGGAGATTCCCGTAGCGTTCGTAAGCCTCAAGCAGGGGGCTGAAGCCTCAAAAGCTGAGTTCATGGATTATCTCAAGCCGAAAGTCGCGCCGTACAAAGTCCCACGAGAAATCGTTTTCGTGAAGGAATTCCCCCGAGCCCCGACGGGAAAGATTCTCAAGCGGCGCTTGAAAGAGATGGCGACGTGACCCCTTTGAGGGTTTTCGTCGTCTGTTGTTCTGTCAAACCCTTGGGGGATGCCTCGCGCGTGTGGATAGCCCCGGGGCTTTGCCAATGGACATTTCTGAGAGAGAAATCTATCGAATAGTTGACGCGAACCTCAACCGGGCACGAGAGGGGTTGAGGGTCGTCGAGGAACTTGCCCGGTTTGTCTTTGCGGACCGAGCCTTGCAGAACAAGACGAAATTGCTTCGTCACAGGCTCGCATCTCATTTTGCTTTTTCTGGCAGAGGGCAAGGCAAAAGCGTCTCAGTCGCGGCGAAGACAGAACACCTCAACCGCGAGTCATTGATTGACTTAGGACGCGATGCGGTAACCGACGTGGGAAAGGACTTTCTCACAAGGAGCGAGGCGAGAAGAGCGGCTCTGACTGACCTCGTTCAGTCCAACTTCGCCAGAATCGAGGAATCGCTCCGGGCGCTCGAGGAATTCACGAAGTTTTACTCGCGTGGGCTTCCGCCCAGGCTGAAGGCTTTGCGATTCGAGGTTTACACCTTAGAGAAAGAATACGTAAGCGCTGCAAATCGAGCTGCGAACGCTCTTTCGTTGAAGGGCATCGGACTCTATCCCATCGTTGACCGGGAGGCTCTGGGGGACCTCGACCCGGTCAGAGTTGCCACGCAGATTCTCGTCCCCGGCGTCCGGATTATCCAGTATCGGGATAAGGTTTCTTCCGCCGCGGAGATATGCCGCATCTGCGCCGATTTGCGGAAAGTCACGTCGAGGAAGGGCGTAATCTTTATCGTGAACGATAGAATTGACATTGCGCAAGCAGCGGGGGCGGACGGTGTTCACCTCGGGCAGGACGACGTTCCCGTTGCGCTGGCTCGTCGGCTTCTCGGCTCGCGGAAAATCATCGGCAAGTCAACACATTCCTTCGCGCAGGCACGGCAGGCAGCGAGAGAGGATATTGACTATTTGTCCGTCGGGCCCATATTCTCTACCGCGACCAAGCCGGGAGCACGAGCCGTCGGCGTCGAGCTCATCGCCAGAGTAAGGGCAATGACCGATAAACCAATCATTGCCATCGGAGGAATCGCCGAGAAGAACGCCCGCGACGTATTCGACAAAGGCGCCGACGGCGCAGCAGTAATTTCCGCAATCTTGAAGGGAGAGAACATCCGCGCCGCCGTTCTTTCGCTGACGGGCGCCTGTCGTGCCCGGAAGAACAGCCGACGCTAAAGCGAGCGGAGGCGTTCCGGGCTGTATCTCACGCTTCCTGGACGGCGATTCCAAATCAAATCCTGACCCCATGATGGAGGAAATGAATGGCACGTTATCTTGTTACCGGAGGAGCTGGATTCATAGGGTCGAACATCGCGCACGAACTGGTCAGGCGCGGCGAGACCGTTCGTATCATTGACAATCTCGCCACCGGACGAAGGAAAAACCTTGACGGGCTCCTCGGTAAAGCCGAGTTCATCGAGGGGGACATCTGCGACCCGGAAACCATCCGGCGAGCCGTTTCCGGCGTGGACTACGTGCTTCATCAAGCAGCGATTCCGTCGGTGGCTCGTTCCGTCGAGGACCCTCTGACTACTAACCGGGCAAACGTAACCGGGACGCTCAGTGTGCTTATCGCCTCCCGGGACGCGAAGGTCAAACGGGTCGTTTTCGCGTCCTCGTCGTCAGTATATGGCGATTCACCAACGTTGCCGAAGATGGAAGATATGCCGCCCAGTCCTTTATCTCCGTACGCCGCCAGCAAACTGATCGGGGAGTATTACTGCAAGATTTTCCAGAGCCTCTACGGGCTGGAGACAATTTGCCTGCGATACTTCAACGTGTTCGGTCCACGACAGGACCCCACCTCTCAGTACGCGGCCGTCATTCCCATTTTCATCACTGCCGTCGCTTCGGGTCGGCGTCCCGTCGTGTACGGTGATGGTCTTCAGTCTCGGGACTTCACTTTCGTGGAGAACGTGGTGGAGGTCAACCTTTTAGCGTGCTCAGCGCCAAAGGAAGCGACCGGGCAAATTTACAACGTCGCCTGCGGCGAACGGTTCAGTCTGCTGGATCTTCTCGACGAGATGGGCAGAGTTTTGAGCAAAAAGGCCGATCCGATTTTTGAGGCCGCCCGTCCGGGCGACGTCAAACACTCCCTCGCCGACATCTCGCGGGCGAAGAAGTTTCTCCGCTTTGAGCCGAAGGTGTCGTTCACCGAAGGTCTCCGCCGCACCGTCGCCTGGTTCACGTGAGTTCGGGCCGCGGCGCTATTCTGACGACGGCGGAGGCAATGCCAAGAGCAACCCTCACCGGCGCGTTCCCTGACGGGCGAATCCCCACACGTGTTGCATTTCCGTCGGGAATCTGGTAATCATTCAGGCTCGCCGTGGAAATCGGTGAGGGCGGGGTTGGCTAATGAGCCCGCGGCGCGAGCGGCATCTAACGCATCAGTGGCCGAAGGGAAAAAATAGATGAAGGTTCGGATGACTGGCCGGGAATTGAAGGCCAGGTATATAGAGTTCTTCGTTGAAAAGAATCACAAGGAGATAGGGCAGGCTTCGCTCATACCGGAGCATGACCCGTCGGTGCTTTTCACGACGGCGGGGATGCATCCTTTAGTGCCATATCTTTTAGGCGAGCCGCACCCTCAAGGCAGGCGCCTGGTCAACGTACAGCGCTGCCTGCGGACGGACGACATAGACGAAGTGGGGGACGAAGCTCACCTGACTTTCTTCGAGATGCTCGGCAACTGGAGCCTCGGCGATTACTTCAAGGAAGAGGCGATTCAGTTGAGCTATGAGTTCCTCACCGAGCACCTTGGGATCGAGCCGGAAAGGCTGTGGGTGACGGTTTTTGACGGAGACGAGGATGCGCCAAGAGACGAGGAAGCGGCAGGAATCTGGAAGTCGCTGGGCATCCCCGACGAGAGGATTTACTACCTCAGCAAGAAGGAGAACTGGTGGGGGCCTGCGGGTCAGACCGGTCCCTGCGGCCCTGACACCGAGATGTTTTACGACGTGGGGAAGCCACCGTGCGGTGCCGATTGCCGTCCCGGTTGCCCGTGCCAGAAGTTCGTCGAGATATGGAACGACGTCTTCATGCAGTACAACAAGACGGCGGATGGCCGGTATCTGCCGCTGGAGCAGAAGAACGTTGATACAGGTTTGGGAGTCGAGCGTGTTGCAGCGGTTTTGCAGGACAAACCGAGCGTGTTTGAGACGGAGCTTTTTGCGCCCATCGTCTCGGCAATCGAAGGACTATCCGCCGAACCGACGCAGCGGAGCCTGCGGATAATCTCTGACCACCTTCGCGCATCCACGTTTCTCCTCGCTGAGAATTTGCCTCCATCGAACATTGAGAGAGGATACGTCCTGCGGCGATTGATACGCCGCTCCATCCGGCACGGAAGGTCAATCGGGATTGAAAAAGATTTTGTCGGTCGGGTCGCCTCGGTGGTCATCGAGGAATACAAGGACTCGTATCCGCATCTTGAGAAGATGAAGGATTTCATTCTGACGGAAGCCCAGAAGGAGGAGGAACGATTCCGGGAGACGCTTCAGAAGGGAATGCGCGAGTTTGAGCGAGAACTGGCACGCTTCACGGGAGCCCAGGGTCCGGTTGTCTTCTCCGGGAAGAGAGCTTTCTACTTCTACGAGACGTTTGGTTTCCCGATCGAGCTGACGGAGGAGATGCTCAAAGAGCGATTCCCCCAGGCGACCATTGACCGGAAGGAATTCGATGCCGCGTATGAAAAGCACCGCGAGATGTCGAGGCTCGGAGCAGAGCAGAAGTTCAGGGGAGGACTCGCGGACGCCTCGGAGCAGACAACGCGGCTTCACACGGCGACGCATCTTTTGCACCAGGCACTCAGGGCCGTGCTCGGGCCGCACGTCGAACAAAAGGGGAGCAACATCACACCGGAGAGGCTACGGTTCGATTTTTCACACCCGACGAAGATGACCGGGGAAGAGATTGCGGAGGTAGAGCGCATCGTCAACGAGAAAATCGAGAAGGCGCTTCCCGTGGAGTTCGTCATGACGACGCTCGAGGAGGCGAAGGGGCAGGGGGCCATTGCGCTGTTCGGCGACAAATACGGGGAGAACGTGAAACTCTATTCCATCGGAGATTTCTCCAAAGAGGTCTGCGGCGGGCCTCATGTTCGCAACACGTCGGAGTTGGGGAAATTCAGGATTGTCAAGGAGGAAGCGTGCAGCGCGGGTATCAGAAGAATAAGAGCGGTCCTCGAGTGAGACTGGTCCGAGCGTGTCCACAACCCCGAGCTGTGAAAGGAGCGTCGGTCCCCTATCATCGAGGCATGGGTGACCTACGGCAAACGAACGCCCACGCGGATTGCCTTTCGGTCCTTTCATCGTGTAGAATCGTGACCGTCGCAATGAAGTTTGTCTCGCAACTTTGTTGTTGATGATGGTTGACTTCTAAAAATGGGAGGTGCGAACTATGTCTGGTTGCGACAGTCGTATCGAAGGCGGCTGCCCGTCCAACCGCGGTGTTCCTCGACGGGCGTTTCTGAAACAGATTGTGGCGGGAGGAATGGCTCTCGCTGGGTCGTCGGTGTTGCGGGCTTCGCGGGGTGCGGTCAGCGCACCACCGGAGAAAGCCCTGCCGACGATTCAGCTTCGCGACAAAAAAATCACCCGGCTGGTTGCGGGCTACAACCCGATCGGCGGATTCTCTCACTCCACGAAGAGGCTCACCGAGCACATGCTTCAGTATTTCACCGTGGAGCGGACGACGGACTTTCTCCTGCATTGCGAGGAGGAGGGAATCACCACCTGGCAGGCCGACCCGACGCCGAAGGTGCGTGATGCCTTGCGTGCAGCCTGGGAACGCGGCTCGAAACTCCAGTGGATTTGCCTGATGTCGGACAAACAGGCTCTGAAAGATGCTCTGGAGCTGAAGCCCATCGCCATCGTCCACCACGGCGGCGTCACGGACAGCATGTTCCAGACGGGCAAGCAAGAGCAGGTTCGTGACTTCGTGAAGAAGGTTCTGGACTCAGGAGTGATTGCCGGGATTTCGACGCACAATCCCGACAATCTGGCAAAAATCGAAGAGGCGGGCTGGGAGAACGATTTCTTCATGACGTGCTTCTACAGGATCAGCCGCACGCCGGAGGAGATCAAAAAGATGGTGGGGGACGGTGTCGTCGGCGAGTTGTACCTGGAGTCCGATCCAAAGAAGATGACGGAACGTGTCCGCCAGGTGAAAAAGCCTTGCCTCGGTTTTAAGATTCTCGCGGCGGGTCGTGTTTGCTGGGACAGGTTCTCCATCGAGCAGGCGTTCTCCTTCGCCTACGCGAACATCAAGCCGGGCGACGGCGTCATCGTTGGGATGTATCCTGTGTTCTTCGACGAGGTGAAGGAAGACGCCGACTTCGCAAGGAAATACGCCAAGTCAGCATGAGGCTTCCCCTGCATCCCGCGATGAGAACGAAAGTCCTGGCGCTCCTATGCGTGGTTTGCGTATGCGCCCTGTATCTGGCGAGAGCCGAGAACGGGTCAGTGCGGATTCTCCGGCCGCTGGACAAATCGGTTGTGGGACCCGGCCCCGTCGAGATAGCGGTGATTGTGTCGCCGAGCGGCGGTCTGCCAACGGTTGTCCTCGACGGAGAGAAGCTCCGATTATCCGGGCCGCCAGGCGGTCCTGATAAAAATGCCGCGAAATCTGGCGCATTGGCCCACGGGGTGTTTGAGCCTCCCGCTTTCGTTCTGGTTCGTCGGCTTTCTCCCGGCATCCACGAACTGCGCGCAGGAGACGCCGGCGTGAAATTCTTCGTCTGCGACGAGGAGGGGAAAAACGTTCCGCTGAAGGATTGGCTTCGGTACATCGCTCACCCGCCCGCGGACGAAAAGACAGTTTCCTGCGTGGGGTGCCACGAGCTGGCGAAAGACGGGCGATTCACAAATATGACGAGCGCCTTCTCGATGGAAAAGCCGACGCGTTGCTTCGAGTGCCACAACCCCAACGAGTTGAGCCTGACTCACAGGCACAGGTTAGACCCGCTTGCCTTTTGTCAAATGTGCCACGAGCCTCACGGTTCGGCCGCCGAGCACATCCTCAAGATGCCCGCCGAGAAAGCTTGCACGCTTTGCCATGACTGATTATGTGCTTGAGACACCGGTCGGGCCAGAGACAGGTGTCTGGCGGCGAGGGAGGCGTCTCGGACGCCGTGGGGGCCGCTGGCCCGCAGCGCCCTGAAAGGGCGAAGCACACCCACTGAGATAGAGCGACAGCCCGGTCGTTGCCCCTCCCGCGTTCATCGGGCCTCGATCCGGTAGAACCTCAATCGGGGCGTCGGGTCCGCATCGGTCCACGTTGTAATCTCACCCTGCGACGGGACGGTCGCCTTCTCTTCCCACTTGCCGGTCAGCAGGTCCAGGCAAGACCAGACGACATAAGTCTCTCCGACCCGACTACTCCAAATGAGTCCCGACCCTGCACCAGACGGCGCGGCAACCTCCACTATGCGAAATGGCCACGACCCGTACTCGTACGCCCCCATGTCAACGGTCTTCGAGGATTTTCCGAAGAAGATTCGCGGGTTGCCATCGAAGTCAACCGCGCGCCACATCCAATCCTCGTTCATCCCGGCATCAATGCAAGGCGAATCGGGCGCAAGCCGATAATCGTTGTCCTCCCACGTCTCCGGCAGATTGTCCGGCCCGTCTAGGTCAACAAATTGCGGGTCCGATGCTGTGTTCCCCTTTCCGGCCCCGGTCCAGTTCTCAATGCACGAATATTCCGGTAAGGCGCAGTCAACCATTTGCGGTGCGCAGCCGCCGATCTTTCCCCAGATGACGCAGTTCCTGATTGCGCCATTGCACTCGTACAGCCCGCAGCCGAACGCCGAGTTCCCTGCTATCGTGTTGTTTCGGATCGTCCCCTGGCACCGATAAAACGCGGCGCCGTAGTCACTCGCCGAATTTCCTGTTATTACGTTGTTCTGGACCGTGCCCCTGCACGAAGCCAGCCCCCCGCCATCATGGTCGGCCGTATTGCCCACGATGATGTTGTTCTGGACTGTGCCATCGCACCCGTACAGCCCGCCGCCCTCATAGCCGGCTGTATTCCGCGCGATGACGTTGTCCTCAATCGTCCCATTGCACCAACCCAACCCCCCTCCGTAGTGAACCGCCGAATTTCCCGTTATTGTGTTGTTATGGACCTTGCCATCGCACTCATAAAGCCCGCCGCCAGAGTTTGCGCGGATCGTGTTGTTACAGACCACGCCATCGCACTCATAAAGCCCGCCGCCGCCATAGTGAATCCCCGAATTTCCAATTATTGTGTTGCTATGAACTGTGCCATTGCACCAGGAGAGGCCGCCGCCCCCGTACTCTGCCGAGTTTTCGCCGATTGCGTTGTTCTGGATGGTGCCCCAGCACCCGTAAAGCCCGCCGCCATACCCGTCAGCGCGGTTCTGGACAATTCTGTTGTTCCGAATGGTAGCGCGAGTGTGCCCCCCCATCGTTGCGCCGCATATTCCGCCACCATACACGGCCTTGCCATTCTGGACGGTGAAGCCGCACAAAACGCACGATTCGTCCTCGGTCCCCAGGAAGCTGACCACGGGGCCGGCATCTCCGCCATCAAGGACGGTATTTGCTTCGACCGCAGGGGCATCGGGATTGATGCTCGTCAGCGTGATGTCCTTCCCGTGAAAATGAATATTCTCAACGTAGTGTCCTTCACCCACGGTGATGGTGTCGTTGTCACAGGCAGCATCAATCGCCTCCTGGACTGTCTTAAAAGCGCTCTGCCAGGAGCTCCCGTCTCCCGAACTTGCCACTGACCCATCCACATACCGCAATACACCGACCCACCCCGGGTGCCTCGCGCGGCGATACTCGTCGAGATTGGGCTTTCCGTCCCCGTCCGGGTCGTCAGAGGGCCCGTGGTCAAGGCTGCCAAAGAAAAGCATCTCCCAGTCGTCGGGAAGGAGGTCCTGATCGGCGTCGTTTGAAGCCGGGGTTGCTTCCGGGGTGTTCCCGTAAGCTCCCATGTCAATCCTTCCGCCGTTGGGCTGTGGCTCGTTTGAGAAGTCGGACGACGGGTCGCCCGCGTCAATACATGGCGACCAGCTTTTCAAGTGAAAATCCCCGGCGTCTGCGTCAGCGAAGTAAGGGAACCACGATATGTTTGCAACTCCTCCCTTCTCGCAGTCCTGAATGCACGAATATGTCGCCTCGCATTCCTCGCAAATCTGCGGGGCCTGCCAACATGCATTCCCCCATATAATGCAGTTCCGGACAATCGCCCCCCACCCCGTAAGTCCACCTCCTATATTGTCCGCCGTATTGCCGTATATCGTGTTGTTCTCAATCGTGCCAGCCAAAGCGTCCATCCCACCTCCGTCTCGCGCCCGGTTGCCGTAGATTCGGTTGTTCCGAATGGTGCCCTTGCACAAAGCCAAGCCACCGCCCCACTGCGCCTTGTTGCCAGAGATTGCATTTTCGCAGATCGTCCCATCGCACTCGCAGAGCCCGCCGCCACGCGTGTTCCCGTCGGTCGTCGTGTTCTGGCTGATAATGTTGTTTTCAATGAGCCCATCGCAGTCATAAAGCCCGCCGCCATATTTGGCCGAGTTCCCGCGAATCGTGTTGTTCTCGATCATCCCGTTGCAGAACACCAGACCTCCGCCGATATTGCTCGCTGCATTCTCGGAGATAAGGTTGTTGCGAATCACACCCTGGCATTTATGCAATCCCCCGCCACCGTCGGCGGAGTTAGCGGTGATAATGTTGTTCTCGATTCGGGCACGGCACCCCCCACCGAATATCCCCCCGCCCTCCTCCGCCTTCCCGTTGCGAATAGTGAATCCTGCCAGGAGGCACCTTTCGTCCTCCGTGCCCCGGAACATAACGACGGAACCGCTCCCACCGCCATCTATGACGGTCTGCGCCCTTACAGTCTCGTCCTCGGGGTCCGTGCTTCTCAGGACGACGTTCCTTCCCCCGAAGTCTATGTGCTCCAAATATACCCCGGGCGAGACGACAATCTCGTCCCCTTCCTCCGAGTCTGAGAGAGCATTCTGGATAGTGAAATACCAGGTCCCCTTCGTCGTGTTCGTCACCCGCGCTTCAGCCCGCAACGTCGGGTCCGTTCCGTAGCGATACTCGATGACGTTCGCGACCCAGTCGCCATCGAAATCCCCGGCGCCATCCTCCTGGAGGTTGCCAAACCAATTCATCTCCCAGCCGTCAGGCAGCCCATCGGCGTCCGCGTCCGGGCACTTTGGCGTTGCTTCCGGGGTATTCCCATAAGCCCCCATATCAATTCGTCCACCGTTCGGTTCCGGCTCGTCGGAAAATGGGGAAGCCGGGTCTCCGGCGTCTATGCATGGCGAAAATGGGCTGAGATGAAAATCGCCGTTCTCCGGGTCGGCGAAGTACGGCTCGAAGGGTATATTCCCCTCGCCTGCGGCGCCAAATCCTTCGAGGCAGGAATACTCCGGAAGGCTGCAATCGTGAAGCTGGTTAGCCCCGCCGTTTCCCCAGATAATGCAGTTGCGTATAGTGCCCCTGCAAGAAGCGAGCCCCGCCCCATAGGCGGCCTCGTTTCCCCAGATGGTGTTGTTCTCAATCTTCCCGGCGCAACCGTATAATCCGCCGCCGCTTCCCTCAGCAACATTCCTGGCAATTACGTTGTTGAGGATTTCCCCGTCGCACCAGCATAGCCCGCCGCCGGACCAGTGTGGCACGTTCGCCACGATGACATTATTCTTGATCGTCCCATTGCACTCAATCACTCCGCTGCCCAGATTCCCCGTTATGACATTGTTCTGGATGGTGGCATGAGTCGGCTTCTGAAAAGTGTGAACGCGACCACGTATGCCTCCATAGGCGTTGCGGATAGTGAAGCCAGCCAACACGCACACCTCGTCTTCGCTTCCGTCGAATACAACGCCCGTGCCCCATTCGTGCGCATCTATTACGGTAGTCACCACTACGGCCGCCTCGTGCGGAGCAGTGCTCCGCAGAACGATATTCTTTCCCACGAACTCGACGCTCTCGAGATAAACCCCCTTAGCCACAACGACAACCTCGTTTTCGGATGCGGCTTGAATCCCCTCCTTGATCGTCTTGAACGCCCCCTCCCACGACATCCCATCCCCGGAAGCCGCCACTGACCCATCCACGTACCACATGACGGCGAATGCCGGATTCAGACCCCAGCGGTACTCGTTGACGTTTGGCACGAGGTCTTCGTCGGGATCGCTGGTCGCATCGTACGTGAGGTCCCCGAAGAATCCGACCTCCCAACCATCCGCAAGGCCGTCGCGGTCGCTATCAGGACATTTCGACGTCGCCTCTTCCGTGTTGCCATAAGCCCCCATGTCAATCCGCTGCCCATTTGGCTCAGGCTCTTCGGAAAATGGCGAAGCCGGATCGCCCGCGTCTATGCAAGGAGACCAGCTCTTCAAGTGATAATCTCCGTTGGCCGGGTCCACAAAGTGCGGGTAGTACAGGATGTTGCCTTCCCCGCCCTCGCGCCAGCCCCCAATGCAGGAGTAACTCGGAACGCTACGCCCCGAAAACTGCACCCCCTCCCAACCGGTGTTCCCCCAGATGATGCAGTTCCTGATTTCGCCTTTGCAGTCGGCCAAGCCACCACCCGAGTTATTGCAGATTGTGTTGCTCTCGATCACAAGGGCGGAACTGTATAAGCCCCCGATTACGCCCCCGCCGGAATTCCCGCATATCACATTGTTTTGGATGACACCTTCGCAGTTGGCTAACCCGCCCCCGTGGCTACCGGCTGAATTCTCCGTGATTCTGTTCCTCCGGACTGTGCCAAAGCTGTGATACAGCCCTCCACCGGTATCTGCTGCCGAATTTCCGGAGAACGCATTGCGTTCAATCAGGGGACCACAGAGGAACAGCCCTCCCCCCTGAGTTGCCTTGTTTCCGGAAATCTCGTTGTTCTGGATAGTGCCGCGGCAGTAGTAAAGCCCGCCCCCGTACGACTCCGCCGAGTTTTGCGTAATGGTGTTTCCGCGTACGATGCCCCCGGCGTACGCTATCCCCCCGCCGTACCCACGGCCATTCTCCTCCGCGCAGTTTTCGGTGATTATGTTGTTCTCAATCCTCGCATGAGTTGGATTGTCCCATGGCCCGCCGCAGATTCCGGCGCCAAACTTCGCCTTCCCGTTTCGTATTGTGAATCCGGCCAGGAGGCATGTCTCGCCTTCGGTCCCGTCGAACTTCACGACCGATCCAGCACCATTGCCGTCAATGACGGTTCGGGCAACAACCTCGGGGTCAAGGGGGTTTGTGCTCGTGAGAGTGATGTTTTTCCCGTCAAAGTGAATGTTCTCAACGTAGATGTGTTCCGCGACGATGACAACCGCTCCTTCCGACGCTGCGTCAATTCCTTCCTGAATCGTCTTGAAAGCCCTCTCCCAGAGCGTCCCGTCGCCGGATGCGTCCACCGACCCGTCCACGTGCCACGTCGCCGGAGCCGAAGGGTCAGAGCCACGCAGGTACTCCTGAATATTCGATACCAGGTCGTGGTCTGCGTCGTCATCCCTTCCCTGACCGAGATTCCCGAAGAACTCAAGCTCCCATTTGTCAGGAAGCTGGTCGCCGTCAGTGTCGGGAGATTTGGATGTTGCCTCCGGGGTGTTGCCGTACGCCCCCATGTCTATCCGTCCGCCATTCGGCGTCAGCTCTTCCGAGAAGGGAGACGACGGGTCGCCCGCGTCAACGCAAGGAGACCAGCTCTTCAGATGAAAATGGCCATTCGCGGCGTTCACGAAGTACGGGTAAAAAGATATGTTCCCCTGTCCGCCGCCGGACCAATTCTCTATGCAACAATACGCAGGGACACTGCAACCCGCCAGTTGCTCGCCAGCCCCATTTCGCCAGACAATGCAGTTTTTGACTGTCCCGGTGCAGCCGTACAGCGCCCCGCCGGCCTTACCAGCGGAGTTACCGTAAACCGTGTTGTTCACGACGAGGCCACACCTCGCCAACCCACCCCCGACATCCTCCGCGTGGTTTGTGATAACAAGATTGTTCTGAACCGTGCCGTCGCAACCGTACACCCCGCCGCCCTGCCAGGCCTCGTTGTCCGAGATTGTGTTTGCCTGTATTGTGCCCTGGCAGTCAGCCAGGCCGCCGCCCCGGTCCCCAGCCCAATTTCGGGTTATCGCGTTCCTTCGAATGGTGCCATCGCAAAAAGCGAGCCCGCCTCCGTCCCCCCAGACGGCGATTGCGGAATTCTCCGAGATCAAGTTAGCCTCGATGGTCCCGTCGCAGTAGTAGGCCCCGCCGCCGCACTGCGCAGTGTTATTGGCAATAACGCTGCTCGAGATTTCCCCATCACAATAAGCGAGTCCGCCTCCGGCCCAGTAAGCGGAGTTCCCGACGATCGTGCAGTCGCGGATGGTGGCATGTGTCCGCTGCGCGTTCGTCCCGCCGGATATTCCAGCGCCGCAGTAGGCTTCGCCATCGCGAATTGTGAAGCCCGCCAGGACGCAATTCTCGCTCTCTGTGCCGGAGAAGCTGATGACGGGGCACGCGCGGTTTCCATCAATGACAGTTCCGGAGACGATGGCGGAACTCAAAGGATTGGTGCTGGTGAGCGTGATGTTCTTGCCGCCGAAGCCGATGTTCTCGTGGTAAGTGGCTGGCGCAACGGTTACGGAATCCCCGTCAGATGCTGCGTTTATCCCCTCCTGAATCGTCCTGAAAGCTGTCTGCCACGTCAGACCATCGCCCGATTGCCCGACGGAGCCGTCAACGTACCACGTCTCCGCCCCAAGCGCTCCAACGCGCCAAACCGCCGCGAGAAAAAGCAGTGCGGCAAACATCACGCGCGTGAACATGGGTGCAAACTCCTCGTTCGCAAGAAAATCGTGCGAAACTGCCTCCTCAACGCCCCACGGGCGCCCGTGCCCAAACCACCCACCGCAATATTGGCGAAGGCACAGCATCCCCGTCAACTGTTATCTCTCTCCCAACGTAATCGGTCATGTCGGCGGCGGGGCGACGTTGAAAGGCCCCCAACTCCGTGAGCGTAACAGCGTGGCATCCCCCGCATTGCGCGGGGGACTCGTGAAAAACCATGGGGAGCCCCGCTCCCCTGCGAGAGAACCTGGTCGCTGCCTTGCAGGAACGAGGTGCGACGTGACTCTGCGCGAGGGACACACCGCATTCTGGCGGGGCAGCCGCGTCTTGTGCGGGCGACACTGTATATCCGCCCGAGACTGAGCGGTTACCCTCATTACGAGGATAGCCTTCTCTTGCTGCCGGTCTTGAGCGATGATCAACTTCCGCACGTCTCCGAGAGGCGAAGTCGTTGTCGCTGGTTCCGTTTACATCGCGCATGACGATGATGTTGACGATTGCCGTGCGGATGCCCCCGGGGAAGGAGATTCTGTTCAGGATTGCCATCTTAGTTGCGTCCATCGGGTTGGCCGTCTGGGCGGGGATTAAAACCTTCCGAACCGGTATCCTGATGTACGGGAAACAACCCAGCCTTAAACAGATCCTCCGCTGGGTGAAATATAAGTGAGAGTCCCGTATTCGGGACACCATACCTACCTCTCTCGTTGACGCTGTCATCGGGGAATTTCTGAGCAGCTTTATGGCACAGCCGGCGAGAGTGCTGGTTCGGGGTGTTCCGCAGCATGTTGCGCAGCGCGGCAATCGGCGTCAGGAAGGGACGACACCGCCCTTGGGCGCTTTGAAATTCGTCAAACGACTTCAGGACACAGTCGAACGAGTCCCGAGGAGCAACTTGCCGAAGCGGAAGCCAAAGCGGAAATGACTGGGCTGTTCGCTGACTACGTCTGAAGGGGCGCAGTGCTGGGATTGTCCGGCCGAGGGCATGTTGGCAGGCGCAATTGGCCCGAAACCGTCGAGAAGCGAAAGAAAAGCGAAAAAACTCTTGACAAATGTGTGGTGATTTTACGATAATTTTTGATAAATTTTGGGGCACTTTTCGCTAGGAGTCTGTCCGAGTAATATCGATTTTTCTTGACAGCGGCAGGACGTTGGGCTACATATTAGGCGGAGCAATTGATAACGTTTAAGGAGGAGAGTGGCAATGGCCAAAGTGTATCGGGAGTATGAGCCTGATCAGGATT
>CAYZXL010000090.1:0-13791 GCA_964482435.1 uncultured Verrucomicrobiota bacterium
ACACCTCCCCTCAAATCCCCCCAAAACTCCCCGAAAACTGACAAACATAGGTTAGAACAAGATAGCAGTCTGGGAGTGCGTCGGGAGTAATATCCAACAATCCCTCACGCCGGGCATACCACTTGATATTGACCGTGCGATCCTTCAAAGGTCCGTCACGGAAGCGTCCATCAATGCTCTTGTGAGACGCTGACTCTTCCAAGGCGATGTGGAAGACTCTTGACGCGATGTACTCACCTATATGTCCAATTTCAGCAGGGCGGCCAACCAGCGCGGTAATCTCGCGTTCGAGCAAGTTTCTCTTCTTGATGAGATCGGCAAGCTGCGTCAGATCGTCCACGTGTGACCTACTTCGACCATATTGACTGTTTGGCTGGCGGCTAACGACCTAAATCAACGGTGGCTGTAAGCCATCCGCTGGAGTGACTTGTTAGACCGTGTCCCCCGGGCAGATCTACTCAAGGTAGCCTTTCCCTCGGGCCCTCGCTACGAGTTCCTCGAATGTCGACAGGTCCATAGAGGGCGCCCACTGGCCATACTTCTTCTGTTCTTGCCCTTTTCCTCGGACCACGTGCCAATAGGGCAGCCAAGCAACTCTCCCATCTTTGCCTTCGGTGATGACCAAGAACGGGTAGAAAGTCACCTCGCGACCGGTCTTGCCAGGCCACTTTACGGGCTCATCGGGTAGGAACGCGTCGAGCACGACGCACTGGAAAGGGCCTGCATCAACCCCCCACGCAAAGGTCAAGTGCAACGCCATGTTGGTTGCGCACTGCGCACACGTGGGCAGCTTACCCAAGGCGACCGCAAGTAACGAATCGAACAATGATCCTGCCCGAGACTTCCGGCGACACTTTGGGCAGAGATGGAACCGGTCAGTGGCCATCGTACCCCCCTTCATTCTATCGGTCTAACAATAATTAGGTTGAAGCAGTTGACATCCAGGGTGGCCTGGACGATGCTGGCGCCAAGAGGAACCTGCCCCGGACCGCTACCGAAAATGTTCGGGAACTTGATCACCCCGTGCGCGTGTGGCGAAAGGCCGTCCACGTTAATTTCGGTGGCGCCGGCGTAGTTTGTATTCGGGCTGTCAGCGGAAATCTGTGCGTCGTCGGTTACGGCGGCACCGCTGAAGGTTGCCGTCTGCGGCTGATTGCCAATGTAGAGGGTCACGCTTTGCAGTCCAACGGCATCCGTCGCCGAAGATGTGAACGAGACCGTAGTACTGTTGACCACACTCTCGTCGGCGGGTGAGACCAGCGTGACGGCTGGCCCAGACGCATCTGTCTTCGAGGAGACTGACGACAAGAGAACAAATATCGAGCAGAAAAAGACGGTGGAAATAATGCGCGTGGTCTTCATCTCGTGCCCTCCCTCCAAGGATGTGTCAGCCCCCCTTCGTACCTGTGCCCTCCTGAGTCCCCGGTACTCAATGGGGGAACGACATTGTGATGCCTTCTAATGCCGACAACGTATTTCTCGCCATTCGACATGTCAAGACAAAAATCTGGCTTTTCACGGACGGTTGCAGCGAAGCTGATGCGAACGTATAATCGTCGTCGTCGTGTAGCAGGGCTGATAACATGGAGAAGAGACGATGGTTCCTGGTGAAAGGCGGTTTGTTGGGATCCTCGTTGTTTTGGCTGGCTTTGGTGTAGCTGTTTCGGCTTGCGGGGCCAGGCCGGTCGTGTTCCTGACGGACAAGCAGATTGAGGCAGCGAGGGAGAGAATCCAGAGAGATGCCTGGGCGGAGAGAAGTTATGCGCCGATCAAGGCGAATGCCAGGAGCTGGCTCGCGCGGCGCCCCGACTTTCCCGAAGGACCGACCGGTTGGTATCACGACTATTTTTGCTCGGAGCACGGAGTTTTCCTGACGTACGATCCGGGTAGGCCCGACGAGCACTATTGCCGCGCGGGAAACCACTATGTTCGCGGCGAGAAACTCGATGCCTACTGGCGAGCCACAACGCTCTCGCGGTTCGTGAACGGAGCAAGAGATTTGGCGACGGTTTACGCCATCGAGGGTGACCGAGAGTGCGCCGCGACAGCGCGCGAAATCCTTGTGTCGTTCGCCGACTACTACGAGAAGTTCGTCAAGGGAAAGAAGCCGCCTCGGTTGATGTGGCAGACGCTCGACGAGGCCTGGTACATCCTGTCGGCTGTGGCAGCATACGAGCTTATCTACGAGTCCGGGGTTGTTTCCGACGACGATCGAAGATGCATCGAGGAGAAATGGTTTCGTCCGACGGCGGAGTTCATCAAGAGCCAGACGCGGGTGATTCACAACATTCACTGCTGGCAAAATTCGGCGGTGTTGTGCCTGGGGTTGGCTTTGAGGGACAAGCTACTGGTGGATTTCGCAATCAACGACCCGCGTTCCGGTTTTCGACGGCAGATTGCGGAGGGAGTGCTCGACGACGGGATATGGTACGAGTGCTCTTTCGGCTACCACTTTTACACGATCAGCGCGCTTGAGAACACAATCATTCCGACAGTCAACAACGGAATGGACATATCCGTGGAGCTGCGCAAGATAAGGAAGGTGTTTGAGGTTCCGATTCTCAGCGCGGACCGGCATTTCGAACTGCCATCGCCGAACGATGGGAGCGGAGGGAGGCTCTGGGATAAGACGGGGGCGTACGAACTCGGGTATTTTCTGTTTCCGGAGGAGAAGAAATTCGGCCAGTTGCTCCAGTTCGCGTACTCAGATTCGGCGAGAGGGAGAGCGGGGAGAAGCGTCCTGTTCTATGGCGTGGAGAAGCTGCCAGACGGTGGGCTGATGCCCGAGCGGGAAAGCGTGAATCTTCCGGGATTCGGACTGGCAATTCTCCGGTTGCAGCGAGGCGACGATTACCTGTACGCGGCGGTGGACTACGGGCCTCACGGTGGCGGACATGGGCATCCGGACAAGTTGAACGTGATTTTTTCGGGTCTCGGGCAGATGTTCTCCCCTGACCTCGGAAGCGCGGGGTACGGCTTGAAAGTGCATGGGGCGTGGTACAGGCAGAGCTTGAGCCACAACGTGGTCGTGGTTGACCGGCAGTCGCAAAAGCCCTCGACGGGAAAACTGGTCGAATTCCGTGGAGAATCAAGTGTGAAGTGGGTGAGCGCGAGAGCGGACGAGGCGTATCCGGGTGTTCGGTGGCAGAGGACGGTTTTCCTGTGTGAGGACGGGTATTTTGTGGTCGCGGACTCGTTGCGGGGAGAGAAGGAGCACACGTTCGACTGGGCATATCACAACCTGGGGACGCTCGGCATCGCGGGGGCGAACTTGACCGACATGCGTCAGGACGACTTCGGAGATGGTGCCGGGTATGAGGTTCCAAGGGAATTGCGGGTTGCGAAGAGCGCCGGCGAGGTTCTGGCGTCGTGGCGGCTCGACGAGACTCGACGGGTGGAGCTGCACATCCCGACCTGTGCGCAAGAGACACATCGGGTCATCACGGCGGTAGCTCCAGGGAATCCTTCGATGGTTGAGATGCCAATGGTTTTGTGGCGGACGAGGGGAAAGGATGCGGATTTCTGGGCGGTGATTGAGCCTGTGAAGGGAGAGAGTCAGATTTCGCGGGCGACGGTTTCCGACGGGCGGTTGACAGTTGAGTTGAAGGACGGGGCGAAGAGGGCGTTCTTCGTCGAGAAGGGCGTGCCGGGCTCGTCAGTTTCGTGGTCCGCGGAGGGCGGTGAGGCGGGACGTTAGGAGAGGGGCTTGGCGCGGGAGCGCTCAGGACATGGAGACGAGCGCTCTCGGTGGACTCTCGCGGGCATGCTCATCGCCACTGGAGCCGGAGGCTGTGCTGTAAGAGAGAGTGAGCGTCCTCGGAGTGAACCTCGGCAGAGACCGGCCCGCCTCCGCGCGCAGCCACGACGAGGAGATTCTCGCCGCTGAGGAGCCAGGAGTAGGGGAGGGGAATGACGTTTTCGGAAGGGCGGTCGGGGACATTCGGGTCACGGTTGCGAATTGATGTGTAGCGCACAAACCTGCGACCGTTGAGCCAGAGAGATGCTCGCTCGCCGGCCTCGATCTGCAGGAGGAGGGGAGTTTCCCACGCTGGCTTTGGCTGGAGGGTGACGGGGATGGCGTACCAGGCGATGTCGGCGGGAGGCGGCTTTTGAGGGAGAGTGACGGGTTGCCATTCGGGGCCGTAAGGACGGGCAAACAGGAGAAGCCATTCGCCCTTGAGGCCCGGGGATGCTTCCCAGTTGAGATTCATTTCGGGAGTCATCGTGATTCTGAGTTCGGGGATGCTTTCAAATTCAAGCGTGATGACGAGACTGTTCTCTGTCTTGTTGAGTTTTCGTCGGAGGTCAAAGGACCACGCTCCTTCCCCCTGAACGCTGGCAGCGATAGGTGCATCGTTGGCGTTTAAGATGGGCGGAGGGATAGCGTTTGTCTCGACAAGGAGACGTTCGGCGGCGTTCTTCGGGAGGGTCGTGTGGAGCATGACGAAGCCGGGCTGGTAAAAGCCGAGCCGGGCGAGGTCGGAAGGATTATCGAGCTTGACAAGCGGAGCCTCGCCGTCAGGAAGCGATGACTCGAGGGCGACGCGCGCTCGCTTGAGACGGATGGCGACAGAAGGGGCGGACGGCGTCTTGACTGTCAGGCGGTAGATGCCATCTTCCCTGAGAACGCGGGCCTCGCGCCCGTCAAGGAGGACGCGGTCGGGCTGCTCGGCGAAGAAGGCGGATATGTGCGTTTCCCCGGGGCTGCATAGAATGGACGCTTCAAGTTCGGTCGGGGTCCGTTCGGATTCGGAGACGAAGTCAGCACTGGAGATGAGAAGCGCGCTCCGGTTGCCTTTTCCAATCAGCCAGGTTCGGGCGGCGCGCTCGGCGGTTGTTATGACGAGGAGGGCTCTCGGAAAACGAAGG
Organism: uncultured Verrucomicrobiota bacterium; assembly: GCA_964482435.1. Lineage (GTDB taxonomy): Bacteria > Auribacterota > JABMQX01 > JABMQX01 > JABMQX01 > CAYZXL01. The sequence continues at coordinate 4,870 of CAYZXL010000090.1, forward strand.
AATTGGTCTTCGGGGGAGTGAGTGTAATTGAGGCGCAGGGATGGACCGTCGCGCACGAGCCGCACAGTTTTGCTGAATGCGGTTGGGTCATCAGGCGTGCCAAGGGCGATTTCACCGGGGGCGTTTTCGTCGCCGCAGAACACGATATAGTCGGTGTCGCGGAGGCTGCCCCGGGAGGAAATTTCAGAGGTGGAGTAGGAGACGGTAAGTGTCCCGACCTTGAGTCGAGCGACGAGGAGTTTAGTCTGGTGAGGAGCCAGAGCGATTCTCTCTTTGGCGGGGACTGCGAGACTGGTGCCAGAAATCGGGTCTTTCAGCCGGAGACAGATACTGGCGGGTTTTCCCTTGAGTTCCTGGGGGAAAATGAAAAGGGCGTTGGAGCTTGAGAACGCGCGCACGCCGATATGCGAGGTTGCCTGACCGGGCGATGCCACTTGGGGTTCTGGCAGAAGGAGTTCGATGTCTCCGGGCGGGACTTCGTCGGCGGACAGGAGGTCAGGGCCGAAGGAGGTGAGCCATTGCCCGAACAGGCGCACGGACCAGTAGGATGGGTTGAAGCTCCCTGCGGCGGTGAGCGGGGCAGAGGGGCAATAGACGCCGGGGCTTTGGTCAAAAGACAGGGCGAAGTCCCACGTTCCGGCGACAGGGCGGTGGTTGATAATATATGCGCCGCTCAAAAGCATGGAGAGGATCGCGGCGCGATATGAGGATGAGAACTCGGAGCGCGACTCAGGAGAGGTATGAGGGGCAGCGAATTCACCGCTCGGGAAGTTGTATTCGGCAATGAGGAAGGGATAGCCGGGTGGTTTGTCGCGCTGGGCGGCGGTTGATGCGGGTGTCGTCGAGGGAAGCCACAGCCGATGGTTGACGTAGATGGCGATTTCGATTCCCCGTTCGCGGACGGCATTGGCGAGAGTGCCGAGGTGCACAGCATCGGGTGACATCCTTTCCTCGTCGGGGCTGTCAATTCGGACAAGGATTACGGGGCCGCTCTTTGTGAGCTGGTAGCGGGCTATGAGAGGACAGAGTGCGTTGTACCAGCGGGCGACATACCGAAGGTAGAGTTCGCTGTCGTGGCCGATGTCGGGGACTTCCCTTGCGATGAGCCATCTGGGAAGAAAGTCAAGCCGCGTGTTCGGAGCGATGCTGGCGAGGACGAAGGTGTTTTGTTGCTGGCAAGTTTTGAGGAACTCTTCGAGGGCGGAGAGGTCAATCTGGCCGGGTTTTTTCTCGTGCAGCGCCCAGGGGACGGGGGTGCTTATGGCGTTGATTCCTGCGGCTTTGATTCGCTTGATTCGCTCGCTCCACTCCTCTTTCGGAATGCGCCAGTAATGAAGCTCGCCGCTGAGAATCGGGAATACTGGTTGATGCACGGCGCTGGACGTCCGGGGATTGGCCAGGGAAGAGTTTTGGGGCTTGTCGGAGATTGGGGCAGAGAAGGCAGCAAGAACCGTTGCGAGAGAAAGGAAAACGATCAGAGTTGAGAACATGGTTTTGGACATGGCACGCTGAACCTCCGCAGATTAGTCGGGTCGCCCTATAAGAAGATAAGCAAAGGAGTGGAAAAATCCAGTCTTTTCCGGCGTTCGGAGGCGCGGAAAACATTGCGGTGCGTTGGAATTAGTACACCTGGCGGTCGCCGTCGCAGGCGTGATATGTTACACGGATGAGGGTTTCGTCGAGGATAAGGGTGATTTCGGGAAATACTCTGAGGAGCTCTCGAGCCATCTGGCGGCGGGTTTTGAGAAGAATCGGTTGCTTGCGGGTGACTTCCTCGTATCTGGAGTGGGGCCGGGCTTTTTGGTTGCCGGTCATCAGTGATTACATCAGTGGTGCACTATAGGTCGTTCAGGACTTTCTATCAGGAACACAAGAGCTGTTGCGCGGTTTATTGTGGCAGGTGTTTGAATTAATTTGTTTGACTTCTTGAACCAGGGGAGAGTATTATAAAAGCACATTAGAGGAACGTCATAGTCCCATGCATCGAGGGGGTGGAGAAAGGGTAAGTCGCCCCACCAGAACAAATGCAGTCAGACGAATTCAAGTTAGCGGCGATTGTGGAACGGCTTGTAATTCTCAGCATTCTCGTTGGGCTTCTCGTCATTCATCTGGTTGTGGTGCAGAAACTCCCGTTTCTGGGCTTCTACTATCTGCCGGTGTTGCTCGCGGGATATTTCTGCGGCAAGAGAATTGCCCTGCAGTTGAGCGTGCTGGCCGTTTTTCTGGTTGTGTTGTATTCGGTCGTGGAACCGGGGAAGATGGCGCCCGAAATCGCGAGGAATCGTGAGCGGCTTGCTGCGCTCGATCGTTCCTCGTCGGAGGCCAACAGGGTTGCTGACAGAATCAGCGCCGAAAAGTTCAAGCTTCACTTTTCTCTGGTGACGTGGGGAGCGTTCCTCATCCTTTCGGCCGTAACGTCGAGCATCCTTTACGACCAGAAGCAGCGGAGAATTCGGGATCTTAAGAGCGCGTACGCGGGTGTGGTGGAGATTCTGACCAAGTACCTTGAGCTCGCGGACAGGCACTCGGCAGGGCGGTCAGTCAAGGTGGCGGACCTTGCCACGGAAACTGCCAAACGGCTGAAGCTCGGCGAAGATGCGGTGGAGAACATCCGGATAGGAGCGCTCCTGCACGACTTAGGTCGCAAGGAGATTAGTGCGCTGATATTAGAGAAGTCCGCAGAGCTGGGGAGCGAATCTGGAACGAAGATTAGGACGTTCAGCGTCAGCGGCCAGGAGGTTGTTCGGTCGGTCAGCGCCGTTCTGGAGGGGGTGGCACCAATTCTGAACGTCTATCACGAGTACTTCGTTGGCAAACGAGAAAAGCCTGTCTCCGATCCGACGACGAAGGGAGCGGAGGTCGTAGCCATCTCCCGCGCTTACTATGACATGGTCACGGGAGCTCCCATGAGGAAGGCCAAATCCCGGCAAGAGGCGCTGGAACAGATTCGCGCGAGCGCAGGGAGAGAATTTGAGCCTGAGATCGTGGAGGCTTTTGTCAAAGCCGTTGAAGACCTGGAGCCCCGGCCAAAATTAGAGGAGCAGGAGTCAGGAAACACATGGCCACCGGGTAGTGCAGGAGGGGATTAGCCCATGGAGAGGGCTAAGCGGTTCATCGCAGAGAATCTGGAAAAAGTCACCGTTCTCCTGATTCTCATCGGGATCGGAATAATTCACTTCTTTGTTCTCGATAAACTCCCATTTCTCAGCTTTTACTACATCCCGGTCTTGCTGGCGGCGTGGGGATGCGGTCGGAGAACGGCGCTTTTGGTGAGCGTACTGGCAGTGTTTCTGGTGGTGCTGTACGCAGTGGCATTGCCCTCCAGCTTCGACGAAAAGCTGGCCGAGCTGAGTAAAGAGCTTAATGCGTTCACGGCGGCTGGTGCGCCGGGGGCCAAGCTTTCGGCGATTGAGAAAGAGATCGCCGACCGGAGATTTGACATACACTTCTCGCTGGCGAGCTGGGGGGCATTTCTGATTCTGGCGGCAGTGTTAGTGGGGACGCTTTATGACCAGAAGGAAAAGAGAGCGCAGGAACTCAGGCACGCTTACGTGGGAATCTTGGAGCTGCTGACAAAATGCCTCGAGTGCACCGACAGACACGTTTTGGGGCACTCCCAGAGGGTCGCGGAGCTTGCTGTGGAGGTCGCCCGAGAGCTGAAGTTTTCGGAAAGCCTTGTCGAGAAAGTGCGCGTGGGAGGGCTTCTCCACGACATCGGGAAGGTGGACGTCAGCGTCAGAGCACTTCAGAAGTCCGCCGACCTTTCGGAGGAGGAAAGGAAGGAAATCGGCGCTCATGCTCTGCGAGGGGCGGAAATCCTCCGGTCGGTGGAGGTAGTTCTCCAGGACGTGATTCCCATTGTGAGGTTTCATCACGAGCGAATGGTCAATCCCGAGGCTGGCGCTCCTGCGCTGCCGGATGCGAAAGTCGGACCGGAACTAAGGCTCTGCATAGGAATCATTTCTGCGGCGGATGCCTACGATGCAATTGTGAGCGACCGGCCTTATAGGCCGGGGAAACTCCCGTGGCAGGCCGTGCAGGAAATTGAAGCGAACGCGGGCACGCAGTTCGATCCGGAGGTTGTTTCCGCCTTGAAGAACGTCATTTCCCGGAAGATTTAGCTACGGGGAACCTGCGGCAGCGAGACGAGGGGAGCGGCGATGTTATAGGGGGAAGGAGGCGCCGCACGTGGGGGCATTTTTCGGGAATAGTCGTGAAAATCCCGCCAACCAGATGATTTACGTCTTCCACGTCCCCTGCCTGGAGGCAAGGCGCGCCTCTCCTGGGGCCGATGTCGGGCTGATGACAAAGCGCGAGCCGAAAGCGGAGGCGCAGACAAAGGCACGTTACCAGACTTCGACGCGATAGTATCGCTGCTGGAGGGAGGTAAAGCCGTCATCGAATTCGGCGCCGCTGCTGGCATCATGCGGCCCACCAAGCGGCGACCATTCACCGTCCGGACTTGAAGACCAGTAAACCTGATAATATTTGTGGGCGCTTGTGGGCCATGTGATTTCGAGACGGCCCTCGTTGACTGCAATTGACGCGATTTCAAAGAAGGACGACGGGTCGAGTGGGTTAGTTCCCGCGGCAAACTCCTGGAGATTAGTCCTTCCGTCGAGGTCGTCGTCTGCGTCTGCCTGCCGGGATGTGTCGCCGAACCAGGTCGTTTCCCACTCGTCAGGGAGGCCGTCGTCGTCGGTGTCGGGGTCGGGTGCGCCGAGGGGGCGAACAACGACGATGTAGTTGCTGTGCACGCGAGCTGGGGGCTGTGCGTTGCCTCCTAAAACCACCTCGCCGCGGTGGAAAAGCTTCTTGTAGAAATCGTGATACCTGGCGTCGCCGTCCTTGTCAACGTATTGCTGGAATCCCGCATTCTCCCAGGTTCCGTCCGCCAGCCATGCGGGCAAAGTCTCGTTGATGCGAAATCCGACCCACACTTCCACGTCGAAGCTGACGTTGAACGTGATGTACTCGGAGGTAGTGCTGCCTCGATCGGCCTCGGGCCCATTGGGAAGCCGTATTTGAATGGCGCCGTCGGACAATTGGTCGGGAATGGTGCTGCCTATGTGATACTGTAATTGGTCGGAGTAAACGTAACCTCCGGCGGCGAATTCCTGCACGACAAAGCTGCTGCCGGTGCTCAAACTGACGTCGCTGACCTCCACGCTGAAGTTGGTGCTGAATTCCACCCTCGTGCCAGGCGCAATTGCGTTACCCAGAGATGACACATCGCTGACGTTGCTGACCGTCAAGGTGTAGGCGCTCCCACCGGACATCAGCGAGGTGGACAGTTCTACGGTTTGCCCATCAGGCTGGAGCGTTGCCGAAAGGACGCTCAGCCAATTACTCAGGCGGTAGTTCGCGGGGTTGCGAGCGGACATCGGGGTGACAGCTTCGCTGAAAACGATGCGGATCGTGTCCTGATCCAGTGGTTCTGCGGAGACCACCGTGGGTGGTATATCGTCTGGCGGCGTCTTGACCGCTATCTGCGCAGGCTCTGACCGCATCCCGGCTCCGTTGATCGCAACGACCTCGTATTGATAGGAGGTGTTTTCCTGAACGCTGCCGTCCGTGTAGGAAAGGTTCGGAAAGCCGGTCGTGAGCATCTCGCCGTCGCGGCTAACCTCGTAGCCGAGGATGCCGCTGTCGGGGTCGCTCGCTGGCCCCCAGGATAGGACCACAGTGCGATAGTCCGGCGTTTCCGCGGACAATCCGGTTGGTGAAGCGGGTGCTGTTGAGTCAACGACGTTCATTGCCTGGAAGGATGTTGGGCTTGACCAGTCACTCCAACGGTCTGTGGTATCCATATGCTTGACCCGCCACTTATACCATTGGGTGTATGTAAGGACACTCAATGGTACGGCAACGGAGATGCGATCAATCATATTTTCACGCGAGTCCCAGAGGGGATAAGCCCAATCGCCGTCTTCCTTTATCAGGATCCAGCGGCTTGCCTTATGGCTGTCTCCGTTCGGGTCGGAAAAGGCAGACGAAACCAGAAGCGGTATCCCCGGCGCGCCGCTGCCATTGGGCGGGCTGAGGTTGACGGGCTTGGCAGGAATATCCGGGTCCGTAGCCCACGTGAGCATGGTTGTTCTGCGACTGTTGATCCAGTTTTTCAAGCCAGCGATTCTGACGTCGAGGGGCGCGAACAGGTTCTGCCAGGGGTATTGCTCGAGTTGCCCCTGGAAGGGATACGGACTGGGCAAGGGCATCTGGTCCCATCGGTCGCGGTCGGCTTCCGCCATTTCGATGATAAGGTTTCGCCATTCGTCAATGATTGGAGAGATGTGCTCGGGGGTGTAGATGAGCTGGAGGATTTCCCGCAACCGATTTTTGTATTCGGGGCCGAAGCTGCTGGAATATGTCCCAAGAATCTTGCCGACGAACTCATGCTGCCCGCCGCCGTAAGGAACGTCGAAGACCAGGTCAAGGTCCCAGGGGAAGACTTCCCAGAGATTGTTTTGCGGATTGCGGTAATAGTAGTAGTTCTTTCCGGCGTGAATGTCGGTGTGGTGGATGGCGTCAACGATGGCATTGTAGGAATACCAGGACTGGAGGTTCAGGTTGCTCCTCCACCACGTCACCGTCGGCGCGCCGTGATAGCCATCCCAGAAAGCCTGGATGTCGGCCTCGTTGAGGGGCGGGATGTCGTTGATTTCCTTCTCCCATTTTCCGTTGAGAGCACCGGTGTCAATCTTGTAGAGGTTGCCGGTCAGAGCATGACTGTGAGTTTTGAGAAGATTGTCGTCGGGCTGCTCCACCTCCGTAAAGATGCCGTAGAAATCCCCCTTGTACTGGTCAGCTCCAGTTTCACTCACGTCGTCAATGATTCGGAGATGAACAAAAGTCGTGTAAGAGAATCGCACGCCAGCGTCCCTGAACAGGCGCTGTCCGAGAGATTCGTATATTCCCTCTTCCCCGCGTTTGCCCGTCCAGACTTGCTGAATGTTCGAGTTGAGGTTGAGCTTCTTTCTCTTCTCGGGAAAAAGCTCCCCGTAGTTGTCCTTCATGACGAAGCGGCGACCCCGGTTGAACTTGATTTTGTAGGCACGCTTGTGCTGGTGGTAGCGGTGCACGCCCCCCCTCAGCCGGAAGTAGATGTGGTCGTACACTTCCCCGTCATAGACGAACGTCCCCCGCCATCGAAAATCGTGCCGCCCGACCCCATCCCAGAACTGGATTTCCTTGTACTCGCACTCTAAAACGTCATCCGCCTTGGCTATCAGGTGATAGACAGGGAGCTTGGTCAGGACCGTGTGGGTCCTCGGTTGGCCCAGGTAGGTGACGGGCGCGTAATACGGCGGAACGCCGTTGTAAACGAAATAGGCATAGTTCGCCGACGGATCGGATTCTCGCGGGGCGCGGTCAAGCTTTTGCTCGGGCGAGGCGTCCCGAGCGTAAATGATATAACGTACCAACGTACGATGAAGCTGAGGAGGAAGCGTCGCAGAATAGATGCCGTTGTTGGCTGCGACGTCTCCGTCGAGGCCTTCGTCGTTCATGTTCGCGGTTGTCCAGTTGGTCTTATATTCGGCATCGAAGATGCGGATATACTGGCCTGGAAGAACCGCCTGATATTCCACCCAGACCGCGGCAAGTCCGTCGGCGTCTCTGACCTTCGCGGTGATGAGCACCATGTCGCTCTCTTTTGGCTGGTCGGGAGTATGGTCGGCTTTCGTGATGTAGGGGGCGTTGTTGATGGAGAAAGCGGCGTTTTGCCGACCGGGCGAAGAAGGGGAGCCATCCTCCCAGTTTCTGCCAAAGTCGTTGTCGTCGTACGGGTTGATAAGCTCCAGAGAAGGTCCTTCACCGTCCGGGAGAATCGGCCACGGGTCGTTGTCCTTGAAGTCAACGTAGTCCGCGATGATGCCATCCGGGGTTCTCAGCGCGACTGCCTGCCCGCCGGTGGAGGTCAATCCCTGGAAGTTTCCCCAAACTTTCGTCCCCGGATAGCGACTCACCAACCATTTCTCGTCGGCTGCGATGACGATGTATTCTCCGGGAAGAATCGTCGCGGTCGAGACGAAACTGAAACTCGCCTCCCCCACAAGCCGCCATCCGGCAAGAGAAATTTCCTGGCTGCCGATGTTGAGAATCTCGATGAACTTCTCTTTTTGCTCCGCAGAAAGCGGGTGGTACATGATTTCGTTGATGACCACGTCGGTATGATGGGCAAGCGGATTGTACTGCGAGTTTTGCTTCCCGGGCGTTCCCAGAGGCGATTCAGAAAGACTCGGCCCCCAGTTCGAGAAGACGCTGTTGTCCGAGGACGGATTTATGAGTTCCAGCGAAGGGCCTCTTCCGTCCGGTTCAGATGGCCATGGGAGTTCATCCCCATAGTCCACCTCGTCAATAACCTGGGGCGTCAGCGAGGCGTCAACAAGGGTTATCTTCTCGCCCGCGTTCTCGAGGCGCCCATCGAAATCCCCGATGGTGTTGCTAATGTCGTAGTACGCCGCGACCTGGGCGGAGTTCTTGCACACGACTATGTAGTCCCCCGCCGGAAGGACGTAGGTGGGAAAAGTGAAATATATCCCCTCGGTAAAAGCCCAGCCGCTCAGGTCAACGGCTTCGCTGCCGGTGTTGTGTAGCTCAATGTACTCGTAGTCATCGTCCAGCCCCTGGTCATCGGAAGGGTTGTACATGATCTCATTGATGATCACCTCGCCAAACGCAAGGCGATAAAAAAGAGCAAACGTGATGCTGATGGCGGAGAAAAACGCTTTCCGTAACGTCATGACCTTTCCTTCGACCTGTCAGACAAGTAGTCGGCGCGAGCACTGAAGGGGGCCGGGTTCAGCACGCTAATTCCTATACATTATACCACAACAGCAGCTTCTTCTCAATACTCGTGCAGATGTCGCAGCTCTGGGGAACAAGGGGGCGGTGAGAGGCAGGGCAGAGGGATGTGGGAGG
>CAYZXL010000091.1:0-13714 GCA_964482435.1 uncultured Verrucomicrobiota bacterium
CCGTCCACACAGGACATGGGCACGAGCCCCGCCTACGGCGGGGTCGTGGCATGGGCATCTTGCCCATGATCCTCCACGGGTCCCGCCCCGCCCGCGGCGGGGGATGCCACGCTGTGGCACGCACGGCGTTTGGGCCTTTCAAGGTGCTGCCCCCACCCATGACTGAGGTGTTACCCGGGCTGCGATGCCATCGCCCCGCGAGACGTGGCACAGAATACTCGGATGCAAAAGGGAGGCGGACTGATTGCGCGGCTGCCGCGATGGTCTGAAAGTTGTTGTCTGGCGGGACGCGTCCTCTGGCACCCAGCGACGACACGCCCTCTGCCTGTCGGCGGTCGGCACGGTGGGATCGTTTCCCTCGTCGAGGCCAGGCGCGGCTAATACCCATCAACGGAATCGCTCCCGCACGTGAGGACTTTGTGCGCAAACAACGAGGGACAAGCCAGGTGCTTGCCCCTCTTAAAACTACATGGTAGCGGGGGTTGGATTTGAACCAACGACCTCCGGGTTATGAGCCCGACGAGCTAACCAAGCTGCTCCACCCCGCGATAATGCAGGAAGTTAAGCAGACGCGCCCCCGTTTGTCAAGCCCTTTTGTGGGCGAATAAAACATAGGAGATGGTCTGGTAGATGAGCTTGGCTGCGAGAAAATCCGGGGCGACGTTGCCGGGAATGGGGCTGAGTTCGACGAAGTCTGCGGAGACGATTCTCTTTTGTCGGGCGACGCGCCGGATGATTGACAGTATATTGTACCAGCCGAGCCCGCCGGGCTCCGGCGTCCCGACAGAGGGCATCTCTGATGGGTCCAGAACGTCGAAGTCAATTGAAAGATGGACGTTTTGAGAAAGCGCCTCCACAATGCGCCCAATCGCTCGCTCGTCGCTGAGGAGTCGGGTTGTGGTGAAAAGCGGCACCCCTTTTTGCGACAGAAACTCGTGCTCTTCCGCGGACATGCTTCTGACACCGACCAGAACAGGCCGCGCCAGGTCCATGCATCTGCGCATCACGCACGCGTGGCTGAAAGCGTTCCCTTCGTACTGGTCTCTCATGTCGGCGTGGGCGTCGAGGCAAAGGACGGTGAGGTTATCGAAAACTTCCGCAGCCCGGCGAATTATTCCGAGGGAGACGGAATGCTCGCCTCCGAGGAGAATGGGAAGCTTGCCGGCGTCGAGTATTTTCTTTGTCGTTTCATACGTCCACCGGTCCATGGATTCAAACGAGGAAATCTCCGGCGGCAAGGGAATGGGATAGGTGTGAATCCCCGCGGAACATGGCTCCAGTCCAAGTTCCATGTCGAGGAGCTCGAGATTCCACGAGGCTTCGATAATTGCTTGCGGCCCGTTTTCCGCCCCTTTGCGATAAGTCAGAGATTTGCCAAATGGTGCCGAGAAAACCACAACGCGTGAATTGGCCCACGACGATTGCGAATCAGGAAGGTCGCCGAAATTGGGCTTGGGGGAGCTACCGGGCAATTTCGAGGTCCCTCCCCGAAATGTCCAGGCGCACTGGGCCGCGGCGGCGGGCCTTCCTCTGCCTCTGGACGAGCGCGGTTGCGAGAATCGGGAGCGCGATGGTCGCGTCGGCATAGACAGTGACCTTTGTCGCGTTGACGGCAACCTTCCCCCAGGATTTGGCTTCGTCGAAGGTGCAGCCGCTCAGCCCTCCCCAATAAGGCGGGTCAACTATAATCTGGACGGCGTATTTGTGCCCGGGAACATCCGCTCCCATGATGGAGGCGGTGACTTCCGCTTGTTGGATGAAGTTTTTTGGGGTGCCACCGCCAATATAGACGACGCCTGTGGTCTGGGCGCCGATGACGATTTGCGACAGTTCGTACACGTCCTTTGACACGTCGAAGAGAAAGCAACGCGTCTCCGGGAAAGCCGATATGGCGATGGCGATAGAAGAATCTCCCATCGCCGGGCAATAAATGGGCACCCCCGTCTTCGCTGCACTGATGACGATCCCGTTTTCTCCTGCCTCACGAGCGAGATGCTGACCAAGAAGATAGAAATATTCTCTCGTCGAGTAAGCACGCGAAAAAGAGAGGCTTCGGGTGAAGGCGCTGATGTACCTGTCGGTTTTTCGGAACTGTGTTTCCGAGGCGAAGACGTCGTGTATCCGGTCAATGTGCTGCTGTCTGAGTTTGAGGTCGTCGGCATCCTCCGAGCCGAGGTAATGGTGGAAACCGAGACTCTCGTGGACGTCGTGGAAGAGGTTGGCGCCCGTCGAGACGAGGCAATCCACGTAACGCCTCTTGATGAGCAGAGCCACAAGGCGCCGCATCCCTGCCGGCACCATTGCCCCAGCCAGCCCCATGAAAATGAACGCCTTCCGGTCAAGCATCTCCTGCCACACGTCCGCAGCAAGAGAGAGATTTCTTCCCTGAAATCCCGTCGCCCCCATTTTTTTGAGGAGGGAAGCGATCGTGTCGGACTCGCTGACTTCGATTGGGGCTGTAGGTTTCTTCAAGAATTTTGGCAATTTTACCTCTCAAACGAATTGTTTGGCCGGCGAAATTCATTTCGTCCAAGGAAGCGCGCCGTAACCTGCGCGGCTCTACAGGTCACAACCAATGCGCTGGTTGGCTTTATTTCTTGACCTGCGTAAGGACCCCGCGGAAAAGGGTCCGCGGCTCAAACACCCGCAGCCACGACGACGATTTTGCGGGGCGCAGCTCGAAATCGAATCGCATTTCTTTTCCGTCGAACAGGTTCAGTCCGATGGCGGAGGATTTCGGCAGGCCGATCTCGAGTTGAAGGCTGTTCTCGACTATGTTCCAGGCTGAAACGATGCCGCGGAGGTTTTGCCATGGGCGCGCCGTTTCCGGCACGCCAGAGATAGACCTCATACTGTCTTGCTCCTCGCGGGCTTTGAAAGAACCGTCGTTGCCCGGCTCGAACAGAAGCGTCAAATTGTCCGACCCGCGAAGGAACCCGTCCGCCGCCGCATCGAGGCGAATCCTTATCGCGGGCGGCCCCGCCGAAACGCCAGCGCCCGTGCCCGTCAGTGAGAAACAGAGATGTGTTGCGGTCCATGCCACGCGGAAAACCCCGCTGAATTCGGGGTCGGCTATTCGCAGCAGCGGTGCCTTTTCCCATTCGCCCGGGCTGATTTTTCCGTCAACCGCAACATCGAGCTTAGGGATCGAGTCGTCGAGACGGCAGAGGGGATTTTTATCTGCCACATCCGGGATTCCATCCGCGTCCGAGTCCGCGGTTGACACGGTTGGCTCGGGATGGCCCTGGACGGTTCTCTCGCCATCAATCGGGAAGCCTTCTGCCCAGCGCGAAGCGAGTATCTCGGCCAAATCGCTGACCCGGTCGCTGTCTGTGTCTTGCGAGGTGGTGCTTGTGCCGAACCTTTTCTCGTCGAGGGGACAGTCGGGTTCGTCATCGGGAACGCCATCTTCATCGTCGTCATCGGTTGTTTTGAAGGTGCCGTATTGGTTAGCCAACCATCCGCCAGTCCCGATCGCTCGAGCCAGATCAGCAATTGAGTCCCACACAACCCATGTTCGGTCGGAGTTAGGGTCCTTCAATAGATAAGATATGTCCACGTTTTTTCCCGAGGCGATATGCGTGATGGAAAGGTGCTTGTAGTATTCCCTGATGAGAGACCAGGTGCCCGCGTCGGGATAAGCGAGGATGGAGGCGGCCCCGCCCAGGTGGTCCAAGCCGAACGTAATCGGCAACAGCTTGCGCATCTCTGGGTCGAAGGCTTCTGGCGGGGCAATAATGAAGATGTTGCCGAGGGACGACGGGCTGCGTCCAGTGTCCTTCTGGACGAGTTGCTTGAGGGCGGGCAGCAAATCGGCCAGAGCAGGAACCTCTCCTCCGCCTTTTCTCAGTCCCGGAAGAAGGGGCGCCTTTGCAGGCTCTTTGATCGGGACGAGACTCGGTCTCACGTTGCAGGTCATTCGCGAATTCACCCAGAAGAAAAGGCGAAGCTGCTCCAGTTGCAGCCGAATATCTTCGAGTTGCTGCTCGGTCGGCGACGGCGGGCTCCCGCTGGCAGCGGCACCCGAGGCTCCTTTCGTGAAAACGAGAACGGTCAGCGGGAAGTCAAGATACTCAAGCGTTCTGTGGGCTGACACCGTTGCGAACACCCGCGCCGGAGAGAGGTTCGGAAGACCTCTCCCTGACACACCGCAGAAGAAGTCTCGAGATAACAGATAGCGGTAGGCATACCGAGTGGAAGGCATAAGACCGTCGAGCTGAGCTGAATGGGCAAGGCCCATTTCGGGGTCGGAGTAATTCCTTGGGAGTGAACCAACCCTCCCGACCTGTGGCGGGACGATACCGTACTCTAAAAGCGTCGGCATTTCGGACGTGGAGACGTATTCGATTCTGGCAAGTGTGCGTTGGGCGTTGACAACGGCGGAAGTAGTCAAAGATGCGAACATCTCGCGGTTGATTTTCTGTACGGAGTCGGCTGATGCGTCGCTAATGTAGAGGTCTCCGTTGGGGTCGAATGCGACGCCCACCGGGTCTTCCAGCCAGCCGATGAGGGGGATGCGCAGAATAGGAAGCTGGTCGCCTCCAATCAAACTGGTCGGGTCGTCGGGATTGACCTGACGAATATGAAGACAGCCTGCGTTTTTCAAAGGGGCGTTGCTGCCAACGCATGCGATGCAACCGCGCTTGTTGTCGTACGCCATGTCCCGGATGTAGAAGTTCATGGCATCCTCGTCCGGAGGACCGTAGCCGATGAACTGGCATGTTTCCGAGCGTGGCGAAACCACGTCGTATTTCCATACTGAATACGTGGGCAAGCCCTTGTCGGCAACCAGTATGTACCCGTTTCCCAGGCAACATCCCGCGATGGGCGCCTTCAGGAACGCGACGGGCTTTTGCCGCCGGTCGCGCAAATCCGGCGCTTCCTGGTTACGGCTCCTGGAAATCGTGGCAAGGGGCGTGCCGTCGGAAGAAAGGATTTGAATCCTGCCGTTGCCGGTGTCGAAGACGATGATGTGATTTTTCTCGTCAACGGTGACACCCTCTGGAGAGGAGAGCTTCTGATTGCCCCTCGGCCGAATGACTTGAACCGAATAGCCACGTGGGTCGTACAGGTTCTCGTACACTTTCACGAGGTCGTTGCCAGTATCAGCGACGACAACTCGCCCGGCGCCGTCCACCGCCACGTCCGAAGGGCGGTTTAACTTACCACCCTGCGTCCCTACTATCATCCCGTAAGGCTCGAGCGATGACACCTCAATGGTTTCTTCAAGTTGAAGCCTCGGCCGATCCCTCAAGACAACAATCCTGTCGTTGCCCGTGCTGGCGACGAGGACGTATCCCCTGGCGTCAACGAAAATGCCTCGCGGCGCCGAAAGCTGCACGGACGACTGCGGCACGCTCGTCTCGGCGAAAAGAGGCACCGGACGCCAGTTGCCGACGACAAGTACAAGCCAGAGGACCGCTCGAGAACTAATCTGAAAAACTCCAGGGAAAGGACGCATCGTCTCCCCCTTCTCCGTGACTTAAGAGAAGTAAGCGCTCGGAATGATTTCTTTTGACATATTCTACACCGCCGCGCCGCCCCAGTCCAGAATCAGCATCTTTCCTTTGTAACCCTTGGCCATCGGGGTAGGCACCGCTCACGGGCCCACCCTCGAGCAAGTGATTCGGGGTCCCTCCCTGTGCCACCCGCGTTCATCTGCGTTCATCCGCGGTTCATTCCCTGCGCTGAGGACTGCGGTTTGCAGCCCACAAGCGAGGCACGAGGTTTCTCTTTGATCACCAGCAAGCCACTCATTCTGCCCCGAGGAATGACGCGATTTGCTCGACGACGTACCGTTGCTGCGCCTCGGTCAGTTCAGGATAGATTGGGATTGCGAGGGATTCTGCCGCTGCTTTCTCAGCTTCGGGGAAATCGCCCCTGCGGTATCCGAGGTGCTCGTAGCATTTCTGAAGATGCAGAGGCAATGGATAGTAGATTTCCGTGCCGATGCCCTTTCCTGTCAGGTGAGCAATAAGCTCGTCTCTCCGGGCAACTCGGATGACATACTGGTTGTATATCGAGAAGTTGTACGGTTCGATGTACGGCGTCTCGACTCGAAGTGAGCTGAAAAGGCTGTCGTAAACAGCCGCGTTTTGGCGGCGTTTTTTGGTCCATTCATCCAGGTGCCGCAGCTTGACCCGAAGAATGGCCGCCTGAAGCGCGTCGAGACGGAAGTTGCCCCCTATTATGCTGTGATAATACTTCGGCTTCCCTCCGTGGGAGCGAAGCATGGAGATTTTCTCGGCGAGACCTGCGTTGTCCGTAACAACCATTCCGCCGTCTCCAAACCCGCCCAGATTCTTCGAGGGGAAGAAGGAGAAGCATCCGAGGTCGCCCATCGTCCCGGCATTGCGCCCCTTGTACTGAGCGCCAATCGCTTGAGCAGCGTCCTCGATGATTTTGAGGTTGTGCTCTCGGGCAACCTCGAGAATCGGGTCCATGTCCGCGCATTGCCCGAAAAGGTGCACCGGGATGATGACTTTGGTTTTCTCGGAGACGACTCCTTCGACCTTGTTGGGGTCAATGTTGAATGTTCTGGGGTCAATGTCCGCGAAGACCGGCTTCGCGCCGACTCGGGATATGGAGCCGGCCGTCGAGAAAAACGTGTGGGGCGTGGTGATGACTTCGTCGCCGGGGCCAATGTCCAGCGCCATGAGAGACACAAGAAGAGCGTCCGTGCCCGATGACACGCCGACCGCATGCTTTGCTCCGCAATAACCAGCGATTTCCTTTTCAAAGGCGGTCACGACCGGGCCAAGGATAAACCTCTGCGTCTGAAGAACCTCGTCAATTGCCCCACGGATTTCCTCTGCAATTTCATCGAACTGCAATTTCAGGTCAAGTAACGGAACTGTCATGTCCAGGGTGTCCTTTATTTTGCACTCACCCGCTCGATTGGCTCAGCGCACGCCGGTTGCCGCTGCTCGTGTCTCAGGGCTTCACTGAATCGCCGCACAAGGAATGGGGCGAATATATGGAATTGCCCACGGGGAAGTCAAACGCTTTCCAGCAGACAACCCCGCGAGCTCGGTCCGCAGTATCCATGTCCACGCGGGCGCCGGGCGCGATAGGCCTGAAAGCTTGACGACGCGTTGAGGATTCACAGCAGGGGGGTGTTGTTGGATAGGCTCCAGAGGCGTTTGGTTTCGGCTGGATCAGTTCTTTCGCTCGTCGTCGTACAGGAGCTGGCATGTAACTGCCTTACCGAACAAGGCCTGGCGATTTACAAAGTCCTTCACGTCATGGCCTCCCCGTTGCAGTGCTGCTTGAGACAACTCCCCGTTGAGTCTCGGCCGGATTTCGGGCTTGCGGGCGCGACACGCCCTGGCAATCCGTCCTTGCACGGCGAATCCGGCATCAGCCGGAAATCAATTGGCTCGACATCCATAAACATGGGATCGCTGGCGATGTTGGCTGCGGGTAAGGGGCGTGCCAGGTTGGGTGGCGGGGGTCTGATTGCAGAGGATTCCTGTCCACTGGCCTTCGTTCTGGCCGCATGCAAAGTGGCACCTGGGAATCTTCGTCGAGTATAACGGCCAAAGTGTGCGATACACAATTCAGGCAACCTGTACGAGCATTTCCTGCCATTCATTCAGAGTAGGCACACGTAATGAAAGACCTGCTCCTCCTTCATCCTTTTCTTGCTGATTTTTAAGAACTTGCGTATTGAGGAGAGCATTCCCTTCGTTCCAGTTTTCGAACTCAAACGTTGCGTAGAGATCGGGATTAGGTTATGGTTTCCCCATAGAGTGAGGCGGGCAGCTGGCGCAGTGAGCCGAGCACGCGATGCAGGTTCTCGGCGTGTCCCGAGGTTCGCTGTCGCAGAAGAGGAAGGTCTGCCTCACGATAATCATCGTTCGTGACCTGCAACCTCATCTGGATCGTGAAGGAGGAGTGCAACATGGACAAGAATTCGCACGTTTCTGGCAAAATCTCAAGGCGCAGTTTCCTCAAGGCGGCCGCGGCGGCGGGAATCTGCGGCCCACATATTATTCGTTCGAGCGCGCTGGCAGCTCCCGGCAAAGTCGAAGCGAACGACCAGATCGCAGTCGGCTTCGTGGGCATAGGTGGCCGTGCCCAGGGCACGCTGATGAAGCTTGTGCTGGAACAACCACTTGGCGCTCGAGTCGTAGCAATCGCAGACTGCGAGGAAAGCCGCGCCCGCACAGCCGCAAAACAGTTCCCACAGAGCAAAGATTGGCGCATCTATCAAGATTACCGGAAAATGCTTGACAAAGAGAAACTCGATGCGGTCTTTGTGCCGACGACGACGCACGCCCGCGTGCTGATCTGCATCCATGCCCTGCAGGCGGGGTTGGATGTCTATGCGGAGAAGCCGGTGACCCTGACGATTGGAGAAGGACGAACGCTGGTGAAGGCAGTACGGAAGTACAAGCGCGTCCTCCAGGTCGGCTCACAGCAGCGCTCCATGCGAATCAACACGTACGCCAGCGACTTGGTCCGAAACGGCGCCATAGGCAAGGTGCATACCGCGTTGTGTCGCGCCTTCCTGGGGCCGGAGCACTACCAGCCAAAACCTGAAATGCCCATTCCGGAGGGTCTAAATTGGGATATGTGGTGCAACCAAACTGAGCTTCGCCCATACCACACGGAGCTTCACCACGAATGGGCTAAGTGGTGGGCGTACGACGGCGGTGGCCAAATTAACGGTATGACCGGTTGGGGAACGCACGCCATTGACCAGATTCAGTGCGCGCTCGGAAAGGATGATACGGGGCCGGTCGAAATCTGGCCGGTCACGCCGGGCCCCACCGGCAAGCTTGCCATGCGTTACGCGGATGGCACGATGCTGAAGCTCGAGCTAGGACTTGACGAAGGGCCTGGCTTAGGCGGCACATTCATCGGTGAGAAGGGGAAAATTGAGATTGACCGAAACGTCTTTACGGCTGACCCTCCGGAGCTGACCGGCAAAGTTCCCGAGCCGGATGTTCTGGATACGCTTCCGCACATTCAGAACTGGCTCGACGCCATTCGCACGCGAAAAAGGCCGACGGCGGACGTCGAGATTGGCCACCGCACGACAACGATTTGTCATCTGGCGAATATCTGCCGTGAGCTCGGTCGCAAGCTGCGATGGGACCCGCAGAAGGAAATCTTCCCCGACGATGCCGAGGCGAATGCGCGAATCCATCGCCCTCGTCGGAAAGGGTATGAACTTCCCGAAATCCTGTGAGATATAGCCAGTCCAGTACCTTCCTTTCAGGCACTGGCAGTGGAGTTGAGAACTGGCAGCCGCCGCTGATACTGGCTGCTGCAAAGGAGACAGCAAAAGATGGTCAACGACATGAGTTCCATTTCCAGACGGGACTTCGTGAGGGCATGTTCTGCGGGAACTGCATTGTTCGCTTCCGCATCATTGCGCACGTCATACGCGGCGCAAGACAAGGCGCCACTATTGCGGCTCGGTGGTCCCACCTTTGAGAAATATGAGGGCCCGGATGCGTGGATAGAAGTCCTGAAAAAGCTTGGCTATCATGCCGCGTACTGCCCGGTCGGAGCTAAGGAGAAAGATGATGTTCTTCGCGCTTACGCCAGCGCAGCTAAGAAAGCAGACATCATCATTGCTGAAGTTGGAGCATGGAGCAACCCGATCAGCCCCAATGAGGAGACACGCCGGACAGCCCTCGCAAAATGTCGCGAGCAGTTGGCTCTCGCGGACCGCATTGGAGCCAGGTGTTGCGTGAACATCAGTGGCTCACGCGCCGAGCAGTGGGACGGCCCCCATCCCGACAACTTGACACAAGAAACCTTCGATATGATTGTCGAGACAGTACGTTCCATTATTGATGACGTGAAACCAACCTGCACTCACTTCACACTCGAGACCATGCCGTGGGCCTATCCGGATTCGCCCGATTCCTATCTCCGGTTAATCAGGGCAATTGACCGCGACCGTTTCGCCGTTCATCTCGACCCCGTCAATCTCGTGTGCAGCCCACAGCGGTATTTCAATAATGGACAACTGATTCACGAATGCTTTGAGAAGCTCGGTCCCTACATCAAGAGCTGTCATGCAAAAGACATTGTTCTGCGCCCAGACCTCACCACTCACCTTGGTGAAGCTCGTCCAGGGTTGGGCGGCCTGGACTACGCCACTTTCCTGAAGGAATTGAGGAGAATACCTGACGCACCGCTCATGTTGGAGCATTTACCCAATGCGGAAGAATACCGCTTGGCTGCGGAGCACATTCGCCGCGTTGCAAAAGAAACAGGATTCTTTGTGGTTTAGATGAGATTTCCCGTTTCTGAAACGTCTCCAATCCAACAGTCACGAATTTGTCAAAAAGCGGCCAAGGGCCTAATCCCTTTGGACCGCTTAACAGCGACGAGGAGTCTCGATATGAAAAACACGCTAAAATCACGAATCTTCTTTCTACCCATAGCCCGGTGACGCTCGCCTGCTCGCAGCCCCTCTTGTCGCAAGACGAAACGAGATTTCCAAGAATGGGTGGGATTGTCCGACAAAGACGACCACTGAACGAGATCATTCCGCCCGACGCGGCAGCGGAGGCAAGACTTTTCTCGCAAACCTTAACGCGAGGCGGTACCATGACCGACCCGCGCAGCGCCGGTCGTCTTCCTTGGAGGAGAGGAAGAGCCTTACTTGCTGTACCGGGGCGGCGAACGCAAACGAGAAGGCCAGCCGTGAGAACCAAGCCATGCTCAGGCCGCGATTGTGAGTCCTGGAAGTGGGCAGTTGCTTCACAGGTCTCTCACGTAGTGTGGTTGGTGGCTACCTTCTATGGATTGATAGGAAATCGTTTTTTTGACGCTGTCGCGGGATATTGGTTCTTGTCCGTGTTCATGCCGCAGAAGGGTGCGGCTGTATTTCCGTGGCGTACGACGGTTCAGGAGGAGGTTGAGGTTCCTTCTGTCCGGGCGTCGCCCCCGGGCCTCAATTGCCATCGGCGACGGTGGCGGCAAGGGCGCCGCGACGATGGGGGATACCTCTGGACTGCGGTCCCGCCGGGGCGGGACTGCCGCTTTGTAAGGCGGGAGCTGTCGCTCCCGCACTCCACAAGTTCCCGCTTAGCGTCTTGGCGCCTTTGCGCGAGTGCCTCCTCTCGCTTTCCTGTCTGTTCCCTCTGGGGTGCCCACCCGAAGGCGAGGCACTACGAGAAGGGCGCAAACCCCTCACTCCACCGTTCCACAGGCACAATCCCGGATGACGAACCGAAGCGTCACTCGCCGAATCGCGCGAGCCGGACCCCAATCATTTGATTGCGATTTTGTAGAACTTGCAGGTGCAAGTGGCCTCCGTATCGGTCCAGGTGGTGGTTTCACCTTCCGAGGACACCGTGGCCTCCTCAGTCCAGGGTCCGGCCTCCAAGTCGGAACATGACCAGACGGCGTACGTGGCGCCGGGGCGGCTGGTCCAGGTCAGTCGGATTTGCCCTTCGATCGGCGATTGCACAATTTCCACAACGCTGAAGACCACGTTCACTGTCCTGGTCACTTCGGCGAGATTCAGGCTGAGGTCAATGACACTGTAACTGAGGATATACGTGCCCACAGCATCGGAATTCACCGTTCCTGACACAACCACAAAGGCGGTGAGGTCGCCCCCGCAGGTGTCTATCGCCGTGTAGCCCGGCTCAACGTAAGGGGTTCCCAGTTGTATCGTCATGGGATTGTCCCCGAGAAGAGTGATCACCGGCGGCGTGGTGTCTTTCACGGTGACGTACCTAATTTTCGGCTGAGCCGGGTTGCCGCTTGAGTCTTTCACATAATAATTCAGGGCCTTGGTTCCGGGGGAAGTATGATCAACCCAGCCACTCACTATTACCTTCGGCGTGATGTCTCCGTCGTAGTCGTCGGTGGCGGTGTAGCCGGGCTCCTCGTATGGAGTCCCGCACTCAAGAGTCATGTTTCCGCCCACTAAGGTGATTACTGGAGGGACGAACTCCCGTGCTTCGTAAGCGCCCATGTCCACCCTGGCCACCTTGTCGTTGTTGCCAAAGTCTATGATTCGCGGGCTGCCGTTAAGCGCAAGCGCGTCCACCATCCAGTCCCCGTTCTCGCCTTTGTCAATGCAGGGCGAGCCTTCTGACGGACGATAGTCGCCCGCGGTGGCGTTAACAAACCTGGGGTCGGTAGAGATGCTTCCTGGGCCCAACGGCCCGCTCTGAATGCAGGAGTAGAAAGCCTGACTGGAAGCGCAAAACTGTTCGAAGGTTTGGTTGTCCGACGTGTTGCCCCACACGATGACGTTGCGGATGTCCCCGTGGCACCCCATGAGAGCGCCACCATACACGTTCGAGTTCGCAGCGACGGTATTGTTCCAGATTGGGCCATTGCAGTCAGACACGGCGGGGTCGTTTCCCGAGTTTTGGGCGATGAGGTTGTTCCTGATCATCGCGTGACAACACACAATCGCGGGCCCTACGCTGTGCTCTGTCCACCGAGTTGTGTTCTGTAAGACCTCGTTGTTCTGGATGATGCCTGCACACACAGCAATGCCCCCTCCCCAGAAAGCGCTGGAGTTGCCGCTCACCACGTTATTTTCGACAAGGCCGTCGCAGAAGGCTATCCCGCCGCCGAGGCCGCATTCATTGCCTCCCGATCCGGTCGCCGAGTTCCCCGAGATGGTGTTGTCCCCAATGATCCCGTCGCAGAAGGCGACTCCGCCTCCGCGATTGGCAGCCTTGTTCGCCGTGATGACGTTGTTTTCGATGGCCGCGTGAGTCCGACTCCCCCATGTCCCTCCGCAGACACCTCCGCCGTCGTCGGCTTTGCCGTTGCGAATGGTGAATCCGGATAGCATGCACATCTCCCCTTCGGTTCCCGCGAAGGTGACCACGGGTCCTGCCTGGCTGCCGTCAATGATGGTTCTGGCAACGACGTTGGGGTCGAGAGGATTGGTGCCGCGAAGGGTGATGTTTTTTCCTTCGAACATGACGTTCTCGACATACGTTCCTCTGGCCACGACCACGGTGTCGTCATCATCGGCCGCGTCTATCCCGGCCTGGATTGTCTTGAAAGCAGTCTCCCACGAGGTTCCGTCGCCAGAAGTAGATACGGAGCCATCCACATACCACGTCGCCACCGGAGAGGGCTCCCTGATCGTTGTGAAGCTGTAGGTCAGCCGCTGCATCACGTTCGCGGGGGATGTCAAGTCTGCGGCATTCACGGTCACGAACACTTCTTCGCTGTAAGAGAAGTCTGAGGGAGGGTCGTAGCTCACCGTGTAATCCGCTGGCGTCCCCGTTATCGTCGGAGTCACCTCCAGGCCCTTCACTCTCATAAAGATTGTCGTTTGGTCCACGCCGCTGCCATCGTCCTTCACGTGCAAAACGATGTTAGCACCGAGGGGCACGCGCGTGGCATCAGGAGCGGGGTCTCGGCCTGAAACATAAGGTGGGCTCGTATCCGTGAGCGTGTTGTACTCGTACGCTCCCATGTCCACTTTGGCGCCGATGACGCGAGGGTTGCCTTCCAGATCAGCCGCGTCCCACATCCAGTCCTGATTGGCGCCTGAGTCAATGCAAGGCGAATTATCTGAGAGGCGATAGTCGCCGCCGCTGAAATCCACGAACTGGGGGTCCTGGTTAATGTTCCCCTCACCCCCTCCCGTCCAGCCCTGGATGCAGGAGTGCAGCGGTATGCGCGAAAAATTAAGCTGCGGGCCGCTCGAGGCTGTGTTTCCCCAGATAATGCAGTTTTCAATGATCGCAGTGCAGTCGCTCAATCC
>CAYZXL010000092.1:0-13601 GCA_964482435.1 uncultured Verrucomicrobiota bacterium
CAGCCGAATCCAGAACAACCTCATTGCCACGAACACTGCGGGTCGTGGCGGCGGATTGTCTGAGTGCGACGGCCCCGTCTATAGCAACACTATCGTTGAAAATTCCGCCAATGGAACAGGTGGCGGCCTTTCGTACTGCAACGGGATAATCAAGAACTGCATCATCTGGGGAAATACCTCCGCTACCGGCGAGGCGAATCTGGCAGGCTCGTCGGTTCCTACCTACTCCTGCATCCAGGGCTGGGGTGGCGGGGGTGAGGGGAACATCAAGGAGGACCCGGCATTCGTTGACGCGGACGGACCAGACAACGACCCACTGGGATGGCGGGATAACAACTACCGTTTGAAAGAAGGGTCGCCATGCATTGACCGCGGCATCAACGAGAGTTGGATGTGGACTGCCGTTGACCTCGACAGCAATCCGCGGGTCTTCTTTGGTGGGAAGTCTCTTACAGTTGACATGGGCGCATACGAGTTCGGCTCTTTCCCATTCAAGATTATCAAGGTCGAGAAGACATCGTTTGGCGAGGGACGCCTCACGTGGACCAGCCGTCCGGACGACACCTATGTAGTCTGGTCGTCCGACGTACTGCCGTCCCAACCATGGATCAGCCGGCAGAAACTGCCTTCGCAAGGGGAGTCAACCACCTGGACTGATCCCAGCCCCGTGAAGAAGAGCAGGTTGTACCGCGTCGAGCTTTTGCTGGAATGACCGGCGGCTCGCTTCAACCCCGATGTGAGGCCGACAGGCAGGCGAATGGGCCGTGTTTGGACCCTCAGTGCGGCGCTGCCGTCATGTCAAAGTGCGGAGCGTTTGACCGTCCGGATGTTCTCGTCTAAAATGTGGCCAATCCCAGCGGAACAAGCGTGCGCCGGGAGGACCACCACGAGTAACAAGCATGCTCGACAATCACCCCACACACAAGGACTCGCCAACAATGCAATCCAAAATGAATCGCCGCGATTTTCTCGCGAAGCTGACAACTGGCGCAGCCGGTCTCCTCATCCTCAAGAATAGCCGCTCAGTCTGGGGCTTTGAATCGAACCAGAAGCTCAACATCGCCATCGTCGGCGCCGGCGGGCGAGGCAGTTGGTTTGTGCGCACCATCCCCAGCCTCGGCGAAAACGTCGTCGCACTGTGCGACGTGAACGAAAAACGAGCCGCCGAATCCCTCAAGCGCTTCCCGAAGGTCAAAAGGTTTCACGATTTCCGAAAGATGCTTCAGGAAATGAACAAAGAGATTGACGCGGTCATCGTCGCCACGCCCGACCACATTCACGCCCCTGCCTCGATGATGGCGATGAAGATGGGAAAGCACGTCCTTTGTGAAAAGCCTCTGGCGCACAACGTCCGCGAGGCACGCATTATGCGCGAGACGGCCGTGAAATGCAAGGTTGCCACGCAAATGGGTAACCAGGGTACGGCCAGCGAAGCCTTCCGTCGGGCAGTGGAGCTTATCCAGGCCGGCGTCCTTGGTGAGATTCGGGAAGTCCTTGTCTGGAATACGGGCGGCGGGACCGGTCATCGCAAGCCGCCGACGGGAAAGCACGCTGTGCCCGAATATCTCCAGTGGGATTTGTGGCTCGGGCCCGCGGCTTACCGTCCGTACCATGCTGACTGGATGAACTGGCACACATGGCGAGAGTTCGGCACCGGGCAGTTGGGGAACTGGGGCTGTCACCAGATGAATCTCGCCTTCAAGGCGCTGAAACTGGATTCGCTCTGGTATGCCGAATCGTCCGCAAAGGCGAGACCCGTGATTGGGCTTCAGTCCGAGGTCTCGGAGATTGACAAGGAATCGTTCCCTCGCTGGGAAATCGTCCGGTACGAGATTCCAGCGAGAGGAGCATCGCCGCCTCTGAAGCTGAGTTGGCTCAACGGCCGCGACAAACTTGAGAAAGCGGGAATCCGTCGCCAGATCGAGGAGTTTGTCGGTCGCCCGCTCGACTGGACCGAGAAAGACGGCGACGAGTGGAAGGATTGGGCGGGGATTCTCGTCGTCGGCAAGGAGGGTTTGATCTACGCCAACGCGCACAATACCGAATTTAGCCTTCTTCCCGAAAGGAAGTTCAAGGGTTTCGAAGGGCCGCCGCGCTCGTTACCGCGCTCACCCGGACACGAACGCGAATGGATTTTGGCCTGCAAAGGCGGGCCGCCCGCGATGTCCAACTTCAACTACAGCGGCCCGCTCGCCGAGTTCGTTCTCCTCGGGAACGTCGCCACTCTCTTCAGCCGCAAAATCGAATTCGACCCGCTGGCCTGCAAAATCGTCAACAATCCCGAAGCCGACAAAGCCCTCCGCCGCGAGTACCGCGAAGGCTGGTCGCTCCCCGCATGATGGGCTGAGCTTTTCACGTTTTGGGAAGCACCAAGCGGAAGGAGCGCGCGGGAGCAGAGTCAGCGTGGTGCTTTTGTGGAGGAAAGCCGGGAATTGCCACAGGGTTAGACGGATTGGTCAGTGCGTCGGCCGTCAACCGGCGAGTCTGCAAATGACAACTGTTCCCGCATGAGCTAAAATTAAGTGATGAGATTCAAATGGGAGCCCAAGAAAGCAGATTGGAACCTGAGGAAACACGGCGTCTCCTTCGAGGAGGCGACGACGGAGTTTGGCGACCCATTATCCTTGACCATTCCGGATCCGCTGCATTCTGGAGAAGAGTGCCGCTTCGTCACGGTCGGCGTCTCATCAGGTTTCAGGACTATCGTCGTCGTTCATACAAACAGAGGAGAAGACATCCGAGTAATCAGCGCAAGGCTGGCGACAAGGCGGGAGAGGAGAAACTATGAAGAAGGGACGGAAAGATAGCGAGATTCTGGAGGAATATGATTTCTCCGGTGGAGTGAGGGGAAAATACGCCAGGAAATATCGCCGGGGTTCAAACGTCGTTGTGCTTGACCCGGACCTTGCCAAGCGATTTCCCAACTCCCGGGCCGTGAATCAGGCCCTCCGGACGCTAGTCAAAACCCAGGACCCGGAACAAACGTGATGGCGCTCTCCGGGACACACCCTTGCCAGGTCGAGGACGTCAGGGAACCCGCGAGGGTCCAATCATGATTCAGGCACACTTAAGAAGGGCAGCGATGTCGGCGGCTCTTGCCCAGTCGTCGTGCGAGGTTCCGACGGCGTAGCCGACCTCAACACTCCAACCGCACCGGGATGATTTCCTTCTCCGTCGAGAAAGGCACCAGTTGTCCGGCTCTCCCGCTCGCGTCGGACGAGGCGAATAGCCCCGACGGCTCACACGTCGCAAAGCTTCACGGCTTGTGTAAGCCCTTCCAGCGGGTCGCGCGTCGGGATGAACTCGTGCCCGACGTAACCCTTGTACCCGATGTCGAGGAGCGCCTGCATGACGGCGGGGAAGTTAATCTCCTGTTTCTCGTCGAGCTCGCCCCTGCCGGGATTGCCCGCGACGTGGACGTGCCCGATGAAATCCCCGCACTGCTTGACTCGCCGCACTAAATCGCCGTCCATTATCTGGACGTGATAGACATCAAAGAGCAGCTTCATGTTCGGCGAACCCACCTTCTTGATGATGTCCATGCAATAGTCCACGTGGTCGCCCTGGTACCCGGGATGCCCTTTCATGGGATGAGTGTCGTCGCGGGTGTTAAGTTGCTCGAGGCACAAATTGACTTTTTTCTTTTCGGCGTACCCGATGATTTTCTTGTATCCGTTGACGCAGTTCTTTGCGCCCTCGTCGGGGTCAACCTTGCTCCCCTTCTCCGCGCCCGACGTGTCCCCGTAGCCGGTGAAGGTGATGACGCTCTTGAAGCCCGCGGCCGACGCGTCGTCTATCGCCTTTTCCATTGCGGTAAGGCATTCGTCCCAGTGCAGCGGGTTGTTCATCCCTCTCACGAAAAGGTGCGACGACACGAGAGCGCACGCCAAACCGTATTTCTTCAGCGTCGGCCAATTTTCCGGCGGCACCAGTTCAATGCTTTTGCAGCCCAGGTCCCTTGCGATCTGGCAGAACTTGTCGAGGTCCCAGTACTTCTCAAAGCACCACTGCGCGATGGACTGATTGATTCTTCCTTTGGTCGCGCCTCGGGCTTCCGTCTTCCGTTGTTCTGCCCCCGTGTGCTTGGCGAGCCCAAAGACTCCCATCGCCGCCCCCGCCATCCCGACGAGCATTTCCCGACGAGCAATTCCTCGCCGGCCGTTGGAATCCGAATTCTTGGTCCTTCTCATCTTTTCTCCTCTTTCGTTATCTTCATGGCTCGGTCAGTTGCTCGCGCGACGGCTCTCGCCGCACGCACTCGTAGCATCGGACACAATACCACTTCCACCAGTTTTCTGCAAAAGCCTTGATGCTGGGGGCGGCGCTATACTTATGTGGTATGCGTTTCCGCCAGCAAGGGTCGAGACTCCGCTTGGTCGTGCCCCCTGCGGCTGATATAATCCGACCCGGCGGTGTCCCACGAGGGGGCGCGTGCCTTGTGCCGAATCGGACCCGCACACGGCTTGACAATGCAGAAAAAACGAAAGCTCATTGATTATGCGGTTGTCCTGGACGAAAAGGACAACGTCGCCACGGCATTGCTCGATATGCCGAAGGGCGACTATCGTTACTCGTCGTCTGGCGCCGCGATTGTGATTGCCCTTGCCGAAGACATCAAAGCGGGATTCAAAGTGGCTCTTGCCCACATTCCGCCGGGAGACACAATCTACAAATACGGGTATCCCATCGGCGTTGCCCGAGAGAAGATTGATCCAGGCGATTGCGTTCACGTTCACAACATGACAGGTTCGCGGCTGCCTCCAGGCGTTCGACCAACATGAGTGTCACCACAATCAAGGCTTACCGGAGAGACTCGAATTCCATCGGCATCCGAAACCATATCGTGGTCATGTCCTCGGTCTCCTGCGCGAACTCATTTGTTGAACGCATCGCCCTGGCGGATGACGACGCCATTCCCATAACTCACCAGCACGGCTGCGCACACCACGGCGCGGATACCGAGCAAGTCCTCCGAACCCTCAGCGGAACGTGCAGCAACCCAAACGTGGGCGGTGTCCTCCTCGTGGGGCTCGGCTGCGAGACCACGGGCGCCGAAGATGTTGCTGCGCGAATTCCCACCCATAACAAAATCGTGAGAACGCTCGTCATTCAAGAGGTTGGCAAAATCAGTCGGATTATGGAGTTGGCGCTGGACAGCCTCCGGGAGATGAAGGACTTCGTGAAGCGCCAGAAGCGGGAGAAATGCGATATATCGCATCTCAGAGTTGGCCTGAAATGCGGGGGCTCCGACCCTTTCTCAGGAATCACAGCCAATCCCGCCGTCGGCCTCGTCAGCGACAGACTCGTAAGCCTCGGCGCCACAACGATTCTTGGCGAAGTTCCTGAGATGATTGGGGCCGAGGCGGCCATTGCGATGAGAATCCCCGACGAGACCGTTAAGCGAAAACTCCTTTCCCGCATTGCTCACTACGCACAGATGTCAAAAGAGATGGGCGGCGAGGCACAGGTTAATCTCTCACCGGGCAACGTCAGAGCGGGGCTGAGTTCCCCTGCCGAGAAATCGCTTGGCTGCATCGCTAAGGCGGGGCACTCGGAGATCAAGGAATTCGTTCCCTATGCCGACGTTCCAGGGAGCAAAGGACTTGTCGTCATGGACACCCCCGGCTACGATTGCGAGTGCGTCAGCGGCATGGTCGCGGGCGGCGCAAATCTCGTCCTGTTCACCACCGGCCTCGGAACGCCGCTGGGGAATCCCGTCGCCCCCGTCGTCAAGATTTCCTCCAACACGAAGACCTATCAGCACATGAGAGAATTCACGGACATAGACGCGGGCAGGATCATCGGAGCGGCCAGAATGGAGGAGGTCGCGGACGACATATTTGAATTCCTCGTTGAGGTGTGCAACGGAAGGCAAACCGCTTCCGAAATGAACCGTTGCAGGGAATTCGCCATCAACAGAATCGGCCCGACCTTCTGAAAATTCCCTGTCTGTCGTGGCGGCCCCCGCGACATCGGGCCTCAGACCACGGGGGCGGGGGTGGCATGGGCATCTTGCCCATGAACCTGGTCACGGGGGGGACGCCCGTGCCACGACTGCGCAGCGGGACCGTCTGGAACGAGATGGTTCAACGCAGCCACTTTTTTTGATATACTTCCTCCGAAACGCGAAGTCGGATAGATTCCGGACACACACACCTAAGAAGGAACTAACCACGAGCGATCGTGGCCTTTTGGGGCTGACGCACCCAGGGAAAAACCAAAAAGATGGAGGTAAGGAAGTCATGACTCGAGGAAAACTGATTGTGTTAGTTCTCCTGGCGAGCTGCGTGGCATTCAGCGCGGCCGCCGAAACTAAGAAGCTGACCGTTGACAACGTCGTCTCCTTGAAGGGGCTTGACCTCGGAGAGGAAGCCATCCTGAAAAAGATTACCGATTCAGGGACGACTTTCACGGCAGAGGACCTCGAGAAGCTCAAGAAGGCAGGCTTCAGCGAGGATTTCATGTCGAAGGTTCAGCAGTTCAAGAGCGCCGAGCCGCAGCCACAACCGAAAAAACTCTCCCCAGCCGACGTCCTTAGCCTGAAGGACGTTGAAATGCCCGAGGCAAGTATCCTCAAAAAAATCCAGGATTCCGGGACGACTTTCACTCCGGAGCAAGTCGAAGAGCTCAAGAAGGCGGGCTTCAGCGAAGATTTTATCGGCAAGCTCACCGTTCAGCCCGCAGAAAAAGTCGAGGAACCGGACCTCAAAGCCGCGAGTGAGAAGTTCCGAACCGACATGGATGAGATGGGAGACCGCGTCCTCTCGGCCGCCGAGGCACTCAAAAAGTTCATGGACATCGTTTCAAAGTCGGAGTCCCTCAAGAAGCAGGGCATCCTGTCCGACGAGGAGTTCACCCAGTCGTTGGATAAAGCCGGCAAGACGTGTGCTCAGGCGCTCGAGGAAAACCAGACAAAGGCTTTGGAACTCAAGCAGGCGATTGACGCCGCACCCGAAGGACTCAAAGAAAGGCAGGCTGGCGTCGAGCTTGCTTCGTTGGGCGACCAATATCTCGCGACGATGAAAGGGGCCTTCAAACAGGTGGATGGTGCCGCTCGAGGAACGGCGCCTGCTGAGGAGTCCCAGAAGGCCAAGGACGCTCTCAACGAGCTGAAGACCAAGGTTGAGGACGCTTACAAAGCATACGAGGCCATCACCGAGGAGGAAGAGGAAGAAAAGGTCAAAGAAAAGAAGGTCGTCGAGAAAGAAAAGAAGGTTCGCCCGCCACGAAAGAGAGTGAAGAAGGAGGAAGAGGAAGTAGTCGAGAAAGGACTCGTGGGGTCGTGGCAGCTCAGGGCGCCAGGAGCAAGCGTGGACCTTACCTTCGTAGCCGACGGTTCATATACCTGGCACGCCGAAACCGCCATGGGAGTGGAGGACCTGACGGGGACGTGGAAAAAGATCAACGACTTCAGTGTCCAGATTCAGGGAGAGGGCGAGCTTACCCCAACCTTGCTGCCCTGCCAGCTCATTACGGAAAACGTCATGCAGATTGCCGTTCAGGGAGTCGTGCTCCAGTTTCAGCGGGTCGAAGAGAAAGCCCCTAAGCGCCTGAAGAAAACCATAGAAGAATAGCCGGAGCAGGAAGAACGCGCAGATGGGGCCGATTTCTCCAGCCCCGAAGCTGCCGTGGAGACCTTCATCCGCGCCTGCGAGGACAATGACCTCGACCTGGTAAGCGAGTGCTTCTCGGAAAAGGCGGCAGAGGAGTTCGACTCTGTGCGCGACAAAAGCATCAGCTCCAGGGAACTCGGGAAACTGACCCGCAGGTTCAAAGGAGGCAAGATTGGCGCCACGGATGAAATCAGCGACACCAGCGCGTCAGTGGACGTCCGGCCAAAGGGCGGCGGTGACATCGAAGTTGTCATCCTGTACGAAGAAGATGACGAGTGGAAGATTGGCAACTTCTGAGGGCTTTTGCATCGCGCAGCCCAGGCCATTCCGGCGGGCTCTGACGTGTCGCGCGTGCGAGCGATGAGCCTCGGCGTGGAGCGCGTGGGGCGGGCGTCGGCTAATTCAACGCGCTGATGCCGCAACGGGTCAGCTTTCCAATATCGCTCCCGTAAGGCGGCCAGTCAAAAACGCCCCTGGCACTTCTGTCGAGAAGTCAAGCAGCCGCGCCGCATCATGCCCGCTCCCGGTGATGACACACCAAGCAAGACCCCAACATACGGAGGCGAGTGAGCCATGATTCGACGGACCGTGATTCCGTTGCTTTCTCTGGCGAGCTGCATGGTACTCACTGTGGCTGCCGCCGAAACCAAGAAACTGAGCGTTGACGACGTCGTCCTGTTGAAGGGCGTTGACGTCGAAGACGCAACCATCCTCAAAAGGCTTACCGATTCGGGGACAACTTTTTCCGCAGAGGAGTTGGAGAAACTCAGAAGTGCTGGCTTTAGCGTGGAGTTCATGTCCAGCGTCGAGAAGTTGAAAAAGCCCGAGGCAAGGCGTCGCAAGCTCTCCGCGGCGGACGTCCTCAAGCTGAAAGCCCTCGACATCCCCGAAGAAACCATCCTCAAGAGAATCAAGGACTCTGGAACCTCCTTCTCCGCCGAGGAACTGGAAAAGCTGAAGAACGGCGGCATGAGCGACGAATTTATCGCCAAGCTCAGCGGTCTGCCGAGAGGCGAAGCTGACCTGAAGAAGGGCAGGGAAGAATTCCGAAAAAATGTTGACGAACTGGGAGACTGTTTCTCCTCGGCCTACGAGGCCATGGAGGAGTTCAATCGCACATTCGAGGAGTTACAGTCACAGAAAAAGGAAGGCAAGTTGACCCAGAGGAAATTCGGCCAGTCCCTCGAGAAGGCTGCCGGGGGGTGCGGCGAGACCCTTGAGGAGATTCATGCGACCGTGCTGGAACTCAAGCAATCCATGGACGCAGCACCAGCCGACCTGAAGGAAAAGAAAGCCGGGACCAAGCTGGCAGCCCTGGCCGACGAGTACCTCGCCACCCTCAAAGAAGCCCTGAAAGCCCTCGAGCCTGTTGCGAAAGGAACTGGCGGGGCAGACGAGTTTGAAAGCGGCCTGGAGACCGCTGCCGACTTGAAAGACAAAGCGGAAACAGCGTATAAAGCCTATCAAGCAGCTATAGAGGGGAAAACGCCAGCCGAAAAACAGGTCAAGGCCGATTTCTCCACGCCTTTCCTTGCCATGGCAACTTTCCTCGATGCCTGCGCCGCCAAAGACCTCAACCTCCTCAGTCAGTGCTTCGCCGAGCAAGCCGAGGAGGAGTTTCAGGCGATTCGGGACAAAAAGATCGGCCCCGAAGAGCTGGACGACTTTGTCGGTCTTTTCAAAGGCGGCAAGATTGCCTCCGTGAAGGAGAAAGGGAGCGCCGCGTCAGTTGACGTGAAGCTGACTGGTCCTCGTGACCAGGAGACCTTCTCGCTCGTCAAAGAGAATGGCCAGTGGAAAATCGTCGAGTTCTGAGCCCTCAGGAAACGATAGGGCTCCGGCGCGCCGCAGCCGCGGCCTCCCAATCACAAGGTGTGTGGTACTGCCCTCGTGGCCGGGCAGCAGACGCGGGGGCCCCGGGCATATTCCCAAAATGCAGGCAGACCGAAGTAAGGGTGAATGGTTCATCCATCCGCCGAATTTGATAGACTATTCCCTGTCCCGTTTCTGCGGGAGGGCCGGAATCAACTTCATAACCAGAAGAGAGAGGCAAGAACGATGACACAATGTATCAGTCGGCGTCGGTTTCTCAAGCAGGCAGTCGCTGCCGCAGGGGCGGCCAGCGTTCCGTACGTAATTCCTTCATCCGTTCTCGGCGAAGGGGGCGTAGCGCCGAGCGATAAGGTGACGATCGGTTCCATAGGCGTGGGCGGTCGAGGAATGGGGAACACGAAGGGCTTCCTCGCGGACGAGAGGGCTCGCGCTGTCGCGGTGTGCGACGTCTATGAGGACAGGCGGCAAAACGCGAAGAAGCTCGTTGACGACCATTACCGGGACAAGGGATGTGCCATGTACGGCGATTTCCGAGAGCTTCTGGCTCGGAAAGACATTGACGCCGTCATGATTGCTCCTCAAGACCATTGGCACGCCCTGATTGTTCTGGCGGCCGCTCGCGCCGGGAAGGATATTTACTGCGAAAAGCCCCTGGGCGTCTCGGTCAAAGAATGTCAGGCGATACTCGATGCGGTTCGGAAAGGCCGCAGAATTTTCCAGACCGGAACCCAGCAGAGGTCGGAACGCAATTTCCGCTTTGCGTGCGAGCTGGCAAGAAACGGGTACGTTGGGAAGATTCACACCCTGGAGGTCGCCGCTGAAGGACCCAATTACAGGCCCGGTTACAAAGGTTCGCTTGAGCCGCAACCCGTCCCGCTCGGATTCGATTACGACATGTGGCTCGGCCCCGCGCCTCAGAAACCCTACAACCCTGGGCGGGTTGCCTGGCCCGATTGGTATCTCATCTGGGATTATTGCGTCGGGTTCATCGTCAATTGGGGCGTTCACCACCTCGACATCGCCCTCTGGGGTCGCCCAGAAGCTGGGACCGAGCCGTTTGAGGTCGAATGCAAAGCGACGTATCGCAACGAGGGCTTTACCGACAACGTTGACGCCTGGAAAGCGAACTTCACCTACGCCAGCGGCCTACGGATGGTTTTCTCCGACCACTTCCAGCAGAAAATCGGCTGCCAGTTCACCGGCGATAAGGGGTGGGTCTATGTGGACCGCAGCGGAATATGGGCCAAACCGCCATCGCTCCTCAAGGTGAAAATCAAGCCCGAGGAAATTCATCTCCACGAGTCGAACGATCACTACGCGGATTTTGTCACGAGCGTTCTTGCCCGGCGCGACCCGGTTTCCGACGTCGAGTCCGGGCACAAGGCTTCCCATCTGGGCATGATTGCGGATATTGCGGCACGTCTAAAGCGGAAGCTCAAATGGGACACCAAGACAGAGAACTTTCTCGGTGATGAGGAAGCCAACGCGATGCTGACCCGGCCCATGCGCAGCCCATGGCGCCTGTAGGATTTTGTGCACCCCGATGCATGTGCACGTGGCACGGGCGTCTCGCCTGTGGAAGACCATGGGCAAGATGCCCATGCCACCACAAAACCGGTCGCTCTCTCATGTGCGGACGACATCCGCGCCTCCGCCCGTGAGTGAGCGCTTACCAGCGATCACTCAGCCCCCTTGACGCGCATCCGGACGGCGTAGAGGCTCTTGCTGGCGGTGATGAAGAGCGTGTCTCGGTCCTTGCCGCCAAAGCAGGCGTTCGCCGTCCAGGGCTCGGGAACGTCAATCTGCTCGATTTTATTACCGTCTTTGTCGAAGACGGGAACGCCTTTGCCGGTCAGGTAAACGTTCCCTTCATTGTCAATCGCCATTCCGTCCGACCCCATCTCGCAAAAGAGCTTTTTGTTC
The DNA here is from genome assembly GCA_964482435.1 of uncultured Verrucomicrobiota bacterium. Taxonomy (GTDB): domain Bacteria; phylum Auribacterota; class JABMQX01; order JABMQX01; family JABMQX01; genus CAYZXL01. The sequence goes on from CAYZXL010000092.1 coordinate 11,370, forward strand.
GATAGGTTGCCGTCGTCTTTGATGTCGTAGGCGTAGGTCTTGCCGGCGCCGATGTCTGCGACATAGAGCTTCTTCCCGTCGGGCGTCCCGATGATTCCGTTCGGCTGAACGAGGTCCTCCGCGACACGTTTCAGCGTCTTGTAATCGGCCGAAAGGTAATAGACGCACTGCTTACCCTGCTCCATCGGCCCTCGCTTCCAGTACGGCCTTTTGTAGAACGGGTCGGTGAAATAGATTCCCCCGTCGGGGCGAACCCACAGGTCGTTCGGCCCGTTGAGCAGTTTGCCTTTGTAGTCCTTGACCAGAACGGTTACCTTTCCTGCCGGGTCAATTGACCATAACTCGTTCTTCTCGTCGGCGCATGCAAGCAGATTGCCCTTCTTGTCGAAGTAAAGTCCGTTCGAGCGACCGCACGGCTGCAAAAAGGTCGAGAGCTTCCCGTCCACGCTCCATTTCATAATCCGGTCATTCGGCTGGTCGGTGAAGAAAACGTTCCCCTCGGCGTCCGCAGCAGGCCCTTCGGTAAACTCGAACTCGCCAGAGAGCTTTATGAGCTTTGCCCCCGGCGCGACAACACTTTTCATTTCACTGCTGGCCCCCATTCTCACCGCCACCAGCTCGATCCCCTTGCCTGTTCCCAAATTCCGGGAGTATTTCTTCTCCTTCGGATTGTTCCAGCGCTCGTGAACCCCCTGGCTCGCCAACTTCTTGACACTGCTGGCATGGTCCGGGTCGTAAAACGTCCCCGAAGGCGGGTTGTCCGCCAGCGCCGCCTCGTGGAGATAATCGTCAACGCCCGGCTTGCGCGCAAAATCCGGATATTCCGTCCAGAGGAAATCGAAACCTACAGAGTCAATGGCCACCGGGTCCTGCGATGCGAAAAGGCTTGATGTCCAGTCTCCGTCGAAAGGATAGGAACTCCATCTCCTCGGCGCTCTGTCTATCGGATGCACGCCGGAGTAGAGTCCGTCGAGGAGGTAGAGCGCGGTCTTTCCGCCGATGTGGCTGTGCCCCATGAGGTCCACCGGCGCCCGGTATTTCCCTGTCTCGCGGGGAAAGCCGCTGGCGTGCAGGTCGTAATAACCTTGCTGAGCCGGCCACCTTCCTAAGGAGCCGTAGTGGTTCTTCGCGCAGAGCGTGACGCCCGCCCCTGAGTGGGCCTTAAGGTTCGCTAAGTTAATCAAATACTCCGCCTCCGCAAGACAGACCGGTACGTAGTCCTGAAGACATCCCTCCGGTCGGCAGCTCCAGTAGATTGGAACCGACGACAGTTTCGTCTGAAGGCGCCCGAATTTTCCGGCGTAGTCGAGATACTGCACGTTCGGAAACTCTTTGTGAAAAATGTCGTAGTACTCGTTCGCAAAATACGCCAGGCTATCGAAGAGAGAAATGTCGGATTCCTTGACGCCAACCGTTTGCACGAGTTGCCGCAGCAATGCCAGAATCATCTGCGGGGAGGTGTTCATGTAATCCCGCCAGCTTTCCAGATTGTAGTTTTCGGGATTGACCCCTCCACCACGCCAGATAAACCCGACAAAATTCACCTTGATGGCAATCTTCTCCCCCGTCTTGTAGCCGACGTTCCCCTTGCCGCGCTTTTGGTTGATGTGGCGGAAAAGCCTGTCCCATGCCGCCGCGTCGCTACTTTCACCTGTGAGCTCCCGAATCGTGCGCGACACCATCTGGCTCACCACCGCCTGATTCGTGTGGTTCGCTTCCCACCAGTGTCCGTCTCCCGGCCCTCGCCAATCCGTCGCATCGGGGTCGTGCACCCAGACGACCCGCCCCGGGTGAATGCCCTGAGGAGCTCCTATCGGCTCATTCGCAGCGTGGGGAGCGGCCGGGGTCACTTCCTCCCCCCGGACACCGACGGCCAACGATATTAGCCCGACGCACAGAGCAATGCATATCGAACGCATAGGATCACGCCTCCACATAAAGTTGAACCTGGTCGTTTCTGGCGCCACCCGCCGTCTTTCTCCGGCGGATATGGCCGGCGTTAAGTTACCATTTCCGGCCGCGATTCGCCAGACTCGCTTTGGGCGTGAGGCTGCGCTTCCCTGAAACAACCGTCGGTCATAACGCCACACTGATACGCAGCCAGGTCCGTTTCCTCACTCTCCACAAGTACTTCCCTCTCCGCAGACAGTGTCGTTCGCATACAAGGTCGCTAGTATCAGGTAATGTCAAGAAAAGTGTGTAATTTGGTTTGGTATATTCTCCGGTCATGGT
>CAYZXL010000093.1:0-13279 GCA_964482435.1 uncultured Verrucomicrobiota bacterium
CCTCCCACATCCCTCTGCCCTGCCTCTCACCGCCCCCTTGTTCCCCAGAGCTGCCTGGAGAACAAGGCGTTTGACATCGCCACCTGAGTGTGGTATTCTGGATACAGTTTCTGTGGAAGGGGGTTCCTGCCAATAAGAGAGGCAGACCATGACCTCCCTCCCGACCAATGAGAAACAAAGCTCGCCCAAAAACCACAAAGTCGACAGATACCGCTGTCTGTGCGGAGAAGTGCTCGTTGAAACCTGTGCCGAGTTGAATATCACGCCTGGTCGAGTCGAGGGGATGAAATGTCCTCAGTGTGGTGCTCGATACGTGCGGGCAGCCAAAGAGACCGAAACCTGACCATAATCGTCCCGCGTCAGGGCGTTTCATCCGCGGTAGATGACGAGAAAGAAGGAACGTGAGCCGCTTTTGTGGAGCATTTGCCAAGGTGCCAACATGGATGAAGGTTACGGGGATTGTCGTCTTGGTTGAGCTTCTGGGCACGATACTCGCCTTCTGCCTGGGACGGCCAGACGTTGGGGTTCTCGTGTTTCAAACTATACCTATGACGGCGCTCGTGGCAATAACTTACAACTATGCGCGATCCGCCGACAAGGCTGCGCAATCCACTGATATTATGGCGAGAGCAACTATCGAACTGGCCCAGAGAGCAGGGGAACAGCTTTCATTTCTGGAAACGCAGAGGGAAAATGAAGAAAGGATAATGCTGCAAGACCTCCGAGACGAGCTGTCGAGGGCACTGTTAGAGAAGCATGAACCTCCCTTTGACATGTCTGTGTGGGAACGCCACCAGAGCTGGTTCAAAACAACAAAGAAGTTTACGGAAGGTGAGATCAATCAAGTTGTTCGGTGCTATGGTAGGATGAAAGCGGCCAAAGGTGAGTTGGATAGACTCCTTATTCCAGCACAATCGGGCGGCCTTGGCGTCCATCAAATTAGGCAGATAGTGAAGAAATTCTGCATGCCTGTCCGAGACGAAATTGGGCAAGCCATGCATTTAATCGAAGACCGCTTGAAACTTCAAGCCTGACTCCGGGTGAGAGAGACCGACGCGTATTAACCAAAACCGTTGAAACAGAGAAAGGCCGCTCCCGAAATCATGCCCTTGACCCGATCGACGCACTGAGTAAATGGCAGGCGGCAACGCGAGACCCTGCCTGGATTGAATCCCACAGGTAACCCGACCGCAACACACGGCGCGCGGCCGTAGGAATCAGCACGCGCCCGAGCTACGAAGCCGGAAATCTCCGGCGAGGCGGAAATCGGATTCCCGTCGGGCGTGAAGCAGGTTTTCGTCGGCGGACGAAACGACAACTTCGCCAATTTCGAGGGGAAGATAGACGAGGTTGCCATCTATGACCGCGCTTTATCTGCGCAGCAAGCGTTCGAGCACTACAAGGCGGCAAGCGTAAGGGAGGATACGCCACTCCGGCGGTGATATCCCGATGCGTGAAGAAGCACTGGCCAGGATCGTCGAGTTCTTCCGTGCTCATCGCCCGGTTGGTCGGTCGCGGTTCCCGTTCGAGCGACGAATCGAGGACTTAGACTTCGATGTGGCCCACCACTGAGGTCTCTGTCCGTCAGGGCGCCGCTGCAAGGAACGGTGTGGTTCTACTCGGAGCCTTTGCAGAACAGGACGATGGGGATCGTCTTCAGGAGGATTCTGAAATCGCGGCCAAGGGACCAGTTGTCAATGTAATCGAGGTCGAGCTTCATCCAGGTTTCGAAGTCAATCTTGCTTCTTCCGCTTGTCTGCCACAGGCAAGTCAGCCCCGGCTTAACGGTCTGCCTTCTTCTCTGCCATTCCTTGAATTTACCGACGTCTGTCAGGACAAGGGGGCGAGGGCCGACGAGGCTCATCTCACCCTTCAAAACGTTGATGAGCTGAGGGAGCTCGTCAATGCTCGTGCGCCGGAGGAATCTCCCGAAAGGAGTGACGCGCGGGTCGTTGGTCATCTTGAAGGCAGCGCCCGTCTGCTCGTTAAACATCTCAAGCTCCGCTCTCATCTGCTCGGCGCTGCTGTGCATGGAGCGGAACTTGTACATGGTGAACTCCTTGCCGCGCAGGCCGGTTCGTTTCTGCTTGAACAATGCCGGTCCGCGGGAGGTCAATTTGATGATGATTGGAACGAAAATGAACAACGGGAGTGTCAGAATGATCAAAATAAGCGCCGCGACCCTGTCGAAGACCGATTTCAAGAGAAGGCTCCAGTTAAACTCCGGCGACGAGCTGAACGCCAGGACAGGAAGGTTGTGAAACTCCTCGAGCTTGACTTTCCCTATGGCCGCCTTGAAGAAGTCGGCAATCAGCCACGCGTCAATCCCCTGAAGCTCGCATGCGCGGACCGGGTCCTCGATCTCGTGGAGGTAGCGTTTTCCGACGGCGAAGATGACCTGGTCGTAGGGCTCTGCGGCAAGGATGCGAGGAATGTCGCTGTACGTGCCGAGAACCCTGTAGCCAGCGAAACTTGAGAATCCCTCGCCCTCTGCGCCTTCAGCGCTCTCTGCGATGCTCCTCCCGGACGCTGGCGCTGACAAGACACCCGCGTCGGCAGGATTCGGGCGCCCCCTCATCGCGTCGGGAACAACAATCCCGGCTATCTTGTAACCCCACAGTGGATTCTGCTCGATGAGCTTGATGGTCTTCTCGGCGAGCTCGCCGAAACCGCCGATGAGGACTTTCCTGAAATTGCGCTCCAGACGGCGAGCATATCGGAAATACTCCATGACCACCGCCTCTTTCAGGAGGACAAGGCAGAAGCTTATCCCGGCGAACGCTAAGAGAAGAGGGCGGCTGACGGTCTGGATTTTTGCGATAAAAAAGAAGACCGTCAGCGTCGCCAGCCCGACGACGAGGCTCTTGGCGAGGATCAGCACGGTCCCTTTCGCCCGCCGGAAGCCTATGGATTCGTAGAGGCCGTATCTCTTGTAGAGGAGAGGAAAGAAGGGGATGATGACGAGGTAAAGGTATGCGTACGTCGCGAAGCGGCCGTGGAAGTCCTTTCCGATGGGGAAAACCTCGTACAGGACCCACCACGCAAAGTAGGCAAGCCAGAGAGATAACGCAGTTATCAGCCCGTCAATGAGAAGGCTCAGCCTTCCCATGACGAGCATCCTGTCTCTTTGCACTTCACCCCTCCCGCTGATACCGTGCCCCCGCCAGACACAGCGCGCAAGCCACATCACCGCTGCGGCTGGCACAATGGACGTCATCAAGACAACAGTAAGACCAGCCGTCTCCCGGGGGCTTTTTCTCCCAGCGACGCTCCGGCAGACATCCCGGAGGCGCCTCGACGCAGAAAGCGCAAAAACACTTACCGCATCAGTGAAGATAATTCAACCATTTTTTCGGGGGCACTATATCCCATCACTCTTGGGCGGAGATGCGGGTCTCGTCGGCAGAGGACAGAGGTGCAGGCTCTGTGGTGGCATGGGCATCTTGCCCATGATCTCTCACGGGTCCCCCGCGGAACGCGGGGGATGCCACGCTGTCGCGCGCGCGGGGTCGAGGACTTTCAGGGCGCCCCTGCCCACCCATCAGCGAGGAGTCACGAGGCGCCGGGACCAGGCTTTGGACCCCCACAGAATTCAGGCCGGGCGGGTCTCGCCGAGCCGCTTGAATCCCTCCGCGCGCCTCTTCGCCCGTGCGGAACCGCGCCGCCGCGCTTTTTCTCAAGGGCCCGCAGGAAAGTGTGGGCGAATAAAAAAGAGCCACAGGGAGCACTTTAGACCGCCCATGGCTCTCGTCGTTGTTCTACCTGCTGTGGGGCAGCGCTCTACTTGTTTTCCCCGCCGTTGCTGCCGTCCGAGCCTCCCGGTGCTCCCGGCACACCGCCCGGTGTGGCAGTAAGTTGCATCAGCACGATCTGGCCTTTCCGCCCGATGCTGGCATTTTGATACTGAGCCGTGATGACTACCAGGTTGCCTGTCGCCGACACCGCTATCTCCACCACTCCGGTCAGGGAAACATTATCCCCAATGCCGTTCTTGCCGGTCAAGTTCACGTCACCGCGCCAGGTGAAGACCGTGTACCCTCCCGGCCCAGTCGTCTCCTCGGTAGAGGCATTGCCGAGGGTCCCAGACCATGAGCCGCCGCCATTATCAATCGCCGACAGGCTATTCCCGCTCTGGTAAATGGTCATCATGTTGAAGCCGAAGGTGTCCGGAACCGCCTGGTAAGTTCCCGCAATGTCCAGCCCGGCCGACGCGCCCGCCTGACCTTTCTGTCCGCTGAAATAGTCGTTTCCGCCACCTCCACACCCGAGCAGGAGTGTCAACGATGTCCCCAAGACCGCCACAAGTACAGTTCTTGCAACCATTTGTGCCTCCGTCGAATGAAGCTTGTTCGCTCCAAGCAAGCTTATCTTCCGTAGTTTTTGCTGACTACAACTTTTAATTACCACACTTCCTGTCTCCACGCAAGAGCAAAAAGCCATGCGCTGTAAAGCCCCAGTCAGAGGTGGCAACGGGCCCCACGAGCGTGTGGCTCTGATTTAATGGCATTGCTCTGGGTGGTTGCGCCAGGGCGGCTGGAGCGAACTGCGCCGACATCTCCTGTACCACCGGCATCTTGTCCCGACAAACGCGGGAGGGCACCCTGCCGCCGATGGCGAGGGAAAGCCTGCCTGCCCGTCGGGCCTCGGCCAGGGCGCCCAAAGACGCCCTCGGGACTGCCCCGCCCCGGCGGAAGTGATTCCGTCCTCACTGCCGTCCCGGGAATACGTGCAGATGCCCTCGGGGCCAGGCAGGTCCATCGTGGCGACCTACCGCTGCCAAGACTTTTTGTTAGTCTGGACGAACGCCTCGAACGAAATGGGCTCCCTGCCGGTAACGAGTTTGACGTCATCCGTGACCATGCCGGCGTAACCGGCCCGAACAGCCGAATAGAGTACCCTCAGGTATTGCACGGCCCCTTCGGGCATGCCGTTCTCCCTCGCTCCTTGCAGCATGGCGTCTTCCGTTAGGGCGTGGTACACGACCTCCTTGCCTATGGCCTTGCTTATCATTTCGGCCACCTGCGCGTGGTCCAGGGCTTCGGGGCCGGTGAGGTTGTATTGCCTCCCGTAGTGTTTCTTCATAAACGCAACCGCGGCCGCCTCGGCAATGTCGTTGGTTGAAATGAAACTGGTCTTGCCGTCCCCGGCGGCAAGGAAGATGCCCCCCAGACCCTTTATCGTGGGCGACACAAAACCGGTCGAGAAGTTCTCCATGAAGAAGTTAGGTCGTAGAATCGTGTAGTTCACGCCCGAGTCCATCAGGGCCCGTTCCACAATACGGAGCGGTGCCCGTTCGTTCTGGTCCACGCCCAAAGCGGAGGTGAGCACGGTGTGTTTCAGACCGAGCGCCTTGGCCCTCCCGATGACCGGTTTCAGTCTTGCAGGCGCTTCCGGGTCCATGGGTGGAGCAACCAAGAACACGCCTTTGACGTTGGAAAGTGCCGTGTCGAGTGTGGATGGATCGTCATAGTCCATCCTCACCGCCTCAACGTTCTCCGCCGCGGGTATGTTTTGGGGACGACGTGATGCCGCCCTCACGCGGAAGCCTCTCCTTCTGACGGCCTCAACCACGTCTCTCCCAAGATTCCCCGTGGCGCCGGTTACCAAGATTGCGTCTGTCATGGTCTTTCCTCCTTGTTGTTATTTTGTGAACTCCCCGAGCTTTTCGACCTTCCCATCGTCTCAGAACGGTTCGCCGCCGAACGAATAGCCCGAAAAAACACCGCCCACGGTTACTTCGCCCCCCGGAGGTTTTCTTCGACCTGTGACAGAAGCCGAGCAAGCGTCTGGCGGTCCTGCCGGGGCATGTGTCCGTAAAAACGGCGCATCAGCGCCTCGGATATGTGATCGAAGTCCGGTTTCAATGCCCGTCCCTTATTGCTCAACTCCACATGGGTTACGCGCCTGTCCACGTCAGACGGCGTCTTGCGGACATAGCCATGCCGCGCTAACGTATTCAACATATCGGTTACCGTGGACTTCACTCGCCCGACATGTTTCACAACCTCTTTGATGGGGACGGGCCACCGTTGTCGAAAGAGGTAATTCAGCACCGCGCCGTGGGCCGGCAGAAGCCCCCTCAGTGACCGAGTTCTCAGTTCTTCCTCGATGAGCAGATTCGCCTGCTCACGAATCCGCGCTATCTGGGCGACAACACCGCGAGTGTCCATGCGTCCTTTCTCTTCTACCTGAATGGAATTGATAACATGTTCATAACAATAGTTCGCCGCCGAACTATTGTCAAGCGTGAATTTGTCTTGGAAGGTTAGGCCTCACCCATGGGCGCCGGGAGTCGTTCGCAATGGCATAACCGGGAGAGCCCCAACCGGAATAGGGAACTTGAAGGAAACTCGCTGACCGCCTCCCGGCGGGTTCTCACCCCTGCCCCTCTCCACCCGAGGAGAGGGGATAGAGGTGAAGGTCACCCCGAACCGTTGGTGCCTTTCGGGCGCACACCGCCAGCCTGCGCTGAGTCCCTCCGAAAGTGTGGCATTACACCCCGCAGAAACATCTCCTTGACCATTTTTCGCCGTTTGCTACCATACGACGGTCCTTGGTTTTTCGCGTCTTGTGTTGCGGGGTTGTTCACGCTGTTTGGCCTTGGCTGCTTTGTTCGTATTGCGGTTCCTCAGCGATTACGCCGCGGAGCGGTGCGATAAGAGGTGTTCCCGGCGCGTGCAGGTGGTTCGCCTGCTATAAGGTGTGTCGCAGAACATGAGAAAACTCTTGATAGTCTTCGGGACTCGCCCCGAAGCAATAAAGCTCGCGCCTCTGATAGCGGCGATTCGCCGCGAAAGCCGGCGGTTTCGCCTGAGGCTGTGGGTCACCGGTCAGCATCAGCGGATGCTCAAGCAGGTGCTGGATTTCTTCCGGATTTCCCCCGACCACGATTTGAGAATAATGCGAGCAATGCAAGACCCGGCCGATGTCACTGCTCGTTGCCTCCACCGGCTGCGGGCCGTCCTTTTGCAGGAGAAGCCGGACCTTGTCATGGTTCAGGGAGACACCACGACGACTTTCGCTGCCGCCCTCAGCAGCTACTACCTGAAAATCCCCGTCGCGCACGTCGAGGCCGGTCTCAGGACGAATGACAAACTTCGTCCTCATCCCGAAGAACTCAACCGCAAGCTCACCACCGCGCTATCAGACCTTCACTTCGCCCCGACGGAATCCGCCCGGCAGAATCTTCTGGCGGAAGGCGTGCGTCCGAACGCGATTTTTGTGACCGGAAACACCGTCGTGGACGCTCTGCTTATGGCGATTGAGAGGATTGACGCCTCGCTAAGCGCACAAATCCGGAGGACGCAAAGGCTTTATCATTCCCTGTGTGGCGACGGTGAACGGAGGCTCCTTCTCGTAACCGGGCACCGGAGAGAAAACCTCGGCCCGAGGCTTAGAAACATCTGCCTGGCGGTCAAAGACATCGCCGAGAGAAACGGCGACCTGCGAATCATCTATCCCGTTCACCTCAATCCGGAGGTCGGGCACATCGTCAAGAAGTGGATGAGCCGAGTCCGCAACGTCCATTTGCTCTGCCCTCTCGACTACGGCTCATTCGTCTTCCTCATGAAGCAGTGCTATCTCATTCTGACTGACTCCGGCGGGATTCAGGAAGAAGCTCCGACACTTCGCAAGCCTGTCCTCCTCATGCGAGACACTACGGAGCGACCGGAAGCCGTAGAGGTCGGCGCGGTCAGGCTCGTGGGGGCAGACCGCGACCGCATAGTCCGTGAAACACAGAATCTCCTCCACGACAAGGACGAGTACGCCAGAATGTCGAGAGGAATAAATCCCTTCGGCGATGGAAAAGCCTCGGCGCGGATTGTCGAGGTGCTGAAAAACTGGCGCCCGCCGCCCCGGAATCTAAGCCACATTTGATTCGGCGCCTGCACGGGCGTCTGTATGCCGAAGATAGCGTTGCGGAACTCGGCGTGCTATCATTGGGACGAACCTCGCGGACGGTGGAAGAGACGATTGACAGTGACAGCATCGAACCAAATCTGCAAATCGAAATGCCAGGCGGTCATCCTCTGCGGCGGCAAAGGAACCCGAATGGGCGGAACCGTCAACAGCGTCAAAAAAGAGCTTGTCGAAATCGGCGACCGCCCGATGATCTGGCACGTAATGAAGATTTTCTCGTCGGTCGGCTTTGAGGATTTCGTTCTGCCCCTCGGCTATCGGGGACAGGACATTCGGCGATACTTCCTCGAATATAATCTCATGCACTCACCGGTCTCGTACACGATCGGCGCCCGCGAGCCTGTCATCTATGGGCAGACGCCGGAGAGCAACTGGCGGGTAACAATGGTGGATACCGGGCTGGATGCCAACAAGGGCGCACGGATCAAGCTCGTCGAACAGTACGTAGTTACTGATCCGTTTCTCGTGACTTACGGAGATGGCGTCGGAAACATTGATATTCGCGCCCTGGTTGAGTTTCACGAGAAGCACGGGAGGCTCGCAACGGTCACAGGCGTCAGGACCGTCTCCCAGTACGGCTTGATGCGCGCGGACGGCGGCCAGGTCGTCGAATATCTTCAGTATCCTCTCCAGAAGGAGTGGACAAATGCCGGATTCATGGTCTTCAGCCGGTCGGTTTTCGAGTACCTTGCCGCAGATAACTCGGTTGACCTGGAGAGCGGTCTTCTCACCCGACTCGCCAGCGAAGGTCAACTGATGATGTACCGCCACGACGGATTCTGGAGTTCGGCAGACACCTTCAGGGAGGTTCAGATACTGAACGACCTCTGGCAGTCCGGGCAGGCTCCGTGGAAGGTATGGTACACGATGTGATGAAACGAGAAAGGTGGCTTTACCAGGAGAGGACAAAGGCTGTATAGATGAAAAAACCATTTGACGTGCCCAGCCACGGCGCTTCATACGGCGCGGCCGGGACCAGCGAAAAGCGATTCTGGCATGACAAGCAAGTCCTGGTGACCGGCTGCACAGGGCTATTGGGGTCGTGGCTCACGATCGCACTCGTTGACCGCGGGGCGAATGTGGTCGGGCTGGTGTACGACGAGAACCCGAGGTCAGAGTTGGCAAGGTCCGGTTACCTTGGTCGAATCACGGTTCTTCGGGGTTCGGTAACCGATTTTGGGTTAATGGAGCGCCTCCTCAACGATTTCGAGATCGAAATTGTTTTTCACCTGGCGGGGCAGGCTCTTGTGACCGTAGCGATTCGTAACCCGCTCTCGACGTTCGAGACAAATATCCGCGGGGCATGGAATGTGCTTGAGGCGGTTCGCAGGTCGAAAAAGGTCGAGCGGGTAATTCTGACCTCGTCCGACAAAGCTTATGGCGACCACGAAGTGCTTCCTTACACGGAAAGCGCACCGCTGGAGGGGCGTCATCCGTACGACGTGTCCAAGTCGTGCGGCGACCTGATAGGCCTGGCTTACGCCCACACTTACAATCTCCCACTGGCGGTAACGCGCTGCGGAAACATTTATGGTGGAGGGGACCTGCACTGGGAGCGTATCGTGCCGGGGACGGTCCGCAGCGCGCTTCGGGGCGAGCGGCCCGTCATTCGGAGCGATGGCTCGCCGAAGCGCGACTACATCTACGTGAAGGATATTGTTTCCGCTTATCTTCTGATTGCGGAAAAGCTGGACGACGCCTCTCTACGTGGCGAGCCTTTCAACATCGGGCACAATTCTCCGTTGACCGTCCTTGAGATGGTTCGTGAGATTCTTGATGTCGTCGGGCGAACGGACATTGAGCCTTTGATTCTGAACGAAGCCAAGCACGAAATCCAAAACCAGTACCTCGACAGCAGCAAGGCTCGAGAGGTTCTCGGTTGGGAGTCGGCTTATTCCCTGAAGGATGGCCTCCGCGAGACGGTCGAGTGGTATCGGGACTTCTTGCGAGGGGAGAACGAGATTCCATGAACCTCGCAGGAAGCCGCTGCTTGGTGACGGGGGCGACCGGCTTCATCGGCCGGCACCTTGTCAATAGGCTGGTCAGGGAGTCCGCGGAAGTCTTCTGCCTCGTCGAGCCAGGAGCCGACACGTCCGAACTTGAGTTGCTCGGCGGACTTTCGGGAATATCCTCTGCCGACCTGACCGACGAGAGAGCCGTTCGGCGCGTTGTTTCGGGGAAAAAGCCTTCTGTTGTGTTTCACCTCGCGGCTGTCGGCGTTGCCGACCCGGGAATTGAGCCGCTGCGTGCCGTCAAGGTGAACGTCGAAGGAACCCTGAATCTTCTCGTTGCTCTCGACGGTTCCTTCGACCTCTTTCTCAACACAGGCACTTGCCACGAATACGGGAGCGCTCCCGCTGCCTTTCGGGAAACCACGCCGCCCGCCCCAGGCACCATGTACGCTGCTTCTAAAGTCGCGGCATGGCATTTCTGTAACCTTTTCTTCGACACCAGGGGCTGGCCCATAGCGACCTTGCGCCTCTTCACCGTTTATGGCCCGCGTCAGTCGCCGAAAACTCTTGTCCCTTCCGTCATTCTTTCCGCTTTGACAAAGCGAGAGCTGCCCATGACAAGCGGTGACCAGGTCCGCGACTTCATTTTCGTGGACGACGTCGTTGAGGGCTTTCTCCTCGCCGCCAAGAATCCCGCCTCCGCCGGCAAAACGATAAACCTCTGCTCTGGATGCGGCGTCTCCCTCAGGGAGCTGGTTTCAAAAGTGGAAGCTCTCGTCGGGCCCGTTCCCGTCAACTTGGGCTTACTCCCTCCCCGCCCCGGTGAAGCTTCTCAGATAATCGGCGACAATTCGGTTGCCAGAGAACTTCTCGGCTGGGTGCCGAAAGTGGGCCTGAAAAAAGGGCTTGCCCTCACCGTTGAGTGGTTCAGGCAGGGAGTCAAGGAAGGAATAATGCACCGTGATTCGTCGGGAGCCATGAATGGAGAAAGTGGATGAATTGACTGAAGAAATTCTGGCCAAGGTTGAGGAGTTTTATCGTGTCGCTCATTTTCCCAAGCCTTTCCGTCCCGGCCAGACCAAGATTCCCTATGCAGGCCGCGTTTTCGACGAACGCGAAGTCAAGGCTATGGTTAAAGCGGTCCTCGATTTCTGGCTCACGCTCGGCCCCTATGCCGACGAGTTTGAAGGCAAGCTCAAATCTTTCCTCGGCGTGTCGGATGCAGTTCTTGTGAACTCGGGGTCATCAGCGAACCTCCTCGCGGTCAGCACCCTTTGCTCAAAAGAACTCGACGAGCACCTCCGCCCCGGCGACGAAGTAATAACCCCCGCCGTAACATTTCCCACAACCGTAGCCCCTCTTGTGCAGAACAACCTCGTTCCGGTTTTCGTGGATTGCGAGCTCGGCACGTACAACATTGACCCCGCTCTTCTCGACGGTGCCGTCTCCAGGCGTACTCGGGCAATTCTCCTCCTTCACAACCTCGGGAACCCCTGCGACATGGACGCGATGATGGATTTTGCTCGGAAGCATCGCCTCTTCGTCATCGAGGACGTCTGCGATGCCCTGGGCTCTCGTTACAATGGCCGCTCCGTTGGGACGTTCGGCGACCTGGCGACGTTGAGCTTCTACCCGGCTCATCACATAACCACTGGGGAAGGCGGCGCTGTGGCCACGAGCGACAATCGCCTTGCTGGCATCGCTCGCTCCATCCGCGATTGGGGTCGTGCTTGCTATTGCACGCATCGCACGACAAGTCCGCTTGGCGCCTGCGGCAAGCGCTTCGATTTTGAGATTCCGGGCATGCCCGGAACCTATGACCACCGCTACATCTACACAAACATCGGATATAATCTTAGACCTACGGACATCCAGGCGGCGCTCGGCTCGGTTCAGATGGACAAGCTCTCGCAGTTCAACGAGGCTCGGCAGCGAAATTTCTGGCGACTTCATTCCGGGCTGAAGGATTTTGAGGAATTCTTGATTTTGCCGTCCTGGAGGCCCGAGGCCCAAGTTGCCTGGTTCGCGTACCCCATCACGGTTCGCGAATCAGCCCCCTTCACCCGCAGGGAACTCGTCGTGTGGTTGGAAGACGGACTTATTCAGACTCGATTTCTCTTCGCGGGCAACATCCTGCGCCAGCCGGGTTACGAGGGTATTCCCCATCGGGTCGCTGGCACTCTGGTTAACTCGGATATGGTAATGCGGAACTCGTTTTTCGTCGGTGTGTATCCGGGTTTGCACGACGAGCACATTGACTACATGCTCGAGAGGTTTCGGGGGTTCTTCTCGCGCTTGTGAAAGTTGCGATTAGTGCAAACGGTCAAAGAAATCAGCCACCGCAGAGAACGCAGAGACCGCCGAGAAGGGGAGCTCTGGGCTTGGCAAAACCCAGCGTCACTGGACGCCCTGCGCGTGGTTTGCGATCGAAGGTTGAACTCGGAATGAAACTCAGCATCATCATTTGCGCTTACAACGAAAAGCAAACGATTTTGACCGTTCTCGACGGCGTCAAGGCGGTGTCTCTTGGCCCCGGCTGGGAAAAGGAGATCATCGTCGTGGACAACTTTTCTACCGACGGCACCCGCGAGCTTCTGAAAGAGGCCGCGAGAAACTCAGCGACCGTCGAAGCGCGGGAGAGTGCTCGCGCGTTGCGTCCGCAAGATAGCTCGAGCCGTCGCCGTTCCAGGGGCCGCGAGCAAAGTGCTACTGCCGCGCCGCCGACACAGCTCAAGGTGATCCTCCATCCTCGAAACCTCGGCAAAGGCGCCTCTATCCGCACCGCCATTGAAAACTGCACGGGCGACTACGCAATCATCCAGGACGCCGACCTGGAGTACGACCCCGCCGAAATCCCCCGGTTTTTGGAGAAGGCTCTCTCCGACGGCGCCGATGCGGTTTACGGCTCGCGCACAATCGGGGGCAAGGTCAAATACATCTACGCCCGAAACTATTGGGGCGTGCGCTTTTTGACTTCCCTGACGAACCTGCTGTTCAACGCCCGGTACACCGACGTCGCCACCGCGAGCAAAATGGTTCGCGCTTCCGTCCTGAAGTCCTTGAAGCTGAAGTGCTCCGGCTTTGACCTCGACTTCGAGCTGAGCAACAAATTGGCTAAACGCCGCTGCCGGGTTATAGAGATACCAATCACTTATTGGCCCCGTTCCATCGCCGAAGGCAAAAAAATCCGCGCCAGAGACGGCCTTTCGGCCCTCTTTCAAATCCTCAAAGACCGGATCCTTCCCTCTCCTTCTCGGAAGGGTCCTCCGCGCCCATAGGCATCTTTGCAACCAACCGCAGCCTGCGCCGCAGAGCGTTCGGCAAGAAGCCCGACGAAGACACGGTCTCGCGTACAGCTCTGAGGAACAAGGGATTTTTCGCACCTTTTGAGGGGGATTTGGGTCGAA
>CAYZXL010000094.1:0-13103 GCA_964482435.1 uncultured Verrucomicrobiota bacterium
ACCCTCCCACATCCCTCTGCCCTGCCTCTCACCGCCCCCTTGTTCCCCAGAGCTGATCGGCGGCCTTGGCTATTCGCGCCTCGGTGGCTATTGTATCATCGTGAGGGAATCCAATTGGGCTCGCCGCGCCAAGATAGCCCATCTGAAGTCTGACAGCCTCGAAACGAAGGAGTATTGGTTGCCTGATGGAGGGCTAAACGAGCCAAACATCAAGCGCGATCTTGCGCCCTACTCGCACAGACATTTTCTCGCGGCTGTCAAGCATGCCAGGGATATTCCTGGGAAGAGCCCTCACGAATGGGCCACCACGCTGTGCTCCAACGAGGGTTACGTTGAGGCCATATTCCTGCACAGGCTTGTCCCCCGGGCGTTGGAGGAGGTCCGAATGGCGAAGTCCGAGTATAATAGGTTGCGTGGAGACTCCGTGGACGCGCTTCGCCGAAAGGCAAGCGTTTCTCAGCTTGACGCGATAGATAAATTCGTTAGGATCGAAAAGGAACTGCGAAGGGTTGGAGTAGATTTGAGGGTCGTGGAAGATGCTTAGGTTGCTGGCAATAGCACCCGGGGACGGGTGGGCATTTGTGGAAAGGGAAGGGAAGGTGTTGCTCGTTAGGCCGCCTTACCGGCACGACGACCTGGCCGAAGTGCAGGAGTCCGTGGTCGAAAAGGCGGTGGCCAAGTTCGGCTTCAGAGCCGCGAAGAAGGAGTTCCAGGACTGGGCGTCGCTGATCCGCTATTTAGAGGAGCAACTGCTCGGAACCCGCAAAGCTCTCGGGCTGCCAGAGCCCAACCTCGAGTCGGTTCGGGAATTCGTCCGGCAGGCCCCGCATGATGTTGTCGAGTCGTACCTGGCCCGGGTCCGGTCCGAGCTTATCCCTGGCCAGGAATGGGATGCGGCGCTGGACCTCCTAAACACTCTATTAGGTTCTGACGTAGTCTGGAAGGACCGCCAGTTGCATAGTCAGGTTCTTGAGCTGCTGGACAAATGCCGCGGGGGTCGGGCCGTGAGGGAAGGCGACATGCAGACCTTGCTTGACGAGTCAGAGCTGCGCGCTTGCTGTCCCCGTGCAGCTGATAGGTATGGTGCGCGAACCCTGGCGGATTATGTGCGCGGGCGCTCGCGCCCGGGTGCAATGACGCCCATGTGCGCGTAAGAGGCCTTCGATGGAAACGATAACGTTCTATTCGTACAAGGGCGGCGTTGGCAGGACGCTCGTCGTCGCCAACGTCGCGCGCTACCTGGCCCGATTCGGGCAGAAGGTGTTCGCACTCGACCTCGACCTGGAGGCGCCGGGGCTCCACTACAAGCTGCCTCCGAAGGGCTGGGATGATACTGGGCCCCCCCGCCTTGGCGTGGTGGACTACGTACACTCGTTCGCAGTCCAGAACAAGGACCCGGGGCCCCTTCAAGACTACGTGCGGCCGGTTGAGGTTCCCGAAGGCGCCGGTGGCTCAATTTACATTATGCCCGCGGGGGACGCGCCCTCGGCCACGTACGCGGAGCGGTTCGCCGAGATCAATTGGCACGGGCTTTTCTATTCGACGGCGGCGCAGCCTCCCAGTTCGGTGCCGAAGGGGATTCCCTTCTTCCTTGAGATGAAGGAGCGCATCCAAGCAGAGTACGGCCCCGCATTCCTTCTCATTGACTCCCGGACGGGGATCACGGAAATCGGAGGCGTAGCGACAAGCCTTCTGCCAGACAAGGTCGTTTGCCTGCTCCTTCACAACAAGGAGAACCTTGAGGGCGCTCGTGAGGTTCTGCGCAGCCTCCGCCGACTGCAAAGGCTTCCAGGTCAGCAGCCGATCGAGGTCGTGGCCGCGGTGGGGCGAATTCCGGAGATGGAGAAACGCGAGGATGAGCAGGCCATCCTCGAGAACGCCAGGGCGTTCTTGACGGAGGAGGCCCCGGACCTGCTTGCCACACTGCCGGTCTCTGAGGTCTTTGTTCTTCACTCCGAGCGCGAGCTTGAGGTGTCGGAGTCCTTGCGCGTTGGAGGCCAGCTGACCCCCGCTCAATCGGTGCTCCTCAGAGACTACCTCCGGCTGTTCCGCAGTCTAATCCCGGCCGACATCATAAGACCGCACATTTCCTCCCTCCTCGATGAGATATGGAGCAGGTTGCGCGAGGACCCGGATGGCGCGGAGCGAGATGTCATGCAGGTCGCCGACTCGTACCCGGGCCCGGAGGTACTGCGGGAGGTAATAAAGTTCCTGCGCGCGCGGAGGGCGGGCCCCGATGCCTTGTTGCAGGCCGCGTATCGCTCCTGGCAGGTCTCG
Source organism: uncultured Verrucomicrobiota bacterium (assembly GCA_964482435.1). Lineage (GTDB taxonomy): Bacteria > Auribacterota > JABMQX01 > JABMQX01 > JABMQX01 > CAYZXL01. The sequence goes on from CAYZXL010000094.1 coordinate 2,278, forward strand.
GGCCGCGCGGATGACCCCACGGTCTGGGCGGTCGTCAAGGACAGTTTTCGGGACGCCGTGAGCCCCCGCGAGGTGCCGGTGCCGCTCGACTTCTTGGAGTCCGTTTGGCTCGCCTCGGGCACGCAGGATCCGCAGATGGCCATGCGTCTTGCGGGGCTTTACAGCAGGGGAGACGACGACACCAAGGCCGCCGCGATACTTCTTCAGCTGATCAGCGGTGGGCAAGCACCCCCGGAAATGGTTGTCGCGTGCCTCAGGTACTTGGGGCTTAGCCGGGAGTGGAGCGCCGGCTTTCGGCTTGTGGAGGACTTTAAGCCCTCCCTGGCGCCGAGGTCAGACTTTCAGGTAGCTTGGGCGCGTTTAGTTGTGGGCAAGGAGGACCGCTCCGCAGCTGAAAGCTTACTCAAGGACGAACGGTTCGACATGGGCTTGGTGAGTAGCGCTGACCTGCCCACAGCCGCCCGTCTTGTGAGCCTCGCCGAGCGTCGCGCGGCGCTGGAGGAGCTTCTGCGCTCGGCCTTCGACAGGGCGCTCAGGAAGGGCCCATCCCGTGAGCTGGCCAACGTGGCACGCGCGTATGAGTTGCTCGATAGGGAAGACGAGTTTCGCCTCGGGCTCCGGGAGCACCTTGGGCCCGAAGCTGCCGAAGACTTCCTCCGAGAGCTGGGTGCCCCCCACCGCCGTTTCCTGCGCTGAGGGCGGGTGATAGTGCGGTCTGCCCATCCGCTTGACGCTCCTTGGACACGAGCCGCCCTCTTGCCCACGCGGCGCCCAGAACAGAACGGCCGGTTCGCCTGCCAGGCGGCCTGCCGCACGCCTTGCCGCAGGCCACTTGGCGGCCGCGGGTGAGGGCCGGCAGCGCACGACCCCCTAAGAGGCACGTCAGCCGCCCCGGGCTCCAACGCTCTTTCCTCGCATGCACGCCTTTCGGCGGAAGCGGCCCGCTGCTTGAGGAATGATATCGCGGGCGCCGCGAGAGCTTGACGTTTGTGATGGACTTCCTTTCTGTTCAGGCGGCTGAGTCTCTCCATTTCGTGCTGCCCGAAAGCAGAGGGCATCAGTGGCTTCTCGGTCAAAGAAATGGAACAATGGTCGGGGCGAAAACGTCAGTATAGAAAAAGCTGGAGTGCAGCAGGAGGTTTTCGTGAGCGAAGAGAAGGAGAGGCAAGATGAGAAGAGAGGCGCTCTTTGTGTTGGTGGTGACGGCCGCGTTTTTCCATCTCGTGAGCTGCGATGGGGAAGGCGTCAAGGCGGGAGCAGGGCAGGTCAAGTTGCGGGTGCTGTATGTCGGGTATCCCGGGACGGAGCGGGAAAAAGATTTTGTCAGCTTATTAGAGAAGCATTTCACGAAAGTCGGAAAGGCTGACCTGGATAAAGTTGAGGTGAAAGATGCCGACGGGTTTGACGTGGCCATTCTCGACTATGGTGAGCTGATCATCAAGGGGAATGCGATCGTGAGTCCACGAGTGGTCTTCGGGAGGGAGTATTCGCGCCCGGTATTGACGATCGGAGCCGCGGGTGCTCTCGTCTGCGACAGCCTCGGGTTGAAAACGGGCTATCTCTGAAACTGCTTGGGGGAAGCGGCTCAGGGTGAGCTGCCAAAGCACGAAGTGTTTGAGAAGCCGTTCAAGGTGGAGCCGGTTTACGAGATGTGGGAGACGCCGTCGAATTACCGCGGGTACCCCGGAGGCAAGAAGCTGCCGGATAAGCTGAAAGTGTGGCGAGTTCAGAAGACGACCGATAAGCCGGGTGGTACGACAAGACCCTACGGTGTGGTGGCGCGTCCTTTTGAAAACACAGCCGAGGCTGAGGCACTGGTCGCTGGCTACAACAACGGCAAGATGAGCGGGGCTGTGGCAGTCGGGCGAGAGCGGAATTTTCTCCAGTGGGGCTTTTCAGCTCCGCCCTCGACGATGACGGATGCAGGACGGAAGTTCTTTCTGAACTGCATATCCTACGTTGCGAAGTTCGAGGGCAAGGAACTCTGAGCGCATCTACTTCAGCGACGTTGGCGGGTACAAGTTTCGAGTTGTTCCGGAGGGTTACCTGGAGGCGAAAGGAAGGAAGTGAGAGCAAGGTCGGGACTGGAACGGGCCCTGGGCATCCTGCTGACGATTGCCGCGGGTTGCTGCCCAATTGGGTCATGGGCTGGCGAGTTGCCCGAGCTGATGGTGGAAACGGAGGAGGTTGTCTCCATGTATGTCTCGCCGGATAACGGAGCAGGGCCGTTGTGGTGCTACGGGGCGCCGCTCGTGGTTCGATGGGGCGACAATGTCTTCGTCAGCGTCTCCGAGACGGGCGAGGGCGTGCCGAAGCTGTGCAACACCCGCTGGCAGCTTTTCAGACGAGATGAAAGCGGATGGCAACTCGTGCATAGGCCGGAGAATTTCCGTGAGCGGGAACCATGCCCGCTGGTTGCCTTTTCCGACGGCAGACTTTTTCTTTCAGTCAATCCTTCGGCTTCGCCTCCGGGGACACAATACGGTCCCTGCGACCCACACCTTCTCGAATTCTCCGCGAAGAAGGTCGAGCAGCCGCCGAAGCCGCTCCGACCTGTCTGGAACGGGGAAACGAGGTTCACTGACCATTCTTACCGGGGAATTGCCTCCGACGGCGAGCGAGGGGAGATTCTTCTGCTCAACATTCACTCGCAGACAGGCGAGCAGCACTGGTCTTTTCTCGATAACGATGGCAAATGGACCAGGCAGGGGAGAATCCGGTTTCCCATCAGGGCGTGCTATCCGCAGGTCGCCTTGCGAAACCGAGCTGCGCACGTTCTTGCCATTGGCGACATCGTCGAGCCGAACGCCGAATGGCGGGCGTACAAGCGAGAGAAAACCGGACGAGAGTGGGACTACGTTTTCCGTCGGCTTTTCTACACGTGGACTCCGGACATCACCGCAACCGATTTCGCTGAGCCGCTTGAGATGGAGAACGTTGACTCGACGGGCGGCCATATCCGCAACCTCGACCTCTGGCTCGGTCCAAGAGAATTGGCTCACGTTCTCTATCTGAAAATGCCGATTCAATCAGCGCTAATCCGCGACAGGTTCTTTCCGAAAATGAAAATCGTTACGTCCCTCCAATACGCCCTCCTCAAAAATGGCCGGGTTGTCAGCCGGGCAACGCTCGTGAAAGGCGGGGAGGGAGAATCCGGCGAAATCCCGGGCGACGCGAAATTCCACGCCACGAAGGATGGGCGTCTCTTCGTCATCTACTATTGCAGCGGGAGAGACAAGGACGGAAAGCCGATCTCGGAGAACAGAATCCTGCAAGTTCTGCCGGAGACCGACGCAAAGCCGGTAAGTATCCCACTCAAGAACCCTTTCATGACGTTCTTCACAGCGACCGAGCGCGGCGGCTCTCTGCCTTCCGATACCATTGACCTCTTCGGAATCAGCCATCAACCCAATACCCTGCGATACGCCCGCGTGAGGCTGACGGGCGAAAGTTCTGTCCCAGAGGGTCGAAAGCTTTCTCAATGAGTCCGCGGGTTCCGCGCCGGCGTTACAGACCCGCGCGTCGCCAACGAGCCTCAACTCAGCCGGTCTCTCTACGCAGGCTCATCAGTCACGCCTCAGGCGTAGCCACACCACATTTCCCCTTCAGACTTGATGGAGGCTATGCTTTCTGCTATCAATTCCATAGAGCGGGATGAGCAAGGGCGCTCGTGTCTCGGTGTAGAGGCATTACTCTTCCGGCGAGGGACAGCGGGCGGCCCCGCTGGGTTCGCGATGCAGAAGCTTTTTGAAGAGATAAAAAACAGCGGGGTGTTGGACGGGTTTGTCTCCCGGGTTGCGGCGGGGGAGAACCTTGTCGTCGAAGGATTGTGGGATTCCGTCAAGGCTCTGCTGGTGGCGGTGCTTATTGACAAAGGGCGGCGGACAGCGCTTTATATCGCGCGGTCCCCCAACGAGGCGGAGATTCTCTATGACGACATCAATAGCTTCAAGAGCGGGGCAGCTCTTCTTTTCCCGTCGTGGGAAACCCTCCCTCACGAGAAAATTGCTCCTCACCCTGAGATTGTCTCCGACCGGTTCAGCGTCCTGAAACGTCTCCTGGACGCGGGCTCTTCGAAAAGACCCTTCGCTGTGATAACGAGTCCACAAGCTCTTCTCCAGAAGGTCGTCTCTCCTCGAAAGCTGAAGGAATGCGTCTTCACCCTCGCCGTCGGGGATGAGATTGCGATGGAGGATGTGCTTGAGCGGCTGGTCGCTCTTTCCTATGAGCGAGAGGAGATGGTGGAGCAGAAGGGCCAGTTCTCAGTTCGGGGAGGAATTGTTGACGTTTACCCAATCGCGGACTCTCTGCCGACGAGACTGGAGTTTTTCGGGGACACAGTGGAGTCCATGCGGCAATTCGATCCGGTGAGCCAGCGTTCGACGGGGAAGGCTGATTATCTGACGGTTGTGCCGGCGAGGGAGGACGCTCTCAAACCGGAGAAAGGTGCGGACCTGTCGTGCATCCTCGACTATTTTGACCGCGGGACCACGACGGTGATTTACGATGACCGCTCCGAGATAGCCAGAAGGGCAGAAGAGCTTCAATCGCTAATTCCCGTCGGTGCGCAGGACTTCCTGAGCCTCGAAAACCTCGAGGAGCAGGCGAAAGGCTGGCCAAAAATCTTTTTCAACGACCTCCCGGTGATGACCGCTGAAACTCTTAAGGCACCGCGGTTCGTGGTGAACGTAAAGCCGCTGGCGTCTCTGGCTGGCGTGAGGTTCGTCCTGGGCGACTCGCAGGAGGCGAGGATGGAGGTCTTTGAGGCGATTCCGGCGTGGCTGAAAGATGACCGGCGGATTTACTTCGTCTGCAACAAGACGGGAGAAGAGGAGCGGTTGCGGAGCATCTTGCAGGAAAGGGGGATACTCCTTACCCCGAACATGCGGTTCGCCACGGGGCGGCTGAATTCGGGTTTCTTTCTGGAGGATACCGGGACCATCGTCGTGCCCGACAAGGAAATCTTCCACCGATACAAGATTCGGCGAGCACCGCGCACGTTCACCAGCACCGCGCCGATAACCGATTTCGAGGACCTGTCGAGAGGGGATTATGTCGTTCACCTCCACCATGGAATTGGGCGCTTCATCGGAATTGTCACGCTGGAGGACCACGACCCGAACAAGGAGTTTCTCGCCATCGAGTATGCCGACGAGGCAAAGCTTTACGTCCCGATAGCTCAGGCAAACCTCCTCTCCAAATACATCGGTCCGACAAAGCGCCCGCCCCGGATAGATGACCTGGGAAGCAATCGCTGGATGAGGACGAAGAGGCGAGTCGAGGTGGCCCTCGAGGATTACGCGAGCGATTTGCTGGAGCTTTATGCGACGAGGCACTTGATGGAAGGGACGGCTTTCTCGTCCGACACCGAATGGCAGAGAGAATTTGAGGACGCCTTTATTTACGAGGAAACGTCCGACCAGATTAAGGCTCTCGAAGAATTGAAGAAGGACATGGAGTCGCCGCGCCCCATGGACAGGCTTATCTGCGGGGACGTCGGCTACGGAAAGACCGAGGTGGCAATCCGCGCGGCCTTCAAGGCGGTGATAGACAATAAGCAGGTGGCGGTTCTTGTGCCGACGACGGTTTTGGCGCAACAGCATTACCACACCTTTTCCGAACGGGTGGCGGATTATCCAGTGACCGTGGAGGTTCTGAGCCGGTTCAAGAAACCGTCGGAGCAGAAGAGAATCATCGAGGGACTTGAGTCGGGGAAGATTGACATAGTCATAGGGACACACCGTCTCATCCAGGACGACGTCCGCTTCAAGGACCTGGGACTGGTCATCGTTGACGAGGAGCAACGCTTCGGCGTTAAGCACAAGGAAAAGCTCAAGCAGCTTCGGCGGCTGGTTGACGTGCTGACAATGAGCGCGACGCCGATTCCGAGGACGCTTTACATGTCTCTGGTGGGCGCCAGGGACATGAGCACCATTGACACTCCGCCCCTCGACAGGCTCCCCGTGAGAACGTTCCTCGTCGAATTCGATTCGGAAATCATTCGCTCGGCAATCCTGAGAGAGCTGAGCCGCGACGGGCAGGTCTATTTCCTCCACAACAGGGTGCGCACGATAGAGAAAATGAAGGAATACCTCGAGAAGCATGTCCCGGAAGCGACTATCATGGCTGCCCACGGGCAGATGGACGAGGAAGAACTCGAGGCGGTGATGGAGCACTTCATCAACGGCTCCATTGACGTGCTGGTCTGCACGACAATCATCGAGTCGGGCCTGGACATTCCGAACGCCAACACAATCATCATTGACCGTGCGGACGCTTTCGGTCTGGCGGACCTCTACCAGCTTCGAGGGAGAGTCGGGCGATGGAAGCACCAGGCCTATGCTTATCTCATGGTGCCCCGAAGCCGCGAAATCTTAGAGGCGGCAAGAAAACGCTTGAAAGCCATTCTCGACGCCCAGGGACTCGGCGCGGGCTTTCAGATTGCGATGAAAGACCTGGAGATTCGAGGCGCCGGAAATATCCTCGGAACTGAACAGCACGGGCACATCGCGGCGGTGGGTTTCGCCCTCTATTGCCGTCTTTTGAAGAGGACCATTGACCGGCTGAAAGGAAAGGAAGTCCCCGAAGAAGGCGAAGTCGTCCTGAGGCTCGACCTGGAGGCTTATATCCCTACGTCTTACATCTCCGACTACAAGCAGAGGGTTGACATTTACAGGCGGCTGGCAAATGCTGTTCAGGAACAGGACGTCATGGATATGGCCGCCGAGATGACGGACAGGTTTGGCTCGCTCCCGGAGGAGGTCCGCAACTTGATTGAAATCGCCTCTTTGAAGGTCTGGGCGAAAAATGAGAAGATAACGCGGATCGAGGTGAGCGATGGAAGGATTATCGCCGAGAGAGGCGGAAGGAAGCTGATGATTGAAGGGCGGTTCCCGCGAATCAAAAAAGGGGAAGGGCGAGCCCTCACCCGTGAAATAAGGAGAAGTCTTGAGAAGGTCCTTCGGTGAAGGTTTTGTGGAAGGCTCGGCAGTAGGGACCGCACGTTGCCCGGTTCCGGCATCCGCGAGGGTGGCTGGCGTCCTCGCCGATGACTTGCGGGCTAATCCGGCCGAGAAGCTCTCGTCGGGCTATCGCCAAAGGAGGTCAACGGACACGAGAGGACATGCGTCAGGGACGCTGCTTGCGGGGAGTGTCGCCCTGATCTCTGCGAGCGTGGCGATCAGTGCTTTCCTCCTGACGACGGTGGGTTGTGTACGTTCACGCCCGAAGGAAGCGGACATGGTTTTAGCCATCGTCGGCGAAAAGAGGATAAGGGCGAGCGACTTCCGACGGGAACTTGACCGCCTCGATCCGAGCCTGAGGAGCAAGTATGTCAGGGAACGCGGGGCTTTCCTGGACAGAATCGTCGAAGAAGAGGTTATCTATCGGCAAGCTGTCAAGAAAGAACTGGCCCAAACGCCCGAGGCCAGGAAGCGCCTCGCACGGGCGGAGGCAGACGCCGCGATAAAACGGCTCAAAGAGCAGGAAATCTACTCCCGAATCGCCGTGAAAGAAGAGGAAATCAAGGAAAGGTATCAGAAGGAGATTGCCACCCCGGAAGAGGCGAGGATTATCAAATCCATACTTTACGTTTTGAGTCCGCCCGGGGGAGACACCCGGGAACTCGTCGAGATGATTGGCAGCGGGATCGAACAAGGGCTTTCGTTTCCGGAAATTGCCAGGAGCAATTCTCTCCCTTACGAGACCATGGAGTTCGACTCACCGCGGTTCGGCGAACTCCCGGCGCAGATTCAGAGCCTGGCAAAGAGGATGACCAACAAGGCCGGAGTAGCGGTCAATCTCGGAGAAACGCCGTTCTACTTCTTCAAGGATGCCAGGCCTTTGTCGTCGTGCTTTCGCGAAATTGGAAGGGCGATTCGGGATGAGAAAGGTGAAAAGGCGCTTCGCGAGCGGCTTTCTCTCCTGCGGGCAAAGAGCGCGATAACCCTCCACGAAGAAGTTATGAAGGATATAACAAAGAAGGACGCTGTCGCGGCGGAGGTCAACGGCTTTCCGGTGACGGTGGATGACGTCATTAGCTGCCAGAAAGGACCTCCCGAAAAGGACGAGACCCCACTGGACCAAAAATCGGCCCTCGATGCCGCGATAGACAGAGAAATCCTCCGACAGGAAGCCATGAACCGAAACCTTCACAACGACGCCGCAGTCAAGGAGGAGGTTGCCAGGGAAGCTCGCCGAATTGTCGTTGAACTCCTCACCGAGCAGAACGTAACGGCTCTTACCCCCGCAGCGAGGGAAAAACAACGCGCTGAATGGGTGGAGGGACTCAAGAACGCGGCCGGCGTCACACCATTTCCCGAAAACCTGAATAGGATGCAAATCCCTCCGTCCAAGGAAATCCAGGACGTATTCGGAGGGCGAACCGTCTGACGTGCTGAGCGGCCGCGGAAGGCTGACGAGTAGAGCGCTGACGGGAATGCTCACGGGCGACGTTCGCACAGCAAAGGGACTTCAATGAAGACATCGCTGAGAGGAAAATCGAAAATTCCAGGACTACTTGGGCTTTGCGTGCTGTGCGCGGTATGCAGCACTGCTTCGGGAGAACAAAACCAGCCACCCATTTCCCCCAAAGAAGAAGAAAGGGCCGCGCCCCGGCCCGGGGAGCCCGCCCCCCCGGAAGAACCCCTCATTCAACTCCCCGCCCTCGACACGGTAGTCGCTATGGTAAACGGCGAGGCAATAACCCTCGACGACCTTCAGCGATACAGCAACCCTCTTCTTGATTTCTACAGAAAAAGGGGTGCTCGTCCCACCGCCAAAGAAAAAGAGCAATTTCTCAAGCGCCAGTTGGAGAGCCTGATTGACAGGAAGCTGATTCTTATGGAGGCGAGGCAGCTCGGCGCTCGCATTGAGGAATCGCGCGTCCGCGAGGCAATCTTTTCGCTGAGGGAATTGAAAATGACCTACGAAGGCGACCTCGGCAAGTACCTCGCCGCGAAAGGACTCACTTACCGGCAGCTATACAAAGACGTTGAGGAGCAAATGCTCCTTAACGGAATGATCAGGGAGAAAGTCGTCCCCAAGGTCCGCGTCTCACCCGCGGAGATACAGGAATACTATGACAGGAACATCAAGAAGTTCACCGAAGAGGCGGCGATTCATTGTTTCGCAATAACTTTCATGAAGAGGGACAACCCCGAAGCCGCCGCGGCAGTTCTCGCAAAAGCGCGGGAGGCGCTCGAGAAAATCCGCCAGGGGACTTACTTCCCCGACGTGGCAAAGCAATACTCGGAGGACGCGGTGCACGCGGAGAAGGGAGGCGACTGGGGCTGGATTACACCCGAAACGCTCGAGAACAAGGCCTCTGACGCGGCATTTGCCCTGAAAGAAGGAGAGTACAGCGGCATCGTCGAGGCCGACGCCGCCGACTGGATTCTCTGGGTGAAGGAAAAGAGGGAAAAGTCGGTCATCCCCCTTTCGGCAGTCTCCAAAGAGATCGAACTCGAAATCAGGACCGAAAAGCTCGAAGCGGAAATTCAGCGATGGGGGCAAAGACTCAGGCTCAAGGCCGCCATAATCTACCCCACCCCGTTGAGCGCGCTGTTGGGCCGCTAACTCCCCCGATTCGCAAATTCGGTGACGCATTCTTCTGCACGGGATAACAGGATTCACAGGATTGCCTGCCCGGTCGGTGGGAATCCTGCCGCAGGCAGGAGAGCCGCTCGTGACCCAGGCAAGATGGCGCTACGAAAATATCCGGAAAATCCTGTTCATCCTGTGAATCCTGTCAAAAAAGCACTCTGTTTCTCGTACGCTGTCGTGCCTGACCCTTCTTCAACAGTTGCGGGCGGTGTTGAGAAATTGGGTGGTTGGAAGTGAAGGACTTAGAGAAACGAAGGGGGAATTTGCCCCCAAAATGTAGTGCCATAAAATGAGGGAAATTCTGCTGGGAACGGCATTTTTTTCCTGACATGGAGGTCGCTCCTGTGTTCAAATGTATCGTAGTGGCTACAATTGGTCCCTTTTGCAGGAGGAGCGACGGATGTTCATGAGGGTGAAGAAGGCGGGAAAGTACGAGTATCTTCAGGTGGTTCACAACAAAAGGGTGGAGGGGAAGGTAAAGCAGGACGTGATTGCGACGTTGGGTCGGCTGGACGTGCTGCAAAGGACGGGGCAGATAGATGCGTTGTTGGCGTCGGGGAGTCGGTTTGCGAGGAAGGTGGCGGTACTGGACGCCCAGAGACGGGGGAAGACGCCAGCGGCGCAGACAAAGAGGATCGGGGCTGCTGTTGTTTTCGAGAGGCTGTGGAAAGAGTCGGGTGTGCCAAAGGTGATAAAGGAGCTTTTGCGTGGGCGGAAGTATGGGTTCGATGTGGAGCGAGGGGTGTTTGTGACGGTGCTGCACCGGCTGTTCGATCCGGGGAGCGATCGGGCGGCGGAGATATGGCGGAGGAGGTACAAGATCGAGGGAGCGGAAAGGCTCGGTCTTCACCACCTTTACCGGACGATGGCGTGGCTTGGGGAGCCGCTTTGCGAGGAGAGCGTGGAGAGGGAGAGTCTGTTGACTCCGCGGTGCACGAAGGATTTGATCGAGGAGTGGCTGTTCGAGTCTCGACGAGACCTGTTCAGTCCCGCCTTTGGCGGGATGTTTTTTGACACGACCTCGATCTATTTTGAAGGGGACGGTGGCGAGACGATCGGGCAGTACGGCAACAGCAAGGACAATCCCGCCGAAGGCGGGACTAAGCAGATGGTCGTGGGGGTGGTTCTGGAGGAGAGCGGTCGCCCGTTGTGTTGTGAGCTTTGGCCGGGCAACACGACGGATGTCAAGACGCTGATTCCGGTCGTGGACCGTCTGAGGAGTC
>CAYZXL010000095.1:0-12985 GCA_964482435.1 uncultured Verrucomicrobiota bacterium
TAACCGCCAAACAACCCCTTCCAGCCCCGAAACCACTGTCTTGCGGAATCGCTGCGTCTCGGCGGGTTGCCTTGACTTTTGCGGGGGGTGTGTGAGATTGTTAGTTTCCTGGTCGCTCGGGCGTGACGAAACAATGAGAAGTCCTTGAGCATTGGCTGGGCGATTTCAGGGCTCGGCTTCACGAGAGGAAGGCTGGGGTTGAGCTATCATTCGCGCGCACGGCACGTGCAGTCGGTCATCAGGTAGTTGCCTCCGGGTGTTCGATTGCGGCATGTTCCTCACAGAATGGATCGGGCCCTGCGCGAGAAGGAAGCCAGAGGATTTCCCGCTTGGGTGTGGCTGTATTTAAGAAGTAAAGCTCGCACAGGTAACGCCGCCGTCTCGGCGGCAGTCCCGAGGGCGTCTCGCCCTCGGCATCGGGGGCAGGATGCCCCCGAGATCCCGCCATGGCGGGACAAGATGCCAGCGGTACACGCGGGTTCAGGCACCGGGCGTTGGCAGCTGTGGTTCGATCGCCGGGTGCGCCCCCACTCAAATACAGCCACACCCTTTCCCGCCCGGGTGCCGGAGCGAAGGTCAAGCAGTCTCATTCCAGAGAGAGCTCAGGTGGTTGGGCGGACTCTGGGATGCTCTGATAACGAAGGCAAGATAGATGGAGTTGCAAACGACGGGACAATCTGAACGAGAAGTTGTCGTCGAAGTTTCTGCGCTGTGCAAGTTTTTCACCGACGCGAGGCAGCAGGAGGTTCGAGCCGTGGACGGCGTCGGCCTGCAGTGCTACGAAGGGGAGATTTTCGGGATTCTCGGGCCCAATGGGGCGGGAAAGACAACACTTCTGCGAATGATAGCGACGATTCTCTCTCCGAGCAGCGGAACGGCTCGTGTCTGCGGGTACGATGTGGTCAGCGAGCCCGACGAGGTCAAAAAGAGAATTGGTTTCCTTTCCGGGAGCACGCAGCTTTATTCTCGGCTGACTCCGCTTGAGACGGTGCGCTACTTCGGGAGATTGTACGGAATGGCGCGGTCCTTGATCGAGGCACGGTCGCGAGAGATTTTCGACGCCCTGGGGATGGTGTACTTCCGGGACAGGCACGTCGGGAAGCTCTCCACCGGCGAGAAGCAGAAGGTCTCGATTGCCAGGACCTTGATCCACGATCCATCAGTTCTGATTCTCGACGAGCCTACGGCGGGGCTGGACATTGTGTCGAGCAGGGCAATCTTCGATTTCATTCGGGGCGCGCGCCAGCAGAATAAGACCATAATTCTCTCGACGCATTACATGACGGAAGCGGAGGAGATGTGCGATAGGATTGGTTTGCTGAGCGGCGGGAAGCTTGTGGCGGTGGGGCGAACTGAGGACTTAGTGGCGGCCTCCGGGGCAAGCTCTCTTGCGGACGCCTTTTTTCACTACGTAAGGACAGGGAATTGAGAATCCGCAACGTCAGAATCATATTTCTCAAAGAGATGCTGGAGACCATCCGGGACAAGAGGACCGTAATGGTCATGATTCTCGGGCCGGTTCTGGTTTATCCGATCCTGATTCTGGCGTTTTCGCAAATGCACACTATGCAGGAGGCTCGCCTCCAAAGGCACAAGACGACCGTTTATTTATACGAGAAAAGGGAATGGCCCCAACTCAAGAAGGCCCTGTCGGCAGAACCGGACGTGAAGGTCGTCGAAACCGATGATCCACGCCTGAAAGACGACAAAGGCGTTTTGGTGGAGTTCGATAGCCGAACAGCAAAGGAAGGCGACGGCGACGTTCCGCGAATCGTCGTTACCTACCGGCAGACGGACGTTCATTCCGAAAGAGGTAAGGAACGGGTTGTTGCCGCTCTGGAAAAATACGCGAGAGAAGCGACAAAAACCAAGATTGACCTCAGCAAAGACGAGCGATACGTCTATCCGGTCATTCTCGAGGAGAAGAATCTCTCGACGCGGGCGGACCAAATCCAGTTTGTTCTGGCGATGAGCTTGCCGATGGTTCTGGTGCTGATGACGGTAGCGGGGGCGATATATCCGGCGATAGACACGACGGCCGGTGAGAAGGAGCGAGGAACGATTGAGACGATTCTGGCTTCGCCCGCTCGGAGGGACGAGATTGTTTACGGGAAGTTCCTGTCCGTATTTGTCATTTGCATGGTTACGGGGCTTTTGAATCTCGGGGCGATGAGCCTGACGTTCGTGCACGTCCTGAGGGCTTTTTCGGAGCCGGTCCTGAGCTGGACGAGCGTGATGCTGGTTTTGGTCTCGCTTGTTCCGCTGGCCGTTCTTTTTAGCGCCTTGATGATGGCGGTCTCGACATACGCCCGCACGTTTAGGGAGGCGCAGAACTACGTCACGCCGATCTATCTGCTATGTCTGTTGCCGGCGATGGTTTCGGTGCAGAGGGGCTTTGAGCTGAACGATTTTCTTTGCCTTGTTCCGGTTGTGAACATGTCCCTTTTTTTCCGAGAGGTGATGGAGGGTGTTTTTCGCTGGAGGCACATCGTTCTTGCGTTCGTCTCGACAAGCCTTTATGCGGCGGTGGCGCTGCGGGGGGCGGTAAAGCTTTTCCGGGATGAGAACGCCCTATTCTCTCTTGAGAAGCCCTTCGCCCTTTTCGTCCGGCGGAGGTTTTTGAAAGCCAAGCGGATGCCCTCGCTCGGCGAAGCGCTCTTTGCGTGCGCCATTGTGTTCGTTTTGTACAACTACGGCTCCTCGGCGCTGATGGGCTATTCTGCCGAACCGTCGTCCTTCCTTTGGGGGACGATGCTTTCCGAATGGCTTTTCATTCTGCTGCCGGTTCTTGTCTTTGCAAGGTATTTGAAGGTCAGCTTCCGGGAGACTTTCAGTCTGAGGCGCTTCCATGGGGTTCATTTGCTGGCGGCTTTTCTTCTTTTCGCGGGGAGCTTTTTTCTCGTCCTGGAGCTTATCTTCCTTCAGAGGAATTTCCTCCCCGTGTCCGAGGGATTCGTGGATAAAATGTTGAGCGGAGTGAGGAAAGGGGGCTTTCTGCCAGCTTTTCTTGCTTTAGCGGTTACTCCGGCGATTTGCGAGGAGATGATGTTTCGGGGATTCCTGCTGGCGGGGATGAACAGGCTTTCTCCTCTGGCGCGGATTCTGGTCAATGGTATTCTTTTCAGCGTGTATCACGTTCTGTTTTTCCGGATGCTTCCGACAGCTTTTCTGGGGGTGGTAATTGCGTTCATCGTCGTGTATTCTGGCTCGATCGTTCCCGGAATCCTGTTTCATTTTGTCAATAACTCCGTCGGCTTGCTCTTGATTCGCTACGCTTCCGAGAGCGAGTTGTTGTTCAAGCGACTGGGACTGGGCGAGGCTGCCAGACGGTGGCTGAAAGGAGAGGCACACGTCCCGTGGGCGGTGCTTGTTATCTCAGCGGTCGTTTTGGCGGCGGGCGTCGTCCTGCTCCTGGCCTTCCGGCGGAAAGAGCAAACACCCGCGGTGATTCGACCCGCTGAGACCGGCCGCGGCTCGGATACCAGCGCACAGGAGATTGAGAAAGGATGATTTCACACTCGGACTTGCTATTCATCGTGCTTCCGAAGACAGCCGACGAATGGATACGGATGTTTGAATTTTTCGTTGTGCTGTATTTCTCGATCTCGTTTCATGAGTGCGCACATGCGTGGGCTGCTTACCGGAACGGGGACGACACTGCTCGTCTCATGGGTCGAATGACCCTCAACCCGGTTCCCCACATTGACATCATTGGGACGGTGATTATTCCGCTTATCGGGTATTTCTCGTCGGGGTTCGCGCTCATCGGGTGGGGGAAGCCGGTGCCGGTGAACCCGGTTCGCTTCAAGCACTATCATCGCGGGGAACTGGAGACTTCTCTCGTGGGCCCCTTCTCCAACCTCATCCTCGCTTTCGGGTCGGCTATATTCATGAGGCTAGTTTTCAGGTTTGCTCCGCGCCTGGACGCAGTCACGAACTTCCTCTGGCTTGCGGCAAACCTCAACATGGCGCTGTGCCTGTTCAACCTCATCCCGATTCATCCTCTCGACGGCTCGCATATCTTGAGGATTTTTTTGTCGAGGCAATCGCTGGAGACGTATGACAGATTAATCACGCCGTACGGCTGGGTTATTCTTCTGGTTCTCTTAAATCTCGGCGCGCTGGGGTTCGTGTTCAAGCTCGGCGAGCGCATTCTGGTGAAGTTGGTTAGCTTTTGACGGGATGAGGCTGGCCTCTCCGCGCCGGGGACGTTAAATGCCGACCGGAGCCGCCGGCCCTGGTCGTGCGCAGCAGAGCGCTGCACCCGCCGTCTCGGCTATTAACAACCGCCTTCCTCTCAGAATACCCACGAAATGTTCAACCCACCGAAGAATTCGCCGTCGTTGTTGTAGGCGTCCCGCAACTCGCTGTCCAGCAGGTACGAGAATGCGATGAACGGGGTCAGCCCGAAGTTCCTGCCGAGGTTGAACGTCGTGAACAGCCTCGCCTCCAGGTCGCAGAAGGAAGTGCGGTCGAAGAGCGGCATCCGCGAGCCGAAGTAGTAGTTAGCGAAATCCTCCGAAGCGACGCCGACGGAGCACCGCAGCTTCCATTCGAGGTTGTTCTGGGGCTGGGTGTAGGTCGCGGAGGCTCGCCCATACCACCCCTCGACTTCGTCAACGTCGTAGTAAAACTCGATGGTGGGATCGAGGAAAACCTTGAACGCTCCTCTCGCATAGATTTCCTGAGTGGATTGCCTCAATTCGTCGGGGGTGTTCGGGTACGTGTAGAACGAGTAGCCGAGCGAGAGGTTCACAGGTTTGGCCCGTAGCGTGTATTGCAGAAGGTAGTCCAGCTCAGTGAATTCTCCTTTGGCGTCAATGCCGATCTCATCTCTGTCGGTCAGGTCCATCGAACCCCAGACCGAAGCGAGGAAATTGCCGTAGGTGAGGTAGAAGTCTGGCTGGAGAGCCACGTCGTCGTTGTGAATGTACCCGCGCCAGATGTATTTGCTGGCGAAGCCGAGGTCGGCTCCTCCACCGATTTTGCCCTTGAATAATCGTTGCTGCGAGAAAGCGTTCGTCGCCGTAAGGCACAATGCCACAGCTCCCACCACCACGAGGAAGGTCATCCGTCCTCTTTTGTTCATAGTTGTCTTTCCCTCCCATTCTGTCTTTGGATGAAGAAATTGTCTTCTTTGAATTGGCTATTGATTGGCAGGCCGGCGCAGTCGGCGCCTCTTAGTATTGACTTGGCAAAGCCCTTTCTTGTTCACTCGTCCATGGTAGAACTCAATTCCCTCAAGTCTCAAGAGAGCTTTTTTCAGGGCAAGTCCCGATGAGAAGCCGCCCAGGGTTCCTCCCGAGCCGACGACGCGGTGACACGGCTGCACGATGAGAAAAGGGTTTTTGCCGCAGGCGTTTCCGACGGCGCGAGATGCCCGCGGTTTTCCAACTTTTTCAGCGAGCCAGCGATAGGAGCGGGTTTCGCCGTATGGAATTTCTCTCATTGCAGCCCAGACGGCTCTCTCGAAGGGCGTGAATTTCTCGTCGTCCAGAGCGTAACTGAAAGTCACCTTCTTTCCAGAGAAATATGTCCGGAAATCTGCCTGGAGTCTCTCCTCCAGCCGCTTGTCTCTCGTCGCCATCGGGATGGTCATACCCTCACGTTCTCGGATTCCTTCGCCCTTGCCGACGATCCGTATGCCAGTGAGCTTTCCGTCGCGGTGGGAGACAAGAAGCTTTCCGAAATTCCCTGGTAGCTGAATCCTGAACTGGACTTCGAGGTTACCTCCTGCTTTCACGGTTTGCGGCCGTTCGCGTAATTGTTCCCGGAGGGCATTTCTCCGATAATTCAAACGTTCTGGAGCGGTTCAAAGTTGAATAGAGGCGCACGCTCTGCCGCGCACTCCTGTCATTCGCCTGCGATAATCTTATCCATTTGCTCGCTGACGTTCCTCAGGTAGTCTCGGTCGCCGCCGCCGAGTTCTGCGGTCACGAAGCCCTTGTAGCCGACCTCCTTCAAAGCACGCCGGACTTCCGGCCAGTCAATCGTTCCCTCTCGCAATCCAACGAACTGCATTTTTCTGCTGTCGAAGCCCTTAATGTGGACCTTCGCGATTCGTGGACCAAGCGTCCGAATCCAGTCCTGCGGATAGCCGAAAAGGACAATATTCCCGACGTCGAAGTACGCCTTGAGAAATGGGCTGTTGAATTCGTCCACGTATCGCGCGAACTCAAGCGGACTGAGGAGGAATTTGTTCCAGACGTTCTCGACGGCGATGACTACTTTGAGTTTCTCCGCGAGGGGGAGCAGCTTCTGGATTTCCCTCTGGGAGCGCTCGTATGCGTCGCGGTACATGGTCGAGGCGTCAACCACCGCAGGAACGAGCAACACGGCATCTGCACCGCAGTCCCGGGCGTTCTGAAGGGAAGCCCTCATGCAGTCAATGCCTTTCGCCACGACATCCGGGTTAGCACTCGAGAGAGGTGAACCCCAGTGGTCGGAGTTCATGATGGAGTGGACTCGCAGTCCGGTTTTCTCGGCGGCGGAAATCATTTGTTTCAGAGTCTGCG
Source organism: uncultured Verrucomicrobiota bacterium (assembly GCA_964482435.1). Lineage (GTDB taxonomy): Bacteria > Auribacterota > JABMQX01 > JABMQX01 > JABMQX01 > CAYZXL01. Next base: position 6,516 of record CAYZXL010000095.1, read on the forward strand.
GCTCGCGGACGGTTCCTATCTCAACTCCCTGAAACCCGACCTCGGCCGCGAGCTTAAACCTCTCCTCGATGGACAGGCTTCCCGGCAGCATTCCGAAGCCGAGCGCCTTCTTGATCTCCGGCTCGGGGGCTGTCTCTCCCTCCGTGCGTGTCGCTCTCGATGCGGCCATCGCAGCAAGGGCACCCGCAGTGCACGTCTTAACGAAACCGCGCCGCGTCATTTTCTCATCCATTTCCAGAGCCTCCTTTCATTGCGCAGAACCGAGACAATTGAGACCTCGATTCTTTCACGGTGCCGCCAGCTTATCACGACACACGGATGGTCTCAACCTATTTGGAGGAGAAGCTGGCGGCGTACACCTATATATCAGACCCGCTTGGGTCAGCAAGGGGGGCCGGCGCCATCTTTCTTGCCGCCTTTGCAGCCCGGCAAGCACAATAAGTTGCTGCCGCACGAATTACAGCTACTTGCCGTCGAAGGGGCCACGGATGCTGATGAGGTCGGTCCTCGTCCGGCCGGCTTCCGTGATTCTGGAGAGGGTGTAAACGGTCCCGTCCTTTCCGATGGCGATGGAATTGACGTAAGCGGGTCTGTCACCGTTCTCGAAGAAAATCGGGCCGTGGTCGGTGTACTTACCAGCTCGGACGTTATAGGTGATGAGGTGGAGGTCCTCGATTCCCTTGGATTCACCCATGGCGGTTTTGGCTTTGCCGGTGACTCGTTTGCCCTCCACATAGACGGGGCCGCCCGTGAGGTAGTGCAGCGTGCGCCCGTCGGGGCCGAGCGCGAGGCCGAGATACCCGTAGCTGAACTGGTCGAACATCCCGCTTCGTTTGGATGGCAGAGACGTGATGCGGTCCACGACTTCGACTCTGGGGATTCGCGGGTCAAAACGGAAAAGGTAACCGGAATTTCCGTGGACGCCATAAACGGCTTTTTCCTTCTCGCACCAGACTGTCTGCCTCCAGTTGTAACCCATGTGGCCGGGCGACGTAGGATCGTAGAGACCGAAGTAGTCTTTTCTCATGTCTTCCCCCTCGACGGCTTCGATGGAGTCGGTGTCATATCTGTAGCGCAGGATTACGCCGTCGCCAGTCGTGAAATACACCGAGCCATCGTCGGGATTGACGACCAGCGAGCGGCAAAGCGTCCGGTACTCATCGCCCTTTCCGTTTTCGCCCTGTCTGGAAGTCGGCCCGAGGTCTTTCAGTTCCTTCTTAGCGAGGTCATAACGGATGAAGTAGCCAGTCGGCCACGTCAGGCCGTAGAGACGACCGCGGCGGGTGTCTATCATCATGGACAGAATTCCCTCGCCGCGCGGGGCCTTGGCAATGTCGTCGAATTTGCCTGTGGCCATGTCGTAGGCGACAAAGTGGCCGCCCGGGTATGGTTTATAACCCGCAGGCGGTACGCCGATTTTCTCCATTCCGTCAATGATGCTGTAGTAGCCGACGTGCGTGGCAAAATAGAGCTTGCCGCTGGATTCCACGAAATTGACGTGAGACTTCCCCTGAGCAATCGTTTTTAAGCCCTTCTCCCCGCACGCCTCCGTAAGGTCACCAAGATGCCGGATTTTGTCGGTAACGGGGTCATAACAGTACATCTGGGCGCCGACCTCATAAGATTCTGATGAGAGCACGTAATAGATTTTGCCGTCGCTGCCGGTGCCCATTCCGTTGTAGGTGTCGTGGGCGAGCTCGAAGCCGGAATTGTAGGTGCGAGCGACCAGACGCCCCGAACTCCCGGGGCTCGCCGACTCGGCAGTCTGCGCCTCACACCAAGCCCATGAGGCCAGGAGGAGGCTGATACAGAAGACCAACACACACTTCCTGCATTTGATCAGTTTGTCTCTCATGATTTGACCTCTCCTATGTCGCAGGCCACGACGGAAAAGACACCGTGCTATTTCCCTTCGCGAAGGCGCGAGACGATTTCGTGAGCCCTTCGGACGATTGTTTCCTCGACGGACGGGTCGAACCTGCCCGGTTGAACGTAGTAAGTCATCGCCCCTTCGGCCTCGTAGCCTCCCTCCTCGAGGACTCGCACCGACGGGATGTACGCGAAAACGTCGTTGCTGTAACCGGCGACCCAGAGTTTCTCCGGGCCGAGCTCTTTCTTGAGCCTCAGGACGTAGTCCACAACAACTTCCCCAGCCATGGCTATCAGCGTCAGGTCCTGACCGAACTGCCAAACTTGAAGCGGATACGGGTACTCCGACGGCAAATGACCATCTTTGTCCATTAGGTCAAGCATCTTCCGGGCGTACCAGCGCTGGAACGGATCGTCGTGCTTCAAGCGCGCTTCAAGGCTTTCACGAGTAGGAGGCGCGGCAAACTTCAGAGGAAAGACCTCAAACGCCGTTCTCAGCGGCCCGTTCACTGGCTTCAGGGGACCGCTCAAGGTTTTCTCAACGGCAGCAGCCAGTGTTTCTCCGTACTGCCTTGCGTGCTCCAGTGTTCCCCGCGGATTGGGATTCGCATCGCCGCCGCACCCCTCGATGAAAAACGCCGCCGCGTCGGGGTTATCCTTCTCCAACTTCTCCTGTGCAAAACCAGCGTAGTCTCCATTGAAGAGATACATGTCGGACGAAAGAGTCGTATTGTGGCAGGCGTAGCCGAAGACAATCCCGCGCAGTTTCCCCTGTTCCGAAGCCACCCGCAAGACGGGAACGTCGTGGTCCACGGGTCCCTCAGGATTAACGCTGATGACGTAGCCCCTCTCGGTTTTCGCCCGACGGTTCATCGCGAATTTCGCCTCGCCGTGCCCGAAGCTGAGCCGTGCCGGCTGGAGGTCTTTCAATGCAGCGCCGACGACGGCGACGACTTTGCTCTCCAGGTCGCGCGTGTACTCCTCGAGGTCGCGCGCCTGTTCGGGCGTCGTGCGAGCACCATAAAGCAATCGGATCGGGCTGGCAATTGCCGGACCGCAGTGGGTGTGAGTCGAGGTCAGCATCAGCCGCTCTCGAGACAGGCTAAACTGTTCTTTGACCCGCCCCGCGATGTTCCCGGCGACCTCTGCGGGAAAACCCAGGATGTCCGTCGTGACCAGAACTGCGCGAGTGCCCGATCTATCTTCCAGTGCCAGAGCCTTGGCGTAAAGCTCCTCGAGAACTCCTTCGGAAGGTTTTATTCTCGCCCCGTAGCCCGACATCCAGACAGATTTAGTCGGGGTGATTTTGACTTCTGCGATGCCCGCTTTCCATGTCGTGCTGTCAGCCGAGCCAGGCGCGCCGGACGACGGTTCTTCTGTGCCAGAGCGCTTACTTGCAAGGGCAAATCCGACCCCTGCCCCTGCAACCGTTGAAAGGAAACGACGACGGGTGAATTCTTTGCCCATGCTTGTGAGCCTTCCATTTTTGAGGACGATAGGTTTCATCTGCGAACGGCAGACCGGGATGCCCTCACAAAAACGAGCACAGCGTCCCGGACCGTCAAAGAGCGTTCGCCGAATTGACGACTCAGCGGCTCCTTACTTCCCTTCATAAAAGTCCCCTTCACCTGCTTGTGTCAAGGCTTTTTTCCGGCTCGCGGCGACCCTTCGCTCTCGGGCGGATATGATCGTTTAGCCCGCGAACGACGGAGCTGCCGCTTCTGTGGTGGCATGGGCATCTTGCGCATGATTTTCCACGGGTCCCGCCGAAGGCAAGATGCCACGATTACACAGCCGAACCCGCTTCCATCGTCGAATTCGTTGATGTTCAGCCGGTCTGGTAGTATCCTGAACCCGGGATGACACAAATCAAAGCCCAGTCTGGGCAGGCACAAAGGGAGGAACCTGAGATGCGAGTTCGATGGCAAACCTGGTTGGTACTTGGAGCATTCTGCTTTTGGACCGTGGCAGTCTGGGGCGTTGCACCGACGAAGGAGGAAGTCATGCAGGCCGGCGACTGGTTTTCCACGCAGTTCCGAGAAGATGGAGGGGTCACACGGCCATTTTCTTTCCTCTACGGTGGAAAATCGTCCAGCGACTTGCTGAAGAATTGGAATCTCAAGACATCGTCCAGGAAGGTTGACAGTGCTCGCTCGGAGCGGACGCTCTCTTACACCGATTCCGCGACCGGGCTGGAGTTGCGCTGCGTGGCCGCGACGTACGATGATTTTCCGACGGTCGAGTGGACTCTGTACTTTAAGAACGCTGGCTCGGCGGACACCCCCATTCTCGAAAATATCCAGGCTCTGGACATCGCCCTCGAACGTGGCGAAAAGGGCGAATTCTTGCTCCATCACAATCGGGGCAGCATCGCGCAAAAAAACGATTACGAGCCGTTCGAGACAGTTCTTCAACCCGGTGCGAGCAAACGCATCTCCGCTGCGGGCGGTCGCCCGACCAACAGCGACCTGTCCTACTTCAACCTCGAGTGCCCCGGCGAAGGAGTCATTGTCGTCGTCGGGTGGCCAGGGCAATGGGCGGCTGAGTTCGCCAGGGACGAGGCGCGCCGCATTCGCATACGTGCCGGTCAGGAGCTCACGCATTTCAAGCTCCATCCGGGTGAAGAGGTCAGAAGCCCGCTAATCGTTCTGCAATTCTGGAAAGGCGACTGGATTCGCTCCCAGAACATCTGGCGGCGGTGGATGATTGCTCATAATCTTCCAAGAGTGCGCGGTAAAGTTCCCCCGCCGCAGTTTGCCGCGTCGAGCTCCCGGCAATATGGCGAGATGATTCAGGCCAACGAAGAGAACCAGAAGATGTTCATAGACCGATACATCGAGCAGGGAATAAAGCTCGATTACTGGTGGATGGACGCCGGGTGGTACGTCAATAAGACCGGCTGGCCAAACACGGGCACGTGGGAAGTGGACACGAAGCGGTTTCCTCGCGGCCTGCGCGCCGTCAGCGATTACGCGCACTCGAAGGGGATCAAGACCATCGTCTGGTTTGAGCCGGAAAGGGTCACGCCCGAAACGTGGCTGACAGAGAATCATCCCGACTGGGTCCTCGGAGGGAACAAAGGTGGTTTGCTCAACCTCGGCAACCGTGAGGCCTGGATTTGGTTGACCAACCACATTGACAGGCTCCTCACCGAGCAGGGAATAGACCTGTATCGGCAGGATTTCAACATAGACCCGCTCGGCTTCTGGCGCTCCAACGACTCACCGGACCGACAGGGCATCACCGAAATCTATCACGTCATGGGCTACCTTTCGTACTGGGATGAGCTCCGGCGCCGCCACCCCGACATGTTCATTGACTCGTGCGCCTCCGGCGGCAGACGCAATGACCTTGAGACGATGAGGCGGGCGATTCCCCTGTGGCGGAGCGACTATGCTCTTGAGCCGATCGGCACGCAGTGCCATACGTACGGGATTTCGCTCTGGATACCTTACTCCGGGACGGGAACCGTGGCATTTTCCGGTGCAACTTACTACGGATCGGGAAAGACGCCCGTCGAGCCTTACGCTTTCCGGAGCAATACCGCTCCTGCTCTTGGCTCCGGTGTTGACATGCGGGAAAAGGAGATTGATTACCCGGCGCTGCGGCGGCTCATAGAGCAGTGGCGAGAGCACATCGCACCGAATTACTACGGAGACTATTATGCGCTGACTCCCTATAGCCAGGAGAGCAATGCGTGGCTCGCCTGGCAGTTCGACCGCCCGGAAGCTGGCGCGGGAGTTGTCCAGGTTTTCCGACGGCCGGATTCCCCCGACGATTCACGGCGTCTCCCCCTGAAAGGGCTTGAGCCAAAAGGGAAGTATGAAGTGACCGATCTCGACGCTGGTAAGTCACAGCACTTGACCGGACGCGAGTTGATGGAACAAGGTTTGCTCGTGTCGCTGCCGAATCGGCCCCAGGATGCGGTCTTCGCTTACAAGAAGGCCGAGTAGGCTGCGACCTAAGGACCGTTGGCCCACCCGACCCGATGACTTTGTGAGAAGCGTCGTCGGCGCACCCCTCTCTTGATTCCAGCCAAAATTCGCACCCTTGTTGGAACTTTTCCCGGTGAGTTGGGTCAAAAAAAGAAAAGGTGTGGAGTGCGCTGTTACAATCGGGTTACGAACCCACGGCGGAGGATGGCGTATAATATTATGTAGAAGGGTTGGGCGGGCGTCTGTCCTGTGATGCCACGGCCGCACATCGTTGAACTTGAAAGGAAAATGCAGACCCTGTACTCAAACAGAAGAGTGGGGTCTAACCGGCGGGAAGTAATTGCGAGACCGCTAAGGCGTTCAACTTGCTTCCTGGCGACCAATAATGGATGAACACAAACTCCAGCAGCGCTTCGACAGCAAGAAGGAGGAGGGAGATGAGGGTTTCAGGGATAGTGATGGTGGTGTTGGTGTTGGTGGGGAGTGTTTTTGGGGAGGAGGGGAAGGTTGTTTCGGAGGCGGCGGTTTCTGGGGCGATTCAGGACGGGCGGTATGACGAGGCGCTGTCTCTTCTGGACAAGAGAATTTCGGCGGGCGAGGAGAAGGAGTACTCGCTTTATTTGAAGGGGGTGGTTCTTTATCAGAAGAAGGATTACGAGGGGTGCG
>CAYZXL010000096.1:0-12755 GCA_964482435.1 uncultured Verrucomicrobiota bacterium
AAGAGTAGAGTTGTCCTCCCTCCCAGTTCCCCCAGACAATGCAATTCCGGATGATGCCCTTGCACGAAGCAAGCCCTCCTCCACTTTTGGCTGCCGAGTTGCCGGCGATGGTGTTGTTCTGGACCGTCCCCTGGCATGCCAATAAGCCTCCGCCGTTCTCACTGGCTGAGTTTCCAAGGATGATGTTGTTACAGATGACGCCGTTACAATTGGCTAGCCCGCCGCCAACGCCAGCCGCGTTGTTAGAGACGGTATTGTTTATGATTTCGCCCTGACAACTGCTCAGCCCACCGCCAGTAACAGCCGTGTTTCCGGTGATTGTATTGTCTTGGATTTTGCCATTGCACCAAGACAGCCCCCCACCCTCCTGACCGACCGAATTCCCTGAGATCGTGTTGTTCTGGATCGTGCCGTCGCAATACCAAAGTCCGCCTCCATGGTACTCTGCCGAATTTCCAGAGAGGAGGCAGTCCCGGATCGTAGCGTGCGTGTGGTGATAGTCAGTCCCACCGCAGATCCCGCCTCCGGACTCCGCCTTGCCATTCCGAATGGTGAATCCTGAGAGCACACAGGTACCATTCTCTGAGCCGTTGAACTTGACGACGGTATCCTTTTGGCTGCCATCGATAATCGTACTCTCAACGACGGCTTGGTCAAGAGGATCGGTGCTGCGGAGCACGATGTTCTTCCCGTTGAAAGTGATATTCTCGAAATAGATTCCTTGCTTAACGACGACACTCCCGCCATCGGGTGCACCGTTTATCCCTTCTTGAATGGTCTTGAATGCCGTTCCCCACGTGGTTCCATCGCCGGAGTTGGGCACGGAACAGTCAACGTACCACGACGATGGAGCCACTCTTGGGTCGGAATTCCATAGGTATTCGGCTAAATTTGGGATGAGATCGCTGTCCGCGTCATCGTTCGCGTTCTGGTCAAGTTTGCCGAAATGCGATATTTCCCAATCATCGGGGAGACCATCGCCGTCTGTATCCGGGGATTTAGAAGTAGCTTCAGGCGTGTTGCCGTAGGCGCCCATGTCAATTCGGCCTCCGTTCGGCTGGGGTTCCTGGGAAAAGTCGGAGGCAGGGTCGCCTGCGTCTATGCAAGGGGACCAGCTTTTCAGATGATAGTTGCCTTTGGCCGGACTCACAAAGTAAGGGAAATAGTCAATGTTCCCCTCCCCGCGGTCTGTCCACCCCTCGATACAACAGTACCAGGGCTGGCAGCAGTTCCCAAGCTGGCTTACGCCCTGATTTCCCCAGATGATGCAATTCCGAATTGTGCTGCCGGAGTAATCAAGCCCGCCGCCTCCTTCGTCAGCCGAGTTCCCGACGATCGTGTTGTTTATAATAGGACCTCGGCAATTGGAAAGCCCGCCACCTTCCTTCCCTGCCAAGTTCCCCGAGATGACATTGTTCTGGATTGTGCCTTTGCAATCGTATAGCCCACCGCCGCAACCCTTAGCCGAATTTGCAGATACGGTATTATTCTCGATTGTGCCGTAGCAGCCGAACAGGCCCCCGCCGGCTCCGGCTGAGTTCCCGAAGATGGTGTTGCCACGTATCGTTCCGTCACAAATCGCTAGCCCTCCCCCAGAACTAGATGTGTTCCCACAAATTGTGTTGTTTTGGATGAGACCGTTGCAGAAGGCCACCCCGCCGCCATTATACCCATACACGGTGAGCGAATTTCCGATAATCACATTGTGCTGTATTGTGGCGTAGCTACGGTACTCCTGGCTCCCGCCACAAATTCCCCCGCCATTTTCAGCCTTTCCATTCCTGATAGTAAACCCCGATAATACGCAAGTCTTGTTCTCGGTGGCGTCGAACGTAACGACGGATCCCGTTTGATTACCATCGATGATCGTGCTGGCCACGATGTCCGCATCTGACGGATCACTGCTGCTCAGGACGACGTTCTTGCCACCGAAATTGATGTTTTCCATGTAAACACCCGGGTAAACTACGATCTCGTCTCCACTATCGGAATCAGACAAAGCTGCTTGGATTGAGATGTACCAAGCATTTTTTGTCTCGTTGTTCACACGGCCCTCCGCGGCCGAGGTGGGGTTCCGCCCATAAAGATATTCGGTGATGTTGGGGATGGAATCGCCGTCGGGGTCAGCAGTACCGTCCTCCTCAAGGCCGCCAAACCAATGAATTTCCCAATCGTCGGGGAGACCATCGCCGTCTGTATCGGGGGATTTAGAAGTAGCCTCAGGCGTGTTGCCATAGGCGCCCATGTCAATTCGGCCTCCGTTCGGCTGGGGTTCCTGGGAAAAGTCGGAGGCGGGATCGCCAGCATCTATGCACGGAGACCAACTCTTGAGGTGATAATCACCCTGGGCGGTATCCACAAAGTAAGGGAAATAGTCAATGTTCCCCTCACCGCCACCTGTCCATCCCTCAATGCAGGAATAAGTCGGCACGCTGCAAGAGTAGAGTTGTCCTCCCTCCCAGTTCCCCCAAACAATGCAGTTACGGATAGTGCCGGCGCAATTAGATAGACCGGCGCCTGAATTTCCGACGACCGTGTTGCTTTCGATTGTGACGCCGCAACGGAACAGCCCCCCGCCCCCTTCACGGGTAACCACATTTCCCGAAATAATGTTCTTTCGGATTGTTCCATTGCAGTCCGCAAGCCCGCCGCCGCCATATTCCGCCGCGCTGCCATTGATCGTGTTGTTCTCGATCAGACCGTTGCAGAATTTCACCCCCCCACCATACCTGCTGGAATTTTCAGTAATCACATTGAGCTGTATTGTGGCGTAGGTGTGCTGGTCCGGGCTCCCGCCGCAAATTCCCCCAACATATTGACCTTTGCCGTTCCTGATAGTGAACCCCGACAACACGCAGGTTTTGTTCTCTGTGCCGGCGAATGTAACAACCGATCCCGTTTGGTTGCCATCAACGATAGTGTTAGCCACAACGTCAGCGTCGAGAGGATCGGTGCTGCGAAGAATAATGTTCCTGCCCTTGAACTTAATGTTCTCAACGTAGGTCCCCCGTCCGACGATAACGGTATCGCCGTTGGACGCCGCATCAATGCCCTCTTGAATTGTCTTGAGAGCCGTCGCCCAGGCCTTTCCGTCTCCGGACGCGGAGACGGAGCCATCCACGTACCAGGTTGTGCCGTGCACGGCTGAGGGATTTGAAGCAACAAAAGAAAGGAACATGGCAAGAAGAAATGGTCTGGCAGACATTGCTTTACCCCCTTCCTGATTTCGAGAGGTTGACGACAAACCTCATTCTTGATGGCGAAAGAATACCGCGCAGCCAACGGACTATCAAGAAATTTGACCCAATGACCTCCCTCTCTTGACGTCGCAAGTCAGACCGCGATCGGGTGGGAATCTATCCCTCCCCTCTCAGTGCCCTCTCGCGGACCCTCGCTTGTCCCTTCCGCGTCTTCGCCACCCCGTCCCCTTCATCCCCTTGCCGTCAACTCTCGCACTTCTCCCTCTTCTCTTCCATCCGCTCCCACCGCCTCTTCTCTCCTTCGCCCCACTCAACTCCCGTCATCTCTCTCATCTCTTCTTCAAGCTTCGCCATCCGCTGCCTTGCCTTTGTGGCTGTTTCGTCATCCCTTTGTCCAAGGACAAGAAGAATGTCTGAAACCGTCTTCCAAAAGAACCCTTCCTCTACCTTGATGTCCGCCTCGAGATGATCCTGCAATCGAAACGATGGCGGCACATCGCTTCTCTCCTCCTGTTCCCGCAGCCTCTGCCATTCCAACAGCTCGCCCATCCGCTTGATGCTTGCCCTGAGCTCTCTCAAGCCAATCTCGATTTGCTCTTTCATCTACAAGCGAGGCTTTGCGTCCTTAAAAACCCTCCGCTTCAGTATCCGCTGTTGCCATAATAATCGTCCATTTTCCACTCGTCGCCATATCCTTGTTCCTTGCTCTCATCAGTTTCCTCAAATCTCTCCAGCATCTCCACGACGTTTCTGTCGATTGACCTCACGCTTCTCAAGATTTGTTCGAGCGTTTCTTTCTTCTCGTCCTGTGATTCTTTCTTTGGTGTCATTCTGAAGAGACAACGAAGGAAGAGCATTTAAGGTTTGTGGTTGGTGGGCTATCTGAGCGTTTCACCAAGTATGCTGGAGAGACGGAGAAGAATCCCAACAGGATTCTCGGTCAGCAGGAGATATGTGACGCTACCCTTTCCTTGAGCACCCCAAGCACCGCCAATTGGCTTCCCAAGGTCCAAATGCCGCCCGAACCCGTTCAGTTTATCTGTTAGCCCTCCTCCTCTTTCTTTGACCACTGAGTTCGGCTCTTCTCGGCCAACTCGCTCATGAGATAGAACCACTGGAAAGACTTTCGTTTCTTTCTTGCCACAGGCCGGACAATAGTCTCTTCGGTAGCTTTTTGGAGCGGAGTACCAAATACGGGGATGAATCCAAGAGGTGCTGTTATGTAGGAAACGAGTTTCCGGAACTTCCCCACGCTTTGTTCTACGCGAAGGACTTCCCCCAAGACGCGCCTGGCGAATTGCTCGTCGAATTTGACTTCGTTGCTTGCCGCCCTGTTCACCTGTTCTCTCAGGGCCTGGATACGATCGTCCTTCAATGCGCGAATCACGTTCTCCGGCTGCCAGAACGTGAATTCCGGGAAAGAAACCTCGAACAGGCGCTTTATGCTTTCCATATGTTTCGCCTTCGGGGGGCCTTCCTGCGCCACACGCAGGAATTTCTCCCTATAAAACGGAAGAAAGTCGCTCCAGTCGTAGAAGCCCGCTTGAAGCGATGCACTGAGGAGCAGGTTAGCGTTGACGTAAGATAGATACTTCGAAAGCCCCCGCCGGAGCGCATCTCGATACTCGCGTCTCCGTCTCTTTGTCGAGGACTCTAAGGCTACATGTAAGAGGAGGTCAAAGTTGGCGGCACCATGAACTGCGGGCATAAGTGTGTCGTGCAACCAATGAATGCCAGTGAGCCGTGCCTCTTCACCCTTCTTACCGGCTTTCTGGCTCAGCGCAGAAAACATTTTCTGTCCGAAACGTCCACGCATTGATTTCATAAAGTCCCGCCAGATTGCCAAAGATTGCTTCATAGCCGGCACCCACAGGTCCAGCTCCTTCAAGTCCGTCTCCAGCATCACTTCAAGCGTCGACCGGTTCTTTTGGATGATGAAATCGAAATTCTCCAATCGTATAAGTCCTTCGTCGTGCAGGAGTCTTACCATCCGCGCCATCGCGCCAAAAGACCAGTCATGTTCCCGCTCGGAGACCAGAAGATCGTAAGTCTTCCGATCCAAAATGATGCGGTCCGCCAAAAGCAGGATCGCGTAATCCGGCATAAATGGTTGTGTCGCCTCTGACATTGACACAGGGGGCATCCGAGAGAAGATGCCAACTTCTTCCGTATCGTGGTCCTGAAGATGGGAAACACCAAAAGATGTGAGTATCAGTTCCATTCTTCAGCCCTCGTTTCTGGTCTTCTTGGGTTGCAAACCTGCATTGGCCATCTATAGTGCGGTTTCCTCCTGAGTGATCCTGTCAGACGACGTAACGGATATTGAATCCACATTCCTTATGACTCTTTCTCGGTTAGAAGTCAAGCCACTGGAGAGAGCCTTCGCCTCCGGGATAAAGGAACTGACCGAGACCGGGTCGGGAGGGATGACCAAGCCACAAAAACCTGAGTCGGTCTGTCTACAATCCTGAGCAGCGTCTCCATTTTGGGAGAGTTCGTTAGCCAAGGTGGGAATAAATTGCGAGTAGCTTTGCTTGACGCAGCCATCAAGGATACAGACACTATGGAACAGCAAAGGGGAGGATTTGACGGCAGGGAGTTAGCCCTCTCTCCCTTTCCCCATTCGTGAGAAACTCTCGTTAGTTTGCACTTTGGGGCCCGCACGACCTTGCCCCGAAGGCTGGGCCAAGTCTTAACTTAGAATCTGGGCTCAGCCCTCACGGAAAAAAGGCAAGATGCGGTGAGCCGTGCACGAAGGAGTGGCCGCTCGGTTTCCCCAACCTTTTGTCGCCAACTCCCCCCCATCTCCCGTCCAATCCGACAAGCCGCTCCCTCGCCCTTTATCCCCTTGTTGTCATCTCCCTCTTCTCAACAGGATCGTGCCCGCCCACCGATCTCCCCAGTACCGCAGGCACTCTTCAACAGCCCACGGGTTTCATTCCCTTCTCGTCATCTCCCTCATCTCGCTCTCAAGCTTCGCCATCTGCTGCCTTGCTTTCCTGACTGTCGCGTCGTCCCTCTTCCCCAGCACATCCTGAATCTCGAACGCCGTCTTCCAGAACACGCCTTCCTCGATCTTGATATCCGCTTCAAGCCGATCCTGCAATCGAAACGATGGCGGCGTTCTTCTTCCTTTCTCCTCTTGCCTTTGTAGTTTCTGCCATTCCAACAACTCGCCCATCCGCTTGATGCTCGCCCTCAGCTCCCTCAACCCAACCTCGATCTGGTTTGTCATCTACGTTGGAAGCTTTCCTGCCTTAAAAACCTTCCGCTTCAGCACCCGTTGTTCCCGTATAACTCATCTGCTTTCCACTCGTCGTCGTATCCTCGTTCCTTGCTCTCGTCAGCTTCCTCAAATCTCTCCAACATCTCCACAACGTTTCTGTCAATCGACCTCACGCTTCTCAAGATTTCTTCGAGCGTTTCTTTCTTCTCGTCTTGTGGTTTTCTTTGTGCTGTCATTCTGAAAGGACTACGAAGGCTGGGTTTTTAAGGTTTGCGGTTTGTGGGGAAGGGATGCTCTGTAATGGGAGGCTACTGACTACTCGAAAGCGGCGTAAGGCCGGACCACATCGACTCCCGCAAGCTCGCTGGCCAAGGTGTAAATGAATTGCGTGGGTTGTGTGGCAAGAAACTCCTCTACAATCCACGCGTAACCACCTGCGACAATCTTGTCAAAGACGTCGGGCTTGTAACGGGTCACAGACCCCAGATAGAACATCACCGCGTATGCTGCTGCAAGCTGTGGCAACCTTTCTCTTTTGGGCAGTGTGCAGAAATAAAAGCGATAACCGGTTGATGTCAAGATGCTCGACGCTCCTCTTTCGCGGAATTTCCCAGAGAGCGTCTTAATGGCACGGTCCACGCCTCTTTTCCGACCCGGCACTGGATCTGTCTCAAAACACATTTCCCCCTTTTCTTCGGACGCAACCTGTCGAGCGAACGAGTGAAAGCCTCGCTGAGTCCGAAAAGCCGGGAGCGTTGCCTGCACGTCCTTGTCCGGGTCCTTGAATGCCATGCGAGCCCAAACTTGTCCACGTCCAAGCCGCAACTCCACCCGAGATAGTGGCAAGTATCGCGGATCTTCTTTCTTGACGCGGGTGTACGTTCGATGAACGCTCGGCACCTGAGCCAGCAGGGCCACCACTTTGATGTCCCGTTGTTGACAAGCGTTTCCGCCCAGCACGCCGACGAGCTCCGGAAAGACCTCCGAGTGGTCTGTTGCTACTGGAAGAATCCGAACCTTTTGCCCTTCAAGACGAAGGCGCTGCTTTGTGTTCGCTTGAGGATCGCATATTCCGTGGTGCACTGCCGGTGGGATCTTGATCTTGCGCACCAAAAGAGCCGCCTTAACCAGATTGAGGAACGAGTAGTAATAGAGGAGAGGCTTCGATCCGAGGTGTGGATTGTGAGCCGCCTCGAAGAAATCAAAGGCTTGGTCTATATAGGCGAGAGCGGCTTTGTCCTCAGGCTGCGGGAGCTTATCGACCGCAAGGTTACGCAAAAAGGCCCACGGATTTGCCGTCACTATTCGAGGGGTTCGCTTCTCGAAGAAAACGGGAAACCCCGTTGGATGTCTCGCAACCTGTTTCCCTTTTCGGGGTTGTGGGAACGGAGCTGGCATTGCTTCTCCCCAGTTTCTTAATCGGCAGTCAGGAGGAAGCGGGGCAGGCGATCCTGTGCAGCCATCCCACGACCGTTGGGAGCATTCTCTGCGGTCTTGACCGCGACGTCAAGCAGTTTTCAAATTCGTTGGCGTTGGACAAGGCAGATGGCAGTGGGGAAGTCAGCACGAGGCATCCGTTTCCTTCCTCCTGCTGTCCTAACGCGCTCCCATTACCACCCCTTATCTCCCCCCCTCTTGACCAGCCGCTCCCTCTGTCTTTCCGCGACCACCTCGTTCTTTTCTTGTCAACTCCCTCAACGCAGCTTCAACTCGATCTTTCATGTACAGGCAACGACGGCTTGGTTTATGAAGCTTTTGATTTAGTCCTTAATCTTGCCTTGTGGCTCCCTTCCAGGCACAATGGAGAGGCAATCACGATAGTGGAGATTAGGCTCTTTAGGGGAGTTGACATGATCACGTCAGATGACATCCACTCCTTGTATCGGCCGAGCCTTTGCAGGAAACGCGTCTATCTTCTGGCAAATCGGCCGGAACTGGCTGCACCGCCTTCCGAGTACGACCAGCTCGTCATGGAGTGCGGCCTGAAGCATGAACAAGTCCATCTTGAGACATGTCCCCAAGCAGTTAAACCAGACTACCGTCCTGGAGATTTGAAGGCGGGTGCGGAAGCGACTCGTGCATTACTTGAGAAGGGTACGCCGGTAATATATCAGGGAGTAGTATCTTCAGAGTTGGCGGGCTTAGCTGGAATCCCAGACTTCCTTATCCGGAAAGGGGAGAGTTACGTGCTGCAAGATACGAAGCTGGCTGTCAACCTCGAGAACCATCCTGAAATTCCGCTCCAGCTTTCCCTTTATGCTCGTGCTTTCGAAGACAGGATGGGCAAAGCGGCCGCGGGGTTGAAAGTCGTCTTGGGAAACGGAAACGTCGAGGATATTGTCGTTGAAGACATCCAGGGGGTTGTCAAGGAGATCGGCTCACTCAAGAAGGCCAAAGACGAGCCGGATGAAGCTGTTGGCTGGTCAAAGTGCGGCGAGTGTCCGTTTCGCGGATACTGTTGGGAAGCGGCGGAGAAGAACTGCGACCCTGCCGTGGTTTTCGGAGTCGACCAGAATCTAAGAAACACATTAGTCGAGGCTGGAATAGACACGTATCACAAGCTCCTTAACCTGCCGGTTGAGTCCCTTGCTGAGCTGCGCAAGCCTTGGGGAAAAAGAGAACAACGCGTGGGGAATAAGACAGCTGAAAACATCCACCGTCAGATCAGGGTACTGATCGGTGGAAAACACGAGGTGTTCGATGTTCCTCAGTTCCCTTCGGAAGGCCCATGCGTGTATTTCGACATTGAGTCTGACCCCCACGACGAAGGACTTGAGAACAAAGTCTATTTGTGGGGCGTGCTTGCCGACTGTGACGGCAGTTCCAGCCCAGAATACTGGGGCGAGTTAGCAGGGGTCGGGGAAGAAAACGATAAGCAAGCATGGTTTGACTTTCTCAATCAGTCAGAGAGCATATTTCGGCGCCTGGGCAACATCCCTTTCATCCACTACTCACCTTATGAGAAAACCTGGACGCGAAAGTACATCGAGCGCTGGGGCGACCCAAACGGGATCGGTGGCCGAATCTCGACCCTTCTGTGGGACATGCAGGCCAAGGCGATCAAACCAGCTATCTGCTTGCCAATACCGTCCTACGGGCTGAAACACGTGGAAAAATATGCTGGCTTTGAGCGGGGACAGCAGGATTACGGCAGTCTTTGGTCGGTCGTTCGCTACCACGAATGGCTCAAAGCGGCCACCGAAGACGACCGGCGGCTCATTGGACAAAAGCTGCTTCTCTACAACCGTGAAGACTGCGAGGCTATGCGGTACGTTCTGAACTGGCTGAAGCAGATCGTGCGCGGTCGCTAAACCCGCTTCCTTCAAGCGATCTTGAAACCGAAACGACGGCGGAACATCTCTCCTCTCCTCCTGCTCCTTGAGCTTTTTCCATTCCAATAACTCCTTCATCCTCTTGATGCTCGCCCTGAACTCTCTCAAGCCAATCTCGATTTGGTTTCTCATCTACGTTGGAAGCTTTCCGCCCTTAAAAACCTATCGCTTCAGTATCCGTTGTTGCCGTAAAACTCGTCCATTTTCCACTCATCGTCATATCCTTGTTCCTTGCTCTCGTCGCATTCCCCGACCCTCTCCAGCATCTCCACGACGTTTCTGTCAATCGACCTCACGCTTCTCAAGATTTGTTCGAGCGTTTTCTTCTTCTCGTCTTGTGGTTCTTTTCTTGGTGTCATTTCAGAGAGACAACGAAGGAGGGGTTTATAAGGTTTGCGGTGGAGGGTCCGAGACTCCCTGTGTCGTGTAAGCTCCGCAGGCACTGGGATGGCGAAGGGTTTTCCGCTGTCGTGGAGTTTACGAGCGTTTCTTGGCTTTCGTTAAGAGTACACAGGTTAACATAATGAACTCCGGGAGGTGGTGACAAGGAAGGGGAAGCAAAATCCGACGGGTGGGTCAGCTCCGCGCCGCTATTGGGCATCTCCTTTTCGCTGGTGGCAGGCGGCTTTTGCTCTTCGGAATAGGTCCTTCAGCTCGGGCGGGACCCAAGGCTTCTGCTCGAGGTCTGTGTAGGCTTTTTGTAGCTTTTCGTACGAATGCTGAGTGATCTTGTGACGGTGAAAGACGAGAGCGCTGGCAATGGCGGCATAGTAAAGGACGATGGCGGCAGCCTGTTTGGCATTCGGGGGACAACGGCTGACCAATTCCTTGGTGTAGTCTTTCAGGGTTCTGATGACATTCAAATCGGTTTTTGGACTCAACAGGAGGTAACCGATGGTCTGGCCGTAGGCGGAAAGCATCTCGTCGCAGGGCCGTTTGAGGATGGCGGGGATGGAATCGGACTTGGCGGGGTCGAGGGAAAGCTTTGCCCCGAGCATGTCCCGGAGTTCGTCCACAGGGGTTCGCGTGTCGGCGAGGTTGTTCTCGCGATCGTTCTTTTCCAGACCGATGGCCAAAAGGCGGGCGAGGCGTTTCGGGCTCACTCCGTATGTCGTTTCCTGTTTCATGCGTCCAACTTGTGTTTGTGCCCGGAGGCGTGGTTCCTTCCCACAGAAGTTTCCGCACCAAGCCTGCCAAAACTGCTGTCGCTTTACCCAGAGGCATCATGGCCCCTCACCAATACATACACGCGTTTGGTCACAATCTTCCGCCACTTTTTGAAAGAATTTTCATGAGGTAGGCGATCTCAGCATCCACCTCCGTGTCGGAATCCACAAACTGTCGGACGTGGCACCGGAGCAGCACCCGGAAAAGCCGCCTGACTCTCGTGACCATTTTGGATGCCTTGCCTTTTTCTGGTATGGAGTGCTCCTGGCAAAGGTGGGAAAGAGAGGGAGGGGGCGTGTTATCTAAGATCGGTTGCAGGACTCTTGCGCGGAAGACCTCCCAGTGGGTGGCGTTGCCCGTTTCGTGACACTGTGCCGAGACCTCGGCGACTACCTGATCGAGCAGAGCCGAAGCCCAAACGTAATCAAAGACCTCCCCGGGTGTCGCATAGGGAACGGGGCCAGGCAGGTTGACCCAGTCAACCCCTTCGAGGCTCACCAGGCCGCCCTCTGGCATCCGCTGCTTTGCTACCCCGGCGCGGTGTACGTTGGACACGTATCGGTCCAGGCACCTCACCAGAAATGTCCGGAACCGCCCTTTAGAGCGATCCGCCTGCTGAATGATCCCCTTGCCAAGAACGATTTCCTGAAAGAAACCCTGCGTTAGGTCCTTGGCCTCCTCGCTTTCGTAGCCCCTGCATCGGAGATAGCAAAAGACGGCCTTCCAGTACCTTTTCAAGAGCGCCGCTAAGGCCTCCTGCCCCTGCGGCTCATCGCTTGCCACCGCATTGAATATCTCAGTCCAGTGGGTCGTCTGGAATATCCCTCCGCGGCTACTCTCCTTTGTCTCATCAGCTTCCCTGGACATTGACCTATTTCCCAGCTTGTGGAATCTCCTTCCTCTCCTCGCCCTGCTCTGCACGAAGAGACCTGACCTCAAAGAAATCGAACGATGCGTCAATTTCAGGGGCAATGGGACCTGAGCCGCTGTTGGCAAAAAGCCCCAGCCGTCGAACGGAGCCGTCACCCCATACAGCGCGACCCTGAAACACTCCGGCGCGGTCCAAAATCATGGGTGTCATCGGGAGAAAGGTGTCACCGTCCGAACTCGTATGAAAGGTATAGCGATTCCCTCGCTTGATGGCGCGAAGCCACACCCGCTCCGCTGCCGGGCTCGCACGAAAGTACACATTGATGAGGTGCCCCTCGGTCTCAGTGCCGACGTCGAAAAAAGGCGCGCCGACGAGCATATTCCATCCATAGACTAACTTCAGCCAGTTGTCGTCGTCGTTGTAGCAAACCAAGCCCGCTTGATGGAAATTGGCCGCAGGCTTGAAACCCGACAAACAGGTCGTGAGTTGAAAGTCTTGCCCGGTGACTGCTGGACAATCCACGAGGAGCAGGTTTTCATAATCATCGGAGCCGAGCTGGCCGTGCTGGGTCGTGATTGTGAGGCTCCCCTGGTTTTTCGATAACGAGTAGTGCGACGGATCGGGCTTGAGTATGTCCCAATCAAGGCTCAGGCCCCCGTCAAAACCATCGTAGGCCGACACGGCCCCGCTTTCAGCCGGGGGCAGCACAGCGAACACACCATCTACATTGCCTTTCGCCCAGACCGTCTCCGGGTGGTTCTCACCCTGAGTTTCGCGGCGAATTTCGTAGATTTGCCGGTTGATTGTCTGGGCCTCATCAAGCATACCTGTCGTTCGGAGCACGCGGGCGAGGGAGTTCATTGCCACCAGCGTTTCCGGGTGCCGCTCGCCAGAGGCACGGCGGCGAATCTCGAGAGCTTCTCTCCACCTGGCTTCCGCCTCCTTCAGCCACCCGCTTT
>CAYZXL010000097.1:0-12661 GCA_964482435.1 uncultured Verrucomicrobiota bacterium
CCCATTGCTCTCGGCTCGCTTATTGAAAGCGCATACCATGTGCCCGCCTTACCCACCCCCGCAGTAATATCGCCTTGACATCCATCTGCGCACTTCGTAAATTAATGTATCCGGTGAGGACAACTCAGAGGGAGAAAATGCGGCGTTCACCTGACCCTCGTGCGATCAGTTCGCCCTTCATTATTCGGAGAGGTGGCTGAGTGGACGAAAGCGGCACCCTGCTAAGGTGTTGTGGGGGCAACTCCACCCTGGGTTCGAATCCCAGCCTCTCCGCCATCAAGTTCGCGGGAGCCGCAGCGCTCGCCGAAGCTCTCATCCTTGTCCGAGAGCAGACTGACGCGCCCAGCAGCAGCCATTCCGCCGGCCGACGTGGCTGCCAGAGTGGTCTCAATTGCTTCCGCCGCCAGCCCTTTCTCAGACCGCGTCTTTTTTCACGTCCTCGAACGTGACCTTCTTCCCCGTCCGGTAAGAGATATTCGCCATGTGGCAGGCCGTGATGACCTGGTGCCCGTACTCGATGGGCGAATTCGGCTCCTTCCGGCTGCGGACGCAATCGAGCCAGTTCTTCATGTGGTCGCCGCCCTCGTTCTCCCAGCTCTTGATGGGTTTGCTGGTGTCGCCGAACTCCGGATAGATGCTGTAATTTCCTTTCGTCGTCAGAGTCGCGTCCGTTCCGTACCAGACTCCTCTATCCTCGTCGTGCCCGTTCAGCATCTCCGGCGAAAACACGACCGAAAACTCGCCGTAGTCCAACACCGCGTGCACGACGTCGGGCGTTTCCCAGTGCGGAAGCTGATAGACGGCACCGTTGGCGACCACGGATTTCGGCCACTTGACGCTCATTATCCAGTGCACCAACCCGAGTTGATGAGCACCGAGGTCGGTCATGATTCCACCCGCATAATCCCAGAACCACCGCCATGCAAAATATCGGTGCCCGTCGAATGGAACCTTTGGGGCTTTTCCGAGGAACGCGTCCCAGTCAATCCCCTCCGGTTTGAAATCCGCCGGCGGCGCGAACGGGTCGCCCTTCGACCAGTTCCGGCAGTCGAAAACGCGAATCCAGCGCATTTTTCCGAACGTCCCTGCTTCGACCTCCTCCTTGACCTTCGCCCAGTGCGGGTCCGACCGATATTGATTGCCGACCTGCACGATCCGCCCGGTCCGCTTCACGGCCGCCACCATTTCCTTTCCTTCCGCGATGGTGTGCGAAAGCGGCTTCTCCTGATAGACATCCTTCCCAGCCTCGACGGAATCAATGAGCTGTTGGCGATGCCAGTGGTCCGGCGTCGCTATGACCACGGCGTTGATGTCCTTTCGGTCAAGCAGCTTCCGGTAGTCCGAGTATGTTTCCGCCTTGCCGTCAGTAATCCTCTTTGCCTGCTCTGCTCGGAAAGCAGCCACGTCCGCCACTGCCGCGACCTTTTCCCTGAGCCTCAGCAAATGCCGCACGTGGTCCTGCCCTCGCCCGCCGACTCCTATCACTCCCACAACGAGTTGATCGTTCGCGCCAAGAGCCCGCTTGACGAAAGCTCCGGGCACCGACGCCAGGGTCAAGGCTGCTGCTCCCTTCACCGACTTCTTCAAAAAACTCCGTCTCGTGATTCCTTGCTCTGCCATTTTCTGTCCTCCCTCGATTTCACGTTATCTATTCCGACTGACGTATGTCTCATGCTCACTGTCTGAACCGAGGCAGCCCTTCAAATCATCTCGTAGAACTTCTCCGGCCTCAACTCCGGAAACTCTCCCGTACCACTTCTGGCCTCGAACTTCTGCGTCAAGTGCAAAGGAAGCGATCCGAGAAACAACCTGCCGCGCGAGTTGCCAATCCATCCTGTCAAGGGAGCGCGAAAGAACACGCGAGCGGGACTCTCAGATTTGCTCGTCAGTCTGCTCGCTCGCCCCTCAGTACGCCCTCGCAAAAATCACCCTGCGGCTCGACTCTTTCCCGCAGAGGACGCATTTCCCCTTCTCCTCGCCAGAATCGAATGGAATGCACCGAATCGTCGCCTTGGTCTTTTCCTTTATTGTTGCCTCGCACTCGCCGCTTCCGCACCAGTGCGACCGCGCAAAAACCCCCGGCTCCTCCATCCTCTCGGAAAACTCGTCGAAAGAGTCTATCTCGACAGTATTTTCATCCCTGAACCTCTTGCACCGGTCGAAGAGATTCTTCTGTATCTCGTCGAGAAGCTCGAGCAGCCTTCTTGCCAGCCCGCTCTGCGGCACAACCTCCTTCTTCCCCTCATCCCTCCGCACGAGCACTGCTTGATTCTTCTCCACATCCTTCGGACCAATCTCGACTCTCACCGGCACACCCCTCAGTTCCCACTCATTGAACTTCCAGCCCGGCGTGTACTGGGCCCTGTCGTCGAGAGTCACCGTCGTCGAGTCGGCTATCGAATCCTTGCACTCTTTGGCCACCTTCAGAACCGTCTCTCTCATCGCATCGTCCTTGTATATCGGCACAATGACGACCTGTATCGGCGCAATCCTCGGTGGCAGAATCAGTCCCCTGTCGTCGCCATGCGCCATAACCAGCGCTCCAACCAGCCGCGTGCTCACTCCCCAACTCGTCTGCCAGACGTACTCCAGTGTTTCCTCCTTCGTCTGATACATAACGTTGAACGCCTTCGAGAAATTCTGCCCGAGGTTGTGCGACGTGCCAAGCTGAAGTGCCCTTCTGTCCTGCATCATCCCCTCGATTGCGTACGTCCTCACCGCACCCGCGAACTTCTCCGCTTCCGTCTTCATCCCGTCATAAACGGGAATCGCCAGGACGTTCTCCGCGAAATCCCTGTAAATCCCGAGTATCTTCAGAACCTCCTCCTGCGCCTCCTCGGCAGTAGCATGCGCCGTGTGCCCTTCCTGCCAGAGAAACTCCGTCGTCCGTAGGAACAACCTCGTCCTCATCTCCCAGCGAACGACGTTCCCCCACTGATTGATCAAAACCGGCAGATCCCGCCACGACCGAATCCACTTCGAATACATCGCGTACACGATTGTCTCGGAAGTCGGACGAACGTAGAGATTCTCCTCTAACTTCTTCCCCCCACCGTGCGTAACCACCGCGCACTCCGGCGCAAATCCCTCGACGTGGTCCGCCTCCTTCCTCAAAAAACTCTCCGGAATGAAAAGCGGAAAATAGGCGTTCTGGTGTCCGGCGTCCTTGATTTTCTTATCGAGCAGCCGCTGGATGTTCTCCCAGATGGCGTATCCGTAAGGGCGAATTACCATGCAGCCCTTCACCGGCGAATAATCCGCAAGCTCCGCCCTCAGCACAATGTCGTTGTACCACTGCGAAAAATCTTCCGCTCTTTTCGTTATCCCTTTCTCCATCCTCCCTCCTGTGTTTCGGGCGACCGCGCTGTGTCCGTGCTATTACTTCTCCGAATCCGGGGGACGGTCAGGCCCCATGCCAGTCAACCCGGGCGAAACGAAAATCCTCTGGATCGCTTCTTCGATGCCGTGGTTCCAGGGATGCTCCGTGACGAAATCGGCGACGGCTTTTACCTCGTCGAGGGCGTTGGCTACGGCGACTCCGAAACCTGCCTCTCTGACCATCTCGATGTCGTTGGAATCATCGCCGATCGCGACAATTTCTTCCGTCCGGATTCCTCGCTGCTCGGCAATCCACCTGAGGGCCTTCCACTTGGATGCCGTCGGCGCAGAAATCTCCAGCGAGCATCCTTTGTATCGCACGTTGCGCACAACCAGGACGCTGACCCTTCCGTTCATCGCCTCCCGTATTTTCTTCTCGGCCTCGACGAGCGTCGCGTATGCATTAAAAACGACCACCTGGACCGGCCTCTCGCACTCGACTCGGACGAGGTCCTCGACGACCCTCCCGCTCCCCTTGTTCATCGTCAGATATTCCGCATGATATTCGTTCCCGTCCTCCGCCACGTCCACGTAGAAATCGAACTCAGGGAAGTTATCCGTCAAGAGAACGGCCGGCAGCCCTATTCCCTTCAGGAGCACCAGGACCTCCTTCATCTCTTCACGAGGAAAATGCTGGGCATAAACCGTCCGGCCGCTCGCGACCTCCTTCACAATCGTCCCGTTATTGACGACAATCAACTGCGAAAGTCCCAGTTCCGCGGCGTACTTCATCGCCGTCGAGAACCTTCTCCCGCTGCACAAGACAAGCTCGACGCCCTTTGCGCAGACTGCCGCGAGCTTCTTAGCCGTCCCCGGGTCAATCTTCCGGCTATCGTCGAGGAGCGTCCCGTCGAGGTCAATGGCAAGGAGCCGGTATCTCGCCCCCGCCCCTCCTTGAGATTGATTTGGCGAGCTCCTCATATCAGGGGCAGTTCCTTCCCGACGAGAGACCGGTAGGCGTCGAGGTACTTTTCCCTCGTCTTGACAATCACTTCTTCCGGAAGCTCCGGCACCGGCGGGTTTTTGTCCCAGTGAATGCTCTCGAGATAATCGCGGACGAATTGCTTGTCATAACTCTTCTGCGGCCCACCCGGGGAGTAGGTCTCTGCCGGCCAGAACCTCGACGAATCCGGCGTCAATAGCTCATCAATCAGAATCAACTCGCCGTCCACCAGTCCGAACTCAAACTTTGTATCGGCTATTATGACGC
This sequence comes from uncultured Verrucomicrobiota bacterium, assembly GCA_964482435.1. Lineage (GTDB taxonomy): Bacteria > Auribacterota > JABMQX01 > JABMQX01 > JABMQX01 > CAYZXL01. The sequence goes on from CAYZXL010000097.1 coordinate 4,589, forward strand.
CCCTTTCCTTCCCGTGTTCCTTTGCGCGGTCGTAGATGGCCAGAGAAGTCTCCGCAAGCCTTTCCGCCATCTCCTCCCCGACCATATCTTCCACGGCCTCCATGCTGATGTTCTCGTCGTGGCCTGTCTGAGCCTTTGTGGCTGGAGTGAAAATCGGCTCCGGAAGCTCCGCGCCATCCACCAATCCTTTTGGCAAAGGAATACCGCATACCGACCTTTTCTCCTTGTATTCCTTCCAGCCCGACCCGGCGAGATACCCGCGAGCCACGCATTCTACCTCAATCACCTCCGCCTTCATCACGAGCATGAACCGCCCCTCGAGCTTCTTGCGCTGCCTCTGAAGCTCCGGAGGCAGGTCATCAATCGAGCACGATATGAGGTGGTTCGGGACGATATTCGCCATGAAATCGAACCAGAACGCCGAAAGACCCGTCAGAATCCTCCCCTTATCCGGAATCGGATTCGGCAACACGTAGTCGAAGGCCGAAATCCTGTCCGTCGCCACAATCAGAAGATTGTCATCGAGGTCATAGATGTCCCTGACCTTCCCGCTCTTGAACTTCTTGATGCCTTTCAACTGGACCTTGCTCATCCCCTGTCTCATGTTGCTAATTTCCTCTCTTGATGATTCTCTTGACCGAAAACTCCTCCGCTTGACCATTCAGCGAGCTATCCCACGGACTCTAAATCAAATCGCCCCCGCCCAGCCGGGCAGGCAAACCAATCCGTAGTGTAGGAGATGGCAGCGACGCTGTAAAGTGCAAACACTGCCCCGGTGTGGCTGTGTTTGAGGGGTACTCGCGCCGTGGGCCACCGCTAACGCTCGACGAAGGACCTCGCGCCAAGAACCGGCACCGACGAGGGGAAGGCTGCCGGCTTCCAGCCGGCACCGTCTTCAGCCCCCTGCTTCAACTGGGGGAACTGAAACGCCCCTCTCGTCCTCCCAGCCCGCTTCAGCGTGGCTTCTCGGAAAAGGGCTTCAGCCGGATTCCGCCACCAAATTGAAGCCGCACCCCACCGCCCCGGTGTGCGTGCCTAATCGTGGCACGGGTGTCCTGCCCTTGATAGGGTTCATGGGCAAGATGCCCATGCCACCTCGGCCCGGATGGTCTCAGGACCATGATCCGCCCTGGCTCCGCGAGAAGATGGCGACCACAAGGCGCGTTGGCAGCCGGGCGACGCGGAGAGGCTCTCCCAGGCATCGGGTCTCTGTAGCGGATTCACAGCCACTGCCCCGCCCTGAGAAGTGGCAGCACTCCGACGCCGTTGGACGTGGACACGTCAAGGCGGGGTTCGGCTGAGGGAAGCGAAGAATGAGCCGGCAGACGCTTTTGGGGTTCCTCGGGCAGGAGAATCGCCGCTTCGATGGCAAACAAAAAATCAGGGCATAGCAGGTCATGGGGAAAGGGTTATTCAGGCGAGATTTTTCATGGGGAGACCCTGCTATTCCCTGTTACCTCTTGATATGCACCACAGACCGGAAAACTTCATTTCTTTTTTCACCCCCCCGCCGCCTCGCTTCGGGATTCCACAGGCATTGTGGCTACTGCACGTTCTTCGAGATGGCGTAAACGCGGCTGACGCGAGAGGGCTTCTGCGTGGCAGGACTCTCCAGTCCGGTAAGGAAACAGCGCGTCTCCTCGTCAAGGAGCTCCCCTTCACAGAAAACCACCTTGTCTGCGCTCCTTAGGTGCCTCTCCTTCGTCCTGACATCCGTTCCCTTCAGGCATCTCCCCGGCGCCTCGATATCCACCTGAATCACGTCATAATCTTTCCCTTTGATCGTCCTGCGGCTTTGCGTCGGCGTCAAAGCCACGTCGGCTTTCTCGCCAGCTCGCTTCAGGATTTGGCGGAGAAGATTCGCGACGGGCTTTTGACCCTCCGCCACCAGAATCGTCTTGCCCATTCCGTGCACCTCCTCCTCCTCGGCTTCCGTTGCGGAATCATGGGAAACGGCATCGCTCACCAGGGGGAGTCTGATCCTGAAGGCCGCCCCGCTTTCCCCTTTTCCGACGAACTCGATGTCTCCTTCACAGCTCCGGAGGATTGCGCGCGAAATGCTCAGCCCCAGGCCCGTCCCGTTCGGCTTGGTCGTGAAGAACGGCTGAAAAATCTTCTTTCGGACTTCCTCGGGAATGCCGGGGCCGTTGTCGGAAACGATAACTACCGCCTCCCGACCCGAGCGCTGGCTCACTACCGAGAGCATCCCGCTGGTGGTCTCGGTCATTGCCTCCGTGGCATTGGTCAGGAGGCTCACAAAGACCTGCTGCATTTCCTCCGGGTCCACCCGCACCGGCAGCGCCGACGACGAGACGTTCAGGTTTACCTGTATGTCGTTGGAACCCAGCTCGTGCTCGAAAAGCGAAACGACCTCCCGGATGATCCCGTTCAAGTCCACCACTCTTTTGTGCGGTTCATCCCGCCTTCGGCGGGACCAGACAAACGACGAAAGCTTCTGGCTGATTGCCTGGCACCGCCCCGCTTGCTGGTGGATGACCTGGAGATATTCGTCTAGCTTTTTTCGGGACGTTGTCGTCACAGAAAGCTGAGCGTACCCGACAATCGCGGCCAGCGGATTGTTTATCTCGTGAACGATTCCCGAGATGGCTTGACCCAGGGAAAAGGCTTCTCCCAGTTCTATGAACTGCTGGATAAGCTTTTTCCTGTCGGAGACGCTCTCGAAGACGATTTGGACGAGCCTCTCCGACCGCCTTCCGACGATGGCGGAGTTGAACCGGCAAGGCAGCGGCTCGCCGTCCTTCCGTATCAGAACGAGGTTTCCTCCCTCGATACGGCGCCCCCTGAGAACGTCCTCGCACACTCCTTTGGCCTTTTCCCTCTGCCCTTGGGGAATCAGCTCCCATATGCTCATCCCCTCCATTTCCCCTTCCTCATAGCCGAGGAGGCCCGCTGCCGCTTTGCTCGCGAATGCCACCGCCTCCTTTCCTGTGTCAACTGCAATCACTCCGTCAAAAATCCCGCCGAGCAAATCTTCCAGGCGCTTGTTCATCTGCCGGAGCTCTCCCCTGAGCGATGCCCAGCGCAGCACGCTGTCGAGTGGAACCTGGGCTTTCTCAAACCCGCCCGAGGGGGTATGCACGACCGCCACCTCCGCGTTCTGGGCGCGAGCCGCCTTCACAATCTCCGCCTCTTCCGGTCTCCCCTCTCCCCCGCACAAGATGACCATCTCGAAGGCCCATCGCCCCGCGGCGTCCGTCGCTTCCTTGAAGCCTGAGACCACCTGAGCTTTCCAGCCGCCCGCCCTCAGGCGGGATGCAATTGCCCCCGCTTCATCGGCCCCTTCCGCCACAACCAGAACAGAATCCTTCTCTCCCTTCATCTCTTTCGACTCCTCGCGGGGAAGAAAAGACTTCCGCGTTTTCAGTGCCCTTTGGGATTCTCGGCTTTTGCTGTATTCCATGGGATGCCTGTTATCTTCTCCTCTGGTTGGCATCATAGGATGGCAGTTTATCCTCTCGCCCCGCCTACGGCAGGGTCAATCACCTTCCTTTCTCCGAACCCTCCGAAAGATCTTCTCGAGTATTTCGGTCAAGCGTTTGAGGTTTTCCTTGTCTTCCTGGGGGATGTTCGGTTGCTCCATCCACTGAGCTACGGATTGGGAGTCTCCGAGCAGAAATGCCCTCACGAGCATTTCCCAGAGACACGCCCCCTCCCTGCGGCATTTCGGTATCGAGTTGAGAAACGCGGTCTCCTTCTTATTCAGCAGCCCTCTCCCCGCCTTCAGTTCCTCGATGACCGCGCTAATCCGATAGGCGAGAGCGTCCTTCACGAGAGCTTTGACGTGCGATAAGTCAAACGGTTTGGTGATGTAGTCGAACGCTCCTAACCGGATGGCTGCCCTCGCCGAATCCATCGTCCCGAAGCCGGTGATGATGATAACTGCAATCGCCTCGTCAATTTTCTTTATCCGCCTCAGGACCTCGATGCCGTCCATCCTGGGCATTTTCAGGTCGAGCAACACCACATCGGGTCTAAGGTCTTGCGCCAGCTCAAGTCCCTTCTCCGGCTCCGTTGCCGTGTGAACCGTGTAGCCCTCTGCCGTGAACAGGTCTTTCAGAAAACCGCATATCTCCTCCTCGTCGTCAATCACAAGAATCAGCGGGTCCTTAGCCATCGTCTCCCTTCCCTGTCTTGGCGGGGCCCCCCACTTCTGTCTTTTTTGGCAAAACGAATTCTAAGATGCCGTCCTTGAAGTGCTCCTCCTTCATCGAAATGTCAGTATCGTTCGGCAAAGGAATCTCTTCGGCAAAGTGCAGGTTGTCGCGCGTCGCAGTGACGAAGTATCTGTCGGGCTTGATGTCGAGGCACACTTCCCCCGGAAAGAATTTGCCAAGGTCCACAAGCAGCCGGACCTCTTCGACATTTCTCAGACAATCCACAAGCGACCCGTTGAGCCTTCTGAACTTCGGCCTCGTGGCGTAGAGCCACTGCCGCGGCACTGGCGCCCCGGCGCCACTTCGCGTGCCCCCACGCAAGAGCCCGGTGCTGGCTCGACTTTCCCTGTTTTCATTCCCCCGTGAGTGCGTAACGATAGAAAGTAGTCCGTTCACGATTATGCTCCTCCCATGACACGTTTTACGGTTCACGTCAGAGACTTCTGCAAGACTCGCTGTTTGCAGGCTTCTCACGTGACCATCCTCCCGCTTGCCCGTTGATCTTTGTTGTCGTTCATTCAGCAAGCCGCCCGCGTCCTCACCGGAGTCAGCGAGTCCGCAAAGCTTGTCAACCACCAGCTATTTCGGACAATCTGGCCCGTCTCCGGGTCGAACCACCATCTCCGGAACGCCATCAGGTCTCGCCCTATGACCTTCTGGGCGACCCCGTTGATTTCCATTTCGGCGCGCCGGACGGCCTCCGCGTCACCTTTCGCGCCGAGGGACTCCGCGAGCTGTCTTGTGGTTGCGTGCCCGCTTGTGCCCAGCTTCCGGATCAACGCCTCTCCTTTCTCACCGACTCGAGAGACAATCTCCTCGGCGCTTTCCGGGCGAATAGGACGGGGGGCCATCCGACAGAGCCACCCTGCGAGGGAGCGAATGTCTTTGACCGCGACCCACAGCCCCGCCTTCGGGCGGGGTTCGGCTCCGTTGTCGTCGGCGCACTCCAGCGCCAGGACTTTTCTTCGTTTCAGGGCGAGAAATCTTTCCTTTATTCTCATATCAACGATCCTGCGATAGGGAATGTTCAGGACGAACTGCCCGTCGTGGACGAAGAAAAGTCTCTTCTCGGTCAGGAAGAAGCGTCCCGTTTTCCACTTCGTTTTCGGAGCGATCTTACAGTCCCCCTTTCGCTGGAGGACGGAACGCTCTTCCGCCTCAAGCTCAGGGAATATCTCGAGTTCCACGGCTTGCTTGTTCATCCTGTTCCTCTCGTCGCCCGGGAGTCCCGCCCTCAGCGGGATTCGGCTTTTGTGGACCTCAGTTCCTCCTATTCATAAGCTCGATTACGTGTTTTTCCCGATCCCGCGGAACGCGGGGCGGGATTTGTCTTTTGCGGGGCCCGGTTCCTCCGATTTATAAACTCCATTACTGGTTTTCCCGATCCCGCGGAACGCGGGATGCGAAACTCGGCCAAGGAACAGCCTGACTCCCTTCGCCGGCTCCGCAGAGAAACGCACTGCACGCCTGATCCCGCCCCGCGTTCCGCGGGGGACTCCGCGCCCTGTGGTGAAAAGAACCAGGCTGTCGCCTTCACAATGCCCTGTGCGCCCCGCCGGGTCCATCCGAGGTTAACCCCCGCCTTCGGCGGGCCGGGGGGTGGAAAGAGGGGCCTTAATCCCGCCGAAGGCGGAACGAGGCCGCATATGTGCAAGACAGGAGAGCAATCGCTGTGCCACGGAGACGCCGGTGGGAAGAGTGTTCGGAGTGTTCTTCCGCTATGCGGTCAAGGAGAGCGCATTGCAGCACGACGGCGCTGCATTCTTTTCGGTTCCTCTCTCGACGTGGCGCGGCTCCGACCGCGTTCCGCGCGGAATCTTTTCAACGCAAGCGCTCTGTCGCCTCGACACCTCTTGTGCTCTGTGTCGCAAGCACGGTCTCCGCCGATTTTGCCTTGCCAAACGAACCTTGCGCTCCGAGCATCGGACGCCACTTCTCCGACAATCGGAGGGTGTCTGTTCCGACGGGAGGAACCGGGCAGGAGACCAGTTGTTGAAGGAATTCAGCGCCGCCGGAGCCGTACTGCGGGCGTACCCTTTCGCCCTCTCTCCTCTTGGCATTCGGCCGCCGTCCCCCGAAACCTCTGCCAGCAGGAACCGAGGGACTACGCATTTGCGCAGTGCCCCATATGGGTGGCAGAGGTCGGAGAGAAGAAGCCGGGATTTCGACAGGATAACAGGATGGACCGGATAATCCAATCCTGGTAATCCTGGTAATCCCGTCGGATATTCCACATAGGCGCCGTGGGAGATTTGCTCAATCCCCGAAGGCGATGAAACAGAATAGCCACGGGTGTTAACCCGTGGAATCAGAGGTCCAAATTCAATTGAGCCCCCGCAGGGGGCGACACAGAACAGGTCCTACCTTCCCGGAAATTTTCTTGCGCACGGTCTTCATCGCGAAGTTGCGGTTGAGCATCCAAACCTTCCTCGTGGCCCGCGCTCAGAGGCCGCGACTCAAATGTAGCCGCACTCAGTCCCTCCGGCTCCGTATGAGGATAAGGCGCACGAGCTGAGCCGCGGCCATCAGTGCCGCGGCGAGGTAGGTCAGGGCTGCGGCGCTGAGGACTCGCCGTGCATCTTCCTTCTCGTTCTCGAGGATGATTGCCTCGTTTCGCAAGGTCTGAATGGCGCGGGAGCTTGCGTTGTACTCGACGGGGAGCGTCACGACGTAGAAGAGAGTTGCCGCCGCGAAGAGGATGATTCCGATGTCCATGAGCACCGGCAGGTTGAAAATCAGACCAGCCAGGAAGAGGTATGGACCCCCATTTGTCCCGAGGCCGGCGACGGGGACGACTGCCGACCTGAGCCGCATGGGGACGTATCCTCCAGCGTGCTGGAGGGCGTGCCCGGCTTCGTGAGCTGCGACTCCGAGCGCCGCGAGCGACCGCCCGTGATATACGGGGCTGGAGAGGCGAAGGACTTTCTCTCTCGGGTCGTAATGGTCTGTGAGGCGGCCGGGGATCTCCTCGACTCGGACATCTCGGATACCGTTGCTTCGGAGGATGGATTCGGATGCCTCTGCGCCGCTGTAGCCTTTCAGCGAGCCAACCTGCGAATACCGCCGGAAGGCGCTCCGCACCTTCCACTGGGCGTAGAAAGCCAATAACAGCGGCGGAATGATGAGGTAGAAGTAAGGCCCGATCCCAAATGGATAATAGTAGAGAAGCAGCTCTTTCATGTTTTTCCTCCCCAGAAGCTCGACCCCGCCGACGGCGGGGCCGTCAGGGCTTCTGCCTGTCGAATTTTACAACGCTTCTGCCCCCGAAAGGTTCCTTCCGCCGGAGCGCTTCGCCGGACGGCAAGCGTCGCTGGATCAACCCATCTGTTTTTTCGGGGCCGGGGCGTGCCCTCCGTGTAAACCCCGATTTGTGTGTGGCCAGGGCCATGTTGGACGGCCCCGACACCGCACGCCGCACTGTGGCACGGGCGTCTCGCCCGTGAAGGATCATGGGCAGGATGCCCATGCCACCACAAAACCCGTAGCTCTGTCGCATGCGGACAACACCGGCATCCCCGCCCCACAAAAGGGGCTTGCCCTCCGTTACTTCAGCGACTCCAGTTTTATCGCATCAATCCCGAAGAAGTAACCGGTTGATTTGTCGTTCTTCCCGACCATCTCGACGCGGAGAACGTCGCCCTTTCCCTTTAGCAAAATCCGGTCCAGCACTATCGGTTTTCCTCGGAGGACCTGCGCCGTGTGAGCGTCGTAAGGCTTTCCGAATTTGATGCCGTTGACGGAGATTTGACCGTACCCGTAGTCCCACGAAGTGACCGGGAAGATTGTCATCTTGTAGGCACCGGGGGCGACTTCTGGAAGACCAAGCTCAACCCACGAGCCTGCCTTCTGTCCTTTAATCCACATCTGGTTGTCGTTGCTGAACTCGCCAGAGCCGGAG
>CAYZXL010000098.1:0-12337 GCA_964482435.1 uncultured Verrucomicrobiota bacterium
CACTAACCCCTCTGATACCAATGCATTAAGTACGCATCAGTGAGGTGAACTTCCGTTAGACAAGTGAAGGATGCCAGGTTTTGCAGGCAGGATTCTCGACGAGAAGAATAGAAGAGGGCGGCTCTGCACGAGGGGGAAAGAAGCAGAAGAACGTTTTTGCTCTCCTGCCAGCGTCAGGAGGACTCCAAGATAGCCCACCGACCGGAGTTGCATTCCCCTTGTGGATGGAATGGGGATAACCCCGGTCGAAATGCAAAGCCGCCCTCGGCGGAGGACGAAACGCCCTACTTCTTTTTCGGGGCCTTGGGCTTCTTAACCGGCTTCTTGACGGTCGCTTTCTTTGTTGACCGGCATCCGCACGTGTTACACATAATTCCTTCTCCTTTCGTCAGGTCCGCGTCTCTGTAGCCGCAAATATACCCCGATGGCAGGAAAAAAGTCAAGTGCAGATTGCGTTTTTCTGTAACCGCTCACTTTTGGGCGGCAGAGGGCCTCGCTTTGGACGCGGAAGGAATGAACCGCAGTCCCTCATGAGCTTCGCTCACCCGGAGACCATGAAAATCGGGTGTGCGTTGGGCCAATTGTCCGTGCAGGTTCGGATTCTGTCTTCTCTCGCCAAGACGCCAAGGCCGCCAAGGTTCCCGGCCGACGATGGAGGGGTCTTCCTGTAGAGGCAGCGTGCTTTTCTGTCCGCTGTGTGCCTGCTCAATCCTTACATCAGATGTCGCCCGGTGTGTGGTGGGATTCTCCTGTACATTCTCGTTCTTCTTCTCATTCTTCTTCTGTGCGCAAGTTTGCGGGCCCGGCTCGCAGTTTTGCGGGCCCTGGCCGCAATTTCCCGCGTTCTCGCGTCTTTGCGTCTTTGCGAGAAAGAGTTCCTGTTCGAATGGTGAGCGCGTAGCGCTTGTTTTCGGGCGAGAGGAAGCAGAGTTGCCAGACGAAAGACAATCTATCCGCCCCGTGGCGCGCAGCGAATTCGCTCGAAAGCCCCCGGAAGAAGGTCCGTCACGTCGGAAGCGATGAGGCTCAACTGCCCTTTCTCCTCGACGCCCATCTCTCCGGCGAGGCCGTGGACGAACGTTCCCAGCTTCGCAGCGTCAATCGGTTTCAGCCCCTGCCCGACGAGAGACCCCACGACTCCACTCAGCACATCGCCCATGCCGCCGGTCGCCATCCCCGCATCCCCCGCTATGTTGATGTACAGCGAGCCGTCAGTGTCGGCGACGACCGTTTCCGCGCTCTTCAGGATAACAATCACGCCATTCTGCCTTGCGAAATCCGCCGCCACCTCCCAGGAATTCTCGGTGATGTGCTGGGCTTCGAAGCCGGCGAGCCTCGACATTTCTCCCGGATGGGGCGTTACGATCACCGGTGCGGGATAGCGCCGAAGCAGCTCAGTTTTCCCCTGGAGGCAGTTCAGCCCGTCCGCGTCAATCAGGAGAGGAACCTTTGCCTGCTTGAGAATTTCCTCGACGAGCCGTGCGGTTTCCGGATGTGTGGAAAGACCTGGACCGATGACGGCGTTCGTGCACCGGGAAAGTTGCTCCAGAATTTTCGGAACAGCGGAAAACGCGACGGTTCCCTCCGGCGTCTCGTCGAGGGGAACTGTCATTGGCTCGGTCAGTTTCACCTCAAGAATCGGGTTGAGGCTTGCAGGAATCCCGAGGAACACAAGCCCCGACCCTCCACGCATCGCCGAGGAACAAACCATCGCAGCCGCTCCCGTGAACCCGCGTGACCCCGCAAGGACAAAAACTCGCCCGTAGTCGCCCTTGTGCGTTATCCTTTTCCGCCGTGGAATGAGAGCAGACGTCTCCGTTTCAGTGAGGAGGTCGGCGGGGCTTGGTGCTTCCTGAATCACCTGCGACGGAATCCCGATGTCCACGATTTCGAGCTTGCCGATGAAGTTCAGGGCATCTGCTCGGAGGAGACCAACCTTAGGCAGCCCCATGGTGACCGTTACGTCGGCGCTGACGCACGGCCCCTCGTGCACGCCGGTATCGCCGTTTATCCCCGACGGGATGTCAATCGCCACAACCTTTTTGGCACGCCCGAAAGCCTGGTTAATCAACTCAATCGCCTCGGCATAAAGCCCCTGAGCCGCTCCCTTCATCCCCGTGCCGAAAATGCCGTCCACCACGACGGAAAATCCCTCGCCGGAGACCCTCGACAAGTCCTTCGCCTCGTGAGCAACGACTATTTCCGCCTCAGTCTCCTTGAGCCTGGCGAAATTCGTGGCCGCATCCCCCCTAAGCTCCGATTCTTGACCCAGCAAAACGGTCAGATTTGGAATTGCCGCCTGCTGTAGACGTCTCCCAACCACGAAAGCATCGCCGCCGTTGTTCCCCTTTCCGGCGAACAGAAGCACTCCGCGTTCGCGGCCCGCCAGCGTTCTCATCACAGCGCGGAATACGCCCTCGCCCGCTCTTTCCATGAGCTTTTCGCCGGGGACGCCAAACTCCTCGGTTGTCCGCCGGTCAATTTGTGCCATTTGGGTGGCAGTAACGATTTTCATCCTCGCACTCCGACCCTCCGTCAAAAGAGTACACAAGACCAACCTTCCCTGCAATCGGATTCTCCGCGTCCGGCTGTGTTTTAGGGGCACTGGCGCCGTCCGGTACTGGTACGGCTCGGCGAGGAGGTTATCCCCGATAACCAGCCCTGACCAAAGGCCCGCTGCCGGCTTCCAGCCGGCACCATCCTCAGCCCCCTGCTTCAACTGGGGGGCAGGCAACGCTCCTCCCGTCGTCGCAGCCCGCTTCAGCGGGGCTTCTCGCAAAAGGGCTTCAGCCGGATTCCAACACCAAACTATAGCCACACCCGGATTCTCCGCCCGTTCCAGGACTTTCGTGATCGTCACAATCCTGAGACTCGTGAAACCTCGGCGACTGTTATTCGTAGCCCTCCCATTGTCCCCATTGGAAACCCGGCGCCGATTTCGCATAATTGTCTCAAGCGTAAGCGCCAATCCGGGCACAATCGCTTTTCAGGCACTGACCGCGACTTCGGCGACGTTATACGCATGGAAACGGCAAGGCTCATTTTAGTTCGATGATAATCGAGAAAATGCGATGATCAACGTCTCGGCGCTCTATTGTGGAAGGCTCGCAACGGGCGACGTTCTCCGGTATGGAAGGGAGTCCGCGAAAAGCCCGCCCGACCTTCTTCGGTTCACGGCCGACAAGAAGCCGGTGGTCGTCTGGAACATCACCCGGAGGTGTAATTTGAGGTGCATCCACTGCTATTCCGACTCCGAGGATAAGGAGTATCCGGGCGAGCTTTCCGAGGGCGAAGGGATAAAGCTGATTGAAGACCTCGCGGAATTCGGCGCGCCGGTTCTTCTTTTCTCCGGGGGCGAGCCGCTGCTCCATCCCTCGATATATCGGTTCGCTCACCTCGCGGCCTCGAAGGGAATTCGGGCAGTTATCTCGACCAATGGGACGCTTCTCAGCGAAGAAGTTGTCGAGAGGCTTATAGATGCTGGGGTCTCCTACGTCGGAGTCAGCATTGACGGCCTGGAGCGAACAAACGATGCCTTCCGACGGCAAAAAGGGGCGTTTCAGGCGTCGCTGGAGGGAATCAGAAACTGCATTGCGGCCGGCGTCAAGGCGGGCCTGCGGCTGACGCTGACAAAGCGAAATCTCCAAGACCTCGGGGGCATCTTTCAACTCGTTGAGAAAGAGGACATCCCGCGGGTCTGTTTTTATCACCTGGTCTATTCAGGACGCGGGGGCAGACTCAGGGACGAGGACGCCTCTCACGACGAGACCCGCCGTTCCGTGGACATGATAATTGACTGGGCAATGTCGTGCCATCGGCGCGGGCTGGAAAAAGACGTTTTGACCGTGGACAACCATGCCGACGGCGTTTACTTGTATCTCCGGATGCTGAGAGAAGGACGACCCGAAGCTGAGCAGGTGCGCGAGCTTCTTCTCTGGAACGGAGGAAACAGTTCCGGAATCGGCATCGCCAATATTGACAACCAGGGGAACGTCCATCCCGACCAGTTCTGGCAGGATTACTCCTTTGGGAACGTCCACCAGAGGAAGTTCGGAGACATCTGGTCTGACACGAGCGATCCCCTCGTGGCTAAGCTGAGAAACCGGAAGCCTTTCCTCAAGGGCAAATGCGGAAGGTGCCGCTGGGTTGATATGTGCAATGGCAACTTCCGCGCACGAGCTATCGCAGTGTACGAGGATGTCTGGATGGAGGACCCCGCTTGTTATCTCACTGAGGACGAAATCGGGATTAGGGTTCCTCCTGCTGGTTCCGGATAGAGAAGATGCTTGGCATCTTTGCGTCTTAGCGAGAGAAGCGGGAGGGAGAGGACTTCTCGCAAAGGCGCAAAGACCCGAAGAAGGAGCCGAAGATGACCGAGAACGAGATAGGGAAAATCGTCATAGACGCCGCGGTGCTCGTGCACCGCGAGCTTGGCCCCGGGTTGCTCGAAACGGTTTACGACGCGGTCCTGACACGGGAACTCGCCGAGAGAGGGTTAAGTGTCGAGCGCCAAGTTCCCGTTGCGGTCGAACATCGCGGAATGAGGTTCGAGGAAGGTTTTCGGGCAGACATCATCGTGGAAGGCAAGGTGATCCTGGAGCTGAAATCGGTCGAGAGCGTCACCGACGCTCACAAGAAGCAACTGGTCACATACCTGCGGCTGACTGGACTGAAGCTGGGATTTCTGCTGAACTTCGGCGCAGCGCTGATGAAGCACGGCATTACCCGAATCGTCAACCGCCTTGACGATGACTTATGAAACCTTGGCGTTCTTAGCGTCTTGGCGAGAGAACGGGGACGGAGAGGACTTCTCGCAAAGGCGCAAAGGCCCGAAGAAGGAGCCGAAGATGACCGAGAACGAGATAGGGAAAATCGTCATAGACGCCGCGGTGCTCGTGCACCGCGAGCTTGGCCCCGGGTTGCTCGAAACGGTTTACGACGCGGTCCTGACACGGGAACTCGCCGAGAGAGGGTTAAGTGTCGAGCGCCAAGTTCCCGTTGCGGTCGAACATCGCGGAATGAGGTTCGAGGAAGGTTTTCGGGCAGACATCATCGTGGAAGGCAAGGTGATCCTGGAGCTGAAATCGGTCGAGAGCGTCACCGACGCTCACAAGAAGCAACTGGTCACATACCTGCGGCTGACTGGACTGAAGCTGGGATTTCTGCTGAACTTCGGCGCAGCGCTGATGAAGCACGGCATTACCCGAATCGTCAACCGCCTTGACGATGACTTATGAAACCTTGGCGTTCTTAGCGTCTTGGCGAGAGAACGGGGACGGAGAGGACTTCTCGCAAAGGCGCAAAGGACCGCTCAAATGGCACAAACAACACGTTTGGCGAAACCTACACCTTGAGGCGAAAATGCGGTTTTCTCGAACGATTGGTGCCGTCGCAGTCACCTTCTTAATCTCGCTTGCCGCGTCGCAGCGAGGGCTGGCGGAAATCGGGAGCGTCTATGTGGTCGTGCCGACGCATCTCGACATCGGGTTCACTGCCCCACCCGACGCCGTCGCCAGGAGCTACAAGGGCTGCATTGACCACGCAATTCAGCTTTGCGAGAAGTATCCGGATTACTTTTACACAATTGAATGCGCCTGGCAGCTCCGCGAATGGATGAAGCGCTCCGCGCCGGAGGAGGTCAAGAAGCTCGCGGCTCTCGTCAAATCCGGACGAGTCGAAATCGGCGGCGCTTTCGCCACGATGCACAGCGGGATGATGAGCGGGGAATCCGTCAACCGCATGTTTGACCTCGGACTCAGCCTCGCAAAAGAACTCGGTGGCGAAATCTCGACGGCCATTCAGGACGACGTCCCCGGCTACTCCTGGGCTTATCCTCAAGCGATGCGGCAGCACGGCGTCAAATACTTCCTCACCGGCATAAATACGTCCTTCGGCGGCAGACCGAACCTCAGCTGCAAAGACGTTCCGTTCTACTGGGAAGGGCCGGACGGCTCTCGCGTCCTGACGTGGATTGCCTTCGGGGGATACGCGGATGGCAATGACTGGGGCGTCGGTATCTGGGAGAAGGAAGACGAGGTCTTCCGCAAAGTGCCGGAACAGGCGCAGAAGATCGAGAAGGAAGGCTATGCATACGACGCGTTCCTCGTCATGGCTTCCCCCGGAGACAACGTGGATGCCGCCGCCACGGAAAAAATTCATCGGATTATCGGCAAATGGAACGCGACGGGAAAGTCTCCAACCTTGAAGATGGCGCCCCCTCGACAGTTTTTCGAGTACATGGCGAAGGAATATGCCGACCGCTTCCCGACGTTTCGCGGCGATTGGTCCGGGCACTGGGAACCGGCAAAGCTCGGTGCTCCGCGCCTGATAGCGCGCATGCGATTTGCCCAGCGGATTCTCCCCGCCGCGGAAGCGCTCTGGTCGGTCCTGGCGCTGTCGGGCGCAGGGAGGTTTCCGGCAGAGGACATCGCGTCAGTGTGGGACGAGTTGCTGACAATCAGCGAACACACCGCGGGCGCGAGCACCGGCTGGCCAAACCTCACCACGAAAGAAGAGGTCATCTGGGAAAACTGGCAACACGCGTACCGGAGCCTCTCCGCATCTTATGCGTCAAGCATGCTTATGCAAGAAGGCATGCAGGTTCTCGCCAATTCCATCACAGCCGACCATCCCTTCATCGTCGTCTTCAACCCCCTCCCATGGCGCCGGGACGGTCTCGTTGAGCTAAACATGCCAGCAGAGGTTTTAGAGCGGGGCTTCTCGCTCCGGTCCGCGGATGGCGGCGAGGAAATCGAATGGGACATGCTCGAGGACGGACGCACCATTCGCTTTCTCGCGCCGGAACTCCCGGCTCTTGGTTACAGGTTATTCAGCACCTCCCCGGGGACCGCTCGAAAGCGTCCTGACAAACAAGAAGCCCGCGAGCTGGAGAGTCCTCGCCTGACGGTTCGGATAGACGGCGATACCGGATACGTCAAATCCCTCTATGACAAGAAACTTCGGCGCGAGTGGGTCGCAGACGGGAGGCCGTTCGGCTCTCTTCATCTCCTCCCGCAGTTCGAGGCGATGCTCGGCGGGAAAGCCCCGCCCGCTCAAGCGGGACCGGTTCACGCCGAAAGCGTGACCGGCAAGACTTACAGGACTCTGCGGATTCGGCGAAGCGAGGGGCCGTTGGTCGAAAACTCCATCACGCTTTTTGACATGCCCCCCGTGATGAAAATCGAGTGCACACTCGACACATCGAAGATTCCCGGGGACGACGAGGTAACGGCCGTCCTCGAGTTCCCATTCAACTTCGATCCGGAAGCATTGAAAATCGTCGTGGACGGACCAAATTCTTTTCGCCGCCGGCCGGAGGATTTTCTTCCCGGGACAGCAAGAACCGGTCAGGTCATCCAGAGCTATGCCGTCTTGCAGGACAGTAAAGCCAGCGTCCGTTTCATCCCGGTCGAGGCGCCGATCATCAGCCTCGGAGGAATCGGCTTGCTCAGCCTCGGCAAGCCAGCGTCTGCCCGAGTTTACTCCTATTTGTTGAGCCGCGACTTCTGGGGCCAAAATAAAGACATTGGCCGAACCCGATACGATGAAGTTGAGCCGGCACTGGGCACAGAGATTTCCTTCACGTACTATTCAGATTTCGACGCCCAGTCGGAGCCTGCCGAGCCAGCCGGTTCTTCTGCTGCCGAAGCCGTCCGCCGCTGTGCCCTCGAGGCGACGGTTCCACTTTTCGCAGTATTCCATTCCCCCTGGGGACCGCAAAAGGGCAAACTCGGCCGCGTCCCCTCCAGGAGCTTTCTCGAGGTTGCGAACACTGGCGTTGAGCTTTCCTCCGCAACCCTCGCCTCTCCGGAGCAGGGGACCTTGTGGCGTCTCAGGCTTCAGGAGAGCTCTGGTCAGTCCTCTCGTTCAGTCCGGGCTACAATCGGTTTCCCCATTCGCTCCGCCTGGCTGCTTGACTCTGCAACCGGCCGGCGAAACCCCCTGACTTTCGACGGTGATTCTTTCCAGGTCCCCGCGTCTGCTTTCGCCACCGTCACGGTTCTCATCCAACCCGCCGTCAACGCGAAATAGGAAAGCGAGTCTTCCCTTCCAGGTCCAGCGTCCCCCACATCCAGTCCTCGTTTATGCCTGCATCAATACGCGTGGAATCAGGCAAGGGCCTATAGTCATTGTCGTCGTAGGTCTTGGGGGTAATCCCCGACGCACCCCGCCTACGGCGGGATAAGCCTCCTTTCATAGCTGAGTCATTACCTCCGCCGCGATTTTTTTGGTTGACGCGGGAGACGTGAGAGGTATATTGTCCAAGCTGAGGAGCATGACGGCGTACGATTGACCTACTTTTCCCGGTTTCACCAGGAGGGTTTCCGGGATGCTCGTGCAGTTACACGTCTTCCCTTGTATCATTCGTTCCCGCCCGGAATTCCTCCCCGCCGTCAGCCCCTTCAATCGAAAGAACTGAGGAATAGAGATAACTCTCGGCGGACGTCGCCGGATGTGATAACTGGAACTCATTTGGGAGATTCCAGCACAAGAATCGAGAAAGGGCTCAATCGTTGCTCGAAGGGTTTGGCAGTGGTTTCAACTCTGTCTCTTCTCGCGTTTCCCGTGGCTGTCTGGTTGGCGGACGGCAGTTTCGCCTCAACCGCACCCTCGGGACTCTACGCGGAATTGCTCCGCACTCCGCCGTTGAGGGCAAGTCATAATCTCAAGCACAATCTTTGAATGGGAGGGCCGAAAAATGAGGAAGCAACTATCGTTGTTCTTGTTTGTGATTCTGGCCGCCATTGGTGTGGCCAGTGCGGACATTGACTCCGGTCTGGTTACGCACTGGACGCTTGATGAGGGCGAAGGCAATATTGCTTACGACAGCTCCGGCAACGGCTTCGACGGCACCATCGGCGGTACGATCCAGTGGGTAGATGGGCCTGTAGGCAAGGCCCTGGATTTTGACGGCTCATCTACCTGGATTCACGTCAACGAAGAGATTCTGAGGGGAACTTTCAGTTATGCCCTCTGGCTTTATGCCCGAAACATACCCTACTCGACCGGTTACAGGGCAGTGATGCACACCGATCAATGGGCCGCGGGTACCCCTCATATCCACTTAAGGGCTACTACCAGTGCATTCAATGTTGACTGCAATGGTGGATTAGTCATAACGAGCACCACGGCTTTGCAGGCGGACCGATGGTACCATATTGTGGCAGTAATTGACTTTGGCGGAGGGGAGGCAAGAGTCTATATTGACGGCGTCCTGGATGCCACAAGCACAGGCACCGGCAACGAGCCGATTATAAGTGCTTTTGCCATCGGAGTCTGGCAGGCCGAAATGTCGAGATGGTACGACGGGATTATGGATGACATCCGTATTTACAACCGGGCCTTGACCGCCGAGGATGTCGTGGAGCTGTTTAATTGGACCGGGCAAACCACTGCTAAGGCCGGTTCGGACACCTACGTTTACGGCAATGAAGTAGCAACTTTGGACGGCAGCAAGTCCGTCAGAACCAGCACTTATCAGTGGAGTCAGGTGAAGAACCCGGGCGACCCGGACATAACTATAAACAACGCCAACCAAGCAACTGCCACATTCACGCCTCCGGGGACGGAGATCGGCTACACGCTGACGTTCCGTCTCACCGTTACGGGAGAGACCGGCACGGATAGCGACGATGTCCAGTACTTTGTCCGTGCAATTAACGTCCCGAAGGTCGCCCCGACGAACCTGCGCATTTATCCGCTTGACCAGGGGGCCACCCTGGGATTCCGGCTCCTCTGGGACCCGGTATTCGACGCGGAAAAATACCAGGGAGCGTTGAAGCTCGGGGGTGTGTATTTCTGGCTGTATAACACAACGAACGCTTACTTGGACTTCACCGGCGGGGCCGAAGGTGGGGAGCAGACCGTTGCCGTCCGCGGGGAGAACAAGTTCAGCATCCTGGGCAGCCCCGATTCTTCCAAGCACGGGTTGCAGTCTGAGGACGTAACCTTCAAGGTCATGCGGAACTTAGCTCTTCCGGCTTCGTTGCAAGGCGGATACCCGCCTGCCTCCTACGTGACTAAAGTACCACCTTCCGGAGGTGGCGCGGGTCTGAACAACCTCGTCGTCGAGGATAACGTTAATAGCTCAGGGACCGCGAAGCTGGAGGATTACTGGGGGTACATGTGGGACCAGCCCCAGTACTTCGACAGAATTGTCTATTACACCGGGCAATTCGGCGCAGGGGGCTGGTTCACGAGCCTGAAAGTCCAGTACACCCAGGACGGAACAAACTGGATTGACGTCCCGGGAGCGCAGATCGTACCCCCGTACGATTTCACCGACAGCGCCCTCGGAAGGACAAGGTACTCGAGGTATGACATCTATATCCCGACGGTGAGAGGGACCGGAATACGCATCTACGGGACACCAGGTGGTCTCGACGCGTATACCTCCGTCGGCGAGCTGGAGGTTTACGGCGATCAGACTCGTCCTCCGGAATTCCTTCTCGTCCAGGGCGTGGACGCGCCCTATCCGGAAGCTGGGACAGCAACTCTGGACGGGAGCTACTCCTTCTCGACGAGGGGACCTATCACGAGCTGGAAGTGGGAGAAGGTGAGCGGCCCGGACGTTACCATCAACAACTCGACAAGCGCCAAGGCGACGTTCACTGCTCCGGTTGTTGCCTCGGACACCCAGATGGTGTTCAAGCTGACTGCCGGGGACGAGACGGAGACCTTGAGCGACTCGGACGTCCGGATAACTATCAAGAACCTTGTTACCACTGCGGTTGCTGGTCCTGACCAGCGGGCGATGGAAGGGACTCAGGTAACTCTGGACGGTTCCGGCTCGATGAGCACCACCGGCGCCTTGAGCTACCTGTGGACGCAGACTGCCGGGACCTCTGCGGGAGTTACCGGAAGCACCGCCAAGACGGTGAACTTCACTGCTCCTGTTCTGTGGGGCTTCACGGATGACTTGAAGTTCAAGCTCGACGTGAACGACGGCTCCGGGACGAGCAGCGATGAGGTGGTTGTAACCGCCTATAACTTTGCGGGTTTGGTTGCACCGCTCAACCCCGGATACTTCCAGGAACTTCTCCACATGGGAGAGAGCAACGTTGACAGGGTGACAGCTCCTCTGGCGGTGACCGGGAATATCCTCAACCCGTGGGGCGGCGACGCCAATGTGAATCCTCGCCCGGATGAGCAGTACGACTTCAGCGCGACGACTACTACGGTTACCACCAACCCTGCTATCTGGACGCCCCTTTTCGAGGCCAATGGCTGGTTCATGTGGGACGGGCGAGGAGGCGAGGCAGTGGATAACTTCATCCAGTATTACCACATCTACATCATCTCTCCGGAGGAGCGGGATGTTCGGTGGCATTTCCGGCACGACGACGAGATGAGAATCTGGAACAATGGTTCCCCTGCGGTTGTGAGGGACGGATACGACGGTGGGGTTGAGATTGTCCGGTTAGGCGCGGCTGGGAGTGCGAGCGGGTTGCACAAGGGAGTCAACTCCATCACGATGAACTTCCACGAAGGAACCGGAGGGAACGAGCTTGCCGTCGGGATAACCGACATAGCCGGCAACGAGTTCACCGACCTTCAGTACTCACTTGGTCTGCCAATGGGGATAGCGGACGCCTATGCGGCGAGGAAGCTCCCCGACTGGTACGAGCCGAACGGGACGGTTGACGTGAGCCTGTCGTTCCGAGTCAACCCGGCTAACATCCCCGGCAGCGTGAGCATCCGGGAGGTGATTCCTGCTGGGATTCCGGTGGCAAACATCAATGCTCCGGGTGCTACGATTGGCGGAGGGGGCATAGTGTGGACTCTGAGTGGGACTGACGTGAAGACGAGCACTATCACCTATTCGATGACGATTCCGGAGGACATGACCCAGAGTCTTGACTTTGCGGGAACAGTTTCGTTCGGTACAACGAGCGCGGACATCATTGGTGAAGACGTTGTCTATGCGGTTCCCACTGAGCCGCTGTACCTGATGGTTGAGATGCTCATGGCTGCTCATTTGAGTTGGGCAGCGCCGGCGACGGAGGGCACTGGGAGCTACAACGTCTTCCGAAGCGTCAACGGCGGCACGTGGACGCTGATAGGCTCAACCAGCGCCGCATCGTTTGTTGACTCTTTGGCTACGGCTGGCAACAACTACAGCTACGCGGTATCTGCCGTTGGCGTTAACGGGAGAGAAGGGCCGCAGAGCTCACCTACTGCGCAGGCACAGCTTCCACCTGCCGGGACGTTCCAGACCAGGGAAGCGGAGGACTTCAACTACAACGGCGGGCAGTTCCCGTGGACTGACTCTGTGACGGTTACTGCCCTTGAGGCTCCGTCTGCCACTGAGATAGGGACACCCGAGCAGTACGACTAC
>CAYZXL010000099.1:0-12280 GCA_964482435.1 uncultured Verrucomicrobiota bacterium
CCGTCCACACAGGACATGGGCACGAGCCCCGCCTACGGCGGGGTCGTGGCATGGGGATCTTGCCCATGATCTCCCACGGGTCCCGCCCCGCCGGCGGCGGGGTCGCAAAGCCGCGAATACGCAAGCAAGCCCCGTGAATTCCTGGGGTCTTTGCGTCCTGGCGAGAGAAAACGGAATCCGGGTTTTGGCCCAAAGTGACCGCTGCGCACACTGGATTTTCATGGTCCTCGGGTGAACGCAGGTTGATCACGGACTGCCCCGGAAACAAAGCGACAGCATCTTTTTCCCTTGAAGCCCGCCTGTCATGGAGGTTTATCAGAACAAATCAGCGGGCTTCCGCGTCTTAATGATAGGTGGGACTGCGACCTTCCTCCAGTACTTTTTCAGCAGCGCCAGGACCGAGGAACGAAGGTCTTGACGCGATGTGTTTCCTGGGCAAGGAAGGGTTTTGCCGCAGGTAAAATGGAATCTATCAACGTTTGGATCCAGGGAGGTGCGTCATGAGGTTTCTGCTGCTTTGTGTTGTCGCCGGAGTAGCTGTCGGCGCCGGAATTTGGTTCGTTCGGGGGGAAAGTGGGCGGAGCGGGGAGGAGGCGGACCTGGAGAAGGCCCTGACGACTTATCTTGAAGGACGCCTCGCTGAAGCAGAAGAGGTCTTCAAGGAGTTGCGGGAAAGTGGAGCTGCACCCCTATCGGAGGTTCTCGCAGCGGAAGACCGGATAGACAGACTGAAACTTCACCTGCGGCTCCTCAGGGAGGCGAGGTTGATCAACGATCACCCGATTTTCTCCGAGTTGCGCAGAGAGTTTGGCGTGCCGGAGATTCCGGAATCGGGGAGGGCGAAAAGGAGCGAAGCCGTCGTCGCCGGAATTCGTGAGTACATCCAGAAAAAGCTCGAGAGAGCGGAGAAAGAGTGCGAGAGGGCTAGGGCTCTCTTAGAAGCAGGGCGAGCGGCTGATTCTGACCTCCGTGCCGCGGTGGACAAGCGGGAAGCACTTAAGCTGCTCCTCCAGGCCGAACGGCGCATCCCCCGAGCCGGCACGAGGTAACGATGGAAAAAATCCTCAACCCAGGTGCCCCGACTCACAAATCCGATTACGTAGCCTGAGACCACTTGAACTACGGCACACCCAGCCAAGACACCCGGGATTCCGCCGGCCTCACCCCATGACCCGACGCCGTCTCATAAGAAAGGACGCCCAAAGTAACAAAGCAGCCACAGGGCAAAGAGATATACGCTTGTAAGCGACTGGGCGGCGGAGACCGTGCGGACCCACCCCGCCCCGTACAGCCGATACTCGCGCGGCTGAAGGCGCGCTATCCAGGCGCCGATGTTGATGTCCCTCCATCCAACGTTGGTCGCTGAAAGAAGGCTGAAGTAGACTGCAACCAGAACACATCGCAAACCTCGTGCGGACACTTGAGTCCGAACCTCGTCGCTCCCCGGCTCCCCAACGCCATCTTTCGGCCGGGCCGTCCAGACCCCCGACCGTTTGGAAAACCGCAGGGCGAGTGCGTACGGTACACAAAACAGCACCATGAGAAACACCAATATCCAAAGCGCTCGCCACGGCAACAGGCCGTACTTACACGTAATCTCAAACAAAACGTATTTCAGCGTGGCTTCCAGGAAACGCCTTTGCTGGCGTTTTCCACGCTCGATCGCATAGGTAAGCTCCCGTTCTTGCTGGCGCAGACCGCCTTTGATAAACTCGGCGCGCAGCTCAACCAGAGCGTGAGGCGAATTCCGGAACTCAAGCGTCTTAAGATACTTAGCCAGAACAAACTGTGTCATCTCAGGCAGTTGGCCCGGGGCCGGTTCAAACACAGCATCCCTCAGGTCCGCCTTCTCGAGGCTTTTCACTTTCAGCTTCGTACCGCTGAATTTGGCGCCCCGCAGGTTCGCTCCGGACAAATCCGCATCCCTCAGGTCCGAGCCGCTGAATTTGGCGCCCCGCAGGTTCGCTTCAGACAAATTCGCATCCGTCAGATCCGAGCCGCTCAGGTTCACCTCGGGCATGAAAGCCCATGAGAGATTGCATTTTGTCAGGTTCGCACCGCTGAAGTCGGCCGCCCCGCCAAAATAGGCATGAGCGGCGATGACCCCGGCCATTTTGGCCCCGACCAGTATCGCCCCGGGCATATACGCATACGACAAATCCGCATTTTCAAGGTTTGCCCCCCTCAGGTCCGGCCGCCCGAGGTACGCACCACGCAGTTTGGCCCCAGCCAGATCGAGACCCCGCCACTCCCACTCCCTCCAGGACAGAAAAGTGGTGTGGCCGCTAAGGTCGGCCCCGCGAAGTTCGGTCACGGCCTCCGGCGCCTTCACCGCCATGCCGGGCCGAAAGCTGTCCATGGAGACCAACCAACGATGCCAGTTTTTCTCGAAAAGCTCCTCGAGTTTCGATTCTGTCAGCGGGCTCCCGTCCTTGAAGGCGCCTTCCCAACGAGCTTTCCCGTCCTTGCAGATGCGCTCGTACCCCCACCCCCATTCGATGGGGTGCCTCCCATCTATCGTGAAGACAATATCGTCGAGCTCCGGTTCCGGATGCAGGCCCGTCGTCAGAATCTCCCGGCCTCGGTGTTGGTAGCGCTTGGTAACTGCGTCCTCCGGCGGCCCGGAAAAGGCCACGATTTTTGGATTGACCGCGTCAATAAAGGGCTGTGAACTCGACGAGTCGCTTCCATTGTTGGGCGCCAGCAAGATGTCGGCCTTCAGCGCCCCCGGATGCTTTTTCTCCAGGTCCAGGAGCTCGCGCTCGACGTACTGGGGCTCCTCTCCCCCGTAGCCCCTTCCCCACACGTCCCCCGGAAAGAGCATCCGCACACCCAGGATTTTTATCTTCAGAACGATGGACGAGTTGTAAAGCTTGTTCATGTACAGCCCTGCCCAGCCCTCCGGTGTATTATCTGCATGCAGCAGCGTAAATTCCACTCCCGGCAAATTCTCAAGAGTGAACGGCTCGACCTCACCCGAATCTACAGCCGGCTTATGAGTCTTCCTGAGGGGCCGCAGCAGCTTCAGGCCGGGAACCTGGTGCAGTTCGTTCAAAAAGTCGCTGTACAGGTCCGAACCCCTGCCCTCGTAACCAGGGTCCCATACTTCCAGCACATTCCAGGGACGCTTCTCCTCACCGGTCAGGCCCATGATGCGGCTCAATCCCTCAAAGCTCCCCTGATTAGCGTTGGTAACAACGGCAAGCTCAATTGGCCCGCCTATCATTTCCGTCGCCGAAATATAGTTGTAGAGGGTGTCCTCGTCCCCTGAGCCGATCAGAATCTCCTTATCCCCAAAATCAATGATGGCCGCGTGTCCGTACGAAACGTCGAGAATGTGCAATTCAAAGTGCGGCGGCTCAGCCGGCTCCTCTTTGTCAGATTCGGTCCCCTCCACGCCGAAAGACCGCCCGCTCGCCCACAGCAAAAGCAGCGCAACTGCGAGGCGAGCGCCTCGCCCCGCGGCGAGCCCTCTCATGGAGAGACCTCTCGGTCCCGTTTCCCCTGTTTGCAGAGTCTTTCTAAGCTTCACCTCATGTCCTCCTTAGCCAAAAAAAGCTGTCAGTCGGCGGCGCTATCGGACGCACACGCCGCCGGTCAACACGCTCGCCTGCGCAGCGTTCGGGGCTTGCGGCTCAAATGCTCACCAGACCTGAGGAGCCTTCTGGGATTCGACGGCGTTCTGGACCGTGGCGGACAGCTCCGAAAGGAAGTTGAGCCCCGTCGCCTTTTCGATCTCGTCTATTGACACAAGAAACTCCTCATAACGATGGTCCGAGAGGGCCTTGTTCGGCAACAGAAACGCCAGCGCCTCAACCCTGTTGGGATTGTTCGCGTCCACGGCGATCTTGTAGAAATAGGTTGGCACCGCTACATGATTCTCTCCGATGACCTTGTAGCTGACGGCGCCTCCCTCCACCGCGAAAACGGGTCCTGTGATGATGGTCAACGTGCCGCGCTGTTCCACCCACCCTCTGATGGCAGCCTCGAGGTAACTCCAGATGTGGCGATTGAAACCGATGCCGACTTGCGGCGACATGTTCGAAAGAAGGAAGCTCTCGGACATAACCCCCGAACTGCGGTCCATATCCTCAGCCGGAGCCATGTGTCCACGGTCGAGTTCACTCCCCTGGTAGTCGGGCAGCTCGGCGCGGCTCCCGACCGGGATTGATGCGTCTGCCTTGTAGTCGTCCGACCTGGTTGCCGGCCCGCGCAAATCAGCTCGCGTGAGCTCATACTGAACCCACACGGGAATCTTGAGTCTTGCGTCTTGAGCAACGACATATCCCTCTCGGACTCGCTCATACACTGCCTGTGGCTTCCCGAGGCGCAGGTGATGAGCCGCCCATCCCCTCTGTTGCGGCGTGAGGGTCGCCGTTGGATCGGCCAGCCGGTCCGTAACGGCAGCTTCGGGTGTCGGTGCGGGGACCTCCCCGGTGTAGCGTCGCACAAAAGTCCTGTAAATCCAGCCGGACTGGCCAAGAGCGACGGTCCGGACATGGTAGTACCCCTTCGTCTGACGACCCTCGTCGAGAAGCTCCAGGCGTGCTCCGGATGCGACCTGCTCAAGGGCTGCTGCCTCCCGATCCGGCTCCGTTCTTATCGTCGCCGAGCGGCGTACCTCGAGGTAATCAGCGTGCGCAGCGCACATGCACGAGAACAAGAGAACAATCACGCACAATGAGGCAGAAAATGTTTTCACTTTTGCGCCGCTCCTTTCTTCTCAGCCTTCCGCGCCTTCTGCCGGTCAGCTTCAGCGCTACTCATGAAGCCCAGGACGTCCCGGAAAAGCTTAACGGAAGCCTTGCTACCACCGGCAACCGTGGCGCCAGTGACGGCGGCGCCAAGGAAGGTGGTCTTGTCCGTCAGCAGGATCATGCTAATGGCGTCAAAATGCCAGATCGCGCACACCGCGACGCCCAGCACGAGGGCTATCGGTTCTTTCAAGCTCTTGCCCCCTGCATGTTTTATGAAGAAATGGGTCTCGAAGAGCAACGCGAGTGCACGCTCGAGGAGGAAAGCCAATACCACGACCGTGGCTAAGACCTCGACCACTCGCTCCCAGTCCTGGTGAAAAAGATTAGGGTCCATGCTTTTGCCTCCTTTCGTTCAGTCACTTTTCTCCAACGGCCGAGGGGGTGTTCGCCGATGAGAAAGAATGTCCCAGCGTGCTCCCTGTGTGGTCCATCCGCTCCCTGTGAACAACCCCTATCACTGGTTTAACGTTCGCGTAACCCCAAGGCGCATACCTCCCGGAAGGTAGGCTACATACCAACCGCCCCTCCTGTCAAGCCCAATTTTTCAATAGGCACATCCGGAAATCTGTGTAGGGCACGACCAGGAGGTCGGGATTCACTCGCTCCTGGGCTGCGCACAACCTCAACCAGAGGTTTGCAGCCGGCCGAACTCCGCTTATTGATACCTCCACTGTGAATGGCACAACTCCGAAGCCCCCCGCGTCCTTTGTCGAACGACGCCGTGGCCCATTCCCCCAGCCGTCTGCCGTTCTATTCTCAAAGCAATACTCAATAAGTACCCCGGTTCGGAAATTCTGTGATGTGTTTCGCCCGGCGGCAGCGATACAAGCCGCGCCACATAACAGCAAGACCGCATCCGGAAAATCGTGTTCACGATGTCAAAGAATATCTCCCGCGAATCAGCATGTGTCGCCGGACTTCCAGAGGCACACGGTAAGCCTTCGACGAGGCACTCTTGCGAGTTACCTCCAGCCTGCGGCAATTCTGCGCCTTTTTTCGTTCGGCCCAGGGTGCAGGGGAGGGCAAGGGGCGGCACGGCGCGGCGGTGGGATTCTACGCAACCTTCAGAATGCCAGCGTGATATGAATGTGACTCAAGACTGAAACTCCCCGTCAAAGGTTTGGCCCAAAACTTGTTCCGGTACTGGCTGGGTATTCTCGGAGGGGGCAAGGGGCATATCGCACCGGGACAAAGGAGGGAACCAAGAAGGATTGCGCGGCGTTACTACTGATGGGAAAAGAAGGCGAGGGTCTGTTAGCCCGCAATTGTAGTGTTCTTTGATTCCTTAATTGCCCCGTGACCCCTTTACCCCAGCAGGCACAGGCGGAGGATTCGCTCTTCCCCACTCAGGAAAGACCCCCCTTCCTCGGAGCAGTCCTCCGCCAGCCATGGACTTGTTTTTTGCTCGCTTGCCTCTCACCGAGGCCTTCAATTCTTCCATTTGTACCCCTCCCCGAATCCTGCCTTGAAAACAAGCGCTGCGCGGTGACCATTCGTCCGAAAACCCTTTCTCGGAAAGCCGCGAAGGCCGCAGAGAACAAAGCCCTGTGAAGTCCCGGCGTCTCGGCGAGAAAAAGGATAGTTGGCGGGGTTGTACATCGTCTCGCTTCGAGAACACCTGTGCTCAGCCGATCGGGCGCGGGCAAGACCGGAGCCAACGGAGGAGTTCGCCTTATCTGGCCTTTTTGCCCGTCGTGCGGACGGTGATTGTCGGCGGCTCGTCAAGGTGCTTTTTGACTGTGCAAAGCTCCGCTGCCTTGACAACTGCGCCTCTGTATTTGTCGGGGAACTTCTCCGGGAGTTGGATTTCTATCTCGATTTTTCGGACCATTTTCGCCTGCGGGTCTCTCTCCATTCTCTGAATCAGTTCGATTCCTTCCGTTGAGATGCCGCGCTCCTGGCAGAAAGAGAAAACGTAGAAGCCCGCACAGGCGCCTATGGATGCCAGAAACAGGTCGAACGGCGCAGGAGCCGAACCGTCGCCGCCCAAGTCAGGAGGCTGGTCGGTCTTGATGGTGAATCCCTTGTAAAGAGCGTTGACTCTCTTTCCGCCGCCAAAAACGATTTCCATGTCCATGTCTCAACTCCCTTCTCGGTTCGCAGAAACCACAAAGCCTGACCGCAGAAACCGCAGAGTCCGCAGAGATACAGGAGGGTCCTGCACATCGTCTGCCTCCTGTGAGCCGTCTGCGGTGAACGTGGACGCCCCAGGGGCCCAGGCATCAGCCCACCGGCGAGCTACCACTTGACAGCCGGACCTCGAAATACCTCCTTTTGCCAACTCTCACGATGCAGGGGGCGGACTCTCCCGCGGGCGAGAGAAGCTGCTCGATGTTCAGGGGCACGTACTGGTCGCCTTTGAGAACCTGGATTCCTTTCTGCTCGACGAGCCGCCGGAGCTGGCTTTTCGTCTCACCCGTCTCCCTGGCAAGGACGTCTATCATAGTCTCCTGTGGGTTCGCCTCGACCCGCACAGTGCTTTCGGGGACAAGAGCCGCCTCCTTCCCGAACTTCTCGTTGAAGTCGGCGCTCGCTTTCTCGATGGTTTCGCGGTCGAAGTAGTTGAACATCCCGACGACGACTCTCGCCAGGAGTTGTTTCGCATCTTTCGGATGAACTTTTCCCGAGGCGACGGCCTCCTTCAGTTTCTCAAGCTCCTCCGGCGTGATTTCCGTCAGCTCCCTGTACCAGACCCACATCACCTCGTCGGGGATTGACATGACTTTTCCGAACATGTCCTCCGGCGCCGCAGTTATCGGGATATAATTCCCGTAGCTCTTGCTCATTTTCAAGAGCCGCCCTTCCTCGTCGCGGGCGCCTGTCGTCCCGGCGAGGAGATTGTAAGTGATGATGATTTCCGGCTTCTGCCCGGCGTTCGCCATCATTTTCCGACACATGTGCATGTTCAGATACTGATCAAGACCGCCTATCTCGATGTCCGGTACAAGGACGACTGAATCGTATCCCATGAACAGCGCGTACTCCAATTCCGCCATCGAAATCCCATACCCCTTCTCCAACCGAGTCCGAATGTCCTCCCTCTGAAGAAGCTCGCTCGCCGAAATCTCCTTCAGAATCCCCGCCCATTGCCTCATGCTTATCCTGTTCATCCATTCGCTGTTGTAATGCCGCTCGATGTCCGCCCCGCGAAGGTCTATGATTCGCGCAGCCTGCTCGTCGTACGTGGACATGTTTTGGCTCATTTCTTCTTCGGTCAGAGCCGGTCTCGCATCCATCCGTCCACTTGGGTCGCCAATCATCCCGGTGAAGTCCCCAATCACGAGCTGTATCTTGTGCCCCATCCGCTGAAAGAGCCGAAGGTTGATGAGCGTTACCGCATGTCCGATGTGAATCTCTGGCCCCGTCGGGTCAATCCCTAACTTCACCTTGAGAGGCACCCCCGTTTTCTCTGACTTGTGCAGCCTCTCAAGCAAATCCTCCGGCGTAACCACCCCCTCCGGATGATCCGCCACCTTCGCCATAATCCGCTCAAACTGCTCCTCCGCCGTCAAATGGCGCAAATCCGCCTCCGGCTTCAGCAGCCTTTCTTCAAGCACTTTCAAAGCGCAAATCGCCTCTCTCACCAATCGTCCTTTTGATGCAAGTCCGTCCTGAGGACAGAGGTAGCACGCCCGGGGCACAGAAGCGCAAGTGTACCGCCGACTCTGGAAGAGGGGACCGTGCTGTCTGCGTCCTCTGCGGTGGACCCTCCCCCGGACCGAGGGGCTACGTCAGCATCCTATTTCCCCCGCCCCCAGATGTCAAGAAGCGGCATCGCCCCCACATGCGAAAGATATAAAAAATGCTTGACATCCAAATGCCAAGTGGTAAGCTGTCACCGTTTTGGGACGCTCAGAGGAGCGCGGAAAAGTCAGTCGAACTGAAGGAGGGGAAACCATGGACACGAACATCCGCTTAACACTTCCCGCCTGCCTCACAACCGTTCTCTTCTCTCTCTCTGTCTCTCTCTCTCTCATCCTTCCGCTAAGTGAATCGCCCGCCGCCAGCTCAGTATGGGTCCCAAGTACAAGTCTGCTATCAGCGCAGGAGGGCCCAGCAGTAGCGCTTGGCCTTGACGGGCTCATCTACGCCATCGGCGGGGCCGATGGGCCGTCAACGTGGAACGCGGTAGATACGGCCGAGCGATTCAATGAGGCCACCGAGACATGGGAATACATCCAGCGTCTTGCCCAGGCACGCATGGACGCGAAGGCTGTAACCGACTCTCTCGGTCGCATCTGGGTAATTGGCGGCATTTACGGCAACAGCGTCTTCAACTCAATCGAGCGCTACGACCCGTCCTGCGGGTCCTGGGAAACGGTGTCACCAGCGCTCAACGAGGCTCGCTGCTGCCATGGTGCCGCCGTCGGCACCGATGGTTCCATCTATGTCTTTGGGGGGTGGAACATGGCCGGCGGCTACACGAACCTGCAGAGCGTGGAAAGGTACGACCCCGCTGCCAACACCTGGACCCCCTTAGGCAACACAATGAGGGAGGCCAGATGGAGCATGGGGTACGCCACTGACAGCCAGGGGCGCATCTACGCCATCGGAGGGACCACCTGGGGCGGTTCGCCGAAGTGCACCGTCGAGAGATTTGACCCTGCCACGGGCCTATGGGACTATGTGGCGGACTACCCGCGGTTTATCTGTAACTCCTTCGCCTTTGCATTGGATGGCGAGATATGGGTCGTCGGGGGCTGGACTGGCGGCGGCTACTTGAACACGTGCTACATTTACTCACCCGACTCAAATGATTGGAGGCCAGGCCCGAGCATGTATGAAGGGCTTGGCCACGGTGGCGCGGCCGTAAGCGCTTCTCGCACCCCGTACCTTGTTGGCGGTAACGGATGGACACGCGTCGCCACGTTAGCCCAGGCGGGGCCGTGGGTTCCCACAACCTCGTTGCGGTCCCTCAGGGTCAGCCCCGGCGTCGCCCTGGGGCCTGATGGCCTCATCTATGCGATCGGTGGGGCTACCGGCACCACGTCATGGTCGGCCATAAACAGCGTCGAAACCTTCGACGAGACAACCAAGACATGGCAATACGTAGACCCCACAAGGTTCATAAACCGGCAACGATTAGAGGGCCGCGCCGTAACGGATTCACTGGGCCGTATCTGGCTGATCGGGGGCATTGACGGTGAAACGTACCTCAGCTCGGTGGAGCGACGCGATCCGGCATCCGGCTTGTGGACGGTGATGAGCAGCGGCCTCAACATCGCGCGGTGCTCGCACGGTGCGGTGATTGCGCCCGACGATTCGATCTACGTTTTCGGCGGCTCACGCGAGTACAGCAGCGCCGGCAACCTCGACAGTGCTGAAAGGTACGACCCGGGCACCGGTGAGTGGACGTCCATTCGGCCTATGAGGGAGGCCAGAATGCACCCGGCTTACGCGATGGATAACCAAGGCCGCATCTATGTGATCGCCGGACACAGGATGGGCGAATCGGTGCTGCAGTCGGTCGAACGCTACGACCCAGCTACCGAGGACTGGGAGTACGTACGCCCGTATCCGATCAGGGTCTCCGGTGCATCGGCGTTCACACTTCACGGGGAAATATACTGCGTGGGCGGCTGGCTGGGCGGTTACGGGCCATACACTAACGCCTGCTTCATCTACTGCCCGGAGGCGGACAAGTGGAGACCCGGTCCCAATATGTACGAGGGGGTGGGCATTGCCCCGGCAGCGGTTGGCCATTCGGGGGCGGTATACCTCGTGGGCGGCCAGGGACCACAAATAGAGGCGCGTGACCGCGTGGCTATGTTTGTTCCACCCAACGGGCCTCCCGCGGCGGATGCGAATGGTCCGTACACCGCGAACGCGACGTCCTGGAGCGGGGCTGCCGTGCCTCTTTCCGGACACGAATCGTACGACCCGGATGGCGACGTGATCACCTACGCATGGGACCTGGACACGTCCGTTGATTCCGACGCGGACGGCAACCCGGCGAACGATGTGGACTCGGCGAACATGAATCCGACGGCGCAATTCCCCATCGGACAGACGGACATATCGCTCGTTGTAACAGATGAGCACGGGCTATCGAGCGAGCCGGACGTAACGACGGTTACTGTCAGCGTCATAGACGTTGCGATTGACATCAAGCCGGGGAGCTACGCGAACAGCATCAACCTCGGCTCGAATGGAGTGGTACCGGTTGCGTTTCTGACGACAGACCTATTTGACGCCTCCGAAATTGACCCGCTCACGGTAACGTTAAGAGGCGAGGATTTCTGCGGTTTCGTAGCCCTGAGGGGTAAAAAACAGCAACCCATGGCGAGTCTTGAGGATGTGGATGGCGACGGTGACCTGGATCTGGTCGTCCATCTGGAGACGCAGAACCTGGCACAGTACGAACTGGAGGCACTCTGCGAACTGGGTGCTCTGACCTACGACGGCTTGGTCGTCTCGGGCGCGGACATGATACGAATAGTCGCGCAATAGGAGCGGAGTGGCTGCGCCCGCTCGGGAACCCCGCCGGGGTCCGGCACTCCGCCGGCGCCTCAGCTAAAGCGCGGGGGAACGTGGCATCCTTTCGGCAAATCCGGCAGGGCGCGGAGGCATGCAGGACAGACCTGCGGGAGGACTTTTGGAGCCCTGAACCCATGATTCAGTCCCGCCATGGCGGGAGAGCTATGCTCCCGCTCGCCAAAAAATCCAATCCCGCTCATGGAGCCTTGCCAAAGCCGCGATACAACCTCAGGGACCCGTCGGCGAAATGCAGCCGGGCAGTGCGGCTGTCTTTATGACGAGGCTGACTCAGCGGGCGCGGAGCTTCGAGACCAGTGTGCGGATGGCGGAGAGGGTGGAGTCGTCGGAGTCGTCGGTGGAGCCTTCCCAGTTGATGGAGACGAGGAAGTGGCCGACGACGAAGCGTGCCCAGGGGGCTTTGCCTTTGTTGAAGATTTGGCCGGCGGCAATGGTCCCATGGGCAGAAGCGGCTGCCGCGGTCCCCAGTGGCGCCGCAGAGGCCCTGGCGGGCTGAGACGCCCCGGTCGTGCTCTGCGCCGAGACGCAGGCGGCGAGGTCCTCTCCTCCGGTTGCACCCTCGAGTTCCTTCTTGAGGAATGCAAGTGCATAAGCTTGGTCAATGAAGCGGAGGATGAAGACTCGGAACGATTTGTCCGCGCCAGCTTCTCGATTCTCGTAGCCCTGGGTTACAGCCTCGCAGCCGCCCTGGGCGGTGATCCCGGGGGCTGAGCCGTCGTAGATTTTCCAGAGCTCGTCTTCGGAAGCGGAGTAGATGTAGCTGCCGGGGGTGGCTTTCCAGCCGGGGGCGAATTCGTCCGGAGGCAGTGCATCGTCAACTCGAAAGGCAGGATGCGGCTCGCCCTCCGTCGCCGGCGAAGAGGAGATGGGCTGTGGCTCAACCTTATCCTTCGGCAATTCTCGGCAGATGCAGCCGAAAAGGAAGAAAGCCAGAGATGGAATCACGGCGAGAAAGAGTATCCGTCGCACTGGGCCTCTCCTTGTGAAGGAAACTTCGTGTCGCACGATTTCGCGTAACACCTCGCTCG
>CAYZXL010000100.1:0-11769 GCA_964482435.1 uncultured Verrucomicrobiota bacterium
TTCAGTTCCCGACCTGGCGGTTACGCAACTGAATGTGCCTGCAAGCCTGGCAATCGATCAGCCCGCTGAAATCTCGTATTCTGTTCAGAACATCGGCGATGGAAGCCTTTCTGGCAAAACTTGGAAGGACGCGCTCTATCTTTCACGCGACCGGTATCTGGACGTAGACGACCTTCAGCTCGCATCCGTGCTGGTTTCCCATGATGTCGCCGTCGGCGCCACGTACACCAATTCAATGAGTGTGACAGTCGCCGTAGTCGAAGAGGTCGCCTTTTACTTGTTGCTCTCTGTGGACGACGAGTGGGAGGTGCTGGAACGTCACCAGCTCAATAACGAGTTCGCAGTCGCGACTGATCTGGCCATCCCACGGCTCGCCGATGGCGTTTCCACTTCTGGAAGATTTACCGCGAGCGGGCAGACACGTTACTACCGTATTGACGTTCCCTTAGGGCAAAACCTTTTCGTGAAACTCGATGACCTCGACGACCAGGGCGCCAATGAGATCTATGTCCGCTTCGGGTCGCTTCCGACGCGAGGGGCCTACGACTATCGAGCCAATGTTTCGGGGATGGCTGACCAAGAACTCCTTGTTCCTGCCGCCACCTCAGGGGCATGGTATGTCATGGTTTACGGCGCGTCTGTCTCGGGCGGGGGGGATTTCACCCTCGAGGCGACATTTTCGCAACTGAGAATCACCGGCGTAGTGCCGAATAGCAACCCAAGCGTGACCGAAGCAGTCCTCGGGATTTCCGGTGCCGGTTTCTACGGTTCGATGACGGTCGAGTTGGTGGCGGCGGATGCGACTGCCTACCCTGCCGACGCGGTCGAAGTTGACTCCTTCAGCGAGATTACCGCCACATTTAACGCGGGCAGCGTCCCGGCAGGCGTTTACTCAGTCAGGGTAAGTCGCGGTGGTGACTCCGACATGCTGGCTAATGCGTTCGAGGTCCTTTCGGCTGGCGAGGCGAAGTTGGAGACTGACCTCATTGTGCCCAGTCACCTTGGCTATCACGGCACCGCCACCATCTATGTGGAATACCGCAACGCAGGCAATGCCTCGATGCCGGCGCCGTTGCTCGTGCTGACCGCTACGCAAAACGGACGCGAAGGAGCTCTTTTGACCCTGGAAGCTGTATGGTTGGCGAGCGGTTTCTGGACCTCCGCTGTCCCGGAAGGATTCAGCCATTGGGTTCAAATCCTCGCCAGCGGAGAAACGCCGGGCGTACTCCAACCGGGTGAATCGTTTCGAGTGCCGGTCTATTACGCGGGCTGGCAACAGCCATGGGATTCCAGCCATCCGTGGTTTCACTTCAGTCTGGGCGTGCTCAACGCTGACGACACCACGCCCGCCAACTGGACCGAGCTAAAGTCTGAGATGAAGCCCTCCTCCATCTCCAGTGAAGCCTGGGACGCGACCTGGGGAAGCTTGGTGGCTCAGGTCGGCAACACCTGGGGCGACTACGTGAAGATGTTGGACGATAACGCCCGTTATCTTGGCCGGCTGGGACAACGGGTTGTGGACGTGGGCCAACTGCTTGCCTTTGAGTTTCTCCAGGCAGATGGGCTGAATCCGCTCCGGTCCTTGGCGAGTGCGACGGATGCCGGGGTTCAAGCCCCCGGGCTTCCGCTCGTTTTCACGCGCTCCTTCCCAGAAGCGATTTCGCAACGGCTCGAACTTGGACCGCTCGGGCGAGGCTGGTCGCACAACTGGCAGCGCTCACTCCAGAGTGCCGCCGACGGCACGGTCACGGTCTTGGGCCCCGGCGGTTCGCGGCGGGTCTTTCAGCCCGATAGCCGAAGCAGCAACTATTTTGCCCAACCCGGCGACCGCGCCACACTCAGTGGCCTGGGCGGAGGCGCGTTCGCTCTGCGCGAGCTGTCCGGACTGCTCCGGGTGTTTCGCTCAGACGGCAAGTTGAATTACATAGAGGACCCCCACAATAACCGCATCACCGCTAATTACTCTGGCAACTGGCTCACCAGCCTGACACATACCAGCGGTCAGTCCCTTACGATTGCCTACAACGCAGCCGGGCGAATCCAGACCATCAGCGACCATCTTGGTCGCCAGACTCAATTCTCTTACGACACCGCTGGTGAGCATCTCACCGGCGTTCAGTATTACGACGGTCGCACCGCGACCTACGCTTACAATGCAGGACAGGGTTCCAGCCTTTCTCACGCACTGACCGAGGTGGCCAACTCCTGTTGCAGCCACCAACATTTCATCTATGACGCCCAGGGCCGGCTGACCGGAACGCATCTGGACGGCAACGCGCAAGCGGTCACCTTCGCTTACGACTCCGCTGGAAAGGTTACAGCCACCGATGCCCTCGGCCATGTAAGGAAGTTTTACTTCGACCACCGGGGGCGATTGGTGAAAACCGAAGACGCTCTGGGCAATGCCGTTCATCTGGCTTTTGATGACCAGAACAATCTTGTTAGTCGAACCGACCCGGCCGGGCGGTCCTACAGCCACGGCTACGATTCTCGCTGCAATCTCGTTCGCAGCACTGATCCGTTAGGACACGTGAGCCGCTTCACCTTCACCGGCCCCTTCAACAGGTTGGCCTCGCGCACGGATGTCAATGGCAATGTGACCCGGTACGCCTACACCGCCAGCGATGACTTGCAGTCTGTCATCTACCCCGATGGGAGCCAGGAAACCTGGACTTACGACGAACTGGGCAATCGTATCACTTCGACCAACCGCCGGGGCCGCAGCGTGAGCTATAGCCACGACTCCTCAGGCCGGATAATCTCGAAGAACTATCCCGACGGCTCACAAGTTACTTATTCCTACGACCATCGTGGGAACCCGACGAACGTCGCCGATGCGACTGGCACAACCACGCTCGAATACAACGACAAGGATCAACTCACAAAGATCAGCTACCCCGGTGGCACATTCCTGACCTTCACCTACGATGCATCGGGTCGCCGCGCCACCAGCCTGGACCAACTCGGCCATCTGCTGACCTATGGCTACAACGCCACAAGCCAACTCGAAACCATGATGAACGAGCTTGGTCAAACGGTGGTTCGATATGAATACGACACGGCTGGCCGCCTGGTCCGCAAGACCCTCGGCAACGGTGTCTATACGACCTACGAATACGATCCCACGGGCCGGGTTTTGCACCTGGTCAATTTCAATGCGGACGACTCCGTGCTGTCCCGTTTCGATTATAGCTATGACAACCGCGGCCGCCGGACCTTCATGGACACCCTCGACGGCAAATGGACCTACGAGTACGACGACCTGGGCCAACTGACTCGCGCGGTCTTCAGCTCGACCAACCCGGAGACCCCGAACCAGGACCTCGCCTGCGTTTACGACGCTCTGGGAAATCGGATTCGCACCATCGAGAACGGCGTCACGACCAAATACACCGTCAACAACATGAGCCAATATGTCCAGATGGGCGATACGGACTACATCTTCGACGCTGACGGGAATCTGATTCAGGAAATCACGCCTCAAGGCACAACGACCTACACCTACAACGACGAGAACCGCCTAACCGTGGCCGCGAAAGGCGCTGACACTTGGGAATATACATACGACGCTTTTGGCAATCGCGTAGCGACTACCGAGAACGGCGCCACAAGCCGTTACGTGATTGACCCGATTGGCCTGGGCAATGTCGTCGGCGAATACGACGGTTCTGGAAACCTCATCGCGCACCACGACCACGGTCTTGGGCTGCTTTCCCGAACGGATGCCGTCGGTAATCCTGCCTACTATGCCTTCGATGCCATCGGCAACGTGACCCAATTGGTCACTGCCGCGGGCCTCGTCGCCAACGCCTATGCCTATACACCTTTCGGCACGCTCCTCAGAGCGGTGGAGGCGCTTCCAAACTCGACCCAGTTCGTTGGCGAGCATGGCGCCCGATTGGATGGCACAGGCTTAAGCTTTATGCGTGCCCGATACTTCGATCCGGCCGCAGGCCGTTACAACTCAGAGGACCCGATTGGCCTCGCCGGCGGATCGCTGAACCTTTATCAATATGCGAAAAATTCTCCTACCATTGCCATTGACCCATCGGGACTCGACCCCGTATTGGATCCTAACGTAGGTGGCCACTGCCACTGTGATGGAACAACACCGAGCATAGACCTAAACCTCAGCGTCCTTCTGGATAGCACACTCTACTTCTGTACCTTGCTTCATGAAGAAATTCATGCACAGCAATGTCGAGAGGGAAGATGGGGCGAGCCGGACGCCTGCCTTGAAGAAGAGGCGTACAGAGCTTCCGCTGACTGCGCAGGCTGGGCCACGTCTGAGGGACGGTTCTGGGGGGGAAAGGAAGACGAGAATCGAAAGAAGTGCCATCCGGATCCTCCGCCTCCTCCAAACCCGCCAAGCCCCCCTGCCGGCCCCGGCCCCGGCGCTGCCAGCGCTGCCGTCCAAGCGCACGACCCAAACCAGAAAATCGGCCCCGCTGGCTTTGGCACGGGAGGTTTCATCGCGCCCACCAGGGCACTCCCGTACCGAATAGACTTTGAGAACGAGCCGTCCGCTACAGCTCCTGCTCAACAAGTCGTCATCACCGACGAACTCGGCGCCAACCTGGACTGGGGCACTTTCCAGTGGACCGAAATCGGCTTTGGTGACCAGTTGATCGTCGTGCCTCCGAACACTCAGTACTTCGAAACCACCGTACCCGTAAGTTGCCTCGACACGGACTTCGAGGTACAGGTTGAGGTGGGCCTCCGCTCGGCTTTGGGTCAAGCTTATGCTGTCTTCCGCTCGATTGACCCGGCCACAAGCCTGCCGCCGGCGGTGAACATCGGGTTCCTGCCCCCGGAGGATGGCACCGGTCGTGGACGCGGCCACATTTCCTACACGGTCAGCCCCAAGGGCGGCCTGGAGACCGGCTCAGAGATCCGCAACTTCGCCCACATTTCCTTCGACTGCCAGCCAGTCATCGCCACGAACCAGAAAGACCCCCACGACCCAACCCAGGGCACCGACCCGGCCAAAGAATGTCTGAACACAATTGATGCGGACCCACCGACCAGCGTCGTCCTCGCACTGCCCCCTTCCACTTTCAGCCAGTTTCTTGTCTGCTGGTCGGGCGAGGACATTGGCGCTGGTGTCGCCAGCTACGACATCTACGTCTCAGACAATGGCGGCCCCTGGACGCTCTGGCTTGCCCGCACCACAGAAACGAGCGCGAGGTATGAGGGCCAGGTCGGGCACACGTATGCTTTTTACAGTTTGGCGCGTGACAATGTCGGGCACATCGAGTCCGTTCCAGCTCAGGCAGACACTGCGACCACAACCACTGTCCGCCTCCACATCATCAGCGTGCTTTACTCGCAGGGACTTCAACTGACATGGGCAAGTAGTCCGGGTGAGACTTACACCGTGCAGTCCCGCACCGACCTGCTGAGCGGCACATGGAATGTGGAAGCAACTGTGCCTTCTCAAGGCGAATCAACCACTTGGACCGATCGCGACATAAGTTCAGGTCGCAAGTTCTACAGAATCGGGATCGAGTGATCGAGACCTGAGGATTGCCGTCGCACATCTGGTGTTGAAACAGCCGCGTCCAAGCGGGGGTGTAGTCTTCGCTTCCTGATGGTCTGGGTCGTTTTCATAAACGACCATGCCACCACAGGTGTTGTGCTCGAGAACAACACAACTCCACTCGAAGCGGAGTTTACTCTTACAGGCAAAATCCATTTTCCCGATTTTGCGTAAGCCCATTTCATCGCAATCCATTGCACAGACGCTATATACGAACATAGCCTCGTCAGAAACGCCATTGTTCTCCACCTACTTGGCAAAGGGTACGGGTGTCAGACGGAACGAATCTGGCATCTTGTTGGGGCTTGCGGAGTTACGTAGTCGTCTGAATGATGTTTTCTGTGTCGAAATCGTGCATCGCGTTTTGAGGCTCGGGAGGTCTCCTTTTATCCGCCCTATGTCGTGGTGGGCAGACGGGCTTCCATATGTCCGCGCACGAGTGTGTCCGCGTTGGGCACGATTGGCATGGTGCGCGACAGCAACTCCTATAACGATGGATGGCCCACCCTTCAAGGCGAGTCGGAAGTGTGCATCCCCACCGACGGCTGAACAAGGCGGCGACCTTGCCCCTCATGTTCACAAATCAATTTTCAGAGACGTGGTCCGTTTCCTGAGAGAATCAGACCACCGTGATTCGCGAAGGCGAGCCACAAGCAAAGGTCCTTTCGAAGCGTCACCGACGCGTCTCCGCCAAGCCCTCTGAGCGGTTGAGCGGACCTTGCGGCGTGACAGAGCTGGCGAAAGGGCTCTGATCGCCTTACTGTCCAGTTTCGCCCTCCAGGAATTCACGCTGACTTTCGTCACCTCACCAGCGTCTTGCGTCCCACACATCCGAGACTTGCGTCTGACTTTCCTTCAAGACCCGCCTCATCAGCCCGTCCCCATTATTCTCCCAGTCCGTCTCGCAATCCTACTCACGATTACTTCGTTCCTGCCAACTGACCCCAGATCAACGGGGGCGAGCATGTCTTCAGGGGACTCCTCGCCCGCTCTCTTTTTCACAACACGACAAGAAAGGAGGCCTCTCTATGTATAGCCCGAAAATCAAGCCAGAGCTTATTCCGGAGCTCTACAGAATCAAAACGGAGCTGAAGCAGCCAATGACGAAGGTCGTGGACCGGATGGTTCGCCAATCAATTCGCCGATGGAAACAACAAAGAGAAAGGAACAACAATCATGAGAATAACACTGTCAACAGTCAGACAAGTCCTGAGGGAAGCACTGGGATTTGAGTCGCTCACAGCGAGCTTCATCAGGAGAATAGAAGAGGCGGAGTGGTGTCCAACGGCTGCCATCAGCAGAGAAGGCGTTCTCGTCTACAACCGAGAATTCGTGGCAAAGAACATTGCATCCCGCGAGGACCTGTTCAGCCTGATGTTTCACGAAATCCTGCACATCGTGTTTCAGTCGTTTATCTACGCCTGTGGTCCTGTCGAGAACCTTGCTGCTGATGCCATCATCAACGCGGTGATCAGCCAGCTCTATTCGGCAGAATCAGGCGGAGGAAAGCTTTTCGCGAAACTCTATCACAAAGAAGGCGTCGAGGGATTGCTCAGGCCAAGAAGCAGTTTGCAGAATTCTCGTTTCGAAAGGCTCTATCAGGTCCTTTACACATCATGGCGAAAAGAGAAGCAACTCACCACAGGAGAGATGATCCAGACGCTGAAGATTCTTTTGCAGGGCGAG
Source organism: uncultured Verrucomicrobiota bacterium (assembly GCA_964482435.1). Classification (GTDB taxonomy): domain Bacteria; phylum Auribacterota; class JABMQX01; order JABMQX01; family JABMQX01; genus CAYZXL01. The sequence continues at coordinate 7,226 of CAYZXL010000100.1, forward strand.
ACTTTCAACATCCTGCTCCTCGGCAGCCACTTTCCCAAAGGTGCAGGAAACGAACCAACGCCGGCCTTTGAGCCCATTGACCGAGAAACAGCTGCGAGAATTGCCGAGGACATCAAGAAGGACATCGCAGGGGGCAGGGAAGCGGGTTACTACCCAACCATCTCAGAGCTTCTGATGGAGGCACTCGAGTCGAAGCTCTCGATCAGGCGAAGCCTCTTGCTCGGCTACGCAACAGACAGGAAAATTGACCGATTCAAAGAGGAGTTCAGGGAAAGGCACAGCATCGTCTCGCCGATTCCTCTCTATCCTTCCAAGAAAGACCTTGTTCTCCTCGCATCGGGTCTCCTGCCCCTTTACTTCCACAACACCCTGAACAGGCCGAGGCAAAGGAGAAAAGGCATCGCCATCTACCTCGACGTCTCGGGAAGCGTGAATGACCACTTGCCGGAAATCCTCGGCATCCTCCGCCGACTTCAAAACGAGATCACGAGCGTGTATCAGTTCTCGAATGAAGTTGTGGAAACGTCAATGCACGAGTTAGCCCGAGGCAAAATCAAGACGACCTTCGGCACCTCTTTTGACTCTGTGGCGAGCTCGATCCTCGAAAACCAATACGAGAAGGCAGTGGTCGTCACAGACGGCTACTCGAGCATCAGCGCTGAGTCTCAGAAGAGGATGAAGGAAAGAGATGTCAGAATCCTGACCATCCTGTTCGGAGGAGCAAGCGAAAGAAACGACTTTGCGGGTTTCGGTGAGGTCGTTCATCTGCAAAACGCGGTAACTTAACGAACCACAAAACAAAATCTGTCACGGGGGAAGTGTCCTGCGTCACGCGGGATGCCTCCCCCCTTTTTTTCACCAAATCAAGGAAAGGAGAAACACAGATGAAAGTCCTGGAAAGACTTGGAATCTATGGATGGAAGACCGAAACAGAAAACCTCCTGCTCGCATCTCTTCTGACAGGAGACCCTGTTCTCCTCGTCGGAAGGCACGGATGCGCCAAGACGCATGTCGCCTGCAAGATTGCCGAAGCCCTGGGCAAGAATTTCGTGGCATACGACGCATCGAAAACTCTTTTCGACGACGTGCTCGGGTACCCGGACATCGAGAAAATGAAGCAAGGCAGAATCGAGTACCTCCCCTCGAAGGTGACTGTCTGGGACAAGGAGATGATTCTCGTGGATGAGTTGAACCGGGCCGTTCCGGAAATGCAGGCCAAGTATCTCGAGCTGATCCGAAGTCGGAAGATCATGGGTTTCCCCACGCGGGTGAAATGGGTTCTCGCTGCCATGAACCCGGTCAGTTATTCGGGCACGCAACAACTCGATGAGGCGTTGATCGGGCGGTTCGCAACGTTCATTTATCCTCCCGATGTCTTGGAGATGGAGGAAACCGACAGGATCAGAGTGACGAGCCAGATCAACGGAGATGACTGCCCGGCAATTGCAGAATGGCTCAATACGGATGGCAAAGGAACGAGGTCGCTAAGAACGGTCACCGACGAGCAAACTCAGGAGGCTGGCAAGGCGATTGAGGCAGTCCTGAAGGCAGCTTCCAAACACTTTCGCAAGCTTCGAGATGCCATGCCCACGCTCGCGGAGTTCCTCTCCCGTTTTGCCGACCTTCTCCTCAAGGAGACGAAGGGAGAAATCTCCCTCGACGGCAGAAGGCTCGGTTTCCTGCATCGAAACATCCTCGCCAACCGAGCTGTGGAACTGGCAAAGGCAGAATTCTGCTCGGCAGAGGATGGGGTACCGCTTCTCAGCTTCGCCCAATCTGCCCGATATGTCCTGCAACACAGCATTCCGGTGGGGCTGAACGACGAGTCTGTCAACCGCGAGGAAGCTTATCACAAAATGGAAATCTGCTTCGACCTCCTCTGCGCGTACTTTGACGAGAACGCCGAGATAACGAAAGTGCAGATCACCTACGAGCTTTTCACGACGAAAAACCTCATGAGGAAAGCAGAGATTCTATTGAAGGAGGACCTGGGAGAGCTGGCGGAATCGAAGGCATGGAATGACATGATGGAGTCAGAGGAGGACATAACTCTTCTGGCCTACACGGCATTGCAGGTAGAGGCGAAGAAGCCCGGTACGATTCCAAAAGAAGTCATCGAAGCGCTCAGCAGGAAGATTGACCCGGATAAGCTCTCAACAAAGTCCATCCCCAAACTTCGGGGTGAGTCCGTCGAGCACATCGAGGAGGTGGAAAAGCTCCTGGATAGGGACTCTGACCTCGCTCGTCTCATCGCTCACAACCGGGTTGCTCGTCTCGTCGAAGGAAGCGTCACTCCTGAGTCCATCAGGCGAACCGACGAGGAGATCGAAAAGGACATTCGCGTGTTCGAGGAGCTTACCACCACGAAGTAGCGCAAAAGGCAAACCAACACAGGCGGAGCGGCCGATGTCTGAAAGGGCAAAAGCCGGTCTCCCCATTTTTAGGAGAAAAGGAGATGATGAAAACTTACAGGTTCTGGTTTCAGAAGGACAGAGAGTTTCAGAAGTTCCTGAGGCTCAGATGCGAAAAGGCGGAAGTCTGCTTGAGAGACGTTCTCACAAAGGGCGTTCATCCACTCGAGATGACCACGGACGTTTACTACCGCGACATCTGCATGCTTCCTCAAAGGCTGGTCAAGGAAGTGAACGAGAAGAAGCATCTTGTCACGGAGCTTGCCGAGTTGGGCTATTGCCCTGAGGTCTCGGTTCCCGCAGACTTCTATTACGAGGAATCAAAGCTCGAGCACACGCTCAGAACCTTGACCGAGCAGGTATTCTATGTCGAGCAGTTGAGTTATGCCGAGCTCGTCGAGGTCGCAAGAAAAGCCCTCGCCAAGAAGTGGGATGACAAGCTCGCCAGGCTGATGCTCCAGAGCGTCCGAGTTGATTTCAACAGCATCCGGGAATTTCTCAAAAGCAAGAATAAGAAAGTCAAGCTATCGGGTTACAGCGACCTCGACAGATACCCGCTCGGTGAGATTGTTTCGCCAAACGATTTCGCCAACCACGAGAGAGCTGTTATCAGCCATGCCCTGCCTGTAACAAACTTCAGGTCAACATCGTTTCTCTCCGCGATAACAAGCCGTGACGGTAAGGCACTTCTCTCCCTTGTTCCAGAGATAAAGCACTTTGAAATCGTCTGGAGAGAGTGGCCTTTCCGGAGAGGAACTGCCTTGCTCGAGAACGACGTGAAGTACAACTGTATTCTCACCGGGGACTTCATCCGGTTCGTGGCATCGCTTCCCCCAAGACAGGACGTGAGGGAGGCAGCACGAGCAATCGCACAAAGGTGGAAAACAGGCGAGGGCAACTTCTGCTTCACGACTTCCATTGAGAAAGTCGAGGAGATGCTCGAAGATGAGAAATGCCAGATATACTTCTCCTCGACAAACTACATGGATGGTATCAAGCCTCTTGAGTCGGAAGGAGAAATCGGCGAAAAACACATTCCCTCTTTCCGCGTAGGCGAAATCATCACCCAGCAACTCGCCAATGAGTCCTTGAAGGAAGTCCTGCGAAGATACGGCAAGTCCATGACGGGAAAGAAAGAGGAGTTGCTTGAGAAAGTGGAGGATGTTCTCTGCGAGCGGTATGAACAGATGCTTCCATTCCTCGACGAGCGTTTCAGAAGCCAGAAGTATTTCCGCGTTCTCCGGACGTACAACCCAACCCTCTTCGCCTTCATGCAGGACGCTAACGTTGTGGACAGAACCGTCCTCGCCATGTACGCCATCAAGCACCTTCGAGGAAATACCATCCTCGACGCCAGACACGAGAACGACACCTACGACCTCGAAGACCTCGCCACAGCTCTACTTCGCGGCGAGGTAAGCGTCTCGGGAAATTTTGTCGCAGTGGGCGATGACCTTCAACACCCCGTTGCCCCACGCTGATCGCCTTGGCAGAAAAAGGGCCTGGGACAGAGCCGCGCGCACGTTCGGGGGATTGCCCTGGCGGTGATCCCCCCTGTCCTTGACCCTTGCATTACCCTCGCGTGAGCGTGAATTCCGACAACGCTTCCTGGTGTCTCAAACACGGGGCACTTCGTGATGCTGCTCCGCTTTGAGACTACGAAAGCCCTTCACGCTGTCGTGCGCACGGTCGCGCATGGCACCACGCTCTGTGATGGGCGATAACGGGCTCAGGCAAACAGGTATCTCACTGGACAAAGCATCTGCTCTCAGAGCTATAACATTTTCTGCCGGAATTCCGAGATCGCCTGTTCCGGGCTCAGGTTCAGATAGATCTCGGTCGTGGACAGGTGCTCGTGACCCAGCAGCTGTTTCAGCGACGCCGTACTCACCCCTTTCTTGACGCAGTTCACGGCAAACGTGTGCCTCAGGACGTGCGGCGTAACAGGCTTGGTGATCCGAGCTCTGTTGGCAACTTTTTTCACTATCCTCTGCGCAGTCCGACGAGACATCCCCATGCCCTCGTTACTCACGAAATGAAGCTCCAAAAGCCTCTTGACCCGCGGCGTCAAAGGCACAACCCTGACCTTGCTCCTTTGCCCGAATGGACCGCCCTTGCCGTGAACAACAACCC
>CAYZXL010000101.1:0-11658 GCA_964482435.1 uncultured Verrucomicrobiota bacterium
CGAGACTGCACACAACCTTCTGACGGGGTCCCTTCGGGGTTCGCACAGACTCCACCAGAGCGTGACTGGTGTAGGTCTTGCCTTTCTCTTTTTTGATGTTCTTTCGGATGTACATGAATACTACAATAAACACAAGTCCTGTAATGTCAAGAAAAATCTTCCCATCTTTCGCCACTACAAATGTGAAAAACACGAAATCGCGCAGAGAGTAGCCCGAAAACCAGCACAAAAACACCCCAAATATCCCTTCTTCATCCCTGAATCACCCTCAAAAAAACCTCGAAATCCCAATCAGGTGCGGAAGTTGGGCTAACTGGGACACCGCAACCCAGGTCTCCGGCGAGCCAAAGCCGCGGACTGCCGGTTCATCCGAGACGTTCACCGTCCCGGGCCTGTCTCCGGGGAGCACCTATTATTTCGCTATCAAGACCAGGGATGAGGTTCTGAACGAGAGCGCCCTGAGCAACGTTGTTTCTGCAACGGCTTCCAGCGCCGCTCTGCCAGGGCCACCCGGAAAACCGGTTCACGTGGACTGATGACCGCAGGTGACACAAATGTTCTTATGGAGGCAGCGAAAGGAAAGGGCGGCTGCGAAAGAAAGGAGAAGAAGTCTCCCGGACGAGCACTCTTGACTGAGAACGGCTGCTCATCGCCACAGAGAATTTTGACAGAGTCTGGCTTTGGGGCCGGACAGGTGATGAACCTTGTGGGCGGGATGACGGACGACCGGAGGTTAAAATGTTGTCGAGGATAGCAGTGAGTATCGGCGCGCCATTGAGGCTGTTTCTCGCGTTTCTGTCGGTCATGGGCTTTTTTTTGCTCATCGCTTGCCGCGCCGTAGGGCTTGACTACGACGATGACGTCCAGATCACTTTTGTCTGGACACCCTCACAGGGCAATTTTGACCATTACAACATTTATGTCTCCGTGGATGGTGCAGAATACCGACTCGGTGGAACATCGTCGTCTGAAAGATAGGCAGTGATTGGCGAGAACGGGCATGCCTACAGAGTCAGAGTAACCGCTGTCACGTCCGACGGCGTTGAGGGACCACCCTCTCCTGAGTCAGACCCGGTCGTCTGCGACACCCAGGTGCCGGGGGCTCCCGTCATCGCACTGGCATTCGGTGTTCTGGATGAGCACACCGTTGTGCTGACCCTCCTGAGCGGCCCAACCGACGTGAACTTCTCCAACTACCAGGTGCTCGGCGGCGTGGAAACAACCTGGACTGACACCGAAGACGTCGTCAGTTTCACATTTACCGTTGACCCCGATTCGCAAAACGTCCTTCAAATCCGGGAAAAGGACCTCGCGGGGAACCTTGGACCCGCTGCCTCCCTCACCGTGGAGAATCTGAGCGGGGACAACGACACCGATGGAATCCCCAACTACTGGGAATACAAGTACAGAACAATCCTGAATCCGGACGATCCTACCGATTCCAGCCTGGACACCGACGGCGATCTAATGTCTAACTTGCAGGAGTTCGTAGCCGGGACCGACCCAACTGATGCGTCTTGTGTCCTGGCAATCTCTGGCATCCGAAAAAACCCGAGCGGGCCCGGCATGATGCTGTCCTGGAAGTCCGTCGCGGAGAAACAATACCAGGTTCTGTACAGTGACTCTCTCCAGGGGGACTGGCGTTACCTCGGCAGCAGGGTCGGGACAGGAGGCATCCTGACCGTCGCAGACACCACCCCCGGTTCGCAGATTCGTCAGCGGTTCTACTCTGTTCAGGTGCGGTGAAGTCCCGTCGCTTCCGGTCATCGCAACGCCAAAGCGAAGCACCCCTCGGAGCCGATTCCCCCTCGCCCAGAAGTGCGCTCCGTGCCGGGAAAAGAGGAGCTTCCGCTGCCCACCGTTCGCCATTCATCCAACCCGAGCCGAAAACCCAGTGAGTCTTACGCATCTCTCACAGTTCAAGGGGCATCGGGAAATTGAGTCGTTCGGAATGAATGAGTTAGGAAGAGGGGCGGCAGACCACCTCGCCTGGGGGGCGGAAGGAATGAGCCACAGTCTCTCATGAGCTTCGCACACCCGGAGACGATGAAAATCTTGGCCGCGTGGCGGTGATTCTCACCCGATTCGCCCGCTTTGCGTCCTTGGCGTCTTGGCGAGAGAAAAAACGTGGGCGAGAGCGTCATTACATCTGAGCCTCTCGCAAAGACGCAGAGAAGGATACAACTTCCGGGCGGCTACCCAAAGGCCAGCGTACCGTGAACGCCGTTCGCCCGGAGACCATGAGAACACTGGCCGCGTAGGGCTCATTTTCACCCCGGATGAACGCTGATGCACGGGGCGGCGCTCTCAGCCTTCATGTCACATCGGACAGGGTAGGTTTCTTTTGGTTTCTCCCCCCAAGACCGAACGGCTACGGTGTTCCAATTCTTTTTGTTGACACGTGGCACCGTTCATGCTATACACAGGCAAAATCGTGAAGGACAATACTAATCCGACGCACCGGGGGGTCGTGGGTCTTGACTGCTTGGGGACAAGGAATGGAACTAAGGACCGAGCAGCTTCTATCTCTAGTCCAGAAGCCCATCATAACAATTATGATGTCGCCGCAGATGCAGCAGGCGATTCGTCTGCTGCAACTGCCGATCCTTGAGCTGAGCCAAAAAATCGAGGAGGAGCTCGCCCAGAACCCGGTGCTGGAAGAAGCTCCAGCAGAAGAAGCAGAGGAACCTGTATCCCCCACCCAGGAACTCTCGCCCGATGGTCCCGCCGAATCCCCTCCCGAGCAGGAGGTCGGGTTCCAGGAGGAATTCGACGTCCTCGCCAAGCTTGATGACGAATGGCGGGACTTCTTCCGCCAAACTGCTCCTTACAACAAGAAAACCGAGGAAGACGAAGAGAAGAGGGCTTTCTTAGAGAGTTCGATCACTCGCTCGAAGACTCTCGAGGAAAGCCTTGCCGAGCAGATGATTTTGTCCGCGGCTGACGAGGGCGAGAAGAAGCTGGGGTTGTTCATTATTGGACACCTCGATGACAATGGTTTCCTCTCGACCGACATGGAAGACCTCAGCCGCCTTTGCGGAAGAAGCCCCGAGGACATCGAAGGAGTCCTGAAAATCATTCAGACTTTCGAGCCAAACGGTGTCGGGGCGAGAAACCTCCAGGAATCGCTGCTCATTCAGTTGAGGAATCTCGGAAGGACCGAGACGTTGGCTTACCGAATCGTTGAGAAGCACTTCGGCGAGCTGGGGAAGAAGAAGTTCCCCGCCATTGCCCGAAGCCTTGGCGTCAGCGTCGAGGACATCCAGGACGCGGTCGAGGAAATTAGCAAGCTCGTTCGTCGGCCCGGGCGACTCGTCGGGCCGGAGAACACCCAGTACGTCGTCCCCGACATAACTCTGCGGCCGGACAACGGCGATTTCGAGATTGTCGTGAACGACGACCGGATTCCGCACCTGCGAATAAGCGACTTCTACCGCAAAATGATGTCGGACGACAATCTGACCCGGGAGGTTCGGGAATACATCAAGGACAAAGTTCACGCCGGCAAGTGGCTGATCAAGAATATCCATCAGCGTCAGCAGACCCTGTACAACATTGCACAGGAAATAGTGAAAGTGCAGAAGAGGTTCATTACCTCCTCTGGTGGCGGCGGCTTGAGGCCTCTGACAATGCATCAAATCGCTCAAGAGGTTGGGCTCCACGAGTCAACCATCAGCAGGGCTATCGCCAATAAGTACATCGAGACACCGAGGGGCCTTTTCCCATTGAAATACTTCTTCACAACCGCGATAGAGACCACCGACGGCGGAGAAGTCTCGTCGCGGCAGGTCAAGAACACCCTCAAGGAACTCGTTGACCAGGAGGACTCAATGAAGCCCCTCAGCGATGAGACACTTGTCAAGCTGATCAACGACCGCGGAATGAAAATCGCCCGGCGCACCGTCGCCAAGTACCGGAAAGAACTTGGCATCCTCCCCTCCCACCTCCGAAAGAAATTCTGATTTTCGCTTCGCCACACCTGCCTGTGTTGCGGCCTCCCTGAAGAACGCCAACTGAAGACGCGCTCTCACAAATACCACTGCGTGCGAAGAACCCAGCAGTTGTTTTTGGCACCGTCAACTCCGCCTCGCCGCAAAGGCGCGCTGAAGTGGGTTCACGAAGTGCCGCCAGCGGCGCCAAAGGCACGGCTGAGAACCAGAGAGAAGGCACCTCGCCTCCTGGCGTCCTGGCGAGAGAAAAAACTGCGGCAGAGCGTTGTCACGTCCGAGTCTCTCGCAAAGACGCAAAGAAGGGTCGGACCTCCAGGACGTTTGGCCACAGGCGAAGCCCGTCAGGAACTTCGTTCACTCGCACACTATGAGAACAGTGCCCTCTGGCGCTTATTTCCAGGGCGGAGAGCGCCGAGAGCGGAGAGGGCAAGGGAGACGCGCCTGGGCGATCTCGGCGTTGTGTGCGGTTGCATATTTCGGCCGCGGGTTACTGTGATCGTGCAACTCCGCAGGAAGTGTGCGGGCCGTGAGTCAGGGATTCCTTCAGGCGAAGAGTGGGAGTGGTCGGCGCTGCGGGTGGAACTTCCAAGCAGGGGGGAGTGTTGGCATCTTGAACGACTGATGAATAACCCATCCAAAGAGGAGGGGTCAGATATGAACAAACTAACCGCTTGCATGGTCATTTTGGCAGCCTCGCTGCCATTTGTTCTGTGGGGCGACGTCACAGACCTTCGGATTACTGAAGTGAATCTGCAGACCGGTCAGGTAGAAGTCACCAACATCGGGACGAACCCCTGGACTACATCGACAAACCTTCCTTTCTACCATCGGCTGGACTGCACGTCGAGCATTCCGAGCAGCACGGATTTCGCGCCCGCGGAGTCAAAGGTCTTCACGGTCAATGGGTTGAGTTCGACCGATAGCGACCTGTGGCTGTACAGAGACGCGGATGTCGAAAATCCAGCATCCATCATCGCCGGTCTGAAATATGGGCCGGAGGGAAATGTCGGGCATACGTCCGTAGCAGAAGCCGCAGGGATCTGGCCGAGCACATCGGCTTTCGTCACTGCGCCCCTGGCGGGTGAATCTTTGCAACTAATCGCCTACGACTCGACGAAGCCGGAGAGTTGGGCGAGCAGGGCCCCATCCCTGGGCTCCTTTTTCGGCCGCGGGACTGAAATCGCCGATCCCCTTGCCCCTGTCCCGAAGAGCAAGATAGTGATCGAGCTACAGACAGTCGCCGAAGGTCTTGTCTCGCCGTTAGGGATGGCGGCTCCGGATGACGGGACAGGCCGGCTGTTTGTCTATGACCAGGCGGGGACGGTCCTTATCCTTCAGGGGGGCGGCGTGCTTCCGAACCCGTTTCTCGACGTGACAAACCGTCTCGTTGCCCTGCGACCAAACTACGATGAGAGAGGACTCCTCGGCCTTGCCCTGCATCCCAATTTTGCGGTCAATGGGAAGGTTTACACCTACACCTCTGAGCCGGTCGCGGGTCCGGCCGATTTCACGACGCCGGGTGGCGTTCGTGACCATCAATCGGTGGTCGCAGAGTGGACCGTGGACCCGGCGGATCCCGATGTCGTTGACCTTTCGAGCCGACGGGAGCTTCTGCGGATTGACGAGCCCCAATCGAACCATAACGGCGGCGACATGCACTTCGGACCGGACGGAATGCTGTACATTGCCCTCGGGGACGGCGGAGCCGCCGACGACCAGGGGGCAGGCCATTCGTCAGAAGGAAATGCTCAGGACTTAAACAACGTCTTGGGGAAAATTCTCCGAATAGATGTGGACGGAACGAATTCCGCGAACGGAAAGTATGGCGTCCCGGCGGATAACCCCTTCGTAGGCAAGCCAGGGGTGGACGAGATTTTCGCGTACGGCTTTCGGAATCCCTACCGGTTCAGCTTCGACAGGGTCACGGGCAAACTCTATGTGGGGGACGTCGGCCAGAACGACGTGGAAGAAATTGATATTGTCTCCAGCGGAGGAAACTACGGTTGGCGGCTGAAGGAAGGGAGTTTCTTCTTTGACCCGAACGCGGACGCGGCCGGATTCACGACAACGCTGCCGGTCGCTCCCGTGCCGCGGGATGTGATAGAGCCGATCGCAGAGTGCGACCACGGTCGGGAGCGTCGGTTCCTACACGTGGGGTTCGACGGCGCAGTTGGTGGCTGACGTCCAGGGATGGCTCGACAGCCCCTCGCGCAACTTCGGATGGCTCCTCCTCGGCAACGAATCGGCGTTTCCTACGACGAAAAGATTCGACTCCCGGGAGAATCCGACGGCGTCCGTGCGCCCAAAGCTCACCGTTGACTATACGGCGGGACCAGTGACAATCTCGGTTCTCGACATCCACCCGAGCGGCCCGGACAGCATCTCCCTGAGCTGGAGCAACCCGGGCCCACAGTTTCTCTACACGGTGGAGTTTGCGGATATGCTCGCAGGCGAAAACTGGTCTCCCACTCCGCCGGTTGAACAGTGGCCCACAAACGCGACGACCTGGAGCGACATTCTGGCCTCGGCACAGCGGGCGCGCTTCTATCGGATTCGGGGCAAACAAGTGCCGTGATAGCTCTGCAATAACTGCCTGCCTCGTGGGATTCGTCCGACCTGTCCATGTTCCCGCGACAAGAAGCTCGCGCACAGAGGACGTTACCATCCTTGTTGGCGACTCGGGAGAGCCTTTCGCCGCGCGGACTCAAGTTCCTCGCAGGTAAAACCACCTCGCTCACGATACGCTCCCTCACACCACTCGCCCCTCGCCACGGAGCCAGAATCTGTGCTGACAGCTTGCACGGCAAATGAGCTGATTCTCTTCGGGGAGGAACGCCGGAGATTTGGGAAAAGCGGTTTGCTGACCAAACACAAAAGAAGCCGTGGATGGCCGACCGGACACAGCAGGAGCATAACCCTACGGACTGTCGGAGGCGAAGCCCGCTTTCCGTAAGCAATTCCGGGAAGAATTCTACCGTTTGACAGGCAGGTCGTTGTGTCGTATGATTTTGAGCTTGTTGGCAAGCGAAGGGCGAAAGGATATATTCGGGCCTTCAGAAAGCCAATCACCGGAGAGACGACATGGCCAAAACCACTTTTCGACGCTCTATTTTCTGGAGGTTGGTCTTTTTTGGGTTGCCGATAGCAGCTTTCTGTTTGATGTTCTTCGAGGTGAGCGAGTGGAATAAACCGGCGTGGGGGCCAGTGGCTCTCCAGGAGGAGGAGTTGGGGACCGCATACCGGGGTTCGACGGTTTTTCTCGGTGCGATAGCAGCTATAGCGTATATAGGGCTTGCCGTGAGGCTCTCGGAGAAGCTTCTAATCACGGATACCTTCATCCGCCGCAGGCGTCTTTTTGCCAACCGAACACTGCACTGGGACGATGTGATTGAGTACAGGGATTTTCGCAACTACATTCATTTGGTCCCGGCGGAGGAGTCGCTGGGGATATACATAGATTATTACATGACCTTCGGCAGAGCTAAGGAGCTTTCGCGGTTGATAAGCCGAAAGTGCCGGGAGGTTGACGCCAATATGATGATTAGCAGGCGGCGAAGGCGTCTCGTGCCGTGCGACATGGGGGTTGGGCCGACGATCGCGTTCATGGTGGGGTCGGGGCTGCTCCTGTTCTTCCTCCGGCACAGGATTGTTCTTCTCGGGATTCTGTCCGGAATTGTCTTGAGCCTCGTCATCGCATGGTTCTGGCTCGTAACACGGCGCCGCCCCGACCGGTGGAGGTCCGGCGGGTTCATTTACGTAACGCTATTCCTGCTCTTCCTCATTCTTCCTCCCGCGTATTTTGCGCAGAGCGTCAGCACGCAGGGAATTAAGGCCGTGGGGATTCTCGGCCTCCTGTATCTGGTTGGCCTCCTCGCTGGCAGCGGCGTCATGGCCGCCCTCCTCCCCGGCCGGAAGATAAGGTCGTGACCGGATTGGTCCTTCGCAACCGGAGTACGGGAAGTGATTAGCGTGTGTGCTCGCGAGCCTCTGTCACCCTGAAAAGTGGGTGGGTGGGGCGGGGGTCTATGAGGAGGAGGTCGCCGGGGAGGATGGTGAGGGTGGCGGCCTGGGGATCGGTGTCGTAGCCGCTGAAGACTGTTTCGTCCGGGCCAATTCCCCGCACGAGGAAGTAGAATCTGGGCTTTTGGCCTTCGGCCCCGGCTACCTCGGCGATGGCCTGTCTAACTGACTGATCTTCGGGGGCCAGCCTTGCCTCGGAAAGCCCCTTGTCACTCCATTCGAGGAAATATTGTCTTTTCTGAACGAGGGCTTCGTATGTCGTCCGCTCGAACCAGAGGACGGACTGTTTGTGGGTGGCTCTGCGGCTGAAGACAAGGTGAAGCATCTCGAGGTCCGGCTTGTGGGGGAACCCGGTGCAACCAGAAAAGAGAAATAACCCTGCGAGAACTTCAGTAGCCGATAAAAGCTTCAAGTCGTGCGTTCCTTGACGAAGGATTGGCAATCAGGGCACGAGTCTGGTGCGACGACGGCCTGTTGAGAACATAAAAAAGGGCCACCCATCGGGGCATGGGTGGCCCTAGCTCCTAGTAGGCAGCCCGACTATCACGGCGAACCGTGATTCGTGGCTTTGCGCCCCTGCCTCACAGCAGGGTAGCCTTTTTCTACTATGCGCGTTGCCGTTTGAACGAGGTAACGGGGATCTTTTGTTGGAATGCGGCAACAGTGATGTCAAATACATGTTGCGTGCCAAGTGGGAGGACGGTCTCGCGACCATCGTAACCTGCGCTGAGGCAACCCATTACGTCCCGGGCGCCGGGCCCGGCCCCAGAGCCTCGAAGGGCTCGTCCAAGCATTCTGTCAAGAAAACTTGACGGAGTTATCAGGAATGATAACGCACCCCCACCACTCGCGATGCAACCGCGGGGGATGGTGCAAGATGGCGAAGCCGAAGAAGACTTGCTGCCTGTCGAGAAACGGGGCGAGTTCGCTCGGGCCCCCCTTTTTCTCATCGGGCTCCAACGATTGTCCCTTCTGCGGCGAGTCTCCGGCATCCTTCCGGCTTTCGCCGCGATAAACCTCGATGTTGGGGTAGCGCACCGACCACAAGAACCACGCTCCGAAGGAGTAGTGTATCGGTTTGCCGTTTTGGTCGGTCAAGTACGGAGGGCCAGGCTGGGGGTTCTGAATGGTGATGTTCAAGCCAGCGAAGGCGTCCTGAACGCTCCCCGGAAGCTGGAAGAGGACTGAAAGAGGGTATGCCTTTGCTCTCCCGTCGGCTTCGAGGGCGATAACTGGCATGCTCCAGCGAAACGGGCTGTCTTTTGGCTGCCACCCTTCCACGGGGAGCGGCAGGTCTGTCATGCGGTAGTAGGCGTCGTAGAGGTTGCGGGCATACCTGGCTCGGAACGGGGTATCGGTTGAGAGAGTCGAAGAAGCGGGGTAGCGCTGTTTCCATGCCGCCCAGGAAAGCAGTAGAAAAGGCCGTTCCGGGAGGAATCTGCCGTTGAGGCTCCCGGCGAGGCTTCTCGCTTCTGGCGGCCACCAGACGCTAAAAGTCTCTTTGTCGTAAAGCAAAAGCCCGCCCTTGTGGATCAGGCCGAGGTTGGCGAGGGTCAGAACGAGCTGCGAGCCGTCAGCTTGCTCGATTCTTCGGTCAAAGACCTTGGGGGTCATGCTCAGTGGGTCCCAGACAACCGCGACTTCTTTCCCGGCGCAGACGTCGTTCAAGACGATGTGATAGTTGAGCATCCTGAGGGGGTAGGCCCTGTTTTCTCCTTCTACGCTGATTCCGAGGATGGTGTCCTCGTCAGGGAGGGAGGCTTCCCCGGCAGGTATGAAACGAAGCTCGCTCAGCTCCGGGAAGGTGTCGGGGTTGAGCTTGACGTGGAGAACCTGCCGCAAATCCACAGAGGAGTGCGTCACGTCCAAATCCTTATTCAGGAGGGGTGCCCTCAGGTAAGTTTTACCATCGCTGGCGTAGGTCTCGGCGGGGGATGTTTCGGGCGGACGCATTTCTTCCTCGTCGTGGTGGTGATGTCCGAATCTTTCGAATTGCTCGGGGTGGCGCAGCCAGTCTGTCATTTGCAGAATGATGACCAAAGCCAAGACGAGGAGGATGATCCCCGCGACACCATAGCAGGCAATTATGATTTTCGTTCGTTTGAGCATGCTTCTGACCTCCGGCGACCATGCGCCCAAAGGGGAAACCTCGAGCGACCGAGACTCCCCGCTCAAATACTTTCTTTACCATTGAAACGAGACAGAATCAACTGGATTTTCGTCCGCAGGAGTTGGGGATGTTCTCCGGCCGCGAAAAGCGCCGGGGGCAATTCGGAGCGAAGCCAGGACCATCACGGTAAACCGAGGACGGCGGGCACTGAGGTCAAGTCCTTGACAACATGGTCGGGCTTGATCTCCCGTTCCGGAAGGTCGCCGGGATTATACCACACGGTGGTCATGCCGATGGAGGCGGCGCCTGCAATGTCGTCCCCTAAATTGTCGCCAACCATCGCGGATTCGCGCGGCTTCGCCCGAAGAAGGCCGAGAATCGCGAGGAAGATAAGCTCGTTCGGCTTTCGATAGCCGACATCCGAGGAGCATACGACTGCGTCGAAGAGGTCGAGAATTCCGAGCCTTTGCAGGCCGAGGCGGACGGACTTCCGGGAAAGGATAGTGTTGGAAAGAAGTCCGAGCTTGACGTCCTTGCTGCGGAGTTGGCGGAGGCATTCGGCGGCTCCGTGTTCAAGGACCGGCTCGTACTGACGAAGCCAGCACTCGAAAGCGAGTTCGTCGAGGTCGCGGTCCCAGCGAATTTCGAGGCATGCCTGCATGAGATTGAGGTACTGCGTCAAGGGAAAGTCCAGGCCGCTGCGTTCCCTTCGCTCGAGCATATCGGGAAAGACTCTTTCGTCGAAATCCCTCAACTGGCTCTCGCGTAAAGCGTTGGGCGGCGTTGCCTGAGAAAGAAGGAATCGCTGTCCCTCCTCCGGACGGAAAGCTGATTCGCGGATGAGTGTGCTCCCAAAATCGAAAATGACGCTTGAGACTGACATTTGGCTTTTTTGTTCTCCTCAATGAAGCTCGGCCATCTCGGCCCTTCGGGGTCCGTGTTTGAGCCTAACGTGAGGCCTCATTATCCTACACGGAATGGGCTTGCCTTACAACCGGGTTGCCTCACGAGAGGCAGGACAATGAGCGACAGGTGGCTGCGAAGAGGGCAATGATGCGTAGTCCGGGCAAACATCAGCGAAGGAGAGGGGCGGGCTTGACATTCGGCCCGAACCGGTCTTGGGGTCAAGCAAAGAAAACCAGGGCTTCCGGAGGCTTGCGGGCTTTATCGTGGCGCCGGATGACGCCGAACCCGGGGCTGCGGTTCTCCTGGGAGCCCGTGGTTGGCAGTTGCCTCGCTCTCGGCGCGAAGATTGACAGCTAAGTACACGATTTCGGAAACACGGTGACGTATCCGAGACACCGCCAGAGGCGAGAAGATTCTTGACAGGATTTACAGGATGGACTGGATTTGAAAGAAAGGCAGGAAGCCACGGACGATCCACCTCTCCACCCGCATAATGTGCTGCCATGACCGAACCCCATAAAGCTGAAAAGCGCACAAACAGGATTCACAGAATCCTGTTTATCCTGTTCATCCTGTCGGCAAAAATACGTAATCGAATTTATGAATCGGGGGACTACGGTGAGTCGTCTGCCTCCTCGTAAGAGGTATCGTCCTCTGATCCGGGGACTGCTA
>CAYZXL010000102.1:0-11589 GCA_964482435.1 uncultured Verrucomicrobiota bacterium
TCAGGACTTCGTCAGCCACGGCAGTGACTCCGCCGAGAAGGAAAACTTCCAGCCACATCTGTCCACGGTATTCCCCGCGGAACTCAGCGAGTCCGTCTACGACTTCACCGAACGACAGTGACTCGTGTGGACGATTGACATATTGAAACATCGCCTCATCGCCCGCGTCCAGAGAGGGCACAACGAGATCGGCCATGCGGCATGCCCTTCGAACCTCTTCTTGAAAAAGAAGCGAGCCGTTGGTGATGATGGCTACCGGCACATCGGTCAGGCTTTTGACTCGTGAGATAATCTCGCCCAGCTCGGAGTGCAGAGTCGGCTCGCCGGAGCCTGAGATGGTCACGTAGTCGGGACGCGGCACTCGTTTCGAAGCATCCTGAACCTCGCGGACGATGTCCTCAACGGGCGCCTGGGGCGAACGGCAGACGGTCTTTTGCGTGGTGCGGCCGAGCTGGCAATAAATGCAGTCGTACGTGCAGGTCTTGAACGGGATAACGTCCACACCGAGCGAACGACCTAACCGTCGAGATGGAACGGGCCCGTAGACGTACAGCGGCATGATTCTCCTCTCCAATTACCGGGCCGGCTGAAGTTCAACGACGGCTCCGACGCCTGCGTTGATATACTGGTCGCCAAAAGCCTTTGAAAACATCTCGCGCGTCCGGTCACCCGAGCAATGACACGGGCCCGCTCGAACGATTCCCAGTTTTTTGAGCTGGGCGATTACCTTGCTGATCTCTTTCTCTTTGTATCCAGTCATGTGAAAGCCACCCACGACAAGCTGAGGCACGGCTTGGCTGAGCTCGGTCGCCTTCGTAACGACCTCTACAATCCCCGGATGAGCGCACCCCGTCATGACCGCGATGCCCCCTTTGACTCGCACACACAACGCCTGCTCCTTTATAGCTGTTCCCATCTCACCCGTTGAGAAAGCATCCGCGCAGATGTTCGTGGGCTCTTTCACCTCAACAACTTTGGCTCCCACCTTTCGAACAGAGGCTTTCATCTTCTCAGGGAAGGAAGCAGGGAGAAACACGGTGACCGAGGGATTCTTCTCCAGGACGGCTGCAAGCCCTTCCGTATGATCGCCATGGACGTGAGAGAGGAAGATGATGTGGATTTTCTCCGGCGAGATGCCGAGTTTCTGCATGTTGGAAAGGAGAGTATCGGGAGCCCCTCCCGTGTCGAAGAGGATGTTCTTCTCAAGACCCTCGATGAAGCAGGCGAACCCCCACGCCGTCTGGAGGTCTTTCCGAAAAGCGCAGTTGTCGTAGAGGATTGTGATGGTCACTGGTCCATCCTTTATTGGGGGAACTGTTTCACATCGCGCGCTCGCCCATGCAAGCATATAGAAGCACATCGTGAGCATGGCGCGCATGACACGCAAGCTGATTGTTGCGCGCGACCGCTCAGCTTTGTTCTTCCTCGTAGAGCCACTTTTCAACGACATTCGCTTTCAGTTCCTTTGCTCGCTGCTGCGCTTCAGAAAGGTGTATGTCCTCTTCCCTTTTTTGAGTAGCGTGAACAGTCCTGCGCTGGTGACATTGGATACTATTTGCGTTTCGTTTAGGTGGTGGTCGCTGAACGACAAGATTCCGTCTCGTTTCAATACCCGGTGCAATTCTCTCAGCACCTTGTCAGCGTCACCCAGCATGTGGAACGTGTCGTAGAATAGCGCTGCGTCTATACTGCCGTCAGGCAGTCGCGTTTCGCAGTCGGAACGAATGGCAGCCACGTTCGTCAGTTGCGTCTTTGAAGCAATCCTTTCAACCTTCTGGGTCGCGAGCGGATGAATATCCAGCGCGTAGACCTTTCCTGACTTCCCCACCAACTCCGAAAGAGGGATCAGAAAGCTTCCGGGGCCGGATCCGTAATCCAGAACGTGAAAACCTGGCTTTATGTCTACTTCCTTTAGGATTTTTCTCGGTGGCACGAAGAGGTCGCGGAATTTCAGGCTGAGAGACATCAGTCTGAAATGAAGATTGGATTGTGGACGACTCATGTTGCCTTTCATTCGTTCATTGCTCTCGGATTAGCAGCGCTGCGCCAACCGTCGCGCCCAGCGCGCGTCTTACAACGCGGTCAACTTGCTGTGATGAAGGTGGCTTTCGCCTCGGCAAGGACTTTCTGCCCGAGAATAATCCGGCCCGCAACCACGTGCACTCTCCCCCGGGACGATTCCAGTTTCCCCCGCACAAGTACCTCCTTGCCCACCGGGACCGGATGCCGAAACCGAGTCTTCATCTCGGCAGTGCGAGCCGCTATCCCGCGTCGAAGCAGAACGTTGGTCATCGCGGAATCTAGAAGCGTCGCCACCAGGCCGCCCTGGAGGATTCCGTCATATCCCTGGAACTCACCTGATGCGGCGAACCGACATTCAATCTCGCCATTTTCAACCGACGCGAAATGCAAGTGGAGCCCTACTGGATTTTCCGCTCCGCAGGCGAAACAGTGGCTATGCTGCAATTGAGCTTCCGGGAGACGGCCCGAGGCAGATTTGACGGAGTTTTCGAACTCAGTGCTCGCAGACATTTTCTCCGCTCGGTAGAGTGCCATCGAGGTACATCGCGATGATGTCATCGGGGTCTCCCTGAGGCGTCCCGAGGACAACTTTGATACCCTGCTGCTCGAAGAGCGCCTGGGCACGTCCGCCCATGCCGCTGGCGATGATAGCATTCGCCCCTTGTTCCTTCAGCCATGCCGGGAAGGCCCCTGGTTCATGAGGCGGGGGGACGAGCGATTCGCGTTTCATCACCTGTCCGCTGTCGATATCGAACAAAACGAACTCCTCACACCGACCGAAATGAGGGCTAACCAACCCTCCGGTTACTGGAATCGCAACACGCATTGTCTCCTCCCTATTGAGGCATTTGTTCCGCCACTGTTCTGTCGCTTTCCATATTCAGGATGGGCCGGATGGCGCCACCGAAAGCCACAACGGCTGGTGAATCCGGATAGGCGTCGAGGTAGGACTGCCCGACGTCCGATGCAAGGACAATCTTTGGGTCTATCGGGATGCGACCAAGAAACGGCACGCCCATTTCCCTGGCCATTCTCTCGCCTCCGCCCGATTTGAATATCTGTGTTTCGTGTCCGCATTTCGGGCAGACAAAGCCGCTCATGTTCTCAATCACGCCGAGCACCGGCATCTGGAGTTTTCGGCAGAAGTTGATTGACTTTCTCACATCTACCAGCGAAAGCTCCTGGGGTGTGGTTACGACCAAAGCTCCGTCGAGGGAGACGGCCCCCTCGCGCCGGGCGGGAATGAGCTGGCAGACCGACAGCGGCTCGTCCCCGGTTCCGGGCGGAGAATCAACGATGAGGTAATCGAGCACCCCCCAGACCACATCTCGAATGAACTGTTTAATAGCACCCATCTTCAGCGGCCCTCGCCAGATTACGGCATCAGTGTCGCTCATGAGCAAGAAGCCCATGGACATTACTTTTAGATTCTTCCCGAACGAGACCGGCAAAATGGCGTTCCCGGCGATCTCAATCGTGCGCCCTTCCAGGCCGAGCATCTTGGGGATGCTTGGACCGTGTATGTCAACGTCGAGCAAACCGACTTGTTTCCCCGCGCGGGTAAGCGACAGCGCGAGGTAGCACGCAACGGTACTCTTTCCGACGCCTCCTTTCCCCGAGAGAACGAGGATCCTGTGTTTGACCTGGGACATGCGACGCTCAATCGCTTCTGTTTCCAGATAGGCCTCCAATTTCGGGTCGCCACGCTTTGTGCCCGTCCAGGGCACGGTGGACTGCTTCTGTTTTTCATCCTGTTTACCTTCGCTCACAGCTTCTCATTCCTTTCTCGACCGCAACGATACCCGTCATGACGTCCAACGTCGTGATTAAGGGACCTCCCGTGCAATGACAGGCATCCGATCCTGTTCTCCAAGAGGGTATAGACTTAGCTCCGCCCAAATTTCCATCACCATAGCCTCCCGCCGGTGCCTTGCTCTTCCAAAAGATCGGCAAGGTGCGACCACACCTCTCTGACCGCGCTCGCTGCTGGCCCGTGCGAATGCTCTACGATGCTCTCTCCTGTCATCTGTGCCCTCGTGAAAGCGGGGTCATAGGGTATTTCACCGACGACCGGGGTTGCATTATTGGAGCACCAGCCGCGTATCTCAGCGACGATTCCGGGGTTGAGGTCGCATTTGTTGACGCATACCGCTGTTTGAATTCCAAAGTGATCCGACAGCGCAATGGCGCGCTCGAGGTCATGCCGAGCCGACAACGTTGGTTCCGTCACAACCAGGACAAGGTTCGCCCCTGTGATCGAGGCGATGACCGGACAACCAATACCGGGAGGCCCGTCAACAATGATCAGGTCAAATCCCTCTTCTTCCGCAATCCGCCTTGCTTCAGTCCGCACGATGGTCACGAGCTTGCCGGAGTTTTCTTCCGCGATTCCCAACCGGGCATGAACCATCGGGCCATGACGGGTATCGGAGAGAAACCACCGCCCCGACTCGTTCGACACCTGCTCGATGGCTTCTGCTGGACAGAAGTAAGCGCAGATCCCGCAGCCCTCACACGAAACTGGGTCAATGGTCACCTCCTGGAGTACTCCGTCGTCGCCGCGTCTCGCCTCAATGGCATCGAAGCGACACAGCGGCAAACACTTTTCACACCGGACGCACTTTTCCTGATTCACGGTGAACCTGGGTGTCCCACGGAAAACCTCCTCTTTGCGCACCGTTGGTGAGAGAATGAGGTGAAGGTCTGCTGCGTCCACATCGCAGTCCGCCAGCACTTTGTTCTGGGCAAGCGCTGCGAAGCACGCCACAAGACTGGTTTTCCCGGTTCCACCTTTGCCGCTGATGATGACTAACTGTTTCACGTTAGCCTTCCTGCCCACAGGTTCCGTAGCTCACGGTAACTTTGTGCTATAAGGTTCTTGCTGCGGCCACAGTTCTCCTGACAGCCGCTTGAGAGATTCGGTCCCAGAGGGAGGCGAAGATCCGCTCATAATCGAGGCCGAGGCTGAGGACCATTGCACCTCTCGAATATGCCTCGGCGATCCACCTATCGTCCGGTATTTCCAGGAGGACCGCGATGCCTTCCCGGACGGCGTATTCTCTGACCCGCTCGTCGCCTATATCCGAGCGATTGATGACAATGCCGAAAGGAAGGCCGAGTTGCCGGACCATCTCCACAGCAAGCTTCAGGTCATTGAGCCCGAAAGGCGTTGGTTCCGTGACCAGCAATACGTAGTCCGCTCCCTTCACGGATTCGATCACGGGACAGGACGTCCCCGGAGGAGCGTCAATAACCGTTTCTGCTTCCGGTGGGACTGACCTCTTCACCTCCCGGATGAGGGGTGGCGCCATCGGCTCACCAATGTTCAGCTTCCCATGCACGAAGCCCAGACTCCCCGCCCTTCCTTTCTCAAGGACTCCGATTTCCCTGGGTACTTCCCTGATCGCCCCCACCGGGCACACCAGTGCGCATCCGCCACAGCCGTGGCAAAGCTCGGGAAAAATCAATACCTTCTCCCTGACGACAACAATCGCGCTATATTGGCAGACCCTGGCGCACTCGCCACAGCCGCTGCATTTCGCCTGGCCCACCTCTGGGACCGGAATACCGACAGACCTTATTTCGGCCACCTGCGGCTTGAGGAAGATGTGGCCGTTAGGGGCTTCCACGTCGCAATCGGCGTAGCAGACTTTGCGGCCCGTTTTGGACAGGAACAGCGCCAGATTCGTAGCTACAGTCGTCTTGCCCGTGCCTCCTTTCCCACTGGCAATGGCGATCGTCATGTGTTCCTTTCACAACCGACTCATAACATGCTAAAGCCGGTCGCGGGGGCCCCGCCAGCCAAACCCGGCCGACCTCTGGCTACCCCGGAGCAACCAGCTTTTTTACTGCATGTCACGGTCCTTTCTTCGTGCATAGGGCATCAAAAGCCAAAATGCCGTTTTTCCCGTGACGGGAACCAGACGAGTTCGCAGCCTTCAGGACCACTCAGCAGAGAATCACTTCTGCCCGGTCATTGCCACACCGCGGGAAGGACAACTCTTCTGATGACAGGAGGCAATGCAATAGCCAGGGTTTCAGCCTGTAGCGTCTTGGCACAAAGCTCACCGAACACACGTACCATCGTCGCCGCAGGGAGGTGCATCGCAGCGGCTGTCTCTGCCGCAGCATGTCTTCCCGGGACCGCGGCGCCCTTCCGAAACCGATACGTTGGCCGCCGATAGAAGCTTGACGACCCTACCGCTACCACACCGTTCGCAGGTCGCCTCCTCCGCCACATCAATCCTCTTCTGAAGGAACTCAGTTATCGCTCCGCAGTCTTCACAACGATATTCGTAGATAGGCATGGGTCTGCGCACCGCCTCACTTGGTCTTCGTTTCGAGCTGCTCCAGCCGGCGGGCAACTTCCTTGAGCTGTTCCTGTAAAGCCTTTGTCTGGTCGACGAGGGCTTTCACGTCCTCCCCGGAGGCGGCTACTGGCACGGGGCCTGCAAAGGGCTTCTGAGGCAAAGGCCCGGCGCCGAAGCCGCCCATCATTCCCCTGCCTCGGCCTCGGCCCATTCCCCTTCCACCGTGCATTCCAAATCCGCCACCGGCTCCCGGCATCAGGCTCGGTCCTCCCATTCCGGGTATCAAGCCTTGCCCCATACCGATATGGGATGCGACACTCGGCTGACTCGTGGGCTGGAACTCTCCCCGCTTGAACCTTTCGACCGCATCCTTCACTGTCCCCATGACACTGATAACAACTCTCACGCCTGCCGCTGAGAGAGTCTGAAAAGCATTTGGACCGCAGTTGCCCGTTAGGACAACCTCTGCTCCTTTATTCGCGATAAATTGCGCAGATTGAATGCCCGCTCCTCCCATGGCCATGACATTCGGGTTTTCTATAGCCTCAAAATCCATCGTGTCGGCGTCCACGATGATGAAGTACGGGCAACGGCCAAAACGGGGGTCCACCTGCGAATCGAGGCTCGGGCCCGTTGATGAAACGGCAACTTTCACTTCAGCCACCTCCTGTTCCTGAAATGAGTGTCTATTCGCTCGCCTTTTCAAGCTCGCTGATGCGCGCCTGGACCTGCTCGAGTTGGTTGCTGAGAGCCTCTGCCTGGCTCTTCAACATGTTCACTTCTTGCTCCGGGGTCATCTGCCCCGGCACGCCTGCTCCGAAAAGACCATAGCCCGCGTAGGGAACCCGACCGCCCTGCATCCCAGACCAGAAAGCCTGCGCCTGGGGAGTCCGCCATTGGCCCGTCAGGAAAAACGTCGCACACCGCCCAAGTCCCATCGGGCTTCTCCCAACCCAGCCGGGACTGAATCCGAACCTCATCCATCCCGGAAGACCCGTCGCGTAGTACATCCAGCGATACCGACCTCGCATATCTCTCTACCTCCTATTTGTTATGGTTGAACGTTTTCGAGATCGACGATTCTCGTCCGAATTTGCTCCAACTGGTCCTCGAGCAACCGTGCCTCGTTCTTGAGGAGCCGCGCGCCCTCGGCTGCTGAGACTCCTCCCCGACCCTCGGAACAGTAGTTAGGTCTCGCCCACCACCGGCGCGGAAACCACGGGGAATTGCGACAGAATGGCACCGGATTCCCGCGACCACCCCAGAAATAGGGGTATCGGTAGGCAGGGTATCCCCCAAGCCCACAGAAGCCAAAGCCCCAAGGTGCGAACCGTCGCCAGAACAATCCTCTTCCTCGACCTCTTCCGTTCGGCATGCTTCTATCACCTCCTTCGGAGACAAAGCCGTCTGCGGAGGTGAGCAGCAATCATGCCGATAGTTCCTGAGAGTAAGGCTCCTGACCGAACGTATTGAAGTCAAACAGGTTGCGAGAAGGTAGGAAGGCGAAAGCCGTCAACACTGACGAAGCGAGAGCGTTGCAGAATTGAAACAGATTCCAAGATGCCGCGATAGAGGATGCTCTTGTTCACACGTTAGCAAAAAGTTACAGCTACGTTGCAAAAGCGAGCGCACTGTGCCACACCTATCGAGGCTCAATCCCGTGTTTTCTCATTTTCCGCCAAAGCGAGGAGCGACTGATGCCTAGAAAGCGCGCAGCTGCTGATCGGCTAAACAGCGCCTTTCTGAGGGCCGTCAGAATCAATTCCTTTTCCAGCGACTCGAGCGGCCGCTCCATTCGCGAGACCCGCTCCATCATGAAAGCCTGCGGCCGCTGAAATTCCTCGGGGAGGTGCCGCCGCTGGATCAGCCCGCCGGTGCAGTGAATGAAAGCGTGCTCGATAGCATTCTCGAGCTGGCGGACGTTTCCCGGCCAGGGGTGGTCCACCAAGATGTCCAGGGCTTCCTGGCTGACCCCTCGAATTTTCTTCCCCGTTTGCTCCTTGAAGGCTCTTATGAAATGCTCCACCAGAAGAGGAATGTCCTCGGCCCTTTCTCGCAGCGACGGGAGTTTCATCGCCAGGACGTTGAGCCGATAATAGAGGTCCTGGCGGAATTTCCCTTCCGCGACGCTCTGCTGCAGGTCGCGGTTCGTCGCGGTGATGATGCGGACGTCGACCCTTGTTGTTTTCCGGTCGCCAAGCCGCTCAAACTCCTTCGTCTCGATGACCCGCAGCAGTTTGACTTGCAGCACGGGAGACACTTCACCGATCTCGTCCAGAAAAAGGGTTCCTCCATCGGCCAGCTCGAACCTGCCCGGCCGGTCCGAGGCCGCACCGGTGAAGGCGCCTCTCACGTGCCCGAAGAGTTCGCTTTCCAGTAGCGACTCAGGCAGAGCTGCACAGCTCACCGCCACGAAAGGTTTATCCTTTCGCGGGCTTGTGTAGTGAATCGCCCGGGCGACCAACTCTTTCCCGGTCCCGGTCTCCCCCTGAATCAGAACCGTGGTATTCGTCGGTGCTGCATCCCGGATCACGCGAAAGACCCGCTGCATCACCACGCTCTTTCCGATGATATTGGCGAAGGAGTACTTGACACGGAGTTGTTCGCTGAGTTCTTTGAGCTCGGAGAGGTCCCGAAACGTCTCCACACCGCCGATGATCCGTCCATCGCTATCTCTCAGAAGGGCGGTGCTCACACTGATCGGTTTGACCTGGCTGTGTCTATCCAGAATCTCGATCTCATAATTGGTCACCGGCTCGCCCGTGCGCACGGTCCTCTTGAGAGGGCATTCCTCGCGGCATATCGTGCTTCGGAAGACCTCATGGCAGGGCTTGCCAAGGACCTCTTCCTGCTGCAGACCGGTTATCGCCTGAGCCGCTCTGTTGAAAGACGTAACACGATAATCCGAATCAACCGTAAAAACGCCGTCCGCAATGCTGTTGAGGATGGACGATAACTTCCCTTTCTCGGCGGCCAACCTGACATTCGTCTCGGCCAACTTCAACATCAGCTCTCGCACCTCAGCGACGTTCCGAAATGTCAGCACGACACTGCTGACCTTCCCTTCATTGTCGCGGATCGGCGAGCTGTTCACGCATATTGGGATTTGATCATCGTCCTTCGTGAAAACATCGCACTGGAAGTTGCCGACCGGCTGACCGGTTGAGAGCGTTACCGCTGCCGGACACGTTTGTCCGGAGACGCCGCACCGAAACAGGAAGTCGCATTTCTGTCCGACTGCTTCCTCGCGGGTGTAGCCGGTGATTCGCTCCGCTCCCTCTCCGAATGCCACAACGGTCAGTTGCCCGTCAAGCACCATTACGCCATCAGCAAGGTACTCGTATGCCCCCTTATCCCATTCTTCTACAGGGGAAAACTCTGACGCGCTTTGCCTGTCGGTCTCGCTTGGCATAAAAATCAACCCAAAGCGGTGGTCACAAGGGAGCTTAGCGCTGCCCTTGAAAATTGAATGCCTCTGTTGCGAATCTGTCGCCCGAATGAGAATACATTGCCCACGAAGTCTCGGCCTTGTCAAACGAAAACAAGCGCCGTCTTGTGCCCTCAAATGAATTCTGTGATTTTGCGCGACCGCCCCCTCCGCGCCGCTGTCCGGTCCCGTTTCCCGGCCTTAGTTCCTCCTGCTGGTATTGTCTTCCTCTTCCTCCGCCGGGCCCGAAGCCCCGCCCCTCTTGCTCATACGCGCCGGGGTAAGCCCTTTTAATGGCCGCGGAAGCCGTCACGATTCCTGCCGCAACGAGCAAAAGGATAAGCAGCGTCATCACCCAGGGCAATCCCAGGCATTGCTTCGACATGGAGCGAATCCAGCTCATGTGGAGGATAAAGTGAAGAATCACCAGGCCAACAAGGGTTAGCGAGAAGTAGAGGTGAAGATCCCCCCAGTCGTGGCGATGGAGACCCCACAAGTACTTTTCCGCCTGAGGTCCGCCGGCCCGCGCAATGAAGAAGCCAAGCAGTATCCCGATGAACATGACGACCAAGATCATGACAAGCAACAAGGCGTGAACGACGGCGTTCCAATGAGCTTTTTTCATAGCAACCTCCTCTGTCGCGTCCTGACCACATCGGTAGCCTGAGCGCTGGCGGCAGCCAGGCCCACGACGACTGTGCACAAGAAAACCGGACATGCCCGAACCTTGTAGGTCGTCCAATTCCCCTTGTTCTTCATCGTTGAGGCACCGCACGCATCCGCTTGATTCATTGACTCTCACCATGCTCTTTCAGGCAATGGTGGGGCGTTAGCGCCCGAAGGACACTTTCACGCTTCGATTTCAAGCGACCACCAGGAAATTGTAAACCTGGATGGGTGTGGCTGCGTAATCGTGGCATTTACGCGGCCTTTGTTTGCTCCCATATATGCCGCTTGTGCCAGACAACCAGCGACTCTTTCCGGTGATCCCAAAGGCGATCGAAGCTACCGTCTCGCATGGCGCAGCGCACTCCCAAGACCTGTTCGGCTCCTTTGGTGCTCCAGCGTCCCGCCTTCGGGCGGGATTTGCACCTTGCTTGCACCAGACTCTTGCATTGGCCTTCCACATCCCCGCTGCCTATAGGTAGGCCGAGCAAGCGGTAGCGAGGATAATCAACGCGATGCCGGTTGTTGGTCAGGTACGTGATGAGTTCGTGCTTCGCTTGTCGCTTCTTCCCGAAGCGACCGGGGAGTTCCTCAACCTCCCCCACCCCTCTTTGGTGATCGGATATCCAGAGCCTCCCTCATGCCTCACAAAACTCAAGGCTCCTGCTGTCAGGGGAGTAGCTTAAACGTGAAGGGCAGGTGCCCAATTCCCGCTGAACCAAGACAGTAGCGCCAAAGGGCATACATGCTGATACTGGGATAATTCTCGGTGAGCATGGAACCGTTTTGATGACGGGATTGTGCGGCGTAGGCGGCGGAACGCATCGGTGCCGACGCACCGGAACAAGACCCAGGGGTCTTTTCGGTCGCGCACTTCTGACAAGAAGCACTAACTCTCCCCGATTCGTACTCTGTCGGACAAGCCCAAGTCGTCCAATATCTGGCGGAGTTCAGACTCCACACTCCGGGCAAGGTCAGGGCTAAGCGTAACCGAGATGTCAATTCCGACCTTGAACTCGCCACCAGACTTTAATTTGGGCAGAATCCTGGTCCCCAACCGATTCCACACCTCCGGAGGAATCGAGCCGCTGATTCTCAGGGTTCTCTTGGTTGGGACCACCTCGACGCCGGGTCTGCTGATGGTCTCAACCTCTCCGGCCCCAG
>CAYZXL010000103.1:0-11543 GCA_964482435.1 uncultured Verrucomicrobiota bacterium
CTCAGGTAACTCAACCTCCCATACCCCTGTCTACCTTCTACGTGTATAGTACAATATTACTGCGGGGGTGGAAGTCAAATTCGCCCTGAGAGGCGTCGCTTCGCGGCATATTGTGAAACTCATTTCCGGGAGGAAGGGACAAAGACGCCCTTGCATGGACATTAGACCGAAAGCATTTGTTTGTCCGGGTCGAGACGTATGGATAGCTAACCCGTTTGTGATTTCACATCTTGCAGGATGTGAGATTGCCGTGGAAAACCTTCATAAGACAGAAAAGTGATGAATAGGCGAGACTCCTTTCGGCTTGGGGCGGCGTTGGCTGTACCCCACATTGTGCCCTCTTCGGTGTTCGGACGGGCCGGCGCCGTGGCGCCTTCGGAATACATTACGCTTGGAGCGATCGGCGGCGGCGCACCGACGCTGAGGGTCATCGCTGAATATCCGCCTGCGGAGTTGATCGAGCGCAGTGATGACCACACCCAGGTCTGGGAGATTGCCAGAGAGGTTAAAACCACGCATCCGGGTGGAAGCAGGACACTTGACGTGGTCAAGTCCCATATAATTGAGGAGGTCTCGGGCCTGTGTTACTGGGATGCGGGCGCGACCCTCATTCAGCGTCCACGAGGAGAGAGTGGCCTGGACGGGCGCGAATAGCGGTTTGCCGGTTGGCTTGTATTCGATGGTCTGGGACAACCCCTACGGGGATAAACCTGTCACAACAATTGGCTCCTTTTCGGCTGAGCGCTGGTGTACACCATTTGAGGCGGCTATGAGGGCCGAATAAGCAGGGAAGGGACAGCGAGGGAAAGCAGGCGTTTGCACCTGCTGTCGTCAGGAATCGTGAACGGCGCTTCGTGCAGGCGTGTGGCGCTCAGGGACCAGAGATCGCATTCAGGAGGGCAAGAAGATGGAAAAGGCTATGGTTTTGATTGGGGTTTTGCTCCTCGTGCAATCAGCGGCCCCCGCTCCGGGGGCAACCTGGTATGTTGACCAGTCGGTCGCAGAGGAAGGTGACGGTAAAAGCTGGCTGACAGCCTTCAAGTCCGTTCAGCGAGGAGTGCACGCCGCATCAGATGGGGACAGGGTGCTCATTGCGCTTGGCACTTACGTTGAGAATCCGGTCGTGAGAAAGAAGATCACGCTGGCGGGCGCAGAAAGCGCAGACACTGTTCTCGACGCCGGCGGCAATGGCACTGCCTTAACCGTAGTCAACGCGGACGGTGTGAGCATTCGCGACCTGATAGTTACGAACGCTTCAGGAGACGCTTTCGGGGGCCTGTACTGTGCCAACAGCGCCGTCGTAGTTGAGCGCTGCAAGATTGAAGGGAATTCAGCCACCTTCGGCGGAGGCATATTTCTCAGTGAGTCTCGCGTAACACTGAGGCAATGCCGCATCGGGAGCAATACTGCGGAGAAAAGCGGCGGCGGCATCTATGCCTGGCAATCGCGCGTGTTGGTTGATGGCTGCGTTATCAGTGAGAACTCGGCTGGCGAGGGCGGAGGTCTGTTCTGCTGGTATTCGGCTCCGCGAGTCGTCAGAACCGTTATTGCTAAGAACAGCGCCGCGATTTGCGGAGGAATTCTATGCGACGAAGCATTCCCCATCATTGTGAATTGCACAATTGCCGACAACTCCTCCACACAGGAAGGCATCGGCGGACTTCACGGTATCGAGGGGGTGTTCACATCTTCTGTTCCTCGGATTATGAATTCGGTCATCTGGGGCAATGGCAAAGCGATCTCCGGTGTCGGCCAGCTCAGGATTGAGTTCTGCGACACGGACGAAATAGGGTACGCTGGCGCCGATGGGAACCTGAGCGAAGACCCCCAGTTCGTTAATGCGACGGAGGGAGACTATGCCCTTGCTCAGGGATCCCCTTGCATTGATAGCGGGAATCCTCAGCCGGCATACAACGATGCCGATGGGACGCGATGTGACATGGGTGCTTTCGGCGGCACTGGCTATGTCCGGGAGCGGGCTGTGATCACCCACGTCATCTCCGGACAGTCTAAGGACATCCTCATTTACTGGCTGGCGGCGACCTTTGATGATTTCGTCGTTCAATTCAAAAAAACGCTTGAGGAGGCCTGGTCTCCAGGCACACCTATTGACACGCAGGAGCCCTGGCCCGACGTGGACGCGCTAAGCACGGAGCATTCGAAATTCTATAGAATTCTGCCGGCGCAATAACATGACAGGGAGGACACGACAATGGGAAGGATAAGAATTGTTGACGTTTTAGTCATAGTAGCGGCGCTGATCTTCCTGCTGGGGATGGTTCCGCCGACGTTCT
Source organism: uncultured Verrucomicrobiota bacterium (assembly GCA_964482435.1). Classification (GTDB taxonomy): domain Bacteria; phylum Auribacterota; class JABMQX01; order JABMQX01; family JABMQX01; genus CAYZXL01. The sequence goes on from CAYZXL010000103.1 coordinate 2,295, forward strand.
GCCCGTCACGAGAGATCACGCGGCGGGCCAAGTGCGCAAGCAATCTCAAGGAGATCATCGTGGGCATCAAGCAGTACGCGATGGAGCACGATGGATATTATCCAACTATCGCAGAGCCAGGGCAGTCTATCGTCGTGTCCCATCATTATAAAGACCTGGGCATCCTTTACCCGGGCTACGTAGGCAGCCTGGACGTCTTCACCTGCCCCAGCTCTGGCGATAGGATGCCAAAGCGCACCTCGAACATCTATGACAACAAGCCCTTCCGAGATTTCGAGGCCAACCAGGTGAGTTACGCATATAGCTACAACGGTGGCGGCATGAACGTTGCATGGACCGAGGCGGCGCCTTCCACGACCAGAATCCTCGCTGACAGGTACGCAACCAAGCCCCTGGATTCGACCGCGAACCACTGGATGGAAGGGAGAAACGTGGCGCTCGCGGACGGGCACGCGAGGTGGATTGCCGGGAAAAGCAAACTCCTCACCGACCCGGATAATCCGGACACGAAGATCAACACGCAATCGTGGTGGAGCGAGCGCGCCATGCCGTAGTCTGCGGCATCCTCGACGGCGTTTCCCGGCACAGAAACCCACTCAAGATGAGGTTGAGCATACAACTGTTCGCCCGATCGCACCGGATGCGCCGCCCGCGCAGCCGGCCGAAGGCCGGCGCACCGGGTGTGCCTGGTTCAAAGAAGCCTCACTCTCTCTCATGAACAAAGTTGAGCTTGTAGATGTCCTGCTCGTAGTGCCTCACCAGCAGTTGCCCCAAGGGCCAGACCGTCGCGGCGGGGTTTCTCCAAAAGGGCGCGATCAGCGTAAGCGAGTCCCTGACAGACCGCCTTCTCCTGGATAAATATGGGAAGGCGTTCTCTCTGACGGAGGACTCGGGGCAGAGCGTGGAAACTCAGCTCATGGTGCTCTGCTTCAGACGGAATTGGACATTTCCCGAATGGCTGTTAGCATAGACCCAGGAAGGAGGGAATGTCGTCGCAGAGAAACGGAGCAAGTGTTCATCGGACGGCATTAGAATGCCTTGAGTGTTTCGTTGCGGGTCGCGGAGGGGTGGGCTGTCAACTCCGTCTGCCGAGATGGATGAACGCTGAACATGGCGGTGCTCGACGGCCCAGTTCCGGTGCCCGGGCAACAAGAAGTGAGGCATTGCATTCAGGAAGGAGAATTTGGGTGCGCACACCATGGCTATCTCTCATCATCGCCACAAATGTTTTTGCCTTTCCAATGTCGGCGGGGTCCGGCTTTTCCCAGGAACGATGGGCCGGTGAGCTTTGCGAGATGGAACAGTGGGTGGCGGCAAAGTTTCTCGATGGTGCCGACGTGGAGGCGCCACTGGCACGGATCAAGGTGATAGCCAACAACGATCCCGTACAGAAGAACGCACGGCTTGGCAGCCCCCTGAGGATAGCGGGTCACATATACTGGCGTGGCCTGTTCTGCCATGCTAACAGCAAGGTCCTCGTGCGCGTCCCGGAGCCCGCAAAGAAATTCGAGGCCATAGTTGGTGTGGACAGCAATGAGCAGACCGCAGGCGGCCGCGGCAGCGTGGCGTTTTCGGTCTCGGTCGCCGGAAAAGAGGTTTTCCGCTCGGGGGTGTTGCGAGAAGGAATGGCGGGTGTTCCAGTCAGCGTTGATCTGGGCGGGACGCGCGAGTTTGTCATCGAGGTGCACGATGGCGGCGACGGAATCGCCTGCGACCAAGCTGACTGGGCCGAGGCGCGCGTTACTCTGACTGACGGCAGCGAGTTATGGCTCGGAGACATGCCCGTCGAGGACCCGCATCGGCCAGCGTGCATCAAGGAATTGCCATTCTCCTTCACCTACGCCGGTCAGCCCTCAACCCAGGTGCTCGAATCGCCGCCTTTGCAGCGAGCAAGCCGGAAACTCGACGACAACCACACAGAACACACCCTCACCTATGCTGACCCCGAGACCGGGCTTGTCTTTCGGTGTGTGGCTATCCAGTATCATGATTTTCCGGTAGTGGAGTGGACGCTGTACTTCAAGAACACAGGCTCCAGCAACACGCCGGTCCTCGAAGACATACAAGCACTGAACACGGTGCTGCGGCGATACCGCTGGCCGGAGAGGGAGCCGACGGAATTCGTGCTGCATCACTTCACTGGCAGCCCGTGCAGTGCAAGGGACTACGAACCCCATCGGACAAGACTTGACCCAAAGGCCGAAAGAATCATCACGGCTGCCGGCGGGCGTCCCACCAACAGCGACTTATGTTACTTCAATGTAGAATGGCCGAGCGAGGGGGCGATAGTCGGCATCGGCTGGCCGGGACAGTGGGCTGCGCGATTCACGCGCGACGATGCCGAAGCCCTGAGAGTCCGCGTCGGACAGGAGTTGACGCATTTCAAACTGCATCCGGGCGAAGAGGTGCGCACGCCCTTAATAGCTATGATGCTCTGGAGCGGCGACTGGGTACATGGGCAGAACGTATGGAGGCGGTGGATGATAGCCCATAACCTGCCGCGCCCGGGCGGCACGTTGCCACCGTGTCCTCAATTTGCCGCGTGCAGTTCCCACCAATTCGGCGAAATGATTCACGCTAATGAAGAGAATCAGAAGCTCTTTATTGACCGCTACCTGGAGGAGGGTCTCAAGCTTGACTATTGGTGGATGGACGCTGGCTGGTACGTCAACGAGACCGGCTGGCCGAATACGGGAACGTGGGAAGTGGACAAAAAGCGGTTTCCACGCGGCCTGCGGGCGATCACCGACCACGCCCACGAGAAGGGTGTGAAGTGCATCGTGTGGTTCGAGCCGGAGAGAGTTACGCCAGGCACGTGGTTGTATGAAAGGCACCCCGAGTGGCTGCTCGGGCCGGAGGGAGCAACGAAGCTGCTGAATCTCGGGAACCTTCAAGCCCGCCAGTGGCTCATCGAACACGTTGACCGATTAATCACGGAGGAGGGCATAGACCTCTACCGGAACGACTTCAATATTGATCCCCTTCCCTATTGGCGTGCAAACGACGCCGAAGACCGTCAGGGCATCACCGAAATCAACTACGTGTCGGGTTACCTCTCCTACTGGGATGAGATTCGCCGCCGCCACCCTGACATGCTGATTGACTCCTGCGCCAGCGGCGGACGCCGCAACGATCTGGAAACCCTCCGCCGCGCGGTTCCCCTGCTCCGTAGCGACTATATATTTGAACCGGTCGGCAATCAGTGCCACACGTATGGGATCGCCTTTTGGATGCCATTCTACGGAACGGGCACCATGTTTGGGGACCCTTACCATTTCCGCAGCGTCATGTGTCCGGATCTGACAGCGTGCTGGGATGTACGCCGAAAAGACCTCGACTATGACGCCATCCGGCGGCTTGTCGCCGGCTGGAAACAGATGGCGCCATTCTTCATGGGCGACTATTATCCCCTCACCAACTATAGCCTGGAGAATGACGTGTGGATCGGCTGGCAATTCGACCAAGCAGAGCTTGGCGAGGGAATGGTCCAGGTCTTCCGTCGCGCGGAGAGCATCTACGAGTCCGCGCGGCTGCCCCTTCGTGGTCTCGACCCCGGCGCCTCATACACCGTCACCGACCTCGACTTTCAGTCGTCGGAGCGCCTGAGCGGCCGAGAACTGATGGAGACGGGGTTACTGGTCAGCATCCCCGGCAAACCTGGGGCGGCCGTCAAGATTTACCAGAAGGTCGGCGCGTGCAGAGCAGGCGATATTGGTATTCGGCAGCTAAATTCTCGGTGAACAGAGGCGAAGCAACAGGAGTCAACCGTACATTGGCCCGCGCACGTTCTCCAACGACGCCCAACTCACTCTCGCGTCGGTGCAATTCAACGTCCATCCGGGGATTGGTCCTTGGATTCAGGAAGCGATAGGGGCGGTATCCCTGAGGGCTGCGTCCCCGTCATCCCTGCCAGTTCATTCAGGATTTGCACCGCCTCGTCCGCCACACGCTCGCCCGTGCCCGGTTCGGCGTAACTGTGCAGTCCCATCCAGGTCTGGTAGCCGCCTAATCTGTGCCCTTCACGATCGGGCAGGTAGCCGATCCAGTCGTTAGCCAGCTCCGCGACGTAGGTGTGCCTGAAAGGGGAACGCCTCTTGATGTCCACACCTACAAGCGATTTTGTACCTGGCACCTAAGAGTCTCCCTCGCGGTTCACTTGAACGCCACGGCTCATTGGTCTGATACGGTCAGCCTTTAGATGGTATCAGATCACAAGGCAGACGAATCAACCGAAAAGCCACTCACACCATCAAAAGTAAGCTAAATCTGTTTGACGGGGCGCCAGTTATGTCCCATCATGCGCCGGGAAACCTGAACATGAAATCCTTTAGAGGGACTGAGACTCCCATGAAGCTAACCAGCATCTCTCCGCCTCTTATTCTGGGCCTGTTGATAGCGACCACTGCGCGCATGGTGCTTGGAGCCGACACGACCTCACTGACTCCGCCCGTGCTTCTTCCCAACGGCGAGGAGTTCAAGACCTGGGAAGTGCCGCTGAAGTTCACACGGACTTACCATGTGAACCAGGCACATCCCAGGGCCTCCGACGAGAATCCGGGCACGGAGGATTCGCCGTTCCGCACGATCAACCGCGCCGCGCAAGTGCTTCAACCCGGTGAGCGCGTGGTCATCGCCGCGGGCACCTATCGCGAGCGGGTCGCGCCGGCGCGTGGCGGGAGCGGCCCCGACGGCATGATCAGCTACGAAGCGGTGCCAGGAGCGCAGGTGATTCTGTCGGGTTCACAGGTGACACCAGCAACCTGGACTGAGTCCACTGTCGAAGACGTGCGGCTTTGGACAACCACGCTGCCGCGGGACTTCTTTGAGGAGGAGAACCCTTTCAGGGAGGTCAACCTCACCGAGGCGCAGATTCAGCGGTGCATGGATTGGGCGGTGCCGATCAAAGGCCATCCCACGTTCAAGCTGCGACGGGGATTAGTCTTCCAGAATGGCCAGCGGCTCAAACAAGTCCTGGAGCACGCGGAGCTGAACAAGACCCCCGGCTCTTACTGGGTCGAGACAGACGGGCTGATGCTCCACCTGCATCCGCTCGCCGGGGCGAATCCGAACGACGCGCAGATCGAAGTGACGACGCGCGGGATGATCTTTGCGCCCCATGGCTACGGGCTGGGCTACATCCGCGTGAAAGGGCTGACGATTCAGCATTCCGGCAACTGCTTTCCTCGCCCGCAGCAAGCGGCGCTCTCTACGATGCGTGGGCACCATTGGCTCATCGAGGACAACACGGTGCAGCAGTGCAACGCCATCGGCGTGGACATCGGCGACCAGTTCGACACCTCCGGGCCAGGGCTGGCCGACGGCGGGCAGCACATCGTGCGGCGAAACTCCATCTCCGACTGCGGCATTGGCGGTCTGGAAGGCAAGCAGATCACCTACACGCTGATCGAGGACAATATCATCCGCCGCTGCGGCTGGCACGACATCTGGCGGCTGTACGAGACCGGCGGCATCAAGGTTCATTGCACTCGCTCCTGCGTGCTCCGGCGCAACCTGGTCACCGACACGGTCGGCGCGCCAGGCATTTGGATGGACTACGCCAACGTGAACTCGCGCTGCACGGCCAACGTGATTGTGAACGCTGACTGCTCAAACGGCGGCATCTTCATGGAGGCCTCCCAGCAGCCGAACATGGTGGACGACAACTTCGTCTGGGGTACCCGCGGCAGCGGCATCTACCAGCACGACTGCGATGAGCTCACCATCGCGCACAACCTCGTCGCTCACAGCACCGACGCTGCCGTGCGGATGCAAATCTGCCAGGGTCGTAGGGTCGGCGGCCGGCTCTCGACCGCGAAGCGAAACAAAATCCTCAACAACGTTTTCGTCGCCAACGGCTCGATGTTGGCGATCTCAGATGCGGACAATTTGAGCGACTACAACGTGTTTGCCGGGTCGAAGGAACCCTTTGATCTGCCCGCCTGGCAGGCGAACAAGGGCTGGGACAAGCACAGTGTCCTGAGACGCATCGCGGCGGAGTTTGATCCGCAGACGCTTGACTTCCGGTGGACGGTGGATGGCGGCCTGCCAGAGGTCCCGAGTGTCTCCGGAGTGGACTGCGATCTGGTGGGGCACAGGCTCACCCCCGGATTGGCTTTTCCCGGACCATTCTCAAGCCCAACCTCAAGCCGACTGCGGCTTTCGCCAGGCCTGGAATTGCGCCAGGAGATTACCTTCCCCGGCTCGGGGATTGCCCTGGCCAGGCGTGTCCTGTAGATGAGCAACGCCAAACGACCGGGAAATGCCACTCACAGGAAAAGGAGACGAATCATGAAACGACGCTTCTGTTCGTTAACTGGACTTCTACTGATGGTCTGCAGTCCTGCGCGCGCGGGCGAGCCGATTTTCGTTCCCGTCAAGATTGACGGGCCGGCTAACGATCCGGCGAAACACAGTTACTGGTTCGGGCCGTTCAGCGAATGCTGCAGCGTTCTCGACATGGATGGCGACGGGGACCTCGATATTGCCGCCGGCCGGAATTGGTACGAAGCCCCGGATTGGATCAAGCACGAGAACTTCCGGGAGGGCGCCGAGACAAATGGCCCGGAGACGGATAACAACAGCGAGTTTGCTATGGATGTCAACCGGGACGGACGGACCGACATCGTCAGCTCCGGATGGATGCGCATGAAAGGGGCTTTTTGGTACGAAAACCCGGGCAACAAAGATGGGAAATGGAAGGCCACGAGGATTCATTCTGCAAAGAGCATGGAGGGAGTGATTCACGGAGACATTGATGCAGACGGTGACAACGACATCCTCTGTAACCATTGGGGTTTGGTGCCCGGGCAGGGGATGACATGGCTGGAAGCAATTGACCGAGAGCCATGGTTTATCGAGCATGTTATCGGCACGGAGGGAGAAACCCACGGAAACGGCCTCGGGGACATTAACGGAGATGGTCGGGTGGACATCGTGACGCCTGTTGGCTGGTACGAGGCGCCTGCTAAACCGGCTGACCAAAGCTGGGCCTTCCACGCAGATTACAGGTTCACGGTGGCGGTTGGTGGGGCGGCGGCTTCTCATCCGATTCTCGTCCACGACATGAATGGGGATGGTCTGAGCGACATCATCATCGGTGCTGCCCATACGTACGGCCTGGCGTGGTTGGAGCAGTCGGTTGATGCCGAAGGAAAACGGAGCTTCACGCAGCACTGGATCGAGACGGACTTCGGTCAGTTCCACACGATGGCAATGGGGGATTTGAATGGGGATGGGAAACCAGACCTTGTCACTGGGAAGCGGCTCTTCGCCCACCACGGGCGGGACGTGAGTTGGCAGGAGCCGATTTTCGCGTTCTGGTACGACTTGCGCGGCGGGAAGTTCGAGCGGCATCTTCTGGCCTTCAACCATCTTCCCTATTTCCCCGGCGAGAAAAACGTCAACCCGCCGCCGAACTTTGCCCCTGCGGTGGGCATGAAGCTGAACATCGCCGACATGGATAAGAATGGCAGAAACGATGTCGTTTTTTCCGGAAAGGGCGGTCTGTACGTCTTCTACAACACGGGAGCCACACCGTCTGCCCCGGGAAAACACAGGCTGCCACCCGAGGAAACCTACCCCACGTGGCGGCCGTGGTACGACTGAGGGCGGGTTGGAAAAATAGCAAGATAGGTTCGATGGCGAGGGAGGCAGACCATGAAGACGGCAAGGACCATTCGCGCAGCGGCATTCGGGTTGTTTCTATCCGTCGCTTTCGCAGGGCGTGGCGAATCCGAGGCGGGAGAGAAAGCGGCGAAGCCCTTTACTCTCAGTCCCGATGAATATGGGATGGTGCTGAAGACGCCGGATGGCCGGACCGTCTTCCGCTACATGACGACAAAGCCTGCGAACACGGAGCTGACCGCCAACAGCGTCTGCTGCTTTTATCCGGTCAACACACCATCCGGAGAACGCGTGGTTGACTTTGCGCCGAGCGACCATCGGCATCACCGGGGAGTCTTTCTTGCCTGGCACTCGATAACAGGGAAGGTAAAAGCCGACTTCTGGGGCTGGGGCGAGTGGGCGCCGACAAAGGATCGGGTCATCCGGAATCGAAGTGTCCGGCTTGTCGAAGCCGATGCCAGCCACGCCAGGCTTGAAGTCCGTAACGACTGGCTCGTCGAGGCCGAGCCGATGATTCATGAGCTGCTGAAGGTTGATGCCCGCGAAAGAGAGAAATGCTATGTGATTGACCTCGATTACCAGTTGACACCCACTCAAGACCTCACACTGGATCAGACTGCCTTCGGCGGCTTCTGCGTGAAAGCGCGAAAGGAAGGGAGGGACGTATATGCCGGTCCTGAGGGGGAGGTGAAACTACCGAATCCGCACTACCTTAAACCGGAGACCGACTGGCCGGCGGCCGCCTGGTACGACTACACCAGCCAGCTTGACGGCGGCAGGGCTTTCGGCGTGGCAGTGCTCGACCACCCGAAGAATCCGCCGACAACGTGGCATAACCTCGCGCCCATCGCCATGGTCAACCCCTGCATCGTCGCCCCAGGCTCAGTGGTGTTAAAGAAGAATCAACCCCTCCGCCTGCGCTATCGTCTCGTCGTGCATGACGGTGCGACGCCTGTGGACTTGCTGGGACGCCTTTCCACTGAATGGCGGCAGCCAGCTCTCTAAAAACATCGAGCATGTCCGATTCAAGAGCGTTCGTTGGGCGGCAATCTGGCTTTGCGTGCAGGCGAGAACGTGAGCTGTGATCCAGCAAAGCCGGAAGGCAGGGGGGTGTCACGAAGGCTCCGTACCCAAAAAGTATCTGGTAGCTTCGGGAGAGTCACGCACGTACTATTTCGAAAATGGCCGATTAGAGATTAAAGCAAGCTTCGCATCTTGCCCATGAATCTCGACGGGCGGGGACGCCCGTGCCACGACTGTTCTCTCCGCGTTCTCTGCGATCTCCGCGGTGAAATTTGTCTCTATCAAAAAAAGGACAGGATTTCGGACGCTGCTCCCCTCGCAACATCCGCATCCTGCCCGGTTCTCTTTTGAGTACCAGGCCGCCAGGCTCACCACCCGACGCTTGGTCGTTCTCCACATTGTGGCGATAATATGCTGCAATTCTGGCCCTTTGTCAGGAACCTTCTGAGGTGCGAATTCACTTGCCATCGCATGTGGGGAGGCCTTATCCTTGTGTTGGGAGACGTCAGAAGCGAACGTATCGGAGGCATCTTACCCCCGTCAGTCGAGCTAGAGACACAGCCGAAAAGCCCTTGTTTTGGTGAAGCGGTTGTCGCTGATGCT
>CAYZXL010000104.1:0-11488 GCA_964482435.1 uncultured Verrucomicrobiota bacterium
GCCGTGCCAGAGCGGTCTTCGATAAGATACCATCTGAATGAAACAGTACACTAGTACATTCAGTTAGAACTGGCCTTCATGGTGGAGTACGGGGGTGAAGCCCCTCGGCTTGACTAGCAAGGGACCGAATCTCCCATGGCGAGAAGAGAATCCGCAAGCCCGGCAGATGACCATAGGCTAATGGAGGAGATATGCGAGCGAGAGAACCTTAGGAAAGCGTGGAAGCGTGTCCGCGACAACAAGGGAAGTCCAGGGGTTGATGGGATGACCATTGATCAGATGCCCACTTACCTGCGGGAACACTGGCCAACCATTCGGGAACAACTGCTGAAAGGAACCCATGTACCGCAACCGGTTAAACGGGTAGAGATACCCAAGCCGGATGGCGGAGTCCGAAAACTCGGGATTCCGACGGTACTGGATCGCCTCATTCAACAGGCGGTTCTGCAGATTCTGCAACCCCGATGGGATCCAACGTTCTCCAAGCACAGCTACGGATTTCGCCCAGGGCGCTCGGCTCATCAGGCTGTGGCCCAGGCACAGCAGTACGTTGCCCAGGGTTACAAATGGGTCGTGGATATTGATCTGGAGAAGTTCTTCGACCGGGTCAACCACGACATTGTGATGAACCGAGTCGCCAAGCGGGTATCCGATAAGCGGGTGTTGAAGCTCATTCGGGCGTTCTTGAACGCCGGGGTGATGGAGAGCGGGCTGGTAAGTCCTGTTGAAGAGGGAACGCCCCAAGGAGGCCCCTTATCGCCTTTACTGTCGAACCTCGTGCTGGACGACCTCGATCGGGAACTGGAAAGGCGAGACCACCGCTTCTGCCGGTATGCGGACGATTGCAACATCTATGTCCGCAGTTACCGCGCGGGACAACGGGTTATCGCCAACATCACTCGGTTCCTGATGACCCGGCTTCGGCTGAAGGTCAACGAGTCCAAAAGCGCAGTGGCTCGACCGGAGGAGCGAAAGTTTTTGGGCTTTACCTTGACCGGAGGAGAACAACCTCAGCGGCAGGTCTCCCCGGAAGCCCTCCGAAGGTTCAAAAGGCGGGTGCGGGAACTCACTCGACGGACCTGTGGGGTGAGCCTGGAGCAATTGGTCAAGCCCTTGAGTGAGTACCTGATCGGTTGGCGAGGCTATTTCGGCTTCTGCCAGACAGCGAGGGTGCTTTCCTGCCTTGATGCGTGGATACGCAAGCGGTTGCGTATGTTCCTTTGGCGCCAGTGGAGATGCGGCCCCACTCGATACGCCCAACTTCGGCGTCGCGGTGTGCCACACTTCCGCTCAGCCGTTGCCGCAGGCACGAAATCGGGCCTGTGGCGCATGGCTCGTCACGCAGCCGTCCAGCAAGCTCTGCCTAACGCTTTCTTCGACTCGATCGGACTTCCCCGATTGGCCTATTGGGAAGCTGCTCAACCTAACTGAACCGCCGTGGTACGCGACCCGTATGCCCGGTGGTGTGGGAGGAGGGGAACCGCGAGGTTCCCCCCTATCCGGATCAATCTTCCCTGAATTTCCAATCCTTCGTTTTGGAAACTATGCTCGACCCACATGGCGTTTCTGGTGAGGGCGCAAGTTTTCAAGCATTGCGAGAGAGAAGAGTGACCCAAAGAGCTGATGGTAGGCAAAACGGGCTTTTGGGATCTTCGTCGGGTAGAGTGGCAGAAGCGATGGGTCGTTGACTGTTCGAGGCATATCGGGCGTTTTTGGCGCTTGAGGTTCTGAAGGCAGTACAGTCCAGGCAGTCCAGGAGAGGCTTTCTTGCAGAGTGATTTTATGTGGGCGGCGTCGGTTTTTACGTTCGGCGGAAAGTACCTTGCGTTTACATCCGGTTAGTGCTAAGTATTGGCCCCGTGGATCGGTGAAACAACCGGAGATGAGGACCAGCCTACCAGCGGGGTGCACATGACAGGACGCACGTTTCTTCGTATCGCGACCGGCGTTTTGCTCTTTTTCCTGTCTCCAGGGTTGACGGCAGCAGTGACCTGGTATGTGGACGGCAGCGTGCCCGAGTCTGGAGATGGGAAGTCCTGGGAAACAGCGTTCCAGAAGATTCAGGAAGGAATAGACACCGCAGGGGATGGGGATACGGTCGTTGTCGCCGGGAGGACTTATTTCGAGAAAATCCGTTTCGATGGCAAAAGCGTTCACCTGGTGTCGCGGGACGGCCCGGCACGAACTGTTATTGACGCCCGTCGTTCGGGCACGGTCGTGACGTTCGACTTCCGGGAAGGCTCCGGAGCAATCTTCGAGGGCTTTTCCGTAACCGGGGGCGGCGGCAGCAACAGCGGATCGGGAATTTACTGTGAAGGTTCTTCTCCCACGATTCTCAACTGCCGCATTTTTCGGAACATCTCTGCATATCCTGACCCGGGTGGCGGGATCTGTTGCCGCGCGGCAAACCCTACGATTTCGCATTGCGTGATCTACTCGAACTGGTCCCACGAATGGGGCGGGGGCATCTGGTGCTACAAATCATCTCCGCGAATTGAGGGGTGCGCAATCGTCCAGAACTCCGCTTTCTACGGGGGAGCGGGAATAGCCTGTGATAACGAGTGCTTTCCGGTAATTGTTAACTGCACCATCTTCGGCAACCTTTCGCCCTGGCGCGGCGGAGGGGTTGACTCGGGGTGGGGAAGCCATACGCTTGCGATCAACACCGTAATATGGGGCAACCAGCAAGGAGATATCGAGGTCAGCGGCGGCAGCGTCGAACTCCGATCATGTGTTTACGATGGGTCAGTATGGTCTCTGGGCGGCGAGTTCATAGATGGCGGAGGAAATATTTCCGCGGACCCGATGTTCGCGAGACCTCTGATGCCGATCCCTCACCTATCGGCTGCTTCGCCCTGCATTGACGCGGGATTGGAGCAGGACCTGCAGCCAACGGACATTGACGGAGAACCACGGGTGCTCGGCGGCCGGGTAGATATTGGAGCCGACGAGTATCTCGACTCCGACACTGACGAGCTGCCGGATTGGTGGGAGCTATTGTATTTCTCCGACCCTGTCGCCCCCTCTCCGGAACACGACCTCGACAAAGACAATCTCTTGAATTCTGACGAGTATTTCCGGGGCACGAACCCGATGGCATCATCGCCCACAACGTTCTATGTTAATGGGTCTCTTGGCAACGACGATTGGAACGGCATGAGCCAGAGTCATCTCGGTGGGAACATTGGCCCGAAGGCCACGATCCAGGCCGCGATTGACGCGGCGTGCAACGGGGACAAGGTCGTCGCGGCAACCGGAACATACGAGGAGGGCATAACCTTCTCAGGAAAGAATCTTTACGTAAAGTCGGCCTTCGGCCGCGATGTCACGATAATTCAATGGCCCGGGGGCCAATGGGAGGGCGGCGGAGCCGTGGTCACTTTCGGAATGGGCGAGGGACGCGACGCCATCCTCGAGGGATTCGGCATTACGGAAGGGCGCGCTTACTCCGGTGGGGGATTCGATTGCTTCCGTTCCTCCCCCACAATCCGCGACTGCGCTGTTTATGACAACTGGGGCGCAATGGACGGCGGCGGTTTTTACTGCCTGGAATCTTCCCCTCTCATTGAGCGCTGTGATATCTGCAATAACGGCACGGAGGAGCGCGGCGCCGCCATCCACTGCGACAAATGCAACCCTACTATATTGTCCTGCAATATCTTTGGGAACGAGATCGGATGCTGCGGACCAGCGGGGATTTACCTGAGGGAATCCGGAGGGCTGGTCGCCGACTGCAAGTTGTATAGCAACACTTCTGCGGGAGTCGGCGCGATCCGGTGCGATGATTCCTGGACCACTTTCACACGGTGCGCCGTGTTCGACAACTCGTCAAATGGCTGCAGCGGGTTTCTCCTGGCATCCTCGCCGGTGAGCGTCACCAACTGCATTGTATATAATAATATCTCCAGGTATGGCCCAGCGGTCCAGTGCGATGGCTCCTCGCCCGCGATCATCAACTGTACGATTTACGGGAACATATGCGAGGGCTCAGGGGGAGTTGTCCTTTCGCAGTCCTCCGCAGCCGTGCTCGTTAACACCATTGTCTGGGATAACAAGTCGTATGACGTAGTCTGTGGCGATTCTGAAACGGATTGGACAACGGCGGCGGTTCTGTTGCACTGTGATGTAGGTGAGGTTCGGGGAAGCTACCTCGACGCAGGGGGAAATATCGCAGCAGATCCGCTGCTCACGAGAGATTTTCTTCCGGTCCCTCATCTTCTCCCGGGGTCGCCCTGCATTGATGCCGGCACGCGGATGAGCGCGCCATCTTCCGACATGGAAGGCGACCCAAGACCGTCGGGACTTGCCCCCGACATCGGCGCCGATGAAGTTCTCGACAGTGACTTCGACAGATTGCCCGATTCGTGGGAAATTCGCCACTTCGGTGACATCTCCGCAAAACCTGAAGCCGACGACGACGGAGACGGACTATCGAACCTCGAGGAATGCGCGAGAGACTACCCGCCGCTTCATCCGACCCCGACGACAACTTATGTCAATGCTTATTCGGGCAATGACGCCTGGGACGGGACGTCGCGAATCCATCTGGAAGGAACGGTTGGCCCGAAAGCGACCATTCAGGCGGGAATCGAATCGGCTCTCGACGGCGACATCGTCACCGTTCTTCCCGGGACGTACCGGGAGAGCGTCAACTTCAAGGGAAAACGGATCCATCTTAGCGCACAGTCCGGTCCCCAGAAAACGATTATTGACGCGGGAGGGGCCGGAAGAGGGGTGACGTTCGAGTCGAGGGAGACAACTGAATCGGTGCTCGAGGGATTCGGCATAACCGGCGGGAACGCTGAGAAGGGTGGGGGCATACTTTGCGAGAAAGCATCGCCGACCATCACCGGCTGTCATGTGTACGGCAACAAGACGACAGGTTGGGCGTCTTACCACGGAGCCGGAATTTACTGTTACGCCGGATCGCCAACAATCTCCGACTGTCGGATTTATAACAATATGACAGCATATGACTGGGAGGCTTACGGCGGTGGAATCTATGTGGACAGTCCATCGCTGCGGCTCACTCGATGTCTCGTAGAAAACAACTTCGCCACAGAATCGGGAGGGGGAATCTCGCTGACCGGCTCAAATATCACATTGACCGACTGCACCATCAGGAACAATGTCGCCAGCAAGGGGTGGGGCGGAGGCGTCAACTGCATGAACACTGACTCTGTGACCATTTCTAACTGTACGATTCGGGGCAACCGGGCTGCCTTTGGAGGAGGCATCTACCTTTATTACTGTCGTGCCACGTCGCTCTCCGACAGCATCATCGCTCACAATTCTTCCACCGAATCAGGAGGAGGAATCGGAGGCGGGGACGATTCGCTGATTTCTGGTTGTCTGATTTTCCGGAACACTGCCGCGACGGAGGGCGGTGGTGCCGCTTATTCCAAGTATTCGAGGCCGCGAATGGTCAATTGCACGGTGGTGGGAAACACAGCCCAAGGGGGGTGTGGCGGAATCTTTTATTCGAGTAACTCTGTCCTCTATAACTGTATCGTGTGGGACAATGGCGACGATCTGAGTGGGTGCGCGGCGAAATATTCGTGCATTGAGGACACCGGAGACGAGAACGAGGGCGAAGGAGTCATCCACGACGATCCTCTCTTTGTCTGCCCCGAGAAAGAGGACTTCCACCTTCGACCCGATTCCCCTTGCGTCAATGCCGGAACGACTGAGATCTACTATGGCGGGCTGCCATCTCTCGATATAGACGGAGAACATCGGCCCTTCGGGACGGCGTTGGACATAGGGGCCGATGAGTATATTGATCAGGACTCGGATGAGCTGCCGGATTACTGGGAAATCCGCTGGTTCGGTGACCTATGGATGAGTAAAGAGGACGACCCGGACGACGATGGGCTGCCCAACACCGAGGAGTTCGTCCGGCTGTGTGACCCGACAAGCCCTGATACAGACGCGGATGGACAAGGGGATGGCGCAGAGGTGTCCGCTGGGACGGACCCTCTTAACGCGGCATCGCGGTTTGAGATCGTGAGCGTAAGAGTCGCCGACACGAGACTCGAGATCCAGTGCTCGACGGTCGTTCAGAGAGAGTATAGGTTGCTGGTCAGCAACGACCTTATCGAGTGGATTCCATTCGCAGAACCGTTCACGGCTGTTGGCGACACCTTGAGCTTCGCCGATACTACTTCCCTGACGAGTCCGCGCTTTTACAGGGTCGAAGTGCTACCATAAGGTGCCTCGCGGCTTTTCCTGAACCGTATGCCCGATAGTTGCCCCCTCTGCCAAGACTCAGCCCGTCTGCTCCCCATTCGACCCGTCGGCATGCCTTGTCGGCTTTCAACTCCTTGTAGTTTCAGTGCCTGTCGCACGCTCAGCCGGGGACCCTGGCGGTCCACCGCAGTCGCCAAGTATGGTTTACTATCTGTTTGATTGTTGCGCGTTGGCGCGGACAGACGACAAACCGCGCGATTGGAGCCTCAGCCTTCCTTCGAAGCCCCGGATCCATGAAGGCGCCGGCGCGAAAGGCCGACAAATGGGTTGTCCCACCGTCGAACCGTCCGAAACGCTGAGGAAGTGCGCTCACGATGCGAATGGCGGTTAATCTGCGGGGCTGTAATCTGCCCCAGTCAGACTCCTCCCCGGGTTCCTTTCCCAGGCGTTCGCCCTGGTCGTAGTGTATTTCATTGCGTGCGGTTGCTGCCTTGCTTTCGCATCGGTTCGGTGCTAAATTGGTGTTCGTTGGGTCTATGGCTGAAGTGAATAAGGGTAGGCATCTTGGCAGGGGGAGAACAGCAATGAGAGCCTCTATTTTCTATTCCATCCTTTGCGGGGTCTTATTCTGTTTGTCGTTCCAGGGATCAATCCCGGCCGCGACGTGGTTCGTTGACGCGTCGGTGTCTCAGTCCGGCGATGGGACGTCCTGGGAAACCGCCTTCAAGACGGTTCAGGAAGGGATCAACGCCGCGGGCGCCGGTGACACCGTCATTGTGGCGAGAGGGCGGTACGTCGAGAATGTCAAATTCAGCTCGAAGGCGATAACAGTGCGTTCCACCAACCCAAGTGACCGGGACGTAGTTGCGGCCACGGTCATTGACGGGAACAACGCGGGCAGCGTGGTCAGCTTCGATTCAGGTGTCTACAGCGGCATGGTCCTTTCCGGTTTCACGATCACCGGCGGCAAGGCTGAATCAGGGGGAGGGATTTACTGTGTGGGGCGGTCGCCAGAAATCCGCAGCAACATCATCGAGGGCAACTCCGCGAAAGACGGCGGAGGCATTTTTGCACGGGCCTGCGCCCCGACAATTGCGGATAATATCATCAGAAACAACGGGGCTGACAACATCGGTGGCGGCCTTCATTTGACGTGGTGCGCAGCCAGTGTCAGCGATAATACCATCGCCGACAATTATGCCATGAAAGGGGGAGGCGGCATATACTGCGAGAAGTCTCCGGTGCCTCTTATCAGCGGCAATTTCATCATGGGCAACTTTGGAGGGGAAGGCGGTGGCGGGGGGATATATTGTTCCGAGTGCGACGCAGCTATCACCGGGAATCTGATCGCCGGCAACGAATCGCCCTGGGGCTATCCGCTGGGAGGCGGTGGGATTCTTTGCCACCGTTGCTCTCCGACCATCTCAGAATGCGTCATATCGGACAATTGCACGCATCTATGTGGAGGCGGCATCTTCTGTGACGGTTCTTCGCCGCGCATAGAAAGAAACCTTATCTGTCGCAACCGGGCTAATTGGACGGCGTCGAAAGGCGGCGGCATCTACTGCCATGGGGATTCCATTGTGGGCCAGTCTTCGCCTGTGATAGCACACAACACGATTTGCGAAAACTCCGTCTACTCCGGGGCAGGGATCTGGTTAGTGGGTTTATCCTCTGCGACAATAGTCAACAACGTGTTTGCCGGAAACAAAGCAGAGGGCGATTACTTGCCGGAGGGAACGGAACTTACAGGGGGAGCGATAGGATGCCAGACGGCAGCGGCAACGATCGTCAATAACACGATTTTTGGATGCCGAGCTCGCAGGGGCGGGGGAGTGTACTGCACGGAGGATTCGACGCTGAGCATCCGCAACTGCATCCTGTGGGATAACGGGGACGACCTGGACGGTTGCTCGGCGACTTACTCATGTATTGAAGACGGAGACCCGGGGGTGGGCAACATTTCTCTCTTCCCCCATTTCGTCAACGCGGAGGCGGGCAATTTTCATCTTCAAGCGTGGTCGCCTTGCATTGATGCAGGGGACCCGTCGTCGGATTTCTCCAAAGAGCCACAGCCCAACGGCCGTCGCGTGGACATGGGCGCCTACGGAAATACAACGGAAGCCACCCGCAAATCTCCCGACAAAGACTCGGACGCTATTCCTGACGCCTGGGAAGAACACTGGTTTGGTGACCTTTCCCGCTCGGGAGAAGAGGACGAAGACGGAGATGGAATCTCGAACTCCGAGGAGTATCTCTTCGGTGAGAGTCCGTTCGCCGCTTCTCCGGTCCGCATCCACAATGTCAGGACGAATCGTTTCTACCCGAGCATTCAGTCAGCCCTCAACCAGGCTCGGGAGGGGGACCAGGTCGTGGTCTTGCCGGGCGTCTACAGGGAGAACATAAATTTCCCCGGCAGGGACATTATCCTTCGTTCGTTGGAACCGGATGACCCGGACTGTGTGGCGGCGACTGTCATAGACGGCCAGGGCAACGGTAGCGTCGTGAAGTTTTGCCGGGGAGAGACCAATTTGACCCTGATGAGCGGCCTGACCATCACCGGGGGGGCCGCGGAAGATGGTGGAGGCATCTATTGCCAGGATTCTTCTCCGACGATAACGCGGTGCGGTATCAGGGACAATGTCGCCCGGCGTGGAGGAGGAATCTATTGCGGCGGAGACTGTCTCGCAACAATCAAAAACAACACGATCACGGATAACCTGGTTCTAAGGGACGGCGGAGGGATTTGTTGCTGGGAGTGCTCGCCTGAAATTGTGGGAAACTCGATCAGCGAAAACGAGGCCATGGAGCGAGGGACAGGGGGTGGGGTCTTATGTTACTCCGGTTCTGCCTCCATCAAGGAAAACACCATCAGAAGGAATCGGGCTCAGTTTGGCGGAGGTATCTCGTGCGGTTCATTCTCAGTTGTCAGGGAGAACATCATCGAAGAGAATTCGGCTGGCTTTGGCGGTGGAATCCATTGCGAAGGCCGTGTCACAATCATCGGCAATACCATCACAGCGAATCGAGCTGAGAATGCCCTTGAGGAGTGCGGCGGGGGAATCTACTGCGAATCTTCCACAGGGTCGCCCGAATTTCCTGCGACAGTGATCAGTTTCAACGTCATAAGCCGGAATTATTCTCGCTCTCGCAGTGGGGGGATCCACTGCGAAGGAGGAAACCCAATAGTCTCCAGAAACACGATTAGCAGCAATCACGCCGGTTCGCAGGGAGGAGGAGTCGTTTTCTGGGAGGGGTGCGACGCCATAATGACAAACAACATGCTCGCGTACAATTCTGCGGGCTATTTTGGAGGAGGAGCATGCGTTCGGATAGACTCCAGCGCGACGATAACATCGAACACCTTTGCGGGGAATCATGCGGATGATCACGGAGGCGGAGTCGTCGTTGATGCCTGGTCTCGGGCGACTATAAGGGGGTGCATTTTCTGGGACAATGCCGACGATGTGGTGCGCGCCTCGCCCACGTTTTCTTGCTTGCAGTACGCGACTCCTGGAGATGGAAATATCGCCTACGAACCTTACTTTGTGGACCCTGACAACGACGATTATCACCTGGAGAGCTGGTCGCCCTGCATTGGCATGGGGGCATACGCAGGAACCGACGAGGACACGGAACCTTCTCCTGACACCGACTCTGATGGGCTGCCGGATTCCTGGGAAGAAATGTATTTCAGCGGCCTTTCCCAGGGACCACAGGACGACCCCAACTTCGACGGGATAACCAATCTGACAGCGTACCGGTACGGGGGTGATCCGGCGACAGTTCCGTCTCCGGACCGCGTTCAAAATTTGAGAACGGGCCTGATTTACCCGAAGGTCCGCGCAGCAATAGCACAGGCCGAAGACGGCGATGAACTCGTCGTTTACCCGGGGAGATACACGGAAAACATTTCATTCGCCGGGAAAGCCTTTACTCTGCGCTCGGTTGACCCGGAGGACGCCGCCATCGTCGCAGGGACAGTCATCCAGGGGACCCTGCCATGGAGCGTGGTGAGGTTCTGGAACGAGGAAGGAGCCGATTCGGTCATCAATGGCCTGACCATAACAGGCGGGAAGGCGCTGTACAGCGGAGGGGGAATCTGTTGTAGGTCAGCCTCACCTAAGATTGTCAGATGTGTGGTAACCGCTAATCGCGCGGAGCAGCGCGGCGGAGGCATTGATCTCAGTGACGAGTCTTCTGCGGTTATCCTCAACAGCGTGATTTCTCATAACTCGAGCCCGGAAGGCGGTGGGATCGCCATGGGCTGGAACTGCACTCCGGAGATCAAAGGCTGCACGATTGCAGCCAATTGCGCAGACTCGTATGGAGGAGGAATCTGCTGCCAACAAGCCCTGCCTCTCATCAGTTCAACCCGCATTGAGAGAAACTCAGCTGGGCAGAATGGAGGGGGGATATTCTGTCGCTACCGGTCGCATTTGACCCTGACAAACTGCCTGATAGTGGAGAATACTGCGAGCGGAAGCGGTGGAGCCATATACAACGACATTTCCTATTCTTATTATGAGAGCTCTGTGGTGACGGTCAGCAATGCGACAATGGCGTTCAACTCATCTCCCTCGGTGGGCGGGACCTGGGGGAATGCCTGCGTGACGAACAGCATCTTGTGGAACGAGAATGGCGATTTGTCTGGCGGCTCGATCTCCTTTTCGTGCGTGCGAGACCTCGACGAGTATGCCGCGGAGGGCGAGCCCTGGGAAGTTTGGGGGAGGGACCAGAACAATAGTTTTTCGTCCTTCCCCTATTTCGTTGACCCGACAAAAAGCGACTACCATCTGCTTCCC
The DNA here is from genome assembly GCA_964482435.1 of uncultured Verrucomicrobiota bacterium. GTDB lineage: Bacteria > Auribacterota > JABMQX01 > JABMQX01 > JABMQX01 > CAYZXL01. Next base: position 10,995 of record CAYZXL010000104.1, read on the forward strand.
TGGTCGCCTTGTATTGACGCCGGAGACCCTGCCTCAGACTTCTCAAAGGAGCCCGAGCCGAACGGCGGGCGAATCAACATGGGGGCTTACGGCAATACGCCCGAGGCGACATCAAAGTCGCCCGACAGCGACGGAGATGGTCTCCCAGACGGTTGGGAGGTTGCATGGTTCGGCGATCTGAGCCAGGGCGCTAAAGCCGACCCCGACAGGGACTGGCTGGCAAACCTTGACGAGTATTTCAATGGCCTGGACCCAACGAGACCGAAGGCCATCGAGGTGCTGAACGCGAGAACCCATCGCCTCTACTCGCGCATCCAGCAGGCGATTGATGAGGCGGCCGATGCCGACGAGATTGTCGTCCATCCCGGCACCTACGAGGAGAACATAGATTTCAGGGGCAAGGCCATCACGTTACGCTCCGCAAATCCGAGTGATCGCTGCCTAGAAATTCAGCCGAAAAGTGATTTTTGGGGTTCCAGAGATGGAGCGGAGGA
>CAYZXL010000105.1:0-11350 GCA_964482435.1 uncultured Verrucomicrobiota bacterium
ATTTCCAAGCACCCAGTTTTTCACAATACCCCGCAACTGTAGAAGACGGGCCAAACAGCGCCATACCCGAAACTCGCAAAACCGCAAACGGAACAAACGGAATTTGCGGAATCCTGTTTATCCTGCTCATCCCGTTGTAGGAAAACACGTAATTCGATTTATGAATCGGGGCGGCTCGTCCACTTCAGAGGCCAAAAAGCTATCGTTCTGGAATGAACCAGTCGGAGCCTGCATCCATGAGGTTCAGGAGTCTTTTCTTTTCCATCCACGAGACGTGCCCGTCGCACAGGAGGAGGTTGCCGCCTCCCGTATGCTTCAGGAGGAGGTCAGGGATGTCGTTCTCCACACCGTCCGGGACGAACCTTCCGTCGTTGAGCGTCAGCTCGCTCTCGTCAACCAGCAGAATCGTGTGGCCCGGATAGGTAATTCTGCCCAACTGAATCCCCTCGCGTGCGGCTCCGTCGGTATAGGGGAGGTCCAGGTACGAGTTCATGGAATAACTCAGCCCGCGTTTTCTGCCGGCCGGTCCAGCCGAAGGGCACAGATATGGGTTGGAGCCGGGCGAGCCAAACCATTCGTCCTTCATCGTCGTGACCGCCGTCCCGTAGGGCCCAGCTCTCGGCAGCTCCATCACGTAAGGCCAAAGCGTCCCAGCTTCGACCTGCACTCTCTGCAAAGCGGCGGGGTCGGTCTGAGGGACAGAAACGACGTTTCCGCCGTAGGTCCAATCGTGTCTTCCTCGCATCCCTGCGGAGCCGGTCGCCGGCAGATGGCTATCGTATTCACTGACGTACATCATCATCGCGTTGGCGAGCTGGCGCATGTTGGAGATGCATTGGGCTTGCCTCGCTTTCTCTTTCGCGCTTTGAATCGCCGGCAGAAGCAGGGCGGCTAATATGGCGAGGATAGCAATCACCACCAGGAGTTCTATGAGAGTGAATCCTCTGACACGACACCTTCTCATCGGTAGCCCTCCTCTTCTGGCGTCGCAAAGTCCGCCACTTTTTCATTCGCTCCGTCCCGGCAAGCAGTCAACAACCTCTCAACAAGCCGGCAGCATAAACCCCGGATGTGAGTTCACCGTTCAGCTTAGCCCGCTGCCTTTGCAGTCCCAGCGGAAAAGCCAGTCCGGGTTGAGGCTCTTGTTAGAGCCTTAGCGACCTTACCCCATTGGTTTTCGAATTCAAGCAGTTGTTGGGGGGAAACACAGCAACGTAAGGAGTCATATTTTTGGGGTCTGACCCCACCCTTGGTCGCGAGCCATTTCCTGTAGCCCGATACTGCAATATCTCGGAGCTCTTCCCATTCAAGGATGAAAAACCGATCTTTGCCATACTCGGTGGCTAAGACAAGAATGCACAACAAATGAGGTATCCTGGGACTACGCTTTGACCCCAATATCTGCTTTTTCCCTTCGGCACCTCCGAATCGAACCTCGACAAACTTATCGGCAGAGAATTGCCATGACCCGCCACGGATGGTCTTAACTTGAATGGGGATAGAGGTCCCTTTCGAATCGGCCGCTAAGATATCGAAGTCAGGCACATTGCCCGAAAAAGTTGTCACCAGTAATTCCCGCCGAGCAAGTTCGCAAGCGACCAGGTATTCACCAATCTGCTTATTGAGCTGATTACTTCGTCCAGTTGCCATTATTTAATGCTCTAACGCCTCCCTTTTCTTCCCGACTCGTGCACACGCTCGCGGCGGAGCTGTGCATCGCCCGCGAGAGCCGGGTTGAGTCAGTCAGGCTCGGCACACTTTTCGCCGGTCACTTCTTGCTCTCTTCCTTCACAGGCGCCGGCACCTCGGCAAAAGCTAAAACTCTCACCTTGACATTCGGGTCGTTTCGGAAATCATCCGCCAGGCGGGTCGCGACAGCATTGACGAGTTTCGCGGCGAGTTGCCTGTCAGGAAGTTCGGCTCTCACCTCCACGATTCGGGTGTCTGCAACTCTCTGCACTGCAACCATGCTGACCGTCTCCGGCGAGACCCCGGCAGCCTTTGCCACCTCCGCTCGGAACTCCGTTCCCTGCGTGTGGGCGACGACTTTCCCGATGGCAACCTGCGCTTCGGCCGCCGCGGAGGCAGACGTGTCCGACGGAGATAAACCTTGTGCCGGGGCGATTTCAACCAACAAACGTGCCTTCGCCGAGGTTGCCCGCCCCGAGGGGCAGCCCCTCGCTCCCAGAAGAGAAACAACCGTAAATAAACATAGGACGCATCTCACAAACATTCCTGTTTCTCCTTCGCCTCTGCTCAATAGAGTCGTGCATACATGATTATTCTATAATGCTACAACCAAAACGCTCGCCCGTCAATCCCCCGAAAGGTCCTTCCCCAGTTTCCTTTGAACCGAAAAACGACGTCATTTTTCCAGTGAATTCCAGTATTCTCTCGACGAGAGGGAAGGCTGGAATGCTCGATGCGAAGCATAGAACGGCGAGAAGGCATAGGACTCGGAGGGCGGAAGATAATGAAAAAATAGAGCAGGCGAAAAAGTGGGCCTTTGTGGGCCTTTTTTCGCCTGAGAAATTGGGCATAAGAAGCTGCGGTATAAGGAAATGCGGCGACGGCGCCTTGTTCGGAGAAGGCCCAGGTGAGGGAAAACCACAAGGAGCGCAGAGGGCCCGGAGAAGGTGCTCCGAGAGGACACGGATGTGGTGTCGTAAGATTTGCTTGAGGAGTGGGGATGATACGTGCATCGGGAGTGCCTGTAAGAAAAATCATGCGGTTGCTGCCGATGAAGCCCCGAAAGGGTTTTACTAATTGTTGGCAGGATTATAGGTCATTGGCTGTCATTTGTCAATAGACTCGGGAACCGCCCGGTCGGCGGTGACAGGGAGTGCCGGGCTTATGGGAATGCTAAGATGAGATTTTGAGAAGCTCGCGGAAGGGGAGAGTGCGGAAGCGTTCGAAGTCGGTCTCGAGGAGCTTGACGAATTGCCAGGGCTGCCCCGTGAGTTCGGTGACTTTCTCGCACCATTGGCGGGCGGCGGCATCTTTTGCAGCGACGGTTGCCTGGTCGTCCCAGCCTACTCCCTTCGTCTCCATGAGGTAGTGGGCAGCGTCGGTCTTGGTTACGAAATCCGGGATATAGTGCCGCAGATAACCTTCTTTGTCGTGATACGGGGTTCGGAGGGGCATCCGCGGCAGGACTTTGGCATAGGCCAGGACCTCGTCCTGATCGTCGAGGTAGCGCATGAAGCGCCTTTCGTAGTCGCTCTGCCAAGGCAAGCCCTCGCGGTCGCCGCCCACGAAAACGGTTTTCTTTGCGGCGTAAACGTCTTGCGATGTGTGGAGGGCAAGGCCGTCATTCCAGGAGCCAACACGGAAAGCCCCCGTCAGTTGATAGGGTTCCTCCACGACCTGGAGACGGCGGATGGCATCGGTGAAAACGTCGAGTATCTTCTCGCGGACCGGGATGTGGTTGAGCTTTAAGACGGTGGACGGGTCATTCATGTCAACCGGCTGGTCGAACAACCTTGTCTCTATGTAGGCCCGAACCTTTGGGAGAAGGTCAGCGAACTGGGAGGACGCGCCGCACTTCGACAAAATCGCTTTCGTCATAGCAGCTAAGTAGGTGTCGTAGCGGTCCGTGAAGTCGAAGGAGAGCTCTCGCTCCAGTTCAAGTTTCTGCGTCAAGAGGTCTTTCTCGCGATACATAACCGTGGGCAACTCCACCTCCGCGAACGCAAAGAACCGTCCGGGGAGCGACGCCGGGTCAAGTTCGGAGATGCGGCGCACATCTCTTGTAATGCCGCCGGAGAGGACGGGGATTTCGATGTCAAAGTGGGTCTTGGCGGGGTCCACCTGAATGATGTTCTCGGGTTGATAGACCTGGCTCGCCTCAACAATCTCGATGTCGAGGTCTTCGTCGCGAATCTCCGCTCTCCATAGCTCGCGAAAGCGCGGATGGTCAATGACGATGAGCTTCTCGTCGAGGGATTCGGAGTCGGGCCAGATGCGACGGAGCCCCCGGCCGAGGGTCTGCTCGGCGAGGATGGCGGACTGGTAGGAACGGAGGGGGATGACCACGCAGACGTTTTTGACGTCCCACCCTTCCTTGAGCATCATGACGCTGACGATGGCATGATACTCGTTGGTGTCAATTGTGCGGGCGGCCTCGCGGGCTACCTCGAGGAATTTCTTTGTGATGACGCCCTTGGTGTCAGTGTGGATGACGAGGGTTTTCAGGTTGTGAGTCTGCTCGAGATAATTCCCGACTTTATCGGCGTTGCGTGTTACGTCGGTCATGACGAACAGGACTGGCTTCTTTCCGGATTTGGAGAAGTCTCGCTGGAACTCGCGGAACACCTGGACTCCGGTATCAATCTGAAGCTGGTTTTTGCGGACGAAATCACGGGTGACGGGTTCTGGAGCGTGCAGAATCTCGCCGATGCGGGGGCGTTTGACGATTTTGTCGCGGATGGCGGAGGCAAGCGGGTAATCGTAGATGATGTTGGGGAAGAAGCGTTTCGACTCCCCGGAGCCAACGTACGGGGTGGCGGAGAAGTCGAGCTGGGCAGTCAGTCCGGTTCCGCCGCGGTCGAGGCAGCCCTGGTGGAGGTTTGCGATGGCTTTGTTCCATTCCAGGTCGTCGGAATGGACATGATGCGCTTCGTCGTTGAGGACGAGGAGGTTATCGTGGTGGCGGAGGGCTTCCTGGAGGTCAGCGCGGCTAAGAGAGGCGCCTTTCACGACCGGGTCGCCAAGAGCCTCGGCAAGGGCGTTCACCTCTTCTTCTTCCGGCGCCTCGTAAAGCTGCTGGACATTGGTCAGGTAGAGGACGCCGCGGGCTGTGGGAGGAGAGACCCGGCTCTGGTAGATGCGCAGAAGATCGAAGTCGGGTTCCCATTCGGGAGGAATGAAGGGATACTCGCGGAATATTGTGTTGTCACGGAAGGCTTCATCGAGGCGGTCGAGGACGATGAGGTTTGGGGCGATGAGAACGAATTTGGAGGTGTAACGGCAGCCGAGCTTGCAGGCGGGGACGCCTGACGAACGGGATAACCTTTGTGAATTTGCAGGCGAGACGCCTGCGGTACTATAGCCATTGCCGGTGCGGAAGAAGCAGTTGAAGAACTGCCAGACCATCGCCATAGCCATGACGAAGGTTTTGCCGGAGCCGGTAGCCATTTTGAAGCAGTATTTGGGCCAGTTGTCGGTTGTCGGGTCGAACGTTAGGCTGACGCCGAAGTTGCGGGAGAGGGCATAGAGGCTGTGGTAGCGGTGGACTTCGTAAACGTAGATGAGTGCTTCAATCGCCTCCCTCTGGGCGCCCCAGAAGCGGAACTCGCTGCGGTCTTTGAGGAAATGGTCTTCCTTGAACCAGAATTCAAGGAGGCGCTTTGTGACGGCGCTGGCGCCGTCGTAGCCCTTCTGTCGCCAGGCGCGCACAGCGTGCTTAACCTTCTGATCCAGCTCGATTAATGCCATCTTCTACCGATAGACTTCGCGGCGGTGTCTGACGCGCATCACCCTGACGGCCTTTGCGTTGTCGTCAATCTCGTAGATGACTCGATAATCTCCGATCCGAATCCGCCAATCGTTCTTCGAACCAGAAATCTTATGGCACCCGGAGGGCCTTGGATTGCCAGCCAGATCCCTGATGTGCGAAATGATGCGCTGAAAGTCCGACGCCGAAAGCCGCTTGAGGTCCCGTTCCGCTGCTCGCTCGAGAAAGACCTCATACACCGGGGGTGTACTCCTTCAGGAAATCATCGAGCTTTTTGAAGCGAAGCGGCCTCCTCTTCATCTCCCGCAAGACCTTCAAATCTTCTGCATCGTCGAGGCGATCGAGGATCTGCTGATAGTCGTCAATATCCAAGATAACTGCCACCGGTTTGCTATCTCTGACGATGATTTCGGGTGACCTTCTGTTTGTTTTGCCTTTCATATGCTTATCTCCAGAAGCTTCGTAGTGTCGTTGCCGAAGGTGTCCACGACCCTCGTGCCCGTGGTCCCTCTCGTGAGGTTTGGCGCCCTGCAACGCGCCTCGTGGCTACTCCCCTGTGGGACCCTTCCAATACGACTCGAACCGCTCTCTCGCTGACTGGAGGAAGGGGAACTGCTTTTCGCAGACGTCGCTAAAGCGGGCGAGAACCTTGCGGTTGATCTCTTCCTGGTTCTCAAAGATGCCCGTCGCAACGAACTGTGTACCGAATCTCTCGTGCTGAAGGCAAGTAATCGTGGCGTCGCGGCACTTATCGTCGTTCGGGATGGCGAAGACAAATAGGGGACGCCTATCCCCGTTTATGCGGCAGTCAACCACGTAGTTCTTTTCCGGGTCGTGCTGCGGGTCGGTATAATCGAACACGCGACGGTTTTCCGGGACCCGTTCCTCCAGAAAGGCCTTGAAATCGTCCATGAAGGCGGAGCGCACCCGCTCCCGCGTCAGGTATGAAACGTCCGTGATCTTTATGAGCCCCTGAATGAAGCTGTAGAGAGCGTCTCCGTAAGCCTCTCCTTCGATCAACAGCTTCAGTTCCCCCTGCTCCTTTCGGATTCCGTAGGACAGCAACACAGTGTCCACGATCCTACTTCGAGTCCCGCGCTCGATGTCAATCTCGTCATAGCTCACGTGCATAAGCGTGTGGCCTTCGTCGGTAAGATACCAGCCACCATTGCCTCGCTTAAGCAGGACCGAGAGGTGGTCGCCGTCGTCAAAGGTGAACGGCGTCAGCACGACGTAGCGGTTCAAACCCTCTGGAACAAGACGAATCTGCTCGCAGACCTTGCGCTTGAATTGTTCCTCTATGCTGGGCAGTGTCATGCGAACTCACCTCCATCGAAAAGGGGGAGCTGGGCACTTGGTCGGCCCCGGAAATTACACTCGCGTAGCAGTCCCTGGAGCGCCGAGTCGAAATCGTGGTAGTCCGTGGTAACCTCCGCAAATCCGTCTATTCGCAAGCCCTCCTCCTGATAGCGCTCTGTCGCACGGTGGATGTGGAATGCGGGGCCAAACCTGTAGTTTGGGTCACCTCGCTTCTTCTCCCATTTGTTCGTATGCTCGGAAGAGTGCCTCCCATTATACCGCACCAGGGGGTACTCCTTGCCATCTGTATCTTCGAAGAGGAGGATGATCGAGAAATCGAAGACGTTGATGCGGTTTTGACGCAGCACGACGCGGAAGATGTTGCCAGCCTCGCCCTTAACTGTGATGCTGCGTTCTTCATGTTGGTAACCCGTCTTTGGTTTCGGGACAAACTGGACTTGCCAGTTGTGCGCAAGCGGCTTGGGTTCGGCCAGGAGCTGCGCTATCTCTGGGTCTTTCAGGATTCTCACGCGATGCGCACCTCGATGAGCTTCGTGGTATCGTTCCCGAATATGTCAACGACCTTGACCAGGACTTTGTGGGTACCGCTTGCATCATACGCGTGGCTGGCTTTGGTTTCAAGCTTCGGATTTTTGCGGGTGCGGAAGGACTGATAGCCGTTGTGGAAGGTGTCATCGCGGTAATCCCAGTCAACGGCCCAGTAGTCGATATAATCTGTGAATTTGCGAATCTTCTCGCGGACCTCGTCGGGGAGATATTCGGGATTGGCGATGATGAAATCTTTGATCGTGACGGTGAGCTTTTTGCCTTTGAGTTCGTGCGCGAGGTCGAGGTAGTTCAAGTCGAAGAAGCGGATTTGCTCTTTGGCGGGGTCTTTTACTTCGAGGGCTTCTTTGGGAATGGAGATGAGGCGAGGCTTGACGCCGTAATCCTCCTCGATTTCCTTTGTGAGGTCGTGGAGGCCCATCTCGAAATCCCAGCCCAAGAAATGGACTTCGCGGATGTTGGCCTCTTTTGCTTCCTTGAGGGTCTCGCGGATTTCTCGCATGGTGATGGGGCTGTCAACGCTTCCGATATGGACGGAGGCCCGGGCTTTTTTGCCGTGGAGCATTTTGAAGCCGGAAACCGGCTCGGCGCGATAGAGGTCGAGGATGAATTTGACATACCTCTCCCATCCGGCGAGGCCGTTTGCGGCTAACTTGTGGCGCTCGTAATTCCCGAGGTTCAGGATTTCGAACGGCTTGCAGTCCTCGATTTGAAGGAGGCGCTTTCGCGTTACCTGAATCGCCCATTTGGATAGGTCGCACATAATCCACCGCCGCCCGAGCCCCTCAGCCGCAATTGCGGTTGAGCCCGACCCGACGAAGCAGTCGAGCACCGTGTCGCCGGGGTTGGAAGCAAGCTGGAGCACGCGTTCTATAAGGTCGACGGGTTTTTGCGTCTCGAAGCCCACCCACTCGCGCAGATTGGCGGGTTGCAGGCAACGTATGCGCCAGACATTGTCGAGGGCGCGCGTTTCCTTTACTTGATAGACCACACGACCCTCCTCGTCCTTTACGTTAACCATTCTGCCCTCGACCTTGGCTCGCTTCAACTGCCTAACGGGTGCGTCTCGCTTCTCTTCAAGGTGGTTGAACGCGTAGTCTGATTGCCTGTCCTTGGCGTACCAGAAGATGACGTCGTAGGCCTTCGGCATGATCCGTTTGCGCACGTCGTGTATCTTATTGTAGTAGTACCAGGCTACTTGGTTAAGGAAGTTTTCCTGGCCAAACATCTCATCCAGCAAAACTTTGACATAGGGGCCCATGTGCACATCAGCGTGCACGAAAATCGTGCCATTGTCGGCCAGGAGTTCTCGCATCAGGGCGACCCGTTCGTAGAGCCAGTGGAGGTACTTGTCCAGCTGCGAGACCCCCCGTTCGCGCTCGTCGCGGCTGAGACCCCAGGTGTCGCGGTAGGCTTTTTGCTCGATGATGGAGGGTTCTTTGACGAATTCCTCGTCTCCGACCCGGACGCGGAATGAGAAGTCCTGGCCGGTTGCGAAGGGAGGGTCAATGTAGATGAGGTTGATTTTTCCGGCGAAGCGGGGAAGAAGGGAGGACATGACGACCTTGTTGTCGCCCCAGATGAGCATGTTTCGCCATTCGGAATCGCGTGCTTGCTTGGTGAAGAGGTCACGCTGAGCTTTGTCGCGGTCGGCTTTAGATTCGTTGACGGTCTCGACGACCTGGAAGGGGAGGATGGTTCGGTCAACGGGCTTGAGGTTGCCTTTTTCGTCGTATTTGCCTTGCCAGATAAGCTCGGTCATTTTGGTTTCTCCTGCGAGAGAAAGGCCTTTGCGGTCTCGGCGGATTCTTTAGTCCGCGCGGTGCTTCGCTCCGCGGCGTACGCTAAGGCGGCCTGGATATCTCGCCGCTTGAGGGTCGGGAAGTCGGCGAGAATCTCTTCGGGTGTGGACCCCTCGGCGAGACTGTCCAGGACGACGGACAGCATCACGCGCGTGCCTCTGAAGCAAGGTTTTCCGTGGCAGATGTCTGGGCCCACGGCGATTCGTTCGAGCAGTTCGTCTCGCATCATATTTTCACCTCGATCGTCTTGGTCCTGTGCTTGGCGAGGATGTCGAGGACTTTGAGTAAGACTTTCTACATGCGCGCTTCATGGTACACGTGGGGGGCTTTGGTTTCAAGGTTCGTTTTTTGGGGGGTGTGGAATGGTGGCGCGGGGCGCCTGTGGTCCGGGCGAGTGGGCAGGCTGGGCGCGGAAGTGTGTTGAGCCGAGAGCGCGATGGGCTTTTCAGGGGCCGCAATCCGACGGGCGCGCGGGGAGACACGCCCGTGCAAGATCATAACCAAGATGCCCATGCCACGTAGCGGTCGGTGCTGTGACCGTGATCGTGCCCCCGGCGCAGTCGGGCGATTAGCGAGTTTTGGTCTTGACAGGAACCTCCGGGGGGCTTATCATAAAATCCGAGAATCGCGGTCAGGAAGAAGGATGGGCGGTTAGCTCAGTTGGGAGAGCGCATGCCTTACAAGCATGAGGTCGTGGGTTCAAATCCCGCATCGCCCATTTGAATTGGCCGCAGGCTGCCCGTGGAGCCGGTAGGTTTATCGGGCGGCGAGTTCCTCCGCATTTTTGCGAGAGAGCGGGGGCGTAGCTCAATTGGTTAGAGTACCAGACTGTCGATCTGGGTGTTGCGGGTTCGAGTCCCGTCGCTCCCGCCATTCTTCCTTCTTGTGGCATCCCGCCAGCACCGACCACGGTGAAGTCCATGTAGCAGAGGTACTTACGCGACCGAGGGAAAGGTTCGAGAAAACCAAATCGAGTAATTTCCGTCTTTCCGTTTGATTTTGTGCAACGTACAGGGCGGGAGCACGTTGCGCGAGTTCGAGAACTTTGCGTGCCGTAGGGATCAAAGACGCTTGGTCGGTCTCCGATTCAGCAAGTTTCGACTCTATGGCCGGCAGCTTAAGTGATATCTCATTATTCAAGCCACCATAGTCCTGCTCGGATATTTTCTCGTCAAGGAATAGCTCAAGGGCTCGCCGCTTTTGTTTCAGTAGGCGGTCTCGTTCAGTAAGCAGGGCAGCTCTTTCAATGTCGCGTGTTCCCTGTTCCTCTTCTTGAGACTCCATGAGCATGTCCACAATCAATTCAGCCACTTCTTCGTCAATTGCCAGGCGCTTTAGGTTTTCAGCAACGGCGGCAATCTTGAGGTTTCACCCTCGGTCACGGTGGGCTCAAAAGACTACGTTTTCGGGCGCATCATTTATGGGGGGGCGGGATCCGGGAACAACAGGCCCGATGCCGCGATCAGGGAGTTCCTGGGTGCTCAGGGCATCCAGGACCCCATTGAGGTGGACACAACGTGGCTTTGGGTGGGCCACGTTGACGAAGTTGTCAGCTTTGTTCCCGCGTACACCCTTAAGGGGTTCAAAATGTTGGTGGCCAGTTTCGACACGGCTAAAGCGATTCTCGAGGGGTTGCAGTCCGAGGGCAAAGGTTACCTCACGCTCTTCGAAGGAAAAGTGGATTGGCGCGGCTATCCGGCCGAGAGGACAATAGATGAAATCCTGACTGATGCCAGCCTTATAGCTTTCAACCAGCAAAAGCAGGCGCAGATTGACGCGGTGAGGTCGAAGTTAGTGACGGAACTCGGGCTGACCTACCCCGAAGACATAGTTCTTATCCCTGTCCTGTTTGAGCCCTACATAAACAGGGAGTCGGGGATTCCCACTACCTTCGCGGAGGCGTACAGCCCGAACATGGTCAACCTTCTATCGGTCGGCAACTATTACCTGATGATCCCGAAGCCTTTTGGGCCGAATGATTCCGGTACTGACAAATTCGAAGAGTACATCTCGAACGCACTCAACCCCCTCGGTCTCGCGCCGCATTTTATCGATGATTGGACTTGGTACCACATCCTATGCGGTGAGGTTCACTGCGGAACGAACGCACGGCGGGCCGCCGACTTGGACAATCACTGGTGGGAACAGCAATAGGAGGGACTCGACATGCTAACTAGTGTACTGTTTCATTCAGATGGTATCTTATCGAAGACCGCTCTGGCACGGC
>CAYZXL010000106.1:0-10512 GCA_964482435.1 uncultured Verrucomicrobiota bacterium
CATTTCCAAGCACCCAGTTTTTCACAATACCCCGCAACTGTAGAAGACGGGTCAGGCTCTCTCCACCGAACATGATTCTGTGCATGCCCCGGATGTCGGTATCAGTCATCGCGATAGCGGCGTTACACCCTGTGTCAATGCAGGGGGAATCTGCGCGAAGATGATAATCGTTGTCTTCGTGAGTGTTGGCGAGGTTGTCGGGCCCATTGGGGTCAAGGAAACGCGGCTCCTCCACAACGATGGCCCAGCCGCTTCCAGTCCAGTCCTGAATGCAACAACAGCCCGGCTCGCTGCACGAATTAGGCTGCGGACCGGCCGGAGCGCTGTTGCCCCAAGCAATGCAGTTCTCGATGCTCCCCTGACAGTTCGACACCCCCTGCCCGAGATGCCGGATGCAGGGCACTAAGATACTTATCTTCCCGTGGCTACCAGGGGAAACGGGTGGGGTGCACATCCTTTTGTAGTATCATATCTTTCTGTCCTGCCCATTCTGTCAACGGCGAGACCAGTTGAAAAAAGGCGGCTGGCAGAAAAGACTTCCGGAATCTGGCTTCGGCACCGTCTTATGCTTATGAGAAGCAAAAGGGTCTGACCGTGGAAGACTCCAGTCAATCACTTACTGATAAAGAACTCTGGGACGGGTTCGTTCGCGATGGCGGCGAGGAGTTTCTTAGCGCGCTCCTTGAGCGTTACAAGCTGACATTGTTCAACATAGCATTCCGGGTGCTGTACGACAGATACGGCGCGGAGGATGTTGTCCAAAAGGTTTTTGTCAAATTAGCCCGGCGCAAAGACGAGCTAATCAATGTCGGGTCCCCCCAGCTGTGGCTGTATGCAAGCACGCTCAATATGTCCCTTGATGTGCAAGAGAGCATGAAAAGAAGGAAGAAACGAGAAAAGGCCCAAGAGAACTCCTTCAGCACTGAGACGCCCCGGGACGCTGCTATTAGGTCCGAGCTTCGGAGTGAACTTGACATCGCCCTGGAATCCTTAAGCAGCTCCTTGCGCATTCCATTAGTTCTGCGCTACTTGCAGGGATTGTCTTATGCGGAGGTCGGCGAGGCGATGGATTTGTCCTCCGACACCGTCCGCAAGCGCGTGAAAAAGGGCTTAGGTCTGTTGAAAAAGCTTCTGATCGTACGCGGCTTGGCTGTGCCGGTTGTGGCCATCGAGGCGGGGCTGCGAACCATCCCTGCGAAAGCCGCACGGGCGGATTTCCTTGCATCCGCGGGATCAATAATCAAGGCCGCATCAGCGGCAGGTGTCGGCACAGGAGTCGCAGGAACGGCAGCATCCGTGCTGAAGGGAGGGCTAATCGTGACGGCAAAGAGTAAGATTGCAACCGGCATTGGCGCTGCCCTGCTCTTGGCGGGAGCGATTATCTACTTCGCCCCGAAGACTACGGACAGGAGTCAAGAAACTCCGTCCCGCGTCGAAAAGCGCGCATTGCCTGACCGGGCCGATTCTGTAGTCGAAGGCGAGCAAAAGAGAGGCGGAGTTCTTTCCCCCATGCCTGAGCCAGGTATCAGTAGGCAGCCAGTCGAAGCGGAGGACTTCGACATTTCCGGCAAAGTCATTGACAGGGCCGGCAATCCCCTGGAAGGAGCAAGGGTTTACATCCTTGTGCGCGATACTACCCCCGGGGACGAGCGACGGCTAATGCACATGACCGAGCGAGATGGGACGTTCGGATTCCGCTGTCCAGACGCAAAAGAATACAGCCTGGTCGTCTCGAAGCAAGATTACGTGCGTGTGGAGCAGTTTTTCACCGGCCCGCAAAAAGACATTGTTATCATGATGCTTCTTGGCGGAGCGATCGAAGGGAAAGTCGTGGATGCTGTTACTGATGAGCCTCTGAACCAGTTCAGGATCGAAGAGTCGCGGGACGACGGATTTCCTCGCGAAGAGGAGATTTATCCGTCCGATATGGGAAAACTGTTTCGGAATCGGGAGGGGAGGTTTCGTCTCTCGGGCCTTGAGACAGGGACCTACACGCTGACCTCGATTGCGGAAGGATACGCTCAGTCGTCCGCAAAGGGAATCAAGGTTGATCTGGAGAAGGTGACAACAGACGTGGTTATCAAGCAGCAGCCAGCCGGAGGGATTCGGGGGCGTGTCGTGGACGCCATGGGCAACCCAATCGAGTGGGCTGAAATCGTCCAGAGGACGCACCTCGCTGACGAGTATCCATCGCTGGCGAGAACTCTTGCTACGAGCGACCCGAAAGGAGAGTTCCAGATTGGCGGTCTTCCCGCGGGCACATTCACCTTCGAGGCTCGGCACGGGCACTATAGCCCGGCTGAGCGCGAGGTGGAAGTCAAGAGAGGGGAAATCACGGAAGGGGTCGAGTTCCAGCTGGTTCAAGGGGGGAGTATATCGGGTACGGTCGTGGCGGAGGCGGATTTGTCCCCCATAGCTGGCGCAAAGGTGAGACTACAAGTTGGCCCCCGCGATCCTCATAATATCATGACACACAGCGGAGGGACCACGACGGAGACGGATTACAGCGGGCACTTCCAGTTCCCGAACGTCAAGCCGGGAACGTATTATCTCAGCGCATCGGCGATAGAGTTCGCTTATGAGACTGTTGATGACGTGAAGCTGGAGGAAAACAAACCACTCACGAATCTCACCATCAAGCTTTCTCGGGGTGGAAGACTCGTCGGAACCGTACGGGACCAGTCCGGCAAACCCATGGCCGGTGTCGAGGTCCATGCCGTATGCGTCCTTATGCAGAAAAGGGCGCGAACCGACAAGGAGGGCAATTATGTCATAACCAATTTGAAGGAGGGGAAGTATAGCGCGGGGGTGGCAGAAGTATCAACCTCGACGTTAGGTCGCTCCGAGCATTATGAGATTCAGATTGAGAACGGTAAAGAGACCCGGTTGGACATTGTTATCGGCGGAGCGCTGAAAGTCCATGGAAAGGTCACCCGTGGCGGCCAGCCGCAGGCGGGACTGGAAGTTGTGCTTCAGAGCTCTCTGAAGACCGGTGTCGCCACAAAGAGCTTCGTCACAGCAAGCGACAAAACAGACCCGGACGGGTATTACGAAATTGGCAACCTGAAGCCAGGGGAATATACACTGATCGTCACAAGCGTACCCCTCCGAACGGAAATCGTGTTGGCCGACGCGGATGTCGAAAAAAACATTCAGCTTCCGGAAGGCGGCATATCCGGCAGAGTTCTTGACGCCGAAACAGGAAAGCCCATCGAAGGAGTGAAGGTAGGCTTTCAACCGAGGCAGGCCAGAGACCTCCTCGAAGCGTACAATCTTAAAAGGGGCTACCGCCCTTCAGACACAACGGACTCGGAAGGCAGGTACAAGTTTTCAGGTGTTGAGGACGGGCTCTACTTCGTTCTCGCGGAGAAAGATGGTTACGCGCCGCAGGCATCGAGCGCCGAGGTGCACAATTCTCAAGGTCCTTCAGACCTCAACCTTCTCCTCAGCAGGGGCACGACTCTTCGTGGACGGGCCACAGGAACTGATCCTTCACGACCGGTCCAGGAAATATTTTTGTCGGCGAGGGATTCCAACGGACTGATCGTGCATTCGGGGAACATGAACCTCACGCCGGATGGCGAGTATGAAACGGCCGTGTTATCCCCGGGCGAGTACGCAATCTCC
The DNA here is from genome assembly GCA_964482435.1 of uncultured Verrucomicrobiota bacterium. Taxonomy (GTDB): domain Bacteria; phylum Auribacterota; class JABMQX01; order JABMQX01; family JABMQX01; genus CAYZXL01. The sequence goes on from CAYZXL010000106.1 coordinate 3,628, forward strand.
GTGGAGGGGAAAGGGTATGCTCCCGCAACGAAGAAGGTGAGAGTCGTTGCCGGAGCTGATAACAGGGCCGACTTTGTGCTGCCCGCTGGCGGGACGCTCATCCTCAGGGTGGTTGATGATACGGGTAACCTTGTCCCGGGAGTACAAAGGAAAGTCCTGGATGAGGAGGGTAACTACTGGCTGCCCTTCTTCCCGGCTACCGAAGACACCTGGCAGGAAGGGGTATCCGTTACTCCCCACCTCTCGGCGGGCGAATACCGCGTGGAGCTTAGCGCACCGGGATATCGAGATGAGTCCCTGAATGTCATCGTTCGCGAAGCGGACACAACCGACATGACGGTACGGCTCAAAGAGTCGCGTTGAGCTTGAGAATCGTGTTTGGGTCGTCCCCGGACGGCCGGAGACTGGCCGGGCGGATCCCAGCACACGAAACGGGCGGCCTAATTTCTGCATGAGAATTTGAGAGGAGCAAACACAATGACCTCAAGAGGCTTGGCAGCAGCGGTTTCTGCAGCGGTTCTGTGTGTGGTTGCCGGCTGCGGCGAGGAGACCTCGGACGAGCGTCTGGTCGAGATAGCCGTCAAGCTGGAGAAGCAGCAACAGGCGGTTGACCGACTAACCGCAAAGATCGAGGAAATTGAGAAAAGGCTCGAGGAAATCGAGAAGTCTCGCGAAAACGTCTCCGCGTCTCCAGGTCCTCCAAAGGCGACGCCCGAGGACACGAGGAAGCCCCCCGGGCCTGCCAGAAACCTCTCTGGCATTCTGAAACAGTTGAACGTTAACCCAAATCTGCTCGCCGGGGCTAAAGAGAACTTGATGGAATACGCAGAGCAACTTGTGGCTCGCGCTGCGGCATGGCGGGCGATGGGCGAACCGGAGGAGCTCTCCCGAAAGTTGGACATTCTCGTGGAGAACTTCTCAGCAGAGGTTGGCAATCCGACGCTGAGAGAGAAACTTGCGGGTGATGTGGAACGGCTGAAAATGAGGTTCCTGGCGCCTATAACGCCCGAACAGCAACGTGAGCAGGCTCGTCAGATCACTCTCGAGGCAATCGGCGTGATGTCTAATGATGACACATCCAGACAGTGGCTCGAAACACAATTGAAGGCACTGGACGAGGCCACGAACCCTCTGGAGGTCGCCGCAAGGGTTAATGTCACCCTTGAGTTGTGGAAGGCATGGGAGGTTTCCCAGCTTGCCCAGAGGAATAACGTCCTGCCGGAGATGATGGAAGAGTCTGGCCTTACATTGTCTACCGAAGCGGCGGACTACATTCCAGCAGAGGTGACGGAAAGGCTTGGCGTCACCCCGTCTCCAGTCCCACGCCCCTTCTGAGGCACTCTACAGAACTCGTAAAAGTATTTGAACCGAGCCAGGAGAAGAGGCGACCGCTCGCCGGCAGACCTGGAAGAGAGGGCGTCACCCGCAGCGGAAAACGGGGAAATCGTATCTCATTTTCCGCCCGAGGATCGAGAATTCCCGGATGATTAAACGCATCTTGCGACGACCAAAAATCGGGTCCACGCATTCGCAACGCCCGGGGCCCTCGCAGCAGGCTATAAGAGCGCCTGTTATGAACCTGCCAGAAACCTTTTCGCTTTTATGCTCGACCCACCTGGCGTTTCTGTTGAGGGCGCCGCGCTTCAAGCATTGTGAAAGAGAAGGCTGGTCCAAAGGAGCGACCGTAGCCGAAACGAGATTCTGGGATCTTCGTTGAGTATAGTTTACTATCTATTCCATCGTTGCGAGTAGGCACGTACAGTGGCGAAGGCGACGCCTTCATGAGGGGAGTTTCTTTAGACCACAACACTGTGCCTCTGGGTTATTCTCCTTCAAGCGTGTTGAAAGGGCCGCGGCGCTCGCGTGCGTGCCTGACTCGCCAGCATCTCAAAATATCCATTGCGTCGGACGAAGCGGCGCGGTATATAATTTGTGTCCGGTCGGGACTTTCATTTTGTTCGGTAGCCTTTCGGGACGGAAGGGCTTGGTGACCCCGGACCGGAAGGGGAGTCAACCATGAAAGTCACCGCGGGTCTCACCGTTCATACGCGAGTTCTCGTCTTCGGTTTATTTAGCTTGCCGAGCGTAAAGGCCCTCGTAAAGCTCGCTCTATTCGCTACCCTCGCCTTCATCGTCGCGTCCAACCTTTCCCAGTGCATGGCCACCGAGTGGTATGTTGACGCATCAGTCGGAACCTCCGGCAACGGGGAGACGTGGGCAACAGCTTTCAAAACAATTCAAGAAGGAATGGATGCTGCCTCCGACGGGGACACGGTCATTGTCGCCCGAGGAATCTATGTTGAGAACCTAACATTCAACGGCAAGAACGTAATCCTCCGCAGCACTGATCCGCTCGATCCTACCGTCGTGCAAACCACGATTATCCAGCCCGTCAAAGCAGGCGCCGTAGTGAGCTTTGAGGGAACGGAGGACGAATCCTGCGCGCTTTCAGGTTTTACCTTGCGGAACGGGAGGGGCGAGAACGGAGGTGGGGTCTGCGGTGGCACGCGGGAGGGGCATACTCACGCGACGATCGAAAATAACACGATTGTGGACAACCGCACCACTGGGAGCGGGGGCGGGCTGGCTTTTTGCGACGGGACGATGCGAGGGAACACAATCTCGCGGAATTCGTGCCGGGGCTGGGGCGGCGGATTGTTTGACTGCGATGGGACTATCCGCGGGAATGAGATTTCCGAAAACACTTCAGAGATTGACAATGGCGGCGGGTTAGCGGACTGCGATGGAATAATCGAATCGAACTCTATCTCGGGGAACTCAGCGCCAGGTTCCTCGGGTGACGGTGGCGGCTTATACCGCTGCAATGGCATAGTAAGAGGTAACACCATTTCGCGGAACCTGGCTAAGAGAGGACGAGGAGGCGGGCTGGCGTATTGTGACGGCATCGTTGAAGGGAACGCAATTTTGAATAACGTCTCATGGGGGTGGTCGGAATGGTACGAGTGGGGCGGTGGCGGGTTGTTTGGTTGCAACGGAATAATCCAGAACAATGTGATTTCCGGGAACGAAGCCACCTGGGACGGTGGGGGACTGTATGGCTGCGAGGGCATCATACAGAACAACGAGATAAGTAAGAACTCGGGCCGTCGCGGCGGCGGTTTGTGCGAATGCGATGGCACAATAGTAAGCAACACGATTGTCGGCAATTCGGCTCGGGGCGACGGGGGAGGGATGTGGGGCTGCCAGGCGACTATCCTCAACTGCATTGTCTGGGGGAATTCGGCAAAGGGAATCGGAAGCCAGATTCATGAGTCGAATACTCCTTCCTTCTGTTGCATTCAGGGCTGGAGCGGCGGCTTAGGCAACCTCGCCGACGATCCGCTCTTCGTTGACAGTCAAGGAGGAGATTTCCGTCTTGGCGCGGAGTCTCCTTGCGTGCACGCGGGTGCGAATGGGTATTGGTTCGCATGGCCGCAGATAGGTCCTGACGGCAACTGCCGGGTTGCAGGAGGGCGGGTAGACATAGGGTGCTACGAGTACAGTACTGATCGCGATTCGGACGGAGATTTACTCTCCGATGAGGATGAATCGGCGTTGGGGACAAATCCAAGCGAGGAGGATACTGACGGGGATGGTCTTCGGGACGGTCTTGAGGTTGTCCGTGGAAGCGACCCGCTCTCGGCGACAGCCCCGGGCATTATCCGCGTTCCTTCGGGCGTGCGGACAATCCAGGGAGCGCTGTCGGTGGCTTTGGCCGGCGACGAGATTGTTGTTGATCCGGGGACGTACGTGGAGAATGTCAGGTTCTTAGGGCGAGACGTTGTGCTTCGAAGCTCACACCCCATGAACCGGGAGATAGTTGCCTCGACAGTAATTGACGGGGGACAGGCGGGGCCGGCAGTGGTTTTCGCGGGGAATGAGAGCGAGGCGTGCGTTCTGTCGGGTTTCACTATTCAGAACGGCAGGGCGCTGCGCTGGGGCGGGATTGTTGGACGGACGTGGGGTTCTGATACGCATGCCACGGTCGAGAACAATGTTATCACCGCGAATTGGGCTGAAGGCTCGGGCGGCGGGATTGCGCTTTGCAACGGCTTAATCCGCAACAACACAATCACTGAGAACTCAGCGAAGATCGGCGGAGGGCTGTGGGGATGCTGTGGGACCATCGAGGGCAACGTGATCGCCAACAATTCCGCGAGCGAGAGCGGGGGCGGTCTTTACGGCTGCAGTGCGACGATTTCCGGGAACACAATCACCGGCAATTCGGCGGGAGAATTCGGAGGGGGACTCGCATACTGCTACAAGACGGTACGGAATAATATCATCTCCGGAAACTCTGCCGGGAAGCGCGGAGGCGGGCTTTTTTACTGCAAAGGGGCGATAGAGAACAATACGATTTATGGGAACAGGGCCGAGAGGTACGGCGGTCTGTACGGGGACGAGGGAACCATCCGCAACTGCATTTTTTGGGGGAATGAGGGCGGGCCGCAGCTTCAGTTTTCGTGCGTTCCCGAGTATAGCTGCATCGAGCGGTGGAGGGGCGGGGGAGAAGGCAATATTAGTTACTATCCGCACTTTGTTAATGCCGCGGATAGGGACTTCCATCTGGCGAGTTGGTCTCCATGCGTGGACGGCGGTGACCCGAGTTCCCCTTTTTCAGAAGAACCGGAGCCGAATGGGGGGCGAGTTGACATGGGGGCTTATGGGAATACGCGCGAGGCAACGTCCAGGTCAGCGGATGCGGACCGGGATGGGCTTCCGGATGACTGGGAGGCGCGTTTTTTCGGGAACCTCGGTCAGGGTCCGGGCGATGACCTTGACGCGGACGGGAGGGCGAACATGGAGGAATATCGGCGGGGGTTTGACCCGACGGTCTTCCTTGCGAGGTTCTGGTATGTTGATGGGAGGGTTTCTGAGTCGGGCGACGGAACTTCCTGGGAGAGGGCATTCAAGACGATTCAGCGAGGATTGGACCTGGCGGTTGATGGTGATGTTGTTACGGTTGCAGAAGGCACTTACGTAGAGAACGTCAAGTTTCACGGGAGGGACGTCGTTTTGCAGAGCACCGACCCGGGAGACGCCGGGGTAACGGCCCGGACGGTTATTGACGGGAATGGGATGGGGCCCGTGGTGGCGTTTGACGGGGGTGAGACTGAAGGGTGCGTGCTGGCTGGGTTTACCATTCGGAACGGGAACTCGAGCGCGGGAGGCGGGGTACTGGGGGCCGTGTGGGACGATGTGACGTACGCCTGGCTGGAACGGACGCGCGCCACGATTCAGAATAGCATCATAGTGGGCAACGTGGCTCCCGCGCAGAGCTGGGGCCGGCCGGGCGGCGGAGGATTGGCATATTGCGATGGGCGGATTCGCAAGAATGTCATCACTTGGAACCTAACGGAGATTTCTGGAGGAGGATTGGCTTATTGTAGTGGCGAGATCGAGAACAATGTCATCGCATGGAACTCGGCTAAGTACGAGGGAGGAGGGCTGTATGAGTGCGACGGGGACATCCGGAACAACACGGTTGCCGACAATTCGGCTGTCTTTGGAGGATGTGGAGGGTCGCGCGGGGGAGGGTTGTCGCGGTGCGAGGGTACTATCCGCAACTGCATTATCTGGGCGAATACTGCTCTTTATGAAGCGCAGCTTTCTTCGTGCTCTGCGCCGCGCTATTCTTGCATTCTCGGGTGGGCAGGGGGCACAAAGAACACTTTCCAGAATCCGCGCTTCGCGGCCGGCACGTATCAGCTCTCGGGGGATTCGCCGTGCATTGATGCGGGAGAGAACGACGATTGGATGTGGGACGCGGTTGACCTGGACGGGAATCCCCGAATCTTCTACGGAAAATCGTCTCAAACAGTGGACATGGGGGCATACGAATATGGTTCGTTCCCATTCGGGATCGTGAAAATCGGAATAGTGGCTGGCGGCGGGATTGAGGTTGTCTGGAACAGTCGGCCCGGAGCGACCTATGTCATCTGGTCAGCCGAGAACCTGCTCTCGGGCCAGTGGAATCAGGAGGCAACGGTCGTTTCCGATGGGACGTTGAGTTCCTGGACAGGCACGGCGGCGCTCGAAAGACGGAATTTCTACCGGATTGAAATGAAGTTGTTGGGGAATGGCAGGTGAGGGAACAGGTATGAGCGCGAAATGGATATACGTAACTCCGGTCGTTGTTTGCGCGCCAATGTCGTAGGCGGCAGGCGCCACGAGGACGTGGTTCGTGGACTGCTGTGCCTCCGCTGGGGGCGACGGAGATTCAACGATGGACAGTTGGATATGGGCGCCTTGGAATACGATCCTGACAGAGACAGTGATACCATCCCCGACCGTTGGGAGCTTCAGTGTTTCAGTGACCTGAGCGCGATAACAGATTCCTTTGACAGCGATGGCGACGGCTTTCTCGATTGGCAAGAGAGGATCGGTGGAACCGATCGGACCGACGCTTTTTCGCTCCTGGCCATCACGGGCGTGACAGTTGAGAACGGCTCAGATTTTGTCATCAAGCGGTCCCGTGGGGCGGGTGTGCACTACACCGTCGGCTTTGCCACAGACCTTGCGGAAACCAGCTTCGTGTGCGCGAGGAGCGGGATTCCAGCCACCCCCCTCTGAATACCCATGTGGAAGTGCTCGGCAATTTGGGACGAGCGTATTACAGGATCGAGGCAGAGGAATAGCCGTTTCGGTCTGGACCTCCTAATTCGTGCTTCGGACACAGTCGTGCCGCTAAGTTCCGTCTTTCGACGACAGCAAAGCGTGTGCAGGTTCATGTGGACGAACGGCGTACTGCGCTGTCGTTGTGAATGCGGAGTGCAATTGCTTGGAACATGTGGCGTAGCGTAAAATAGAAGAAATCCTCCGACAACGAAAAGAAGATGAAAACACTGATCGTTATTGTGTGCATGGTGGTTCTCGTAGGTGAAC
>CAYZXL010000107.1:0-10507 GCA_964482435.1 uncultured Verrucomicrobiota bacterium
CCCCCACCCCTCCACCATACTGGGCGGAGGAGTTTTGGCATATCGTGTCGTTGCGAATCACCCCATCACAATCGGCCAGCCCCCGCCGTTCACGGCAGAGTTGCCGACAATCAGGTTTCCCTCGATGACCCCGTCGCACTTGTACACCCCGCCCCCCTCCGAGGCGGCCGAGTTCCCGTAAATGAAGTTGTTCCGGATCACCCCATCGCAGTAACCAAGCCCCCCACCGTTCTGTGCGGAGTTTCCGGCAATGACGTTGTTCTCGATGACGGCATGAGAGTGTTGAGCCGCTGTGCCACCACAGACGCCTCCGCCGTCGGCGCCTTTGCCATTCCGAATGGTAAAGCCGGAGAGTGCACAGGTGTCGTTCTCGGTGCCAGCGAAGGTCACTGTGGCGCCGAGGTTATTGCCATCAATGACCGTGTTCTTAACGACGCCCCAATCAGTCGGGTCGGTGCTCCGAAGGGTTATGTTTTTACCACCGAAGGCGATGTTTTCGGTGTAAGTCCCTTGCTCGACGAGGACTTCGTCGCCATCCGAGGCGGCGGTTATGCCTTCCTGGATGGTTTCAAAGGCAGTTGCCCAAGACATGCCGTCGCCAGATGAACCGACCGAATCGTCCACATACCAAGTCGCCGCCGCGGCTGCGCTGAGAATGAAACAAAAGGACATGGGGAAGAGTCTGATAATGCTCTTCATCTGAGGTACTCCTTATGCTAAGACGTCCCTTAGTGATGCGTCTTCACGAGGATAGGGAAACGGTGTTCAGGAAGATAGTACGCCACGTGAAACGCTAATCGCAAGTCAAGAAAAAACGGCGGCAAAAGGGCGGAAGCAAATCACGGGCTGACCAGGTGGCTACGGCCGCCAACGAGATAGTAGATGGCAGAACGCGGCCGCTCGCGATGCGTTTGCCGGAGGTAATCTACACGGCGAAAGAGCCCGGACCTGGATTCTTCCGGTTCGGGCTTTCCTTCTTCAAACGCGTCTCGCAAGTAGATGCTGGACTGTCGAGTAAAACAACATCTCATGACCGAAAAGGTTGCCAGCCTCCCCCCGAATGGACACCAGCCACTTGCCAGTCCCTTCCCCAACGCTGAAAACGCGATCGCGGATGTGCACAGAAGCCTTTCTCGCGCTTTCGCAATTATGCTCGACGACTTATTCGAAAGGTCGGGACACGCGTTTCAGACTACCTGAAAAGCCTGTCTCTCTCTTTTGCTCGGCAACGTGCATTCCCCGGATCGCAATGGAACTCGCTTAATCGGGGTGACTTCCGGCGAGGGGCCCGTTGGCGGACAGTGCGGAGTCCGAGGGCACCTCAACCCTCCTGACATTGGCTAATCGTTTTCTCCTATCCGGTAAAATCTCTTCGGAACACCGGGAGATAGAAGAGGCGCTGAAGGATCAACCCACGTGGTCACACCGTCGCCAGTCGAGGGAATGCTGCCCTCCGCGATCTCCCATGAGAGCATGTCACTGGAGCGATACACTGAATATGTCTTACCCGGAAGGCTGTTCCAGGCAAGAGTGATGTTGCCCACGCCGCTTGGCTTGACCTGGGTAACACGGAATTGGGAAGCGATTGCATCGGCAAAATGAATGAAAACCATTCCGCTGGGCACGACGTTCGCGATTTCTTTCATTGAGTGGTACTGGCTCGTATCCCCCTCGTAGTAGGGATCCCGGCTGCCGGTGTTGAAGCATGGGAGCGCGTACTCGTCCAGCCAGTTTCGGTCGCCCGTGACTCCATAACCATAGGCAAAGGCATCCGCGGCGAGCAACATCCATGCGTTGATCTCGTCACCCGTATAGCTGCTGAACCACGCGCGATCGTCCTCGCGGGTGAGATTGTTCGGGTCCGACATGGCCTGCAGAAGACTTGTCAAGCCTGGCTCCGCTGCGGAGTCAACAGGAATTCCTCCATCCCGCGCCACAATGATATACTCGGCCATGCTCCGGACAAGAAGTGCGTCCGGCCAACTGGCGCCGGTGAAACGGTCCCTCTCACACAGATACCAGCGTGCGGCGCCTGCGGCCCCGTCCAGATAAGCCAGGTCGCCGGTCAAACGCCATGCCCACACGAAGATGCGCTGGGCGTTGGCCACAGCCCGGGGGATGGGGCGCTCCTCCTCAAACACCATGTAACCCTCGCCATTGCCGCCGCCCCAGGCGCTGCGGGCGCATTCCGTATCGTTCGTGTTGCGGGCTCGCCACAGGGTGTTGTCGGCGAATTCAATAGCAGCCTCTCGTACAACATCGTCTCCCGTCAGCAACGCCCATGCCGCCATGCCGGACACTCCCCAGTACGTGTCGGGTGACGGATTACAGCAGTTACGGTGAGGATTGGTCAATCCCGCTTCGTTGTGGTAGCTGTGCCCCCAGGAGCCGCCTTCCCACCAAGAACGATCCACGTCGTATCCTCGCTTCCGCGAATGGAAAATGTCTATATCTGCAAAATGGACGTTGGCCGCATGCGCCAATCTCCACCAGTCGGGATCTCCGGTCCGGAGGGCCTGGTACAAGAACCCGAGGTTCATGTCGTATTTCAGGTTGTAGGGGCTGCGGGAATTCTCGAAATCCGTCGGCACATCGCCGAAGTCCGTCCACCCAAAGTAATCCCACCGTCTGCGGGCATCGAGGATGCTCGTGGCACATTCGCTCAGGTCGTTGTTGCAGTCGTCCTGGGTATGCTGCGTATCGTCGAGTTGAGCGTCAAGATAGTCCTCGTACTCGTCAAATCTCCCTTCCACGCGTGGCCCTACAAAGCCCAGCGCATGGGTGGCTCGCAACCAGTCAAGGCTCGGGGCCGCGTATATCGGATACGGCGGCCGGACGGCCGGATCGAGGCTGATCCAGACATCGTGGGTCTTCTGTTCGCCCGCTCGCAGGCGATGCACCGTGGAGAATTCCTCGGGGAAGATCCCGAACTCGAGGTTGCCATTTCGTATCCTCAGAGCCTTCGGGAAGAGCTCACGGAACCACGGCACATCAAGCCGAACGCCACCTGCGGTGATTGTGCCGTCAGCGACGTCACCTTGGTCGATGAGCTCCTCGCCTCGCGTGTATCGGAAGCCGCGAAACGTGGCGCCGCCCTGCATGCGCGAGACCCGGTGCGAGCCGAGCGTCGCTCGCAGGTCAGCATAGTAATCCCAGCGGTCAGTTCCACTGGAGTCTTGATAAAGCAGCTCGGCAGGTCCAGAAGGCGGGTCAGCGAGGCTCAATGCCCATGTGATGTCCTCAACTTCGATGCGGTTCGGACTCAAAAGGCCGTTGCAGACAGGTTGGCCTGGGTCTGGATAACTGCATTCGCCGTTGTCCGCATCGGGCGCCTCGGCCCAGGTGAGAGCCGCCCTATGGTTGGTCAGTGTAATGCGAACCCTCGCATAGGGAAGACCAGCGTAGAAGTGAAGTCGACCAACGAGGTCGAGACCAGAGACGGCCTCCTCAGCGCGCACTCGAATCATGGCCCTCAAAGGGCCTTCGTCCACAACCTCCACGTCGGCAACCACGCTGTCCACGCTCAAACTCCCTCCCGTCAATAGGGTCTCGCCGTCGCCGCTTGTCACGCTTCCCAGGAGGTCGCTCATGGCGGGAATTTCCCAATGTCCGGCTCCTGTGTCCACGGCAACGCCCCCGCCCGGCAACGCAGTGACTGCTACCCGCGGTGACGGCAATGGGGCGGCGCCTTCACCGAGGAAGTAAGCGATTCCCGGCTTCGCCTGGAAGTCCACAAGAAGCCAGGTCATTTGTCCTCTCTCTCCGAGTGCCACTACCTCCCGGATCTGCGTCGGAATGGGACCCGAAGCGTTCAGCACGGTGAGCCTGTCTGACGAGGGAGCTTGAGCTGGCAATGGCACACCCACGGTGACTGGAGCGGGACCAGCGGCGCCTTCGGGGAAGATAATGGTCAAAGAGATGGGCAATTCTGCTTGACCATCTGCTGTCCGGACCAAGCAGACCGGAAACGACACTGCGAGCGCAACCGAGATTGTAACTCCCACCTTATTCTTCATGGTTTCCTCTTCCTCGTCAGCGCTCGTTTGACGCCGAAACCAGCAACCCCAAGCTGCCACTTTTTCGGAAATCCTTCGATCGCCTGCCGTGCGGGAAAATTACGTTGAGTCGAGTCTCAAAACAGGCTGCCCGAGTCTATCGAACTCCCCATGAAAAGGGAAGAAGGAGGACGAATCACACCTCGCCGGATCCTCGACCAAGCCAGCGGACATTCTGTGGAAGGGCAAGAACCCCGATATTAGGCGCCCATGAGAGGGGCCGTCCGGAGACATCCCACCCTCGAATCGGCCGGGGGCCCTTTCGGTCCCCTTCGGACCTGTTTGGTGTGATAGAATTCGCCGGAAACGCGCGATCGGGTGGCAGCGTAACCGCAAGACGAATCACGCAAACCACCCTCTCAGAACTGCCAGCAAGAGAAGCCAGGATTCCTCGATGGGCAATCTCGGCCTTCCGGGATCTCTCAAGGGGATTCCTGAACATGGATCAGACACCGGAGGTGAACACGTCTGATGAACAGTCACGCCGACTTAAACACGAGTGAGAAAGCAGGGCGTTATCGCTTGTCGTTGTGGCCGACACGGGTGGCTCTCCTGACTGGACTGGTGACGATTGCACCCGGCTGTACAGAGGCGGCCGACATAGGAACCGTTGCTTTCCAGACTCCGACCGCCCCGAGGTATTCGTTTGAAGGACCGGTGGCAGACAGGATTGAAGCCAACCTCGACAACTGGCTGCTGCCGGTGCCTGCTGCAAATCCCGGGATGATTGAGATGTTTCGCTTACGCGACCGGATGCCAGTTCCGGACCTTGTCCCGTGGGCCGGCGAGTTCATTGGCAAGTACTTGATCTCAGCCGTCCAGGCAAGACGAATGGTTGATGCCCCGGCATTCGATAGGTTTCTGCGCGATTTGATTGGAGAATTCATCTCAACGCAGGCTAATGATGGTTACCTGGGTCCATTTCGGAACGAGGAACGCTTGCTCGGCCACTGGGACCTTTGGGGGCACTATCACTGCATGCTGGGGCTGATGATGTGGTACGAGGATACAGGTGACAAAACTGCCTTGGACTGTGCCGTACGTGCCGCCGACCTGATCTGCAAGATTTACCTGGATACCGAGAGACGGCCCATTCAGGCAGGCTCCGACGAGATGAACCTCTCTGTCGTTCACGCTCTGGGACGGCTTTACCGTCACACGGGCGATCAGTGCTACCTCCGGATGATGCGCATCATCGAGAAGGACTGGGAAACGCCCCCCGCCGGAGACTACTTCCGGCAAGGGTTGGCGAACGTTCCCTTCTACAAAACGCCGAGACCCAGATGGGAAAGCCTCCACGCGATTCAAGGTCTGGTCGAGCTCTACCGAATCACCGGAGACGCGGACTACAGGACAGCCTTTACGAACCTGTGGCACAGCATTGCCTTGAACGATATGCATAACACCGGCGCCTTCTCTACGGGGGAGGGTGCCGTTGGAAGTCCTTACAGGTCTGGCTCCATTGAAACGTGTTGTCAGGTCGCCTGGACGTGTATGACCACGGACATGCTGTACTTGACAGGCGACTCCAGAATTGCCGACGAACTCGAGCGAGGCTTTTGGAACGCGATCTTGGGTTACCAGCACCCTTCCGGGCGCTGGTGCACGTACGATACACCCATGAATGGGAAACGGACGGCTTCGGCTCACAGTATCGTCTTTCAGTCCCGGCCGGGGACTCCCGAGCTCAACTGCTGCTCGGTGAACGGTCCACGAGGCTTGGGCATGCTCAGCGAATGGGCCCTTCTGACAAACGCGGCAGGCGACCTCATCATCAACTATTATGGCCCGATGCGGGCCGAGGTCACTCTCTCGCGAGGACAAAGGGTGCGGCTGATACAGGAAACGGAGTATCCAGAAGATGGGGGTATCTCCATCGCAATCTCTCCTGAACAACCCGCTGAGTTCTCTGTCCACCTGCGAATTCCTGGCTGGTCCAAAGCGGCGACCGTCAGAGTCAATGGCACCGCCCTGGACGGTCTCAAGGCAGGGGCGTACTTCGCCGTGAGACGCAAATGGAAATCCGACGACAAGGTTCAGCTCGACCTGGATCTGTCCCTCCACACGTGGATCGGGGACGAAGAAATGGACAGGACGGTTTCCTTGTACCGCGGTCCGCTGCTCCTTGCTTACGACCAGAAGTATAATGCTTTCGACAGCAATGACGTCGGGACTTTGAACTATCAAGACCTTTCTTTCCAGGTGAGAAAAGCTCCGGCCGGACGATTTCCTCCGATTGTTCTCCTTCGACTCAGGTCATTGGATGGGCGGGAAATGAACCTCTGTGATTTTGCGTCCGCGGGAGTTTACGGCACGGAGTATCTCTCCTGGATACCTGTGGTCAATGCCCCGCCTCCCCCCTTTCGTCTCAGGGAACCGCGGAACGAACAGCGCATTCCGGCCGGCCCCAACAAATTCACATGGACGGGACCGAGAAGAGCTGACGGCAGAACGTATCGCTTTTCCGTCGCCACCGACGGGACGATGAGAGACCCAATCATCACGTCTTCAGACACGGACCGGCCGTCTCACGTGGTGCGGGAGGGTCTCGAAACAGAAGGAACATTTTATTGGCAGGTCATCGCTCGCAACAATCAGGGGACCACAGCCAATGTGGCCGGCCCTCACTCTTTTATCGTGGACAAAGCGATTCCGAATCCGTACTTGGAACACCCCTCTCTCCTGGAAATGCGGGAAGACGGATTGGTCGCTGGGTCGTACTTGAATGGGAATGGGTCGCCAGTCTATGGGTACCTGAAGGAAGCGAGAGACGTTACTCCCACTGAGGATCGGCACGGCCGTGAGAACGGGGCGCTATGATTCCGCGGCAACGGAATGTTGCGCTGTCGGGTTCCGGAGTTCCCGGTGCAGGAATACACTTTCGTGGCCTGGGTCCGTCCAGAAAAACCGCCTGCCGCGAGCCTCTCCCAGGTTTTTAGCGCATGGTGTCAGGCTGGTGATGACCCCTTACGGGTTGCCATCGAGGGCGAGCGGCTCTTCCTCCGCATCGAGGGGAGTGGAGGCGCTGGTACAGAAGGGGCGCGTTTCAAGCTCGGAGAATGGATGCACGTCGCGGCAGTGAAGGCGGATGCGTCGCTTCGATTTTATGTAGATGGAGAAGAGGTTGACAATACCCCCTGTCCAGCAAATCTTGACACCGCTGCTGAAGACTTCGCTCTCGGAGCCAACCCACACTACGGCGGGAACGAGTTCTTCTTCGGATCCATGGACGACTTCGCTTTTTACGCCAGGGCACTGGACAAGGCAGCAATTGAACGGATCTACCGTGAGGGGCTGTCCCTGGAATGATCGAGGCCGACGAGGAAGGGCAGAGCCCAGCCCGGTGTGAAATCCCCCCAACGACGTTTCCGTGAAAAGACCTCATGCTGCAAAAGATCTCCTCAAGGGTTCATTCTCTCTCCCCAAACGCCTTTTTCGTCGTCGGAGGGAGAAAGAACATGGCACGGAGCTGAACGCGGGAACTGTACTCTACATGTCTACAGAAGAAAATCGCGCGCTTTCGCCAGAGTACTCGACGACTCCGCCACAAAGCACTGAAACGTGTTGCAGGCTGGGGAAGAAGGAAGAAAGGCCGCAAGTGGATTCTGGGAAGGGCACCGTCATTGAGGGGAGAGGAGAACGCCATCAGAGTGCATAGGTGGGTGTTCATCACATGGAAACCCTCGCTCTGTTCGAAGCACGTCAACCTGTAGCTAAGATCAACGCGAACCCCCAGAAGCTCAAAACCAACGACGACGGCTTCATTGACCTTTACGTCGCTCCGAAAGCCCCGCTGGCATGGAATCGAACTCGAACCGGACTACACCCCGCGGGGCCTGGTTCATCTGTTTTCCGCCGGAGCGGGTCGATGGAGGCCTATGACGACAAAAGCCAGTAGCTGCCGGACATCGAACGGCAAGATGAAAGGCTATTCGTCAGGTGAGCTGCACCGTGAGCTCAGGAAGCTGCTGAAGCGGCCAGGCGGAGATCTGTTCGTCAACGGGGTAGCTGTGTTGACCGGGATAAACGATCCAGAGGTGTCGAAGAGCGAGATCCTTCACGGCGATTCGCATGGACTTGGTAATCCTCGGCGCTTCGCTGAACTTGAATTCGGCTCCATAGCGATTCCCGCGATGGAGAAAAAGAAGGTCGAGTTCCGCCCCGCTATACGTGGACCAGAAATTCGCCTGCGAAGGTCCCACAATCCGCATGAACTGGTGCAGAGCGAACCCCTCCCAGGAGGCGCCGACTCGCGGATGCCCGTACAGGCTCCGGTTGTCAACAATGTCGAGCAACGCGTGAAGGATCCCTGAATCCATCAAGTATATCTTCGGCGACCTGACCTGACGCTTGCCGATGTTCTCGTACCACGGCTGAAGCTGCCGCACCATGAACGTTCCGGACAGAATATCGAGGTACGAACGCATGGTTTTGTCTGTTAAGGCCATGGACCGGGCGAGCTCAGAGGCGTTCCAGAGCTGTCCGTGATAATGGGCCAGCATGGTCCAGAACCGGCGCATCGCGGCTGACGGTACGGAAATGCCCAGCTGGGGAATGTCTCGTTCAAGAAAGGTGCGAATAAAACCTTCTCGCCAGGCGAGGCTGTCAGCATCCGAATCGGAAAGAAAGGACCGGGGAAACCCGCCGCGAAGCCAGAGCGTCTGCCATGAATCCGCACCGGTTTCACGGATGTCAAAACCAGACAACTCGATAAATTCGACGCGCCCGGCAAGTGTTTCAGAGACGTTTCTTACCAGACCGGGCGAGGCACTTCCCAAAATGAGAAAACGTGCTCGATTCTCAGGACGATCCACAAGAACACGCAAGGTGCTGAACAAGGCAGGCATCCTTTGGATTTCGTCCAGGATAACGATACCATCCAGGGAACCGAGGACCAATTCAGGATTCTGTAACCGCTGTAAGTCGGGCTGCGATTCAAGGTCAAAATACTCCGCCCTCTTGTCGCTGCCGAACATTCGGGCCAAAGTCGTCTTTCCGCATTGTCGCGGACCGAGGATGGCAAGGATGGGAGAGCGGCGAAGAGCCGCAGAAATCTGTTCGATATAATCAGGACGGTTAATCATACCCCTATTTTGCCTTAAAAATGCGGAATGTCAATCCGAATATTCGAGAAAACGCTCCGCTCAACAACTGGAGCTATGTGAACGGCGTTAGGAAACCGCGGCGTGTAGCGGAGCAAAGCCCGAAGCGCGCCATGATGATGGTGCACCGACTGAGCTCAAAAAACCCAGACATGAATGGAGTTTCTGAAGGCGTGTGGCTTTGCAAGCACAAGTCAGAAACCCATGGCACTTGGCTTTTCACGATAACCTATCTACAGTCCCGGAACCGAGAGAAACGCCATAGCACTCGACGAGGATCCAAAAAACCCTGTTTCGGCTGGCGTCGCTTCTTTGGACGGCACCCCTTCCTCGTCCTGCTTGAGGTCGTGCGCCTTCACCAGAAACTCCAGGTGGGTCGAGTACTCTGGCGAAAGCGCGCGATTTTCTTCTATAGACATGCTTAGGAGCGTTTCTTGCCCTTCGCTCGTTGCAGTCACACGGACCGCCTCCTGTAGATGTCTCACGAGGTTTATCGTGCTCACTCGCAGCATCTCGGGCTTCGGCACATTTCTTATGATTGCTGTCGGCTTTTGCCCTGGTTGCGTCGTCCGCCGCTGATCTGCTCGCGCCCTTCCCCCCCCGTTTTCTCTCGACTTCCAATCAGCCTTCCGCGTAAGGTATCACTGTCTTGAAAATCATTTCCGTGTCCTGATGAAAACGTGTCACCAAGGAGTGCCCTACCATAAGGAGTGCGTCAGATGAAGAGCGTTTTCAGACTTCTGCCTTTTGCATTTCTTTCCGTTCTGAGCGCAGCCGGGGCGGCGCCCTGGTATGTAGATGATTCCGTCTCCTCATCCGGCGACGGCATGTCTTGGGCAACCGCTTTCAAAACCATCCAGGAAGGCATAACCGCCGCATCGGATGGCGACGAAGTGCTTGCCGAGCAAGGGACCTACACCGAGAATATCTCTCTCGGTGGCAAGAACATAACCCTTCGGAGCACAGACCCCACTGATTGGACCGTCGTTAAGACCACAATTATTGATGGCAATAACCTTGTCGCGGCGGTGACCTTCGCTGGAAGCGAGAACGACACGTGTGTGCTTTCTGGCTTCACCATTCGGAGTGGCAAAGGCGCCGACGGCGGTGGCGTCTGCGGTGGGACGGCGGCTCAACACTCTCATGCCTTCATCCAAAACAACGTCGTTGTCGGAAACTCTGCACAGAACGGTGGCGGGATTGCCTTCTGCGACGGGGTCATCCGGAACAACATGATCTACGGGAACTACGCGAGCGCCCAGGGAGGGGGAGTGTACAAGTGCGACGGGGTCAGGGAGGGAAATCTCATTGTCGGGAACTCTGGGGCAATGGGCGGCGGGGGGCTGTCTT
>CAYZXL010000108.1:0-10359 GCA_964482435.1 uncultured Verrucomicrobiota bacterium
CCTCCCACATCCCTCTGCCCTGCCTCTCACCGCCCCCTTGTTCCCCAGAGCTGTCCTCAAGGTTGAAGGGTGGCCGGGAGTACGCTGTGATGATATACTTCTCAGCCGCTTTCGAGAACAGCGTCCTCATCTGGCGTAAGCCGTACTGCTTCCGATATCGCTCGGCTTTTTCGTTGTTTTTCCTGATCGCCTCTTCGTACTGTGCCCGCAGTTCGGGATCCTTTATGGCCTCGGGTGCCACCCCGGCTGGCAGACCGGCCGCCAGGGGCATCGCAACATTCAGTAAGGGTTTGTCCCCGGGGTCCCAGTCTGTATCAATCTGGCTCTCCAGGCGATGCCATGCACGGAGCCACATTTCTGCCTTCTGAGTTCTCCGCATGGCCCACTCCCCGCCCTTCAGCACGCCTTTCGAGTATTCTCTATCCCGCTCCAAACGAAGGATTAGCCGCAGCTCGGTCTCTAAAGGAATGTGCCCTGCGTTCTTTAGACCCAAACCGGCGTATTTCTGTTGAAGATCATACTGCCTGGCATCGCCGAAATCACGGGACCCGAACTCGTCGGAAGCTTTTAGCATCAGTGCCGAGTACAATTCTGGACTCCGGTGCCTCCACTTCCTCTCGATTTCATCCACCGCCGCAGTTAAAGCGTCCAGATCTTTTGCCGCTGCCAGAGATTCGATGCGTTTGACCGCCTGCTCGAACTCCATCTTCACCGCCTCGCTCGTTTTTTCGGGCATGTCGCGTGCACTCCCAAGTGCCGAGCCGCTGGCAATGCTCGCGCAGAAGAAAAAGCATCCGAGTGTCTGAAGACAGATTAGAATATCCCTAAACAACATTGGCCGACCCTCCTCAAATCTTTGTTCTTGGTTGTACAGTTGAACATCCCGAAGAGGCGTAACGCCCCACGCCGGTTCCCGACCGGGTATCAATAGGATGAGTCCGGGTCGTTCAAGTTCTTCGAGAAGGGCCCTGCGAGAAACCAGGCGTTTCGTTCGGTTCAGTTATCCCCGGTCTTTTCTGGTTCTTCGGGCGGCGGGAAGTCAAGATCCTCCTTATCGAAGTACTCAAGGGCCGCCTCGAGGTTGGCCTTCGTCCTGGACAATCTGCACCTCTCGATCGCCTTCACGACGCGAAACCTGGCGACATCGCGCCCATCTATAGCTATGAGAGTCCAGACGCAAACGTGACGCTCGATTCGGTCGGTGCTCTTCCCAAGAAACCCCAGCAGCTTTGGCACGGCTGGATTTCCTATCTTTGCTAAACTCCCTGCTGCCGGATACCGCGCGCCCAGACCGCGGCCCCCAAAGGTGCCAGCAATGCTCGTGTCAACTCGATAGGTGAGATCTTGCGCCAGAGAGGGGACGGCTTCCTCCGCGCGCAGCTCTCCGAGCAACTCTATCGCCAAGCACTTAGGACTGGTCAGTCTCAGGAGTTGGGCCCGTTTGCTTGGCGTCTCATCGGCACCGCCCCGGGCTATCTTCACGAGGCTGTGCACCAGAGATCTTCTTTCTTGAACTATCCTGCTCCTCGCTGAAAATCTCTGGACCGGATCGGCTGATTGAAGGGATTCGATAGGGTCCTGTGCAGGCTGGACCGCCTCCTGACCAGTTCCGGCGGCGAGATAGGCCGCCAACACAAGCAAGCATGGTGACATACATCCTCGCATTGCAATTCACCTCCGATAATTATTCAAGGGTTATCCGGGACGCTTATCCAGCCCCCGCCCCCCTCGCTGTCCGGCTGAGATGGATGGCGATGATTGCGACTGCGACGGCGGCGAGAGAGGCGAGAATGGAAACTGCTCTGCGGGTTCCCCTGGCCAATTGGCTGACACCCCCTTGTGGATTTCCCGAAATTACTGGAATGCTTCTTGTGTTCCCTCTCTTCAATAGACCAACAATATCGAAGCTGCGCAGAAAATAAACCATACGGGCGCCGGGTTGTCAAGGCCTTTTTGCGATTTTTTTCGCTCACGGGAATGGTTGTAATGCGGGGGTGGGGCCCGTGCCAGCGTCAGGCGGGGACCCATTTGCGCCAGTAGTCAATAGAGCGCTTGAGGTCATCGAGGACGGTTTGCTCGTTCTGGCCGAGGGAGTGGAAGATTTCAAAGACGAGGTAGTTCATTTTGGAGCCGGATTTTTCTATCGCCTCAAGGACTTTTTCGGGATGGATGATTCCAACCTTGTTGCATTGGTCGGTGAAGGGCCAGTGGTGGCTTCCCAGCCCGTCGGTTTGCTGGAGGTGAATGACCGGCGAGACGTGGGCGAATTTTTCGAGCCAGAGATAGGGGTCGAGGTCATTTTTAGAATGGGGGTAGCTCTGGCTGCACGTGTGGCCGACGTCTATTGTGAGATAGACAGGGACGGCCGCGTCTTTGTTGACCCGGTGGAAGACGTCGGCGGCTTCGGCGATTGTGTAGGGAGCTTCGCTGGGGGTGTACATCTGTTCCCATAGGAGGAACTTCAGCCTATGCTCCTTCGCGTCGCGCGAGAGCAACTGGAATGAGCGAATGACTTCGGCGATTCTTCCTGCACGGCGTTTCGGGTCGGGGCATTCGGGATGGACGATGGTGTCGAAATGCCCTCCGACGGCGCTGGCACCAATCTTTTCCGCGAGAATGATGGCTTCCCGACACCATTCCATCCCACGAGACCTGACGGCAGAGTCGGGGTGAGAGAGAAGGTTAAGGCAATGGGTGATAACGCCCGTGTAGTAGTCAATGATTGTTATGTCGCGCGCCTCGAACGCCCTTCTTGTTCTCTCGGCAACCGCAGACCGGGAAGGCTCGGGAACAAAGAATGGGTCGAGGAGGTCGGAGGTAAATTCGGCGTATTTGAGTCCGAGCTGCTCGTCGAGGATTTGTGCCCATTCCTCCGGCTCGGCCCAGCGCTTCCGCAGAAAGCACATGTTCATTGCGAGGATCGCTTTGGTCACTTTTTCCCTTTCAATTGCCCGGGATGCCGACGGAAGAGGCCGGAGAAGTCCGGGGCCTGGAAGATGCCGTTTTCGTTGACGGCGAAAAATCGGAATCGCTGCCTGCTCCGGCCTCTCCCGGAGAGGCTATAAGGCTCTGGTAGGGGGTGTCAAGTCAGAACTGGAAAAGGTGCCGGACTCGTGCTCGAAGGTCGCCAGCGAGATTGCGCGGCCTTGTGTTCGGGAACAGCCGTCCGTCCACGAAAGCGCCTGAAGGGAGCGGCTCAGGTGCGGCTGCATTTGCGTTCCACGAGGCGGACGAATCCGTTGTTCGAGAAGCCCCGCCTCGGCGGGACTTAAGCCAGCTCGCAGGATGGTTGCGGCCAGTGCCATAACCACCAGCTAAAGCAGGTGGCTAAGCGCGCTGGGCCGGCTGAAGCCCGGCCCCAGACTCGAGAGGAGCCCCGGCGACGAGCCTCGGGCGGACCAGCCTGATCTGCCACGACTGCACAGCCACGCCTGGTGGCTTTTGAGGGTTGATGTTCGCGGCGAAAATGGTGTAGTATTAAAGAGTCCCCACCGGAGAGGGAAGGGCGGGCAATCGGTGCGGTTGTCGTCCAGAGTTGCTGGATTGCCTCGTCGAGGCAAGGAGGCTGGTTTCCGAGAGCAACGACGGACGGCGGCTTTCACACGGGCACTTCTACGTCGGGAGAATTATGGCTGAGAGAAAAGGGCGATTGCTGGAGAAGTCGTACGTTTTGATCCCGTTTGTTCTGATTTGCGCGGGTGTGCTGGCTGCGGCGCTGGCTCCGCTCCTGAGGATAACCGTGTATGCGATACGCGGGAAGGATGTTGCGATGCACCGAGTGGTGTATCGGGCGGCGGAGATTTTTGCGCTTCTGCTCTTCATAGCTTTCCGGAAGTATCTGAAGTCTCAGGTGAAGGCGTCCATCAATCCCAGGCAAAATCCTCCCGGCAGGCCGTTCATTGGAGGGTTTTTGCTTGGGCTTGTTGGCCTTCTGGTGATTGCGGGGGCGATGAGGATTTTAGGCGGGGCGCATTTCACGAATCCCCACTTCGGGACGTCAGTTTTCTGGGAGGCTTTCGGGACGGCGCTTGGGATAGGGGTCGCGGTGGCGGTTTTTGAAGAGATATTCTTCCGTGGGATTGTTTTCCAGGGATTGCGGGCGGATTTAGGGACAGGTCTGGCGACGATTATTGCGGGGGCATTTTTCTCTCTTGTGCACTTCATGTATCCGCGCAAGTTGCCGACGGTGTCAGGCTCGGACCCTCTGGGCGGGTTCAAGGTTCTCTGGCACGCCTTCGACAGGTTCGGGAATTTCCACGAGATTTTGCCTTTTGCCATTGGGCTTTTGCTGATAGCAATTCTCCTGACGGTGGCCTACTTGCGCACGTCGGCACTTTTTCTTCCGATCGGGATTCACGCCAGCATGGTTTTCTTCACCCAGCTGAACGGCAGCAAGGAAGGCGGCCTGTTCCTGGCGCAGGGTGGCAGGCAGTCTGACCTGCTTTTCGGCTCGCCCGACGCATATCCCTCTTTTCTCAAAGGCGTGGATGCCCTGCCGACGTGGATTATCGTCTTCGTTCTGACCATTGTCGTCGCCGTCGCCGGGCAAAGGTTCAAATCGAAGGGCGGGCAGGGACCTTCAGCGAAAAGGGGCGCTGCCGGGCCGGATTAGCCGAAACGCGGTTAGCGCCGAGACGGCTGGAAAAATCCCCGACGGTGGGCGTCCGGAAGGGGGGCTTATGGGATTGACGAAGGGCGCGTTCCAGAACCTGATTGGCCTGGTCTTTCCGAGCAGGTGTGTGATTTGCGAATCACCGCTCGACCCCCTCCAGAAATCGCCTCTTTGCATTGAGCATTCCAGGGAAATCAGACCGGTTAAGCCGCCAGCGTGCAGCAAGTGTGGAAGGAAAATGTATGGTGAGACGGTCGAGGAGCTTATCTGCGCGAAGTGCCGAGCGACAACCGTTCACTACGATACCGGTTATTCGGCATACATCTACGCGGATCCCCTCAAGGAATTGATCCACCTATTCAAGTACGGGAAGAGGCGATACCTGCGATTCTACCTGGGGGAGTTGCTCGTCGGGTACCTTCGTGAGCGGGGGGATTTGTCGGGGTACGATGCGATTGTGCCGGTCCCTCTGCACTGGCGGCGGCACTGGTCGAGGGGATTCAATCAGGCGGCAGACCTGGGGAAGGCGCTGTCGAAAGGGCTTGGGATTCCCATCATGAAAAAGAATTTGAGGCGGGTGCGAAACACTCGGCCACAGGTCTGGACCGACCCGAAGGAACGCGAAGACAACATCAAAAATGCCTTCGAGGTTCGTTGTCCGGAGAGGATGGCCGGAAAGAAGTTGATTCTTCTCGACGACGTAATCACGACCGGGGCCACGCTGAACGAGTGCGCACGTGTTCTCAAGCGAGCAGGCGCTTCGATCGTCACAATTGTAACTCTCGCCCACGCCTCGGACGTTCAGCAGGAGCCGGCGGCGAAGTCGCCTCGCGGGGCAGCGGTTCAGACCTGAGAAATGCTCGAGAGCAACCGCCCGAATTCCTCCTCTCCCCCTGTTATTTTGATGGCGACGCGGAGGAAAAATACCGGAGGCTCGGGATTTTTCAATGCCGGCAGGCGGACGGCGTCTTTCTGGGTCGTAACGACAGCAAAGACGTTGTCGGCGAGTGCTCTCTCGAGGATTCCCTCGATTTCGCGCGGCGAAAAGCGGTGGTGGTCGAGAAAGCGAATGCTCTTTTTGACCCGGGCGCCGAGGCGCTCAAGGGCGGACTCGAAGCTCTCCGGGCGGGCGATGGCGCTGAGGACGCAAACGTCCTTTCCGCCGACGGACTCCGGGGGCACTCGGCGACCAGAAACGACTTCCTCGAGGTAGAGGGGCTGGTGGATCGTCTCGATGATTTTCGCGTCGGGGTTGACCTCGCGCAGTCTGTCCTTAATCGGCTGGAGTGGAACGCCGGTCGTCTTTGTCAGGACGAAACAGTCCGCTCTCCGCAAGCTCCTCAGCGGTTCTCGAAGTATCCCGCGGGGCAAAAGATGGCCGTTGCCGAAAGGGTCGGTGGAGTCAATGAGCACGAGGTCGAGATGGCGGTGAAGGGGGAGGTATTGAAAGCCGTCGTCGAGGATTAAGGTGTCTGCGCCGAGGGTTGAGATGGCGTACCGACCGCCATTGAAGCGGTTTTTGCCGACGAGAACGGGGACCCCCGTAAGGTTCTCAGCAAGAAGGTAGGGTTCGTCCCCGGCGCTCGCCGAGTCGAGGAGGACTTCTTCACCCGTGGACACAATCCGCACCGAGGAATTTTCGACGAGAGCATCGGCGCGCGCTCTGATTCTGCGGCTGCTCTTGTAGCCGCGGCTCAAGACGGCTACTTTGCGTCCCTTTCGGGAAAGCTGTTCCGCAAGCATCTCGACGAATGGTGTTTTGCCTGTCCCCCCGACGGTTATGTTGCCAACGCTTATAATCGGCATAGGGAGCGAATGACGACGGAAGATGCCGGCGCTGTAGGCTATAGCTCTCAACCAGGCCCCCGCGCGGTAGAGCTGAGAGAAAGTCCACAGAAGACACTTGATTGCCCTCGCCAGAGGACCACGGCGTCTGTCGTGGACGACCTCGAGGACGTATTTCTGGGCGCTACTCTGCATGGGGAGAATCCGGCCGTTCTCAGAATGGCGTTCAAGACTGACTCGGTGCACTCGATTCTTGCCTTCCCGCCAGTCGCTCATTTACTATAGGCGTAGGGTACGTGCAAGTCAACGCGACGCGTTTGGCGGCTTTGCGTGTGTTCTGTGGCGCAGTCTCACCGAAGCTGCTTTCCGCCCTGGGAAGGAGACGAAGATGGGCGACGCGGAACAAATTGATGTCGTCGTTGCAGGACATATATGTCTGGACGTGATTCCGGAATTTCCGGAAGGGCTTGGGAGCGACCTCGCGCAGATTCTCGTCCCGGGAAAGCTCGTTAATGTCGGAAACGCCGCGGCTTCGACAGGGGGCTCCGTATCGAACACGGGCCTTGCCCTGCGGCGGCTTGGGCTGAACGTTGCCATGATGGGGAAAGTCGGAGACGATTTCTTCGGGAAAGCAATTCTTGACTTGCTGAAGAAGTACGGCGTTGAGAGGGGGATGTCCATCGTGCGCGGGGAGGGGACCTCTTACACGATTGTTGTTGCGCCGCCGGGGATTGACCGGGTTTTCCTCCACAATCCGGGGACAAACGACACGTTCGGACCCGAGGATGTGAACCTCGACATCGTGCGGGAAGCCAGGCTTTTCCATTTCGGTTATCCGCCCCTGATGAAAAGGATGTACGAGAACGACGGTGAGGAGCTTGTCGAAATATTCCGCAAAGCAAAGGAGACGGGGGTGACGACGTCGCTGGATGTGTCTCTGCCGGACCCGTCCTCTCCGTCGGGGAAAGTGAACTGGGATTCCATTCTCCGAAACGTTCTTCCGTACGTGGACATTTTCCTGCCGAGCGCGGAGGAGACGATGTTTATGCTCGACAGGGAGAAGTTCTTTGCGAAGAAGAGGCAGGCCGGGCCGAAGGACGTGCTGGGCTTCTTCGAGTTGAGCGATCTGTCGGAGCTCGCGGAAAAGCTGCTGTCCTACGGCGCGAAGATTGTCAGCCAAAAATCCGGCTATCTCGGCTTTTACATCAAGACCGCAGGAAAAGACAGGCTGCGGGAGATAGGGCGAGCAAAGCCCTCTCACCTCGACAACTGGGCGAACAGGGAGCTTTTTGAACCATCGTTTCATGTCGAGCACGTGGCGAGCGCGACCGGTTCCGGGGACTCAACGATTGCGGGGTTTTTGGCTGCGTACGTCAGAGGAGAATCCATCGAGTCGTGCATCAAGTACGGGTGCGCGGTTGGGGCGCAGAACGTGCAGGTGCTCGATGCAGTCAGTGGAATTCGCTCGTGGGGAGAGACGACGCAGCAGTTGCGAGAGAGCTGGCCCAAAGAGAAACTTTCCTTCCGAGCGCCGGGCTGGCGGCTCGACGAAAAGGGGCAGGTCTGGCACGGCCCGGCCGATAAGCCGAAAGACTGGGCTGACGCGCCGCGCGACAGTCAGTGACCTGCGCAGACCGGACTTATCGAGGGTGTCCGGCGGTCCTGGGGCGAACCCATATCGAGCGCACACATAATCCTGTTTCAGCAAGATGGCCGTATCCGGCCAACCCAGGTTTTGGGCGGAGATTGTTCTCCGCACAACCTGGCATCCCGCCGCCCCGATGCTGTCCGGCCAACCTATCTTCCTCGTGACAGGAACGTGAAGGATACTCCTCGGCAAGCTGGCGGTTGGCGGAGACACCTCCGGCGTGGTATCAGCCCAGGGCATGAACGGTTGAGTTGACCTGCATTTTGGAGCGAAGCGGAAAAATGTCAGGTGGAACGATTTGTTGGGCGATGTTTATCTGCTCAAAGGAATAATACTTATCCTTGCTCAATAGTTACGATCTGACATACTTCTCGAAAGTTCCTCACACAAAACATCTAAAGGTTCATTATCTATACAGAGACGTTTCCAAATTGAGTAATTCAATATGTTCCAAAACGTCATAGCACTCTTTGGTTCCGTAGACTGAACATTCATAATCGTGTTTTTCTCGAAGCACTTTAATGCCAAAGGCACGAGAGGATCAAAAACGCCTCGTTTATTTGCCCACCTGCTTGGGGACACTCCAAATCCAGACTTTGGACGTTCTATGATAAATTTTGGGATATGCAGCTCTCTGGCAACACCACGTAATATATTTTTGGGTCGTTTTAGTTTGGTCTCCCACTTTATAGAAAACGCATTATTCAGCAGTTCCCGGTCATTGAAAGCGTAGTATAATATCTTACCGTTAGCTTCACCGAGCTTGGACCAGAGCGATTGGGTAATGGATATGTCACCAATAAGGTCCAACATGGATATTACGTCGTATATCGAATTATGTCTGAATACCTTTATGCACTCATATCTGTTTTCAATTATATCTTTTCTCCTGACGTTGAAATAATCACAAACCCATCGCTCACTTCCGTAGTTTCCTAAGGAAAATATTATATTGCTGGGGTCTTCTAACTGTTTATCAATACTATTTGAGATATTGTCCATTGTTTTGACAAAGCCAGACCCGCGTCCTGTAATTTTCGAAACAGCCTTTAAGACAGAAAACCATGGTTGTTTAGATAGCAACCTGTATACCTTGTGATTGGTCCAAGCATATACATCATTGTGCATACCCAAGCCGAAAACCCCATCTGCCCCCTGGCCCGATATTACAATATCCCTATCATGAGGAAGCCCTTTTTTAAACAACAAATTGAACATAACGGACTGGAGGTGATGAAGTGGTTCCTCAGCAGTTGATATTGACTCCAGAAATCCATAGAGGTACTCCTTGTTATCAGCCTCATAAAAATAATGATCAGACTTGAGCGCCTCTCCGGCGGATGTGGCGTATTCTTTTTCTACATCGTTACTAGGACTTTCGAATGGGTATGAGGTTGAGTAACTTTTACTTATACCAAGGACATCTCTACAAATAGCAAATAAAATCGACGAATCGAGGCCCCCGCTTAGCAAGACGCAAACTCTGCTCCTACATGGACTCAGGAGGTTGATGGAGTGCGATAAATTGGCGCGTGTCTGTTTGATATTTTTTTCTATTGAAGTGAATTCTGGGGAAACTGCAGACCTAACACTGAACGGATTGTATTTACGCTCCGATTGAGCAATACACTGTCCGTTAATCAGTGCGATATACAAGCGGCTACCAGTACAAAGTTGATTGATGTTTTTATATAGCGTTTTGGGTGGAACAACATATCGGTACACAAAAAATTCCGGTAAAACACGAGTGTCTTCCTCAAGTATGACTCCTGCTTTTCTAAGCATTGATATATGTGTGGAGCAGTAAAACTCAGCCCTTGAATTTATATGATAATAAATCGGCCTGCCCGATTCGGTAGGCTTGAATACGGAAAGTTTATTTTCCTTTCCATCAAAAACAATTTCTGACAGAATTATAGCCCTAGCATATGGCCCACCGATAAGGGGAGACTCGATAATTGAGAATCCAGTTGCGTCCGTAGAGCACTGTGACAAAAAACTGTCAGTAACAATTGTTGCTAACAGCGAGTCTATCTTGGTCTGCCTAACATTCCATTCAGCACTGTGGAACCTTTCTTGAATTTGGTTTCGGGTGACTGCAATTAAGAACATTCGGTTCCGCTTCTTTTCAACAAAATGGTTAACGAGTTGTCGGCCTAGTGCTTAACGTCGTATAATGATGCGGAACCAGAGGCTGCGGTTCCCTGGGACCCCGTGGTTGGCAGTTGCCTTTCTCTCGGCGCGACGGTTCACAGCTAAGGTGAGTCGTCTGCCTCCTCGTAAGAGGTATCGTCCTCTGATCCGGGGACTGCTA
>CAYZXL010000109.1:0-10263 GCA_964482435.1 uncultured Verrucomicrobiota bacterium
CGCTCCTCTTCCTGCCCCCGTTGCCCTCTTTTTCGGCCATGCCCAATGGCACTCCCACCCGCAACTGCGGACTTTAATAACGCCAGGGAATCCCTCCTTTGTCTGGACTCAGCCGCTTCGCCTTGAGAGCCTCGGTCGCAGGCATCACGACAACTTTCGCAACCGGCTCCTCGAATTTCGCCACGATGTACGCCCGCTCGCGTGCATTGCGCGCCAGGCGAACCTGCCGGCGTATCTCTCTCCGTTTCGCACCCCCGAGCAATAACGACTCACCCTCGACACTGAACAATATCCAACGGTAACGTTTCGTTCGCCCGTTGCGGGAGACCAATACGTGTGGCGTCCTCGATATCTGTCTCACCAGATGTCCGTGCCGCTCGAGGTAGGCAGTCCACTCCCTGCCAAAAGCATACGACGGCCCGAGTCGGTTCATGGAGCATTGTTGGCGGGAAACTTGAAGAAGGTGCCTCTCGGACGATGCCCGGCATGCCTACCGAAGCCGGCTAAGCGGGTGCGACCGCGTGCAGGCGCAGTTTCTGTCTCGCTTTTTACGCGAAAGAAAACAGATGTCAGCTGGACAGAAAGAATCGCCTGTGCTGCTCCCGCCGAGGAGCGAGCAGCCGTTTGACGTGCGCAGGAAGGGCGCCGCAGGCTGTCGGCGTCACCGCACGTGGATTACCACCCTATAGAACCTTTTGCGGACGGATTCACACCCCGGCGCAAGGTCACTGTCCCCGGCTGTGCTGATGCCGTCGTCAAGAAACCTCAGTGGCCCGAGTCCACCAAGCTGCGCAGCCGAGCCACCGACGGCTTTTTGCCAGTTGAGTCCATCCTGGCTCCATTCCACCTCATAGAGCCTTCCGGGAACACTTGTCCACCCAACCTCCCAATTAGGCGTTGACGAGCTCCTCACAACTATCGGAGGCTGAGTGTGACTCTGGTTATCCCTCGGATCGGTTTGCGCGGTCCACTCCCCGTAATTAGTCAGCCCGTCGCCGTCCGCGTCCTGCGAGGCGTCGTCCTGAAGCGGACTGAGGTTGTGCGTCTCTTCCCAGTTCGTGGGCATTCCGTCGCCGTCCTCATCTGCGAGCACAGTCAACCACCCCTCGTGCAGATCCTCCCTCATCGTGCCCCAGGTCAATGCCACGTTAAGGACATAGCGGCCCGGAGCCAGGTCTTCGGTCATCGGAAGCACCAGATTCATTTTCCGGCCGCCCTCTGCTGTCAGTGGATAGCTCCGCGACGCGATCTCACCACCACTCTCGTCCTTTATCGCTGCAACCAAGCTTCCTGTTGTTTCAACCGGAAGCAGGTTCTGTAACCGGCAGAGGAAGTTTGACGCGTGTCGTGGCACTAACTCCAGAGGACGGAACACCTGGGCCCGGAGAGGCATGACAGGACCAAGAACCATGCCCGGTGACCCGAAAACGATGGTCTTCCCGCTCCCCGGGTCGTAAAGCTCGACGTGGCTCCCGGGAATCGAGACCACTTGGTCGGGCAGCACCCGACGGTCAACCATCAGAGCCAATTCCTCCGACGTGTGTGGTTGGACTGCCCGGTTCCAAAGAACCGAACGGCCGGATGCTTTCCCATCCACCGCTTCTACGATCTCCAGGCCGTCGGGCAGTTCCTGCGTCACACGTGCCGAAATTGGGCACGGGAATGGATTGCTGACAAGGATCTTTATCTCAAACGAAAGCGAATCCGGGTCGGCAACCACCCAAGATGCGGCCACCTCATCAGTGATAATCGGTGTCTCTTCCTCGTCAAGAGCCGTTGCCCGCAGGGGTCTGCTCTCACGACGCTCGGGATTGAATTGCGAGTCTCGGTACACATTAACCTCGTGGACGGCCCCAGAGACACTGTAGGCCAACAAATGGTAATCAACAGGTGTTCCCTCGTCCGGTTTCAGGTCGATCTTGGTCTGGCTGTTCGGATAAGCCTTATGGTAGTAAACCCGCAAGTCTCGCTCCTCTTGTGGTATCAGGCTGACAGCATACGTTGCTTCCCCGTTGATGCTGAACGTCTCAATTACGCGCTGAACCCTGTCGCTTTGATAGACGGAGAAAAGCCTAAACAACGTTGCCTGGTCACCAGTGTTCCGCACCTTGACTTCGGAGTAGGCCTCTTCCTCACACCAGCGGCCGTGGAAAACAGACCACTCAGGGACGTAGGAGTCCACTTCATGACCCATCGCTATATCGGTAACGTTCTCTATCTGACCGGCCGGGAGGCCTCCGTGTGCAGCGTCTTTCTCTATAGCGATTATTCCGGACGCTGTATTGGAGTAGATCGTGGCGGAATCCCTTAAAGCCTGATCGAGGATTCCGAATCCCACGTTGCTCATCTGCCTGTCCTCATCTATCTTTGCGGACCCGGTGTAGGCATCATACACAGCGATTCCCACCTCCAGCGCGAGAATTGCCCATCCGGGCCCGTCCGCAAGGGCACACACCAGAGTCGGAGCACAGTGGATCAGAAGGTTTGCGAACAAGGCTAATGCGTCCTTCTTCTCATTCTCCCTCAGGTCCGTTGCACGGTGAAGTGGCGCGCCCTGAATTTGGGTCAGCCTTGACACGAAATCATTCCCGTTTCTACGTCCCACGAGGTCTTTGATGTAGTAGTCCATCTCCTCCGGCGACAAAGCCGGCATGTTCGCCAACTTCTCTTCGGCAAGGCTTAGCACCCCTTCCTTGAAGTCCTCAATCGGTGGCGATGTGCTCTTGTCAAACAAGTCGGAGAGCGTGTGCCCAATCAGTGGCTGTGCCAGGTTTTCCACCGCAATGGACTTCGCGGTGTCGTCTACCGCTCCGTTGGTCAGGACAGTCGCGGAATAGACAATCGCACCGAGAGCAACCTTCAGGTAATCGTCTTCCCATACAATGCTCGTTCCCTTCAGGACGGCGTCCAGTTGTTCTAACGTTTCACGTCCAAATACCTCGGCAACAGGTTTCAGACCTTTCTCCGTCCTGAATAGCCACGCCAAGCCGGGGAGCCTGAGCTTGATCGCCACTACGGCTTTCTCGACGGGGTCCTTGAGTTTGAACCCTTTGGCAACCACCCCGCATAGGTCAAGGGCCAGGCCTATCACCAGGTCCATTTGGTCCTTGACCAGCTCTCCCGCGAATGCGTCGCCCTCGTCGGCACATCTGTCGGCCTCTTTCGAAATCTTGCCAAAACACCACTCGGCAGAGACGCTAAAGGAGGCTATCGCCTCGGCCATGACACTCTTCTCAGAGGAAACCTGAAAGGAGGTCGTGGCGACCGCAGGCAGAAGCTCAGGATCGGTCGCTTCAAATCGAACTGAATAGTCCCCGGGTGTTTGGGCTGAAAGGGAAACGCTACAGACGCCGTCTTCGCCAGTGAAACAAAGCTCATTCTTCGTTTCTGGCCCAGTGACACGAACCGTAACGGCGGCTTGCTGTACCGGTTTGCCTCCAAAAGTGACCTTCGCACTGAGGGTAGCGATTTCGAATAGTTTATACGGTCCTCCCGTCGGCAGGGCCTCGACATTCAGGCGCCCCTTGTACACGTTCACGGTAAGCTGACCGTAACCGGGCGCGAACGATAGCGAGGCCGGGGGCACGGCCTTCACGTCGATGATGTGCCGGCACGCTTCCCAGAACTTGAACTCTTCTTCGTAGACCCCTTCAGAGACTTCCAACATCGGGCCCGTGGCATAGAAAGAACCCGGCACACTGATTGTCGAAGAGACCTGCGTCCCTTCAGGCGAGATTCCTCCGGGGTAGCCCACCTCGGCGCGAATGGTCACCACTTCTCCGACAAGAATGTCCGGATAATTCGGGGACGTTGCAGTGACTTTGACGCTTGGAGCGCCCTCCGGCTGCCCCTTAATCTTGATTAGGACGCTGGAGCTCCCTGAATATGTCTTCCCGTCCAGGATTGCTTTGGCCGTCACCCTCAACAGGTACTCGCCCACTGGAACGAGGGGCACCGTCACCGTCGTCGAGTAAACCTTGTCCCCCGCCGCATCGTCTCCGTGCGTTCCGTCATCGTAGAAGCGGCTAATCCCGAGTGGGGCGGGACCTCCCACGTCCAAGGCCCCCACGAAAGCTGCGAGCACAGGCTCGCCGTCGTGCAAGGCCTCTGCCGAGACCACCATCTCCTGGCCGCAGAGAAACGAGGTACCGGACGCAGGCATCATCTCCACGGTTAAAGACACCGGCTCCGTGATATCGGCGTACACAACATTGTCGCCGACTGTGTCCGTAGTAGTGGTCCCGAATGAAACTGTCCCTGCAAAGTCGAGACTGTGAGTCATGCCAGCAGGAATGTTAAGGCTGTACTCTACCGTCTTCGTCTTGACCTGAGTCCCCGTTAGTGACCAGATGATGACGCCGCCTCCAACCGCCGCACCAGGAGCATCCACATCCGCCGCCATAAGACCAGGGGGAATTTGCTCGCGGATGTACACGCTGGCTGGGACGTTGGCAGGGTTGACCCTGAAGGATAGGCTCACAGGAACGCTCGCCCCGGGCTTGTAGTTGTCAGGCAATGTCCTCACCGCGTATGCGTCGCCTGTCCCGGCAGGCAGACCGAGGGAATACTGAAGGTCCGTGAACTCGTTGCCTGCAAGGTCGGTTATCCCAACGGCAATCTCGTTCCCTCCGGCCCCTTCGTGGAACTTGAGGGTCAACGAGTTGACCCCCTTGTGCAAGGCGCTCGCACTCCCAGCGGCGCCCAGCCGGACGCTCTCAACCCCACCGTCCCAGGCATCCCTCACAACCGCAGGGGAGCCATTGTTCCAGATTCTCATCTCGTCGTCATTCCGGAAATGCCACCGAACATCCCGCTCCTCCGGCGAGATGATATAAACGTGGTAATACTGCACGAAGTTATCCAGCGCCTCGCCTGCGTGCCCGTCATACATGAACCAACCGTCATCCTCGTGAAGAGGCGTCCAGATGGCAGGGTTTGTTGTGACCGTAACGCCCGTCCCGGTGAAGTCGTAACATTCGCCAGGACGAGGATTAACCTTAGCCTCTTCACCGAACGTCTCGAGGTAGTTGGTGTTGATGGCAAGAGGGGTGTTTTCAGCCAAAACGAGGATCCTATCCGGAGCCGTCTCCCCCATGTGGAGCATCTCCTTGAAGTATCCGGAACCAAGAGGGGAAACCAGGCCAGCAAAGTTATAAATGGTTACAACCACCTCGGCGCTGCTCGTCCCGCCGGAGGCATCGTTCACGTCGAGCCTGAACTTCAGATCTTCCGTGAAGGCCCACAACACGGGAGCAGTGAAGCCCACAACAGCGGCTTTATTCCCCGTAATTCCAACATCCGTCCCTGCGGTCTGCGTCCAAAGGTACATCAGGATGCGGGTCGTGCTCGTTGAGCCTAAGCCGTCCAGTGTGACCCCTGTCCCCTCCAGGACCCTCTGGTCAGCACCAGCAGCAGCCGTCGTGACAAGGTTCTTCACCGTGATCAGAACGTCCGGGTCGCTTTTCGTCTCCGTCCCGTCGCCAGCGGTCAGCTTGAAGACCAGACTGGTGTCCCCTGCCACTATTGGAGCGGTGAACGTCGCAACGGCGCTCTTCAAGTTGTTGATCGTAACCGTTGGACCGCTCACCTGTTCCCACTTCCAGCTCGTGATAGACCCCCGCGTGGAGAAGGAAACGCTTCCATCAAGGACCGCGCTCCCGCCTTCCGGATACGCCGCATCAACCCCTTGAACTATGAGGGTCTGAGCGGGACGAGTCTGGTCACCATAGACCTCCAGTTCAGCAATCGAGGTGAACTGACCCGTGCCGCCGGGTGTGCCGTATATCCTTATTCCTGTCCCTCTGACCACAGGGAACGAAATGTCATACCTTGTGAAATTCTTCCTACCAGCGCGCGAATCCGTGAGGTCATAGACGGGTGTAAACTGCGCTCCGGGGATGTCAATCCAGTTACTCCAGTCCTTCGTGTACTGAACCTTGAGGCTTGTGAACCAGCCACCATCGCCAAAAATCTGCCCACTGTAATACACCATCCTTTCAAAGTAATGGGGCTGCACCCACAAGTAGCCCCAGAAATCCTCAAATTTGCCCTGCCCGTCCGAACTGGTGAAGCCGGCCGTTGTGCCACTGGTGACCAGGTCGTTGATTCCGACGGCCGCGCTCACCGTGTAGGTAACACCTTGAACCGGGGGCAGCGGCGGTCTCGTTCCCCCCAGCGATGCCGGTAAAGCAAGGTTCCGCATCGCCTTGAACGTTATGTCAGCCGATTGGGCACCATGCTTGGAAGGATCGCTCGCGGGGTTGGGGTCAGAAAACTTGTTCTCGCCGCGAATGGCGACGGTCTCGTCCTGCCCCTCGGCCAACCCGGTGAAGTCCATGCAAAACTCGGTCGTGCTGTAAAGCCAGAAGTACGCCGTCCCGAGCTTTAAAGCGCCCCGATAGCTCTCCGCGTCAAAGACAGGATCCCATGAAACCCCGAATCCCAGTTTAGTCCCCTGGTCCAACGGATAGGCCCTCAGATTATTCGGAGGAACCTCCGGCGGGTTAACCGCTCGGACAAAATACCACACTTCGTCAGTATCGGTTCCCATTTCGCCCGTGACGGTCAGACGGAACGTCAGAGTGTAGCCAATCTGCGTCCCGGGAGGAGTGAATGTCGCAATAGGTTGCCTGGCATTGTTTATGATTACAGTCGGCTCAGTGCCCGTCTTAATCTGTCTCCACGCAAAGGTAATCGCTTTCTGGGAAAGTGTCCCGTCGAGAGTCGCCGTCTCGTTTCCGTAGATCCACTGGTCCGGCCCAGCGTACGCCCCGGCGGACTGAAGCTGAATGATTCGATCCGTATAGTCCTTGTCCCCTC
This sequence comes from uncultured Verrucomicrobiota bacterium, assembly GCA_964482435.1. Lineage (GTDB taxonomy): Bacteria > Auribacterota > JABMQX01 > JABMQX01 > JABMQX01 > CAYZXL01. The sequence continues at coordinate 6,820 of CAYZXL010000109.1, forward strand.
CGCCCCAGAGGTCTTCGAAGGCTATGATGTATCCTGAGCCCTTCGTGTTTATGAACACCAGCGCGTGGTCAAAGCCATCCGCGTTTTTTCCGGTTTCAGTCCAAAACCTTCCCTCGTTTGAATCTATATAGAAACCGAATTCTTCCTCTGCGACAAACCTCGCCGTCGAACCAATAGGCGGGCTGCCGCCGAACAGCAAATATGTCTGCTCTTGACCCACGTACCAGCCCGTGGGATTCGGGAACGCGTGTTCACCATTCAAGACCAGTACGTCACATAGGCCCGGTATGAACTTCTCGATGCCAAGTTCATCGGTTGCCACATTGATGGCGTACCCATTCGCGTCGAACCAGCCCTGCAGCGTGTCAGCAAGGCCGGCAGGTGCTCTGCCCACGGAAAGGGCAATGCATACTACGAAGGATGCATATGTTCTCTTCATTTTTCACATGTCCTTCGAGAAGTGATACTCGGTTCGCGTTTAGAGCCCCTATCGACCACATGATTTTCCCCTCGTCGGTGAACCCCCCATGCCTCTTCGAACTCCGCGCATCCGCCCTCTCCGAGCCCGGTCCCAGCTTGGGTCAACACCGAGAATGAACGCAGGGGGGACAACAGGACCATTCTGAGAGCCAACTCAACTGCCGGATGGACCTTCTCGCTCATCGTTACACCCGCATTACCGCTTGGTTCTTCTCGCGCACAACGCACATTTAATGCCCATGCGCCTCAGGATGTCAAGCTCCTTTTTCGGTTTCCGAGGGCTTCCCAAAACTGCCCATTCGCGCAACAAGCACATTGGAAATCAACACGGTAGGAGCCTTGCACACGCCCGATCGTGATGGGGCTCAAGGAGATTCCACCCGCACAACACCTCAAGCCAGGTTTCCGTTCCACAGATTCTGTGACCTATTGGGCTGGCGACCCAGACACACCGAAAGCTTTATAAATCTTTCGCACAAATACTACTCTCAGGTGGCGACAAGCTGCTTGGTCAGACCGGCATTCGCTGCCGCAGGTGATTCACATGATGTCAGACATCGAGACAAGCAAGAAAAGGATTATTTGTGATGGCAGACTTCTCAGTGACGAGAATTTCGATGGCAAACCTCTTGGACGGGAAACGCAGATAGCGAGACTCCGTGCGTGCCTTCGGCCTATGCTGCGAGGCGAACAGCCAATGAACACGTGGCTCTACGGCCTGCCGGGGAGTGGAAAGACAACCGTGGCGCGTTGGGTGGTGAGTGACGTTTGTGCTTCAGGGACGACGAGAATCGGCGTTCATGTCAACTGCTGGCAGCATAGGACCCTTTACAGCGTCCTTCAGGCAATCATTGACGAGTTGAAAATCCTCATGTCCGAGGCCCAGGACACCAACTTCAAATTCGACAGGATTCGCCAAGCGTTCCGCGACAGACCCGCCGTGGTCATCCTCGACGAAATAGATCGCCCCATGCCCTGTCAAAGAGAAGAAATCATCTACGGCCTTCTGAATCTGCCTCGTACAGGCCTGATTTGTATTGCCAATTCGACGGGCGCCTTGGCGATGCTCGACGAACGTGTCCGATCGCGCCTGAATCCCGTACCGATTCAATTCATGGAATACTCAATGTCCGAAATTGAGCAAATCCTCACTGACCGTGCCGAGAGGGCACTGACGCCAGGGTCCTGGAAACCAGACGATCTCAAACGCATCGGGGCGCTGGCAGGTGGAGATGCCAGAGGGGCGATCCAGATGCTACGCCGTGTCGCCGCCGCCGAGATCAAAGGGGGCGAAAGGCTGGACACTCGGCTTATTGATTTGTACTCCCGGCAACACCAAGCTATTCAACGCACATCGCGGTTGGAGGCTTTGTCAGAACACGAGAAGATTATCCGGGAACTCGCCGCCCAGCGTGGACCTCTCGGCACAACCGAGCTGCGGCGCCGGTACTGTGAATATTGCCGAGATCATCAGTTGCACCCTGTCGCCGCCCGCACATTCACCAAGTATCTCAGTCGGTTGTCGTCTGCCGGAGTTCTGCGGATTTCCGCTCGGCCGATGGGAGCAGGCGGACGCATAGTGCAAGCCGAACAGCCCTAAACGGCTGACGTTTTGATCTGTTTTCGCCGCTCTCTCTTCCCATCCGACTCTCCTGCCAGTATCCGTTTCTCAAGATCTGGTTGAATCCCGACTCTCGCTGTGCCGTGGGTGTATTGCTTGGCGAACAAAGGCCGCTTTCTGTCCGACTGAAGCATACGATTGACGAGGTTCTTGGCTGCACTCGGGGTGACATCGAGACGCCCCGCAATCTCTCCGTAGGTCAGGAAGCCGGATTGGAAGCAAAGCTGGAAGACTCGCCGCTCCTGAGGAGTCAGAGAATTGACCCCCGCCGAAAGCGATTGGCTCGACTCATTCGGGTCGTCTCTTGTCCGCTTATCATCCGCCTGATTTGACAGATTCGATTCCACAACCTCCGCGAGCCGGAGTAGAACGGCTCGTCTCAACTCCACCAAGGTAGAACCGAGATCCGCGGGCACACGTTGGATCAGCTCCCTCAGGTCGCTGTGAACGTCGCCCAGCTTCCGCTCCATCCGGGAGAGAACCTCCGTTGCGGGCGCGACCGACTCAGCCGACTCGTTCGAACGCGACCAGTTGTTTCGAAGGTCTGCGATGTCTATCTGAACCTGGAGAGCGAGACGCACAACCTCGTGGACAAGGTGCTCCATGTATTACTATTGGTTGACGGCGCTTATATTCTTGATGGGACGCGGGCTCAGATAGCGGAATTTCTGCGAAGATTTTCAGGGTTTTCTGCGAACGTTTTCAGCATTTTCTGCGAAGATTTTCATCGTTTTGAAAACAACTGGGGGGACACCTCCACACCATGACCTCTATCAACAACCTCTCCAACTACAACTATATCACAGTGTTATATCAATAATATCTCTCAGGGATCCTCCCCTTGACTCTGTTCCACGCATACTCTCGTCTCAGCGAGAAACAGAACAGAGCATGCAATGTCAACCTGAAGACAGTTGCCAAGAAGAAAGCAAGCTGGAATTAAGGGCGGTCGAACACCACCTCTTTTCAATCTATTGAAAAAGTTCGCAGAAATTCGTTCAGGCTATCGGTTTTGGGGGTACCGGCCCATGTAGACAACCAAAGGTTTCCGGCCGGCCTGCGTTGGAAGAGCCTGTCGAAGCACGAGCCGCTCCCCAACCAGTTCCTCAAGGTATCTCCGGACCGTGTGCCACCCGCAGGGTCGGACTCTTCGAGAATCCAGAAGACGCTTGACGGATGTGGCAGTGAGGGGATACCCGATTTGCCTCTCGCCCAGAAGATCCAAGATGTCTCGCCGCAACTCTTCTCGCATGGGCGGTCTGCCGCGCTTCATGGATTCCCTCCCTCGTGCCCGCTTCGGACACCAACGAAATCCGCCGCAAAGAGAAGTATGATCCTTTTGA
>CAYZXL010000110.1:0-9489 GCA_964482435.1 uncultured Verrucomicrobiota bacterium
AAAGTGCGGCGGATTCCTGCCAGGCGCGTCACAGGCCGACGCTCCGCCTTGCTGCGAGCGTCGCGCACCGCTGCCTTCAGCCGTTCAACACACTCGGCCACCGGCACCTGCGTGATGTTGTGCGTCGAACCCGATGCTCCTTCCAAAAAGCACACGACCCCGCCCAGTTCCCCTTCCAGCTCTTGCGCCGCAAGCCCGTAGAAGCCCGCCGAGCGGACCTCTCGTCCTGCCCGCGTGCCGATGGTGTGCGTCGAGTGGTTGTAGATGAGCGCCCGTGTCTTGCCTGAAGCGTCACGAAAATCCAGCACCGGCAACTGCGGATCAAACGGCCCCGTGGGCTTCCCTTTGCTCGCCGCCTCGCCGAGCGGGTTGAGCCACGTGATGTTGCGGTCCTCCAAGAGCAGCCGGCTATTGCCCCCGATAGTTTTCTCCTCGCCGAGTTGGAAGAAAAACGATGCTTCGCCGCCCTTCAGCCGGTCGTTAGCGTTGCGTACCGCACGAACGATCGCTCCCCGCAGTTCCTCGCAGAATTCCAGCGACACCCCGAACGCGTGCGCCGGGGCGGTGCTGGGAGCATGATGAGTGTGGCTGGCGTTGATCAACACGTGGGATGCCGGGATGCCGGTGGTCTTCTCAATCTCGGCGACTGCTGCGTCCGCCAGGTCACGCGGGACCCAGAGCGCGTCGCAGCCCACGATGGCCAGCTTCGCCTGCCCCGGCATCTCAATCACCACGGCCACTGCCCGCAATTGGCCTTCCTTTTCATTAGTGAACCGCGGCCCAAGCATCCCGGCGAGCACCATCTTTTCATCGCAACGCAGGTTGACCGCCGCCGCCCCCACGCGCAGGTCAGGCCCCTCTTCCCTCGTGGCTGGGGTCGCGCGCTGGCGGGGCATCTGCTCGCCGCCACCGACGAGCATTGGCCTCCCCGTGCTCGGCAGTCTCGGGTCCCCCTGGAAAGGATTCGGCGTGGGCACATTAATCTGAGCAAGCAATGGCCCAACAATGATTGCACCAATCCCAGCCACGATGAACGAACCCACAAGCGATTTTCGACCTCGCATCTTCCAGCCTCCCTCCCGGTTCATTTGGACGCCACGGCTTATTGGTCTGATACGGTCAGCCTTCAGATGGTATCAGATCACAAGGCAGATGAATCAACCGAAAAGCCATTGGGGCGCAGGTTTCATTCGAGTGGAAAATGTCGCGCCTTCTCAATCACCGGGCCGTGGATTCCCGTCTAATTGCTTCCGTCTCCATCAACCGGCTGCCCATCGGCCCCCCACGGGGCAATCTGCCGAAGGTTCTTTTTCTTCAGCGCGTTGTAGCAATCGGGCAGGTCGAACGATTTCAAGACATTCGGCAAGAGGCACGAAAGCGGCCAGGCGTACGTTTCCGATTCGGCGATGTCCGAGTAGGATGTCAAGGCGTTCTTCAGGGTGATTTGCTTTACGTCATCGGACAACACCGCCGCAAACGTTGCAGGGAATGCACCCCATCCTTTCGCAACGAGGTGCACCTCCAGGTGGCCATTTCCTCTCAGCCAATCGAGCACGCAGAGCACATCGTGTGTTTTCTGACCGACGTAAGGGGTATCAAGCATAATCGAGTGAATCGCGTAGAAGTAATCGCATCCATAGGGTTGCAGGAAGGAGTCTTCGTCGCAGGTATTTGGTCGCGATTCGCCGATGCCGCGAACGTCGCAGGTGTAAAAAGCCGCGTCCGGCTCAGCCGCGATTATTTCTTTGATAAGCGGTTCCTCGCGTAGCTCCTCGTCGCTGGAATGGTGCGCCACGTATAAGACAGCCCGCTTCGGCCCTCGCGGAGGACGCGACATCAGCGGCTCTTCTGAGAGACGATATACGACGGCATGAACTCCCGGTTCAGTCTCGACAGCGTACGTAGTCCAGTGCCGTCCGGGGAACCCGCGTGAGCGCCAATTTCGCAGGATACGGTATTCCGGGACAGAGTTGACTGTTGGTGGCTTCGATAACCGATGTAGCCGCAGCGTCTCGAGGATGCGGCGTTTCAGTTGTTGATCAGAAAGCTCCTCTGGCCGCGCTTTGGCGAGGGCCTCCGATTTCGCCTTCGTGAACGAATAGATTGGACGTGAGTTCAACAGGCAAACTTGCCCACGAGGCGCACACCACAGCGTCTCCTCCTTCTCGATGGTCAGTTCTGGCTCTCGCTCGGCGTCCGAGACGCCGGTGACACGGTTGAACCATCGGTACATGGCTTCTCGGCTCTCCCGGGAATAGCTGTGATAGCCCGGGCCGATGAACAATCCGATGTTGTCTTCCATCCCAAGCAACCTGTAAAGAGGTCTAAGGCGATTGTAAGCCTCCTCAGACCCGCGCGCGTCGAAGTAATCCTTTTCCTTCGCGAGAATGATGATGGGCTTTGGCGCCAGAGCGGCGAGAAAGTCAGCATGGTCCAACCCCAGCGCCAATGCGCGTGGAGGGCATTGCTCCGTGTCAGCAGGAAGCTCGTTCTCAAGGTTCCGGCGGAAGGTGGTCACGAAGCAATTTGGTGCGGCCATAGTCCAGCGATCCTCTACGCCGCAAAGCCACGTTGTCATCGTTCCTCCTCCTGAGTTTCCGGTAACGCCGAGATGCTTGGGGTCAACTTCCTCGCGTGTCAGCAGGTAGTCCAGCGCGCGAATCCCGTCCCATGCCCGCCAGGAACCGAAGAACTCACCAACAAGAATCTGTTGATTTCCCGCGCACAAATGCTCAGGCACTCCAACACCGATTCTCGATTTCAGGTTTTCATCCGGATACTGAAGCCGCTCGCCTTGACCAATCGGGTCGTAAATCAGCACGACATAACCCTGCCGCGCCAGCCCCTGCGCGAACGACTGGTATTCTTGAGCAGCTTTCGCGTTCGGAAAATGGCCGCACGTCCCCACGACCCCCGGAAGAGGAAATTTCCTGCCTTTGGGGACATATAAGTTGGCCGTCACCAGAAATTCGGGGCGGCTCTCGAAGATAACATTCTCGATCCGGTAGGTATCCCGCTCGACGATACCTGTCACCCGTGGTTTGAGAGGAGTCTTTTCAGGCCAGGGACCGAAGCTCACCTGGATTTTCTGACGGACCTCACGAACATACGCTTCGGCATCAGCTCGCGTTTTGATCTTCGCCCGGCGCTTGTCCGCTCTTGTCTCGACCTGGCGCACGCGTTGAACGAAGTGCTCCTGAACCATCCGAGAAAATCTATTGAGCGGCTTAAGCGATTCTCCGTCTGACGCATTTGCCCCCCGCTCGTTCCCGGCGAACGACCACACAATTGCCGCGACCGCCAGTAAGATTGTCTCGTGGAGGAACTGTTTTCCCCGCCATCGTACGGCTCTTGATGAGAATGTGTGACTCATTTCAAATGTGGGCATTATTTGACCCTCCTGACAATTGAATTTCCAGGGCGAAGCTCCCAATCCGCACAATTCTTTCAGTAGCAGCCACGTGAACAAATATTATGACCAATTTCCTGACAGGGCTTCCGGTCATCCAATGCGATATTGTTCCCGTTCAGTTTGCGCTGGCCGGTGATTCGAGCTTGACCACGGCGATCTCATACACCTCAAAGTCCGGGACGCCGAACTCCACCACAGACCCTCGTTCCTCGAAAGAAACTGCAACGTCGCGTTCACGCGAGGGACTTGCCAGCGTGACGCCTTTCACCTTCTTTCCCGAGGGAACAGTCACCCGGACGACAACACTCCTTGCCGGACCGTCCGAGCGATAGTTGACTAAATGGACTAATCGGCGACCGCCCTGCTCAGTTAGTTCAGCACAGAGCCCTTCGGGGCCAACAACTGAAAGAGACACCTCTGTTCGACAAAGGCTGCGGAGCGTATCCACCACCGAATCCTTCTCCTCAGCACTGAGCTTCCTCATGAACGGGGCGTCGTCGAACGGCCCAACTTTCCGGGGAAGCATCCATTCGTCGTGCGTGCCCGCCGGACCTATGATGCACAATCCGCCTCCCCGTCGGACATAACCAAGAATCTGCTCTATCTGTCGGTCGGGCAGCGCCACGCAGCCAGCCAGAATCAGGATTCCATACCTATCGAGTTCCCCGAGGTGATGATCGTATATGATTTGAAACGGCACCCGGTTCAGAATAAGAGTCTGCTCGACTTGTGAAGTCAAATCTGCAAATTTGGGGTCAGCATACACCTGTGATGGAAAACTCCGCAGGACTGCCACGTCCGCGACAACCCTTGCATCTTTCAGCAACTCTCTTCTTTCACGAAAGAAACGAACGTACGGGGTGATGGCAGTTGAGACCGGCTTTGTGGAGCCAGGCTTTTCCACGATCCTTCCGTACTCAAACCAGCAAACGCATCCCAGGCAGTCGAGGTTGAACGCCATCGCTTCGGCCATCTCGAGGGGATTCGTCGTATAGCAAAAAGCCATGTTGTGCATGCGACGGGCAACTTTGTAGGTGGCAATGCGCGATTCAAGTCTTCCCTGGCTGCGACCCGGTGGACGCCCTTCATCCCAGAATGCCTCTCCGCCCTCCAACAGCGTGCCGTGGTCAACAGGTGCACGGATACGCTCACCCACTCCTCCCGGATTGCATTCCACTAAGATGTCCCCGCGAAGAGTACGAGCATAGCGACTCATGTCGTGGTAGGAAGCCGTCAAAGACCGGCACGAGAACTCAAGCCACGCCCTTCGGAGCGGATTGTCGGGCGGGCCACTCATCGGCGGTTTCACCGCATCGGGGTCAGAAATCCCGATGCCGCTGAGCTGCTCCGGCGAAAACCGCTCGCGAAGAAAAGCACGGAAGCGAGCCACGGAATTCGATTCGCTTCCCGGACCGACGACGTAGTTATCGAAATGAAGAAGGTCGGTCCCGATCTCGCATACGGCAAACCGCACGATGCCGCGGTAAAACGCCTGAGCGCCCGGGTGGCTACGATCCCAATAGTAGCGATAGGTTGCGCCGCCATAAGTCGCCGGTTTGCCTTTTGCATCAAGTACCACCCAATCCCTGGCTTCAGGCATTTCTTTGAACAGCAGTTCCCAGCCGAACGCGCCGCTGTAAGCGTAAACGCCGACTCGCAGACCTTCATCGTGACATAGCTTGGCGAACCGCACGGCGTCCTCCATGCTTTCGCGCTCCGCCGACAGGCCAAACCCTTTGTAGCAGTGCATCATCACGAAGTTCACGCCCAGCGATTTCAACTGGGCCACCATCTCCGGGCTGTGTTCGCGAGCATACGCCGCCCGTTGCTCCACCGTCGGCGTGTATCCCTCGCTGCCATCCCGTCGGACTCGAAACAGAAGCGGCTCCCAACTGCCCGCCATGACGACCCCGTCCCGTTGCAGCCACTCCGGCCGCTCAGTTGGAGAAAGGGTCAGCGGTTCGGCCCGGACAAGCCCAACAAGCGAACAACAGAGCAGTAATGTCTTTACGGTACGCACTCCGACTACCTCTCAAAGAAGCACCCATTACTGTAGTATCGCGGCCGTCGCCCGGTAAAGGGCAAAACGCGGCCCCTTGAAGCCGCGGCGGTTTATCCGAACAGATGAATCCCGCTTTTGGCTTCCAACTCGCCAGACTGAAAACCCTGCGCGCGGACGGTCACGGAGGGGAAGAAAACGCCGCCACATTCGACGAGGATGGCGTTTTTTGCGTAGAGCAACTGGGTGCGTGTGGCCCCGGAATCAGACCCGCAACCGGTTTTGCAGACGTGCCCGAACTCAATGGCGAAGCTCACGGAAGAGAAACCGAACAGGGTTCACGCAGAAGACTGGCATTCCCGTCTCGTGGTTCCGGCTCCTGCAAGGGAGGAGCGCCCTGTTCCAAGGTGCCAAATGCCCTTTCTTTCCTTGACTCATTCATTGCCTCGGAGTGGAAGACGTGGTATGTTACTTACCGATCCGATACTCATGTCGCCGGAAGGGCCAGCATACTGAAAGACAAGCCCGGGGGTGGCTTTCGCGGGACCCATGAGTCACGGTGCAGCCTCCGAACGAAGGAGCCTGACATGAACCAGAAGGCTTCCCGTGGATTCCTCTAACCTGCACAAGATTCGCATTCTTCCGTTCCTCATTGACCTTGTCTCCGAGGAAAACCGTAACGCCGCAATTTACTGTTCGTGCGATAGAACGTCCTGAACGGAGGAGAACATGGGAAAACGGGTTATATGTCTCCTGCTGAGTACGAGCATATCGGCAATGCTGGCAGTCGGCGGGCACGCCGATACGCTGCAAAGCTGGTTCGATGCGCACGGATACAACATAAACGTCGCAACAGACGAACTTGGCATCGAGCGATTCGGGCCGGCCTTGTGTACGGTGACGGTCTTGAACGGAGAGCACGCTTACCTCAATCTCACTGGATGGTATCTGGGACAATACGATAGAACTCTGCTCTTTGGAGGCGTGCCGCAGGTTGGAGCTACCGACAGCTTTGCCGCCGGGCAGGAGTTTGGCTTCTACATAGATTCAGGTTACGGATTCTTCTACACGGAAACGGCACTCAACCCGGACGGCATTGACTACGCCTGTGTTTTTCGGAACCCCCGGGGGGCCGGATACATCGTAGCTTTCGAAGATATGATGGGCGGAGGAGACCGCGACTACACAGACCGGCTTATTCTGGTTACGATGATGCCTTTCGGCCCGTGGTATGTTGATTGTTCCGTGCCGGTCTCCGGCGATGGGCGAACGTGGCCCACGGCCTTTAAGACCATTCAGGAAGGGGTCAATGCGGCGGGAGAAGCGGAAGAAGTCATCGTTGCCCCTGGTATCTACCGAGAGAATGTTGTCTTCAAGGGGAATAACATCGTCATCCATAGTAGGGACCCCAACGACCCGAAGATCGTCGCCAGCACCGTCATCATGGATGGAGGAGCGAGGAGGGCGGTTGTGACGTTTGCCGGCAGCGAGACATCGGGGTGCATCCTGCTCGGGTTCACCATCCGGAACGGCAGCGCCGACTACGGCGGGGGAATCTGCGGCGGCACGGAGGAGAAACATACTTACGCCACTATCCGAAGCAACACCATAACCCAAAACTATGCAATTCACAACGGCGGGGGAATCGCCTTCTGCGACGGCCCCATTGAAAACAACGTCATCAGCGAGAACCAGGCGGTAGGGAGTGGCGGAGGGCTACACGGTTGCCAGGGCCTCATTCGTGACAACGTCGTAACGGACAATATTGCCTCCTACAGCGGCGGCGGCATGCACCTGTGTCACGGCACCATCGCCAACAACCTCATCTCTGGCAACGTTGCGGCCAGAGGCGCCGGGCTGGACTATTGCAGCGGGATAATCGAGAAAAACACCATCAGCCAGAACACCGCTTCTTACGGTGGCGGCGGTCTGGCCTGGTGCGAGGGCACGGTCCAGACCAACACGATCCGTGGCAATTCGGCCTTCTACGGTGGCGGCCTGGCCTGGGGCATTGGGATAATCCAGAACAACCTCATTGTGGGAAATCGGGGTGAAGACCGCGCCGGTGGACTGGAGAGGTGCGAGGGGGTCATCAGGAACAACACCATCGTCGCCAACTCAGCTTCCGACCGCGGGGGCGGCCTTGCTGATTGCGGGGCGACAATCATAAACTGCGTCATCTGGGGGAACGCGGCCGCCTACTCCGCCCAGCTTTCCGGCTCGAGCGACCCCACCTATTCTTGCATTGAGGGATGGGGCGGAGGGGAAGGAAACGTCAGCGCAAGCCCCCCGTTTGTTGACGGCGATGGCCCGGATGATGACCCCGAGACCTTCGAGGACAACAACTATCGTCTGGCAGGGGCATCCCCTGGCATTGATGCTGGCAGGAACGAAGCCTGGATGTGGAACGCCTTTGACATGGACGGCAACTACCGCATCAGCTATGGGGCTTTTTCCCTGACCGTTGACATCGGGGCTTACGAGTTCCGTTCTCTGGCCTTTCGGATCGTGAGACTCACGCAGACCGTTGACGGCAGAATCGAACTCACCTGGACCAGTGGCCTCGCCGAGAATTATGTTATCTGGGCGTGTCTTGACCTTACAAGCGGGGCGTGGTTCAGACTGAACGCCAAGCCCATAGCCTCCGTAGGCCGCTTGACCACCTGGATTGACTCCAACATCCCTCTTTCCCGTCAATTCTTCTACAGAATCGAAATGGACTGAGGGTTGCTGGAGGGGGCAAAAAGACCCACCTGGAAATCACACAACAACTTGACCGGAGTGTCAACGCTCAGTGTGTCATCAGCCTTCGCCCTATCGGCCTCGGCGCTCTTATCGAGCATGGATACCATCTACCCGCTTCACCCACCGCAGCGCGAATTTTTCGCTTGACGCGGCAGATATAACGGTCATAGGCTTTACGTGATAAGGTTGATGGCCTTCGCCTAATTCAGCCCGTGTTTCTATCCCCGACATTCGGGAGGGGCCTGATGCATTCACTCGTCTTGTATTCTGCTCCGTTGTCCTATCCAGAGTTCCTCCCGGCCATCAGCCCCGCCTTGAATCGAGAAGACCAGCGAAACGAGCTAACCATCGTCGAAAGTCGCCCGGTGCCCAAACTGGAACTCCTGCAGCAGATCCCAGCAAAGGCACCAGAAAACAGTTCAGTTGTTCCTTGAAGGTGTTTGGCTGTGGTTCCGACTCCGCTCCATGCTGTGTCCTCCCCGGCAGTACGGTCGGCGGACAACGATTTCGCCCCGACCCCTCGCCCGGGACTCTATGCGGAATCGCTCCACACGCCGCCCCTGAGAGCAAGTCATAATCTCAAGCATAATCTTTGAATGGGAGGGCCGAGAAATGAGAAAGCAAGTCTTGTTATTCTTGTTCATGATCCTGGCAGCCGCCACGGGTGTCGTCAATGCAGATATCGAGACAGGGCTAATAGGGCATTGGACTTTTGACGAGGGCCAGGGGACAACGGCAAACGACTCTTCTGGCAACAACAACCACGGCACCCTCCAGGGCAACCCGGCGTGGGTGGATGGCAGAATCTCAAAGGCTCTCCAGTTTGACGGTGTTGATGACTGGGTGCAGGTGCCGCATGCCGCGATCCTTACGGTGGACACCGAAGTAACTGTAGCGGCATGGATAAATGCCCAAAGGCATACCGGCCCTGGCGGTGCCCAGTGGCAAGGCATTCTTTCAAAGTCCAATGATCCCCGGTCGTACAGCCTCTACACTGAGTCGAGTGGTGCCCTTCATTTCAGCACGGCTGGTGTTGGTACTCTGAGCACCGGGCTGGTGCCGCTCAATGAATGGGTACACGTCGCCGCGATGGTGGTAGGCGGCGGACACAGGTATTACATCAATGGACAACTTGCTGGCGAAAGCGGATCAGGAATCACCCTACCAGGGACTGCCGACACGGCCGACGTTCTCATCGGTAGGACCTGGGAGGGCTCTCGCGAGTTTCTTGGCATGATTGACGATGTCTGCATCTACAACCGGGCCTTGAGCGCGGATGACATCGTCGAGCTGTTTAACTGGACCGGAGGAACGACCGCAAAGGCTGGGCCGG
>CAYZXL010000111.1:0-9371 GCA_964482435.1 uncultured Verrucomicrobiota bacterium
CCCCATACCTGAAAACGACCAGCCCCCCTCGTTGGGGGCTGCCTCGTTTATGGAGGAGGCCCCAATGAGAGCGGGCATCCCCGGTTTTCAATTGGCGAGCAAGAAGACCGGGCTTACTGAGCCGGTTGTGGGTCTCAACCGAGCGACCCGAATGGGCTCATCGCCGCTCGACTTCCAAAACGCCATCTTCGTGGAGTATAATTTACTAACTGTTCGATCGTTGAGCGTACAGAACTTATCACGTCTTTTCGACGGTCTTGCCATGAGGCAAACGGCCGGCCCTGCGGCAGGTAAAAGGTGTATGCATTCTCAACGACATCAAGGCGTATCTTCAACGGGAGCAGCCCAACGTCATGTCGAAAAAGCCCCAAAGGGCAAGCGATCGCCTACACGTTGTCGAACCGGGAAGCGATAATCCGCTACTGCGAGGACGGAGACCTGGAGATCGATAACAACGGTGTCGAGCGAAGCCTGCAGGGAGTCGCCGGCGGACGAAAGAATCCCGCCGTGGCGGGATTCTTCGGCAGCGACAACGGAGGGAGAACTGCCGTCATCCTAACCAACCTCATCGCCACATCCAGGCGACTTCAGATTGACAAATTCGCCACCCTCCGAGACATTTTCCAACGGAACAGCGCCCCCTGCCTAATGGCTCAAGGAACTCTTGCTGGATAAGTGGCAGCCTGCTCGTGGCCCCAGGCACAACCTGCCCGCCTAATCCCCCAGAGTCGTGCATCTGCGCCAGAAGCCACATCTGTTCACCGGGCCGTTGCTCATTACGACCCACCTTGTTTTCCGTGGGAATAAATCAAGCGAAAAATAAGAAAGTGCGGATGGGAATGTGCTCGCCGGCTACGGCAGGGGAGAACAGGCCTTCCTGCCGTATCTCCGGAGCCTCATTGCTCGCCGTCTCGGCGACTTTTCGGAATTCCCGGGAAGAAACGATCCCGGGGCAAAGGGGCATCCTATGGAGATTATGCGCTTGCTCTCGAGTCCGCGGCTGGTGAAGAGTTCCGATGTTTTTCTCCCAGTCGGGGTTTCCACGGCCTTTCTGCTGGGGCAGTTGCTCCCTACCGGCTCCTGCACCCCGCCTCATTCGCTCATTTCGATTCTGTAGAACTTTCGGGTGGAAGTTGAGTCCGGATCGGTCCACGTGGTGGATAGTCGCTCCGACTGCAACGTCACCTCCTCAGTCCATCTTTGGCTCGGGAGTACGGCGCTGGACCAAACCGTATAAGTCCTGTCCGGCGCGCTTGTCCAGACGAGTATAACCATGCCGCTGGCATGCCTGATCAGGTTCATGAGTCTGTATGTCGGGGCTGCATGTTCATAAGCGCCCATATCCACCCTCCACGAGGAGTTCCCTGGAAGAATGCGCGGATTCCCGTCGAGGTCTGCGCCCTCCCACATCCACTCCTCGTTCCTGCCGGCATCCATGCACGGCGAGTCTGTCCCCAACCGGTAGTTATTGTCTGGATATGTACTCGGGTCGTTATCCGGGCCGTCGGGATCAACGAACCTGGGGTCTTGGGCGATGTTCCCTTCGCCACCCGCGGTCCAGCCCTGGATGCAGGAATAGACCGGCTGGCTCGAACGCCAGAGTTGGGGTTCCCCCGGGGCCGTATTTCCCCATATGATGCAGTTGATGATACTTCCGTTGCATTCGTAGAATCCGCCCCCATCTGACGAGGCGAAATTATAGGCCACAACGTTGTTCTGGATTGTTCCGTTGCACCAAGCCAATCCCGCGCCTCCTTGAGCCCTGTTTCCTGCGATCACATTGTTTCGGATAACCCCCGTACAGTCTGCCAGCCCCCCTCCTTCTCCCTGGCACTGGTTTTGGATGATGAAGTTATCTTGGACGATGCCACGGCACCCCATTATCCCGCGGTCGGAATTCTGGAAGACGACGTTGTTCTGGATGATGCCGTCGCAATAGGCAATCGCGCCCCCGAACAGCCACGATACCTCTCCCTCTGCCCGGTTTTTTGTGATGGTGTTATTTCGAATCGTAGCACGGGTGTGACAATCCCGTGTGCCCCCGCAGATTCCGCCACCCGATACGGCGGCGCCGTTCTGAATGGTGAAACCGGAGAGGACGCAGGCTTCGGTTTCGCTGCCGGCGAAGGAAACGACAGGCGCGGCGCCATTCCCGTCGAGGATTGTGGCATCAACGACAGCGGAATCCTCGGGGTCGGAGCTGTGAAGAATGACATCCACACCGAAGAAACATAGGCTCTCGTGGTAGGTGCCGGGAGCGACAACGATCTCGTCTCCTGCAACAGCGACGCACAGGGCTGCCTGGATCGCCACGAAATCAGCAGGAACGTTAACGACCCCAGGCGGCGTCACAGCGAGAGGATTGCTCCGGCGAATCGCCTCCAAACCGTCGCGAAGCCCATCGCCATCGGTGTCGTCGAGGTCAGGGTCTGTTCCGCTTTTGGACTCATCCTCGTCGGAAAGAAGGTCACCGTCCAAGTCAACGGAAGCTCCGAACTCGTAGCACCCCATATCCACCCCGCTGCCAGCGAGACGGCAATTCCCGTCGAGGTCTCGCTGCGGCCAGGCGAACCAGTAGTAGCTCACCCCTTTGTCTATGCACGGCGACCCATCCTGAAGGCGATAATCTCCTCCCGCCGGATTGACGAAGAGGGGGTCGCCCGTAACGTTGCCGGTCCCCCCGCCGGTCCAGTCCTGGACGCAGCAGTAGAGGGGGTCAGCCGAATCACTGATCTGCATGCCGTCGGTGGCGGTGTTTCCCCAGATGATGCAATTACGAATACCCTTGCGGCACGCACAAAGACCGCCGCCGCTCTCCGCCGAATTTCCGACGATTGTGTTGTTCTGAATCGTGCCCCAGCAGGCGTATAACCCGCCGCCCCAGTACTGGCCGGCGGTGTTGAAGCATATAAGGTTGTTTTGGATAACCCCGTCGCAGAACGAAAGCCCTCCTCCTGAGTTTCCCACGATCACGTTGTTCTGGACGCGCCCGTCACAGTAGCCGACACCGCCGGCACCCGCGTCTGCGGTGTTGTTCCGGATTACGTTGTTCTCGATTGTGGCATGGGTGCCCGCTCCGCAAATTCCGGCGTCGTACAAAGCCTTCCCATTCCTGATGGTGAACCCGGAGAGAACGCACGTTTCGTCTTCCTCGCCGGAGAATGTGACGACGGAGTCCGCGTTCTCGCCGTCAATAATAGTGTTGGCTACGACGTTTGGGTCGAGGGGCGCTCTGCTCCGGAGCACAACGTTCTTGCCCTCGAGGCGGACTCGCTCTTTGTAAAGGCCGGGGTAGACCACAAGCTCGTCCCCTTCGTCGCAGCCCAGGAGAGCACCTTGAATGGACTGGTGGCCGAGGCCTTTCGTGAGGTTCTCGATGACGTTCTGCGCCGCTGCCGTCGGGTCCCACCCGTACCGATACTCTTTCAGATTGGAAACACCGTCTCCGTCCGGATCGCCGGTCCCGCTTTCGTCAAGGTCTCCGAACCAGTGCAGCTCCCAATCATCGGGGAGACCATCCGCATCTGTATCCAGCGACCTCGAGGTTGCTTCCGGGGTGTTCCCATAAGCTCCCATGTCCACGCGGCTGCCGTTTGGCTGCGGCTCGTTTGAACAGGGGGAAGCCGGGTCGCCGGCGTCTATGCAGGGCGACGAGGAGGTCAGGTGGAAGTCCCCGTTCGCAGGATCAACGAAGCACGGGTCGAGCGAGATGTTTCCAATGCCCCCTGCGCTCCAGTCCTCAATGCAGGAGTAGGTAGGGGTGCTCGAGCCATAAATCTGCATGGTGTCCCCGGACCGGTTGTCCCAGATGATATTGTTTTTGATGGTGCCACCGCACGACTCCAGCCCGCCGCCGTGCCCTGCGCCGGAGTTGCCGAAGACAGTGTTGTTCTCGATCGTCCCATTACAGCGCGCCAGGCCGCCGCCCCCGAAGATGGGGAAGCTCAGGGTGACCGTGTTGCCCCAGACGATGTTGTTATGAATGATGCCGCCGCAATAACATAAACCTCCCCCCTCGATGACGGCGGTGTTGTCCCTGATGATGTTGTCACAGATTTCTCCATCGCACCCGAACAGCCCTCCGCCCTGTGCCGTTGCGTTGTTGCCGCAAATGATATTGTTCGAGACCCTCGCAAGCGTGTGGTGGTCCCCTCCGAAGATGCCGCCCGACCCGGCCTTTCCATTTCTGATCGTGAAGCCGGAAAGGACGCAGGTTTCGAGTTCTGTCCCGGCAAAGGTAACCACCGACCCGGATGCGCCACCGTCAATGATGGTGCCGGCGACGACGGAGCGATCCGATGGGTCCTCGCTGCGCAGGACAACGTTCTTCCCAAAAAAGTTTATGTTCTCCTTGTAGGCGCCCGGAGGGACCACTATCTCATCGCCATCACTCGAGTCCAGAAGCGCCGCCTGGATGGTTTCGTAGCGCAGCCCTTTCGTGACGTTTTCGACGAGCGCCTGAGAACTGACGGTCGGATTTGACCCGTACTCGTACTCGGTCTTATTGACAATGCCGTCTCCGTCCGGGTCGCCGGTCCCGGTCTGGGCAAGGTTCCCGAACCAGTGCAATTCCCAATCATCGGGGAGACCGTCCGCATCAGTGTCGGGCGACCTGGAGGTCGCTTCCGGGGTGTTCCCATAGGCTCCCATGTCCACCCGACCGCCGTTTGGCTGCGGTTCGTTTGAATATGGAGAACTTGGGTCGCCGGCGTCTATGCAGGGCGACCACGATCTGAGGTGAAAGTCGCCCTTTTCCGGGTCAACAAAATGTGGGTTGAGGCCAATATTCCCGCTCCCCTGCGCGGCGCCTCCCTCAATGCACGAAAAACTCGGCATGCGCCCCCCGTAAAGTTGCCCGCCCCCCTGGTTCCCCCAAATGATGCAGTCGGTAATCGTGCCAAAGCACAGGGCTAGGCCGCCCCCTTCCTCACCCGCCGAATTGCCGTAAATGACGCTGTTCTGCACCGCCGCGTCACAAAAAGAAAGCCCGCCCCCATGGCTCCCCGAGGTGTTCTTAGCGATCCTGTTGTTTTGAATGACGCCGTCGCAAAGGCTCAGCCCGCCCCCTGCATAGTCAGCCTGGTTCTCGGCGATGAGGTTTTTTTGGATTAGGCCGTCGCACAAAGCCAGCCCGCCACCGCTATCAGTCGCTGAGTTGCCGCGGATGACATTGTTCTCGATTGTGACACGAGTGTGCTTGCTGACCTCCCCGCCTGAAATCCCGCCGCCGTAAACACCCTTGCCGTTTCGAATGGTGAAGCCGGAAAGAACGCATGACTCGGTTTCCGTCCCCGCGAATGTGACGACTGCCCCCAACCCACCGCCGTCAATCACAGTGCTGGCCACACCGGAGGCATCCGATGGGTTGGTGCTCCGAAGGACAACGTTCTTGCCGCCGAAGCCAATGTTCTCCGTGTAAATCCCCGGAGAAGCCACAATCTCATCTCCATCCCTGGATTCCAGAAGGGCAGCCTGGATGGTCTGGTAGCGAGCCGCCTTGGTCAGGTTTTCGACAAGAGTTTCCGACGCTGCCGTGGGGTCCCATCCGTACCGATATTCCGTCGCGTTGGGGATTCCGTCGCCGTCCGGGTCGCCGGGTCCGTTCCCGCTGAGGTTCTCGAACCACTCCTGCTCCCAGGCGTCAGCCAGACCGTCGGCATCGGTGTCAGGCGACTTAGAGGTTGCCTCCAGGGTGTTCCCGTAGGCTCCCATATCCACGCGGCTGCCGTTTGGCTGCGGTTCGTTTGAATAGGAGGAACTCGGGTCGCCGGCGTCTATGCACGGTGACCAGGACTGGAGATGAAAATCGCCGTTCTCCGGATCAACGAAATACGGCATCGAGGCGATATTTCCTGTCCCCCCCTCCATCCAGCCCTGGATGCAGGAGTAGCTTGGAACGCTGCACTCCACAAGCTGCGCCGAGCCCCTGTTCCCCCAGACGATGCAACTCGCCGCCTGGGAACACAACCACAGGCCGCTACCCTCCCCGCCGGCGGTGTTCCCATGTATGGTGTTGTTCTCGATTTTTCCTTGGCAGTCCCACAGCCCGCCACCGTCTGCTTCGGCACTGTTCCCCGCGATGATGTTGTTCCGGATAATGCCGTAGCAGCGCGACAAACCGCCTCCGTTGCCACGATTGATCGCGAAGTTTCCGCTGATTGTGTTGTTCTCGATCATCCCTCGGCACCAGAACAACCCGCCACCCCCTTCAGCCGAGTTCCCCCGGATGATGTTGTTCCGGACCGCGGCGCCGGTGATCTGGCTGCCTGATGAACCGAGGATTCCCCCACCCAATGAACTTTTGCCGTTCCGGATGGTGAATCCGCGAAGAACACAACTGTCGTCCTCCGTCCCGGCAAACGTGACCACCGAGCCGGCCTGGTTGCCGTCAATGATGGTGCTGGCGATGACGGCAGGGTCGAGAGGGTTGGTGCTGGTGAGGACGATGTTCTTGCCCTGAAAGCGAACGTTCTCGTAATACGTCCCTTCGGCCACGATTACCGTATCGCCGTCGGTGGCTTTGTCTATCCCATCCTGTACTTTCTTCAGAGCCGTCTGCCATGAAGTTCCATCGCCAGAAGCGGTAACAGAACAGTCCACGTACCACGTTTGGCTACCCTGCGTCGAAATACTGACGCAGAGCGATAGAGAGGTGCCCGCTACGAGAAGAACGTTCCTCATTCTTGTACCCCCCAAACCTTGGGTCTGTCTGCCTTGTTTTCCTGCACCCCAAGGACCAGCAGCATATCAACACAGGTGAGGTGCCAAGCCAGAGTCTACACCAGCCAACAACAAAATGCTTCAGGAAACTTCCAGCGACACGCGGTCACGTCTCCGGGCGCCGCCGCTCTCTTGAGGCCCCCGAGGCTCGACATACGACTACACCAAGCAAGGGTGGCCGACGCGATCTGGACGGCAGGACGCTTCCTGACCATTCGCGGCCTGCCGGCAGACTGACGCCGAAGACTTCTTGATAAGCTTGCCCGTGCTCGCCATCGCGCATTCCAAGCATTATGCTTCACTACTCTCCCATGGACAACTTCATCTATCGCTCAACGTTGTGCTTTGGCCGTCGCTCACCTATATACCCAGGATTCGCCAGGTGGGTCGAGCTATGTTGCGAAATTCCAGAAACGGAGACTGTGCAAAGTTAAACTTCGAAATTGCGAGATGGGCCCTCTGAAGTAAGGCCAGTGATGATAGGTTGCTCGCGCCACATCGAGTAAAGTGAGGCAAATGGTCATTAGGGCGAGGCTGCGCAACAGAAGGCCCGAGGTCCCCGGTTGGTGCGGTCCGGCCATCACCTCCGTGTCGTAGTCCAAAACGGTGGTGTCAGGCGGCCTTCCTGGCTTTGTACAGCGAGCAGCGGAAAAAACCGGTTGAGAACTACGGCCGCGAAAAATATAATGTGATGACATTACTGACTGCAAGGTTAAACGCAGAAGGACTAGAAAGGGGTCGGAAGAGGGTAAAGCCCACCTTGACATACGACCACCCAGAGATTGCTTGGGCACGAAGACGACGGAAACCACAAAGGTCCGCGCGCACCTTCTCAATCAGCGTGGAAAGGAGTTTGCAATCCGGCCGACGCCTTGCGACGCGTGGATGGCAAGTCGTCAGGGAGCTTATACGGCAAAATCAGCCCCATAGGGCCTCAACGCCAAATATCGGCTTCGGGGTGCGAGGAATCGGCCAGGCGTATGTTACCATGTTGGCGGCAAGTGGAGCCTCGGGAGCCTACACAGCAAGATCGATTGTGCCAGTGTTTTTCCTTGGGCTGTGCGATCCTCAATCAGCCTAATATCACTTCCGGGTAAACAAGTTTTTATCGTCCAAGCTAAGAGGAAAGGAACTCTGATGACTGAATTGAAAACAAAGGAACCAGATATCCCTGCTGCGGGAAGGTGGGTTTCCTACCGTTCGGAGATCAAGTTGTTGGATTGTACGATCCGCGACGGAGGGCTAATGAATGATCACGCGTTCAACGATCAAACTGTGAGGGCAGTGTATGATGCCTGTGTGGAGGCTGGCGTTGACTACATGGAACTAGGGTACAAGGCATCCAAGAAGATCTTTTCGCCGGATGAGTTTGGCATGTGGAAGTTCTGTGGTGAGGACGATATAAGACGCATCGTCGGCGAGAACAATACATCACTCAAGCTCTCTGTTATGGCTGATGCCGAACGGACTGATTACCACACCGACATCCTGCCGAAAGAGCAAAGTGTGCTCGACATGATTCGGGTCGCAGCATACATCCATCAGATACCTACGGCATTAGACATGATAAAGGATGCTCACGATAAAGGTTACGCGACTACGATTAACTTAATGGCGGTGTCCACCGTCAAGGAACAAGAACTCAATGAGGCACTGAACTTACTGGCAGCCTCGGCCGTGGATGTCATCTATCTTGTCGACAGTTTTGGCGCTCTTTACAGTGAGCAAGTCCAATACTATGTCCGGAAATATCTCCACTATGCTGAATCCAACCAGAAGCAGGTTGGAATGCACGCGCACAACAACCAGCAGTTAGCGTTCGCCAACACTATTGAGGCGATCATCATGGGAGCTAACATGATAGATGGAAGTATGGCGGGTCTTGGCCGGGGGGCAGGCAATTGCCCCATCGAATTATTGCTCGGTTTCCTTCACAATCCAAAGTTTCACCTCAGGCCCGCTCTCCAATGCATACAAGAACATGTCGAGCCTCTTCGCAAGGAGCTTCTTTGGGGATTTGACATACCCTACATGATTACGGGGCTCCTAAATCAGCATCCTCGTTCGGCCATCAAGTTCAACGCCACCGAGGATCGGGGCAATCTGGTCAAGTTTTTTGATACGATAACCGAAGAAGAATGAACCTGGTGGGGCTGACTTGTTGAGATCGCAGCATTGTCCGCACACCCTCTCAGACAGACCAAAAATCGCCTTTCAACGGCGGCTCGGTTCACGGTGCGAGTATTTCATTTTTCGGCCGCCAGCCGCAGTTTCACACCCCACAGGACTGGGCATTCACATTGTGACTGAACCGCGAGATGCGGTCGTTCGATGACGCGGACTTGGAATACGACCTTCAGGCCTCGGTTGTTCCCTGCCGAGCCGGGCGCATATCGTCCTGAGGCTCTACGTGCTCACCTTCTCTTCGGCAGCGGCGTCAAGCATGGCGAGGCATCCAACAAGTGCCAGGAAGACAATCCACGCGACCTTCCTTCAGAGAGACCTTTTTACGATGAAAAGCAGGCGGGCTTTCCAGGTTTCCTTATCGGGGTATGCCGATGACCAATGGGAACTGTGTTGGACCGTGCGTTGGCGGTCACGGAAAATGGCGCTCGAAGAATTCCCGGAGAGGGCCCGGATAGTTGGCGCGC
>CAYZXL010000112.1:0-9147 GCA_964482435.1 uncultured Verrucomicrobiota bacterium
GGTTATGGGGCAATAATCCCCTGACCCCATAGCTGAAAACGACCAGCCCCCCTCGCGGGGGCTGGTTCGTTTATGAACGAGGCCGCAATGAGAGCGGGTATCCCAGGTTTTCAATTGGCGAGCAAGAAGACCGGGCTTACTGAGCCGGTTGTGGGTCTCAACCGAGCGACCGGTCAAAGCTCATCGCCGCTCGACTGCGCAAACGGCGCCCTCGTCGAGATTGATGGCGAAAACCCCGAAAGAGGGACAATGCGAACGTACTCTCTCGTTCTTGACGTTTGCGGGGCTATGGGAGCATTGAGGGGTCGAAAGGATACCGCTGAACAGGAATATGGACCCGCATCGGATACTCGACCCCTGACTGGCGTGTCCCGGAGCGTTGTTTCCCGTCGCCGCAAGGCTAACAATCGCCCTGCCACCCTGGCGATCGCTTCTACGAACGTCGGCGCGAGTTGCCCAGCCGGACTACTTCATCTCGATTCTGTAGAACTTGATGGGAGCAGCTGAATCCAAATCGGTCCAGGTGGTTGTTTCCCCTCCCGAGGACACCGTTGCCTCTTGAATCCAGAGCCGGGTCTCCAACTCAAGGCATGACCAGACGATGTACGTGGCGCCCGGGCGGGTGGTCCACGTCAGCGAAGCCGTCCCCGGCGCAGCTTCCAGAATGTGTGCGATCTCGAAAGGACTCGTTTGCACAACATTAACAATTCTGGTCTTCTCCTCAGCAGGATTTCCTGACGAGTCGCTGACGTTATAGTGCAGGGTGTAGGTGCCCTCCACAGTGTGGTTCACTGAGCCTGTAACGACCAGGTTCCCACTAATGTCCTCGTCGTAATTGTCGGTCGCTGTGAAACCGGGTTCGGAGTAGGGTGTCCCCAACTCGACGGTCATTCGGTTGTCGCCGAGCAACACTATCACTGGAGGAGTCGTGTCTATGACGTTGACCGTCCTTGTCTTCTGTTCGGCGGGGTTGCCGCTCGAGTCGCTTACGTTGTACTGAAGGAGATAGGCGCCAAGGGCAGCGTGGTTGACCGAGCCCGCGACCGCCACCCTTGCTGTGATGTCGCCATCATAATTGTCGGTCGCCGTATATCCCGGCTCGGCGTATGCGGTACCCACTTCCAACGCGACCGTATTGGCACCGGACAATGCGATGACGGGAGCGGTTGTATCGGCCACCTTGATCGTCCTGATCCTCTCTTGGGCGGGATTCCAGGACGAATCGTTGACATTGTAGTGAAGGACATAGGTTCCGAGCACAGTGTGGCCCACCGACCCTGTGACAACCACGCTTTGCGTGATGACCCCATCGTAGTTGTCCACAGCAGCGAACCCTGGCTCGACATACGGCGTCCCCAGCTCCAGGAGGATGGCGTCGGGGCCAAACAAGGTTATCACCGGAGGAGTGGTGTCCAGGACATTCACCACCCTGGCCCTCACTATAGCAGAGTTCCCGCTGGAATCCTTTACGTTATAGCGCACACAGTAGCTCCCGACGACAGTGTGGTCGGGCGTGTAGGTAACTTCCACGTTCGCAGTAATGTCTTTATCATAGTTGTCGGTCGCCGCGTATCCGGGCTCGGCATAAGGAGTCCCCACTTCAAGGGCGACGGGGTTAGCGCCGAGCAAGGTTATCACAGGAGGAGTCGTGTCCACCACATTTACCACCCTTGTCTTCTCGACGGCAGGGTTTCCACTGGAATCGCTGACGTTGTACCTCAAAATGTAGGTTCCCAAAATGTTATGGTTCACCGAACCTTTAACCACCACTTTCGTTGTGATGTCTTCATTGTAGTTGTCAATGGCCGTGTATCCCGTCTCAGCGTAGGAAGTCCCCACCTCCAGGGTTACCGGATTGGTGCCCAGCAATGTTATCACCGGAGGAGCGATAGCACGCTGGGGCTTGAACTCGTACGGCCCGATGTCCACTGTTAAGGAAGAAATACCGTACAGGATGCGCGGAGTGCCGTCCAGATCAAGCGTCCACCACATCCAGCCCTCGTTCTTGCCTGCGTCTATGCACGGCGAATCCGCCGAGGGACGGTAGTTGTTGTCGCCGTACGTCGCAGGGTCTCCGTCGGGCCCGTCTGCGTCAACGAACTGCGGGTCGCTGGCAATATTCCCTGCGCCACCTCCGCTCCAGCCTTGAATGCAACAGTAGCCGGGCAGCACGCAGGATTCACTCAGTTGAGCACCCTGTGGTGCAGTGTTTGCCCAGATGATGCAGTTGCGGATGGTGCCGCCGCAGAAACTCAGGCCGCCCCCAACCGCGGCCGAGTTGCTGTTAATCGCATTGTTCCGAATCTCTCCGTCGCAATGAACGACTCCCCCGCCCCACTCCGCTCCCGAGTTGCCGGTGATCACGTTGTTCCGGATGGTGCCGTCGCAAAAAGCCATCCCGCCGCCGCTCCCGCGTGCGCGATTCTGGAAGATGGAGTTCTCACGGATGGTGGCATGCGTGCGAGCATAGCCCGTCCGGCCGCAAATTCCACCGCCGTAATCGGCCTCCCCGTTCCGAATGGTGAATCCGGAAAGGACGCAGGTTTCGTTCTCCGTGCCAGCGAACGTGACGACGGAGCCGGCTTTGTTTCCATCAATAATAGTCTTGGCGACGACATCGGCGTTGAAGGGGTCGGTGCTGCGGAGGATCATGTTCTTGCCGTTGAAGTTAAGGTTCTCGACGTATGCCCCCTCGGCGACGATGACCGTATCGCCATCCGTCGCCTTCGCTATGGCCTCCTGTATCTCCTTCAGTGCTCCATCCCAGGAGGTTCCATCGCCGGACTCGGACGCAGAGCCATCTACGTACAATGTTCTCCACGCGGGTGATTCAGGGACGCAGTTGACCGTTCTGGTCTTCTCCACAGCGGGATTCCCACTCGAATCGCTGACGTTGTACCTCAACGTGTAGGTGCCCGAAACAATGTGGTCCACCGAGCCTGTCACCACCACTTTCGTCGTGATGTCCCCATCGTAGTCGTCAGTTGCCGCGTAGCCGGGCTCAGCATACGGACTCCCCAAGCTGAGAGTCATTGGATTAGCGCCAAATAAGCTGATCACCGGAGGAGCCATGTGCACCACTTTGACCGTCCTGGTCTTCTCCACAGCGGGGTTCCCACTCGAATCGCTGACGTTGTATCTCAATGTGTAAGTGCCCAAAAGAGTGTGGTGCACCGAACCTGTCACCACTACTTTTGTCGTGATGTCACCATCGCAATTGTCTGTCGCTGTGTACCCGGGCTCAGCATAAGTGGTCCCAACCTCCAGTGTCGTCGGATCAACCCCCACCACACCGATCACAGGAGGAGTCGTGTCCACCACGTTTACTACCCTTGTCTTCTCCACAGCGGGGTTCCCACTCCAATCCCTGACGTTGTATCTCAATGTGTAAGTGCCCAAAATGTCGTAGCTCACCGAACCGCTGACCACCACTTTCGTTGTGATGTCCCCATCGTAGTTGTCTGTCGCCGTGTACCCCGGCTCCACATAGGCGGTCCCCACTGAGAAGGTCACCGGATTCGCGCCAAGCAATGTGATCACCGGGGGGGTGGCGTCCACCACGTTGACCGTCCTTGTTTCCTCTTCAGCAGGATTCCCGCTGGAATCGTTAACGTTATAGTTCAGGATATAGCTTCCCACGACAGCGTGGTTCACCGAGCCGCTGACCACCGCGCCAGCCGTGATGTTCCCGTCATAGTTGTCGGTAGCGGTGTACCCTGGTTCCAGATACGGAGTCCCCACCTCCAGGGTCATGGGATTTGCGCCGAGCAAGGTGATCGCCGGAGGAGTGGTGTCCGTCATTGATATGGTCATCTGGTCAACGAGCAAATTTCGGTCCTCAGGCGGCGCCCAACCATCGTTAACGAAAGCGAGGACAACCGGGTGGGTGCCTTGCGCGACCGTTGCCGACAGGACGAACTCCTTCAGGAACGGGGTGTTGACGAACACAGAGTCTCGTTTGGCGCCGTCAATCCTCAGCTCCATCTGCGGCCAGACGCCAAGGCAGGGACTGCCGTATGCTGCCACCGCGAAGGAATAGGTCCCGGAGGTCGTGAAGTCAACGGACGATTCCAGCCTCCCGTTGCTGAAGAAGCAAATTATGGCGTTGGCTACCACGGTGTACCAACCCACGGGAGTCATTTCTTCCGCCTCGATCCTCAAGCCCGACGGTGCTTTGATCGTTGCTCCGAGTTCCGTCAAAATCGTGGAGACGTACCTGTCCGCCTTATCGAGATTCTTCTGCTCTTTTTCCCAGGCGATCTCGTCGAACAAGATGAATCCTTTTCCAAGGTCCACCCGGACGAGAGCTCCGGGCTTGGTCAGGAATAGTTCGCTTCCGGCCGGGGTATCCGGCTCATATAGCACCTTATCCAGGAACAGGTTCCTGTCCTCAGGCGGGGCGCAAGCATCATTTGTAAACGCCAAGGAGAGTTCATGCTCGCCAACCATGAGGTCCGCGGTCAGCGAGTACGGCTTCCAGTTCCAAATCTGGCTGTCAACGACGACCATGTCATGGAACTCCTTATCAATTCGCAGGACCATCTGCGGGTATTGGCCGAGAGCCGGCGTGCCGCACGCAACGACCCTAAAAAGGTAGGGGCCGCTTTGTGGAACGACGATGTTCTGGGCGACGTACCCACCGCCGTACAATCCCCAACCCCCGCTTATAGACTGGCCGCCCATCTTTACAGGCATATCCTCGACCTCAAGCGTAACGCAGTTGGTCATGTCGAAGCGTTTACGGTACACCCTGTCTGCGATACTCTTCGAAAGGGTAGGAGGGCTGTCCGACGATCCCGGGTCATCGGTCCAGTATAAATCGTAGTTCGTTAGACTTGACTCGGCCTTGCCCGAAGCGTTCCGCAGAATAGGCACGGTCGTGTTTGGGGCCGGCTCCAGATTTGGGATCAGCACCGGGCCCGCCTCAGCAAGGAAAGCGTCGGAAGGTCGGTGAAGGAGAAGCCTTCCTCCTGCTTCCACGTAGGACAGAAGCTTTTCGAGACATGCTTTTGTTTCGCCCCAGGCGCTTTCCGCACCGGCGACCACCACAACGGGATAAGGAGCAAGGTCGTATTCGGCGAGACGTCCCAGAAGGTTCCACTGAAGCACGCCGACCCGAGAAAGGGTTCTTACCGAGTCAGAATCGGCCTCGGACACAAGCGCAGCGCGTTGCAGACAATGTGTCGCGGTTGAGCAGTAGTCGAGGATTCGCTGCAAGAGTGTCCCCGCCATCGGCTCCGAGGCGAACTTCGTCGCCAGAAGCATCTGTGAGCAAATATACCCGCCGCCCCCCTGTGGAATCTCAATCATCGCGGCTTTGTCCAGCCCGGTTTTTGCTCCGACGTCTATCAGCACTAAGAAATTGCCTCTTGAAGGCTTCGGCAGGCAACCCGCCGTCACGAGGTTATCTCCCCGCCACCAGCGGAGGTGGTCCGCGGAGATGCCAAAGACTATGGGGTGAACGGCAGCCCGCGGGAAAGCGAAGTTCGCGCTGTAATTCGACGCGGACATTGCGAGAGGCATCCAGCGAGGATACAACGATTGTTCCAGAACAAGCACCCATCCCCCGCGGTCGCAAAAGTCCTCCCATTGCGCTGCGATGCTCTCCGCGCCGACCTGAAACGCCCCCTCGGCCAACGAGTTGCTCCCGATGACCAGTACATCGAACTGGTCGTAGGAAGCTGTCCTAAGGTCCGCAACAGGCAGGCATGAAATGGCTTGCTGGGTGAAAATGGCAGCCGTTGTCCCTTGGGTGTCGTACAGGGCAAGCCTTGTGCCTCCTGTCACGGAGAGCGTGGGTTGAGGATAGGCACAATAGCGTTTCAGTTCCGAAAAAAGAGTCGTCCGCCCCTGGAGCAGCTCGATCCTCAAAGCAAAATCGCCCGGCGTCGAGGGCACGCGAAAAGTCACTGTCTCGTGCGCCCTCTCACCCGCCTGAAGGGAAAACGTTCGTGTATCAACGGATCCACCTGTGTTCCACCTCAGGGTAAAGTCACCGGAAGCCATCGTATCGTTATAGATGCTTACCGAGCGCTGGACGATTTCCCCGACGAAAAATCGGCTGTCATACTCTTTCACGAAGACGGCATTCGGGTGATAGGCGGCTTTCTGAACTTGATAGAGACGGTTCTTTTCCGGGTTCAGGCTAAGAGGACCGTCGCTCGCTGCGGGGTCGCCAAACAGTGTCCAGGGACACATACCACTTACGCCGTATTCGCGGTAAGCTTCAATGTGCATTCGCCACACCCGCTCCATAGATTTGAAGTGGACCGACCGGGTGTCCGCGTATGCGTCGTCCCCGTAAAGGATGGAATATCCACCGGGAGGTTGGAGGGCCAGCCATGCGAACTCGCCAATGTACAGCGGCTTTTGCCTGTTCCACTCCCAGGTCCCAAGGGAAGCGTGGTGGAGCTTGATTGGTTCATCCATCCAGTAGGCGGTATTGGGCCAGAGGTGATAGTCCGGGAACTCGTGAGGGTAGTGAAGTCCAATAATATCGGCTTCGCCGCCGGGGTCAAGGTCCGCTTCGTACGTAATCGGGCGAGTTGGGTCAAGCTCCTTGACCAGCCTGCCCAGATATGCCAGTTGCGCTTCCGTTGCGGGGTAAATTGAGCCTGCGCCACCACTAAGAAGCTCATTCTCCAGGCTCCATATCACTACGGACGGATGGTTCCGGTCTCGCCGAATCATCCCCCTCAGATGGTCGGCGAAATTCGACCAGAACGCCGGGTCAGCGAGGCGATAGTCAAGCACATTGCCCCAGACGGCCCCCTCTTCGACGATTAGAATCCCGACCTCATCAGCAATGTCGTACCACGTCTCCTCCCATGGCTGGGTATGGAGCCGGAAGGCAACGTTGTTCCCGGCCTTGATGTCCTGGAGAACCCTGCGAATGTCCTCCTGGCGCATCGGACCGTCGGGAGGCCAGGTTGATGTTGCCAGGAGATGAATTCTCGTTCCATTCAGGCAGAAGCTGTCCCCTTCGCACCAGAATTCTCGGAAGCCGAAGCGGGTTTTCACTGTGTCGGCAGGGCCGTCACCGGGCGTGAGCGTTGTTTCCAGGTAATACAGATGCGAGTCGGAGGGGCACCAGAGATGGGCGTTCGGCCATTGCGTCTCTACGTCCACATCTACAGTCCCACCGGGTTCGACTGTGACATTCGCATCTGGCAGCGTGAGGGCTACGTCCTGCCCATCGAAGACTCTGTTACCGAGAGTGCCATTTTTCTGTTCCGTTCCCTCATTCCGCAGTCGCACCCTGACGGTGATCTGACTCTGTCGAACCGATGTCATCACGAAGACGTCCTCAATGGAACAATCCGGCACACCCCGGAGACTGACCCCGTCCCAGATTCCGTAGAGCTCGTATCGTCCACCGATGGGGGCCAGTATGACGCTCTTGGCACGCTCACGCGGATCCTCTCCCGGTTGCAGGTTTGAGAAATCTACCGGACCTGAGAACAGGGCCGTCCAGTCGCTCACTCCGACCAGGAGCTCGTTTCCCTCTCCAAATCGAACCGCGCTTGTGATGTCGAGCTCGAACGGATCGTATCCGCTAAAGTGCCCGCCAACCAGTTGCCCATTCACAAAGACCTTGCTGTCATATTTCACCGCCCCAAACACAAGCTTGATTCTCATACCCGACATGGAGCTGGGGAAGGCAAAGGCCTGCCGAAACCACGCCTTTTCGTAGTTGTAGCCGTTCAGGTAACCCGGAACCATCATCGCTTGCCACGCCCCGGGTGGCGGATAGGTAAGATCGGAGACCTTCTGGTATTGCCATTCACCGTTCAGTTCAATTTCTTCTCTTGCCAAGCCCGCCCTGCAAAGGAACCCCCCAGCTATCGTGATAGCGATTAACCACAAAGCTACATCTCGCCGAGTGACCATCATTCTTTCCTTCCAGCTCACTCTCTCAATGCCCCCAGCCCTTCTTTCTTCGGAGCCCTCCCTCCGATGCGACCTTGTGCCTCCACTTCCGCGAATGTGCGCCACAGAAACGCCGCAATAAGTTTACCAGAATCAGCCGACAGAAGACCAGAGGCATGACAGCGGCTCTCCCGGCTACATGTGGGTTGGCGAATGGTCCCCGCCCTTTGCCCGAGGGGCATAACTTGCATGGGCCGACGGAAAAGAAATTTGAAACGGCCGGCCTTGTCGGTTGGCAGGCCCTCATAGGCTCCGAAGCCAGGGTAGACGCTGTTTCCTCGCGCGTCGTTTGAGTATCTGCTCAGTCTCCTTCACACGAAGAGCAAAACACACCACGCACTATCGCGGAGACAACAAAAACGCCAGATAGCTCCACCAGCAACGTGAAGATAGCGCTGTCAACCTCCCACTCCGCTCGCTTGCGTCCCAGGATGCCTTGTTATTGCCGCCGCCTTCTGACCGTTTGCCGGGGAATAAGAGAACAGTCAAACGGCCAGCAGTCCCAACCTCACCGCGCTGACGCCCATGAGGGTGACCCTCCGACCCGCTTTGCCCTCATCAGTATCCGCCCATTTTGCATCACTCAGCCCCTCTCACCCCTTGCTGCAATCTGATAATCGCGTCGGCTATCGCCCGGCGCAGGCTCTGGAAACGCCCCATGCCCGCCGCTTTCTCTTGGTCCATCACGTCGAAGCCATCGGCTGGAAATGTTTCGCCACCGGCGGTATAGGCTGTCCAGTTGTCAATGATGCCGTCGGCGATTCTCTTCAGCAAGTCTGCGGCTCGTTCCACTTCTGCCTTCGCCTTGCGGGCCTCGCGCGCGTCGGCAATCAGTCTCTCCAATTTGCAGATGTACCTAAGGTCGTCTATCCCCTCACGGGTGCGCTCGTAAATGAGCGTCGGGCAGACCCGCTCCTTATCCACCCGAACGACGGAGCCGCGCTCGTTGTTGCCGAGGTTGTAATACCACTCCACTTTGCCCTTCACCCCGTACTTCGTCATCTTCCAAAAGAAGAAGCCGAACGGCAAGCGCCCGCTGTCCGCGTTGACGAACCAGGGAATCGCGTCCGTCTTCTGTGGCAGCTCCTCAAGAAACTCCCGGTTGATTAGCCGACGGCCTTTGTTATGGTGGTCAATGCCGTCCCAGCCGTTGTTGAAGGTAGCGACGTTCAGGAACGGAGCCATCGTCATTACTTCAAGGTAGCCATTCATGTCGGA
>CAYZXL010000113.1:0-8827 GCA_964482435.1 uncultured Verrucomicrobiota bacterium
TGAGGTGCTCAATTTGGGTATCGGTGAGCATCCCCCTGTCCCCCACCAGAACCACCCGCGACAACCCGAATTGCTTCTGCAGCTTGTCCACCTGGTCAGGAAGCGTCCGCTCCGTCGCAAAAACATCGTCCGGTGAAACCAGAATTTCCCCCCGAAGCAGCCGACGCAACGCCTCCACCTTCTGACAAGCCCACTTCGACAGATTCGCTACCGTCCGCTTCTTGATCTCCTTCCCCTCCCGCCACGACTCTCGCAGCAGAATCGCCGGTGGAGACTTTCGGTTGGGAACTGTGTCAATGTACATGGTGACATATTAGAACAGTCTTTCCTCGCCTGTCAAGTACTATTTTTCAAGTTACATGGGTACTCTTTTCCCGAACCCCTCCACCCCAACCCCCGTATCTCAAACCACTTAACGCACAAAATGCCCCCTTCTTTGTCCGGAACTTCGGGTTAGGAAAGAAGGGGAGAGGGCGCTTACGGAAGTCTCCACTTCGGGCTGATCCGGAAATCCCTTTAGGAGGTCTTTGACCTCACGCCCGGGTGGGAGTACCAGTATCTCAGGCTGTACGGGGCTTTGTTGTAGGCGTGGCAGCGATCCACGACCGAGCTCCCGGGGAGACGTTCTTCACCGAGAACCTCTGTGGCTGGCGAGGCCGAGCGGGTCATACGAAGATTGAAAAGACTCGAGTCAGAGCTGTGCTTGAGTGGTGCATTGGGCTACTCCTCGACGAGCTTGTCGGGCACGGTAGAAAAGAGAGGGGACAAACGGTGGAGTGACCGCATAAACCGCACTGGAAAACGCGGAACTGGGTCGCATTTAGTGCTTGAGCAGCATGAACTCCCGAATGATAAAACGTATCTTCTAAGAGCCGAGAATTGGATCCCCGGATCCGTAACATACAATGCGTTCCTAACAGGCTCTTGTGCCTTAAGTTACGAATTCGCAAAAGGCACTTTTGCCTCTATACTCCACCCACATGGCGTTTCTGCTCAAGGCGCGGTCTTCCAACCATTGCGAGAGAAAAGGGTGGTCCAAGGAGCCGATGGTAGCCCGAGGGACATTTTGGGATCTTCGTGGAGCACTGTGGCGGAAATCCCAAATCGTGGACAGTACACAGGCATAGACGACGACTTTTTGCTTCAGCGCGTCTGTTTCGCACTTCCGCCCAAGAGGTTCTGCTCGGTCGAGAGCGTCCGTCGGTGTTTGCTTCCCGATGTCAGGTGTTGAGTGCGGCCCCAAACGTCCGGGGGAGGCCGTCCTTGTCAAAGGCCATGCGTGTCTGTTGGCTCCCGTGATTGTTGACGGTACAATGCACAGAAACGCAGTGTTTCGCCATCACCGACATATTGCGCCGGAAGGAGTAGTGGTTTGATGAAATCCCTCACCGAATACCTGAAGTTTAACCTTCCCAGCCGTGTGGGCTTCGTTAACATCATACCGCAGGTGGAGGAGGCGGTAAAAAAGAGCGGCGTGAAGGAAGGCATCGTGCTGTGCAATGCGATGCACATTACCGCCTCCGTGTTCATCAACGATGACGAACCGGGGTTGCTCCAGGACTACAGGGACTGGCTGGAGAAACTTGCCCCCTTCGATCCCTCGCCCCAACGCTATCGGCACAACCGGACTGGGGAAGACAACGGGGACGCCCACCACAAGCGGCAGATCATGGGCCGAGAGGTAGTCGTGGCAATCACCAATGGGAGGCTCGACTTTGGCCCCTGGGAGCAGATCTTCTACGGCGAGTTCGACGGTCGTCGTCCGAAGAGGGTGCTGGTCAAGATCATTGGAGAGTAGTGATGAAGGGGAAATGCCCCATGAATTCCGCTTCTTCGCGAATCCACCTTGTGTTCCTTTGGTCGTGCGCCTTGGACGCCCGAATCCTCACAGCTGGAGACCACCACTTTGGACTTCAGGCTTCCTTGAGTCCGGCCTCTGTTCTTCCGGAAGCGTCCGCACGTACTCCTTCCTTTTTGCCCAAGGCGGGCCCAAGCATAGGTTATTGATATGATCTGTGCTTCAGCTATCCGAGCCTACCAGCGTGCAGGAGGTTGCGGCCACTGAAAGTGTCTCTTGCTTCGCAGTTTTCGTGGTCAACTGTTGCGGGATAATCGAGGCGCGCGTTATGGTTTCCATGATTCAAGTTCGTGCTTTCCCCTAACGGGCATCGCCTTCAAAAGAATATGATGGATTACAAGGAGTTCATGGAAGAAGAAACCATTGAGACCCGGAAAACCGTTGGCTGCGATGTGGCGATCAGCGCGCTGAGCGGCGGAGTGGACAGCTTCACCGTCACGGTATCGGGACACCGTGCTCTGGGCGAAAGGCTGAAGTCCATAGGTGAACAAAGTTGGAGGAAATCTCTTATGAAAGCAACGTCCGGAAGTCACGTGCATCCTGCCGCGGAAGCGGAAACCGTCGGAACGCCCATCCCCGGTCCGTTTGGCCCGATGACGCGTCGCCGTGTTCTCGGGTCGGCCCTTGCCGCCGCGGGGGCGGTCGCCCTCGGCGCCGGGACGATCTTGACCGCCCAGGAACCGGGACGGGACGACCGGCGCGCTTCGCCCAAGCGATACGCGATGAAGAAATCGATCAACCTTTGGGCATTCCCGTATCCGCAGCGGATGACGCTGCAGGAGTGTTTTCAGCTCGCCAAGGATGCCCGCTTCGACGGCATCGAACTGAACTACGATCTCGACAACGATCTGTCACCCAAGTCCGGCTCCAAGGAATACGCTGCCATTCGCAAGATGGCGGACCGCATCGGCATCGCGATCAGCGGGCTGTGTTCGTTCCTCTTCTGGCCTTATCCGCTGACCAGCAACGATCCCGCGAAGCGCGAGCGTGGCCTCGAGCTGGCCGGGAAGACCGCCCAGGCAGCGCACGACCTCGGCGTGGAAAACGTGCTAGTCGTGCCCGGCGCGGTGCACATCCCGTGGCGCGACGACTACGAGCCGGTGCCGAACGACGTCTGCGAACGCCGCGCCAAAGACGCCGTCAAGAGGTTGGCCGTGCAGGCGGAGAAGCTGGGCGTCTACCTGAACCTGGAGAACATTTTCTTAAACGGCTTCCTCATGACGCCCATGGAGATGAACGCCTTTGTGGACAGCATCCAGAGCCCGCAGGTGCGCGTTCACTTCGACACGGGCAACATCGCGATGTTCCAGCACGCCGAGCACTGGGTGCCGATTCTCGGCAAACGCATCCAGAACGTGCATCTCAAGGAGTTCAACAAGAAGGGCACGGACTATTCGCTGGAAGCGTTCCGGCCGCTGCTCGACGGCACGACCAACTGGCCGGCGCTGATGGACGCGTTCGACGCCATCGGCTATCGCGGTTACTTGACCTTCGAGTATTTCCACCCGTACGCGCACTATCCCGAGGCGTTGATCTACCAGACTGCCGATTCGCTGGACCGCATCCTCGGCCTGAAGCCTTAGCCCCCTGAGGTTGCCGCCTCCAGCTTATGACCACGTTCAGCCGGGAACACGTACGGCGCTGACGGTCGCGGCGGTGCAGGATTTGAATCCTGCGTTTGCCTAAAAAACGGCGAGGAGAGAATCTCCAAGAGAGAACAGCCGTCCGCGTCCCGGCGCGAGAGGAACGCAAGTTCTGGAGAATCCAGCGGTGGCTGAGATTCTCGTGATAAAGTGCAGATCAGTCGGAGGAGGGCAACATGAAACATCTTTCGAGCAAATCGGTGTGCTCCCTGCATCAACAGCTAACAAGGAGAGACTTCTTAAAGAAGACCGCATGTTTAGGGGCCGGCTTTGCCTTTGGGATTTCACGACGTGTTTTTGCCGAGTCCGTCGGCGAGTTGCCTCAACGGCTGCTCGGCAGGACGAATGCTAAGGTCTCGGTCCTCGGTCTTGGCACGGCGCCGGTTGGAGAGGGGCCCGTTGAGGTTCAAGAAGGAATCCGCATCTTCGGGGAAGCACTCGACCTGGGCGTAACCTACGTTGACACAGCGCGCATCTACGGGGAAGCCGAGGAGATTCTTGGCCATCTCATTCCGAAAAGGCGCGATAAGCTATTTGTGGCGACGAAGGTGTCAACCGACGCCGCGGCAGGGGCAGAGCGTTCATTGAGCGAGTCACTGCGCATGATGAAGACAGACCATTTCGACCTCGTGCACATTCACAGCATCGGCACCAAGAACATTGACAGGGTTCTCGGGAAAGACGGTGTTCTCGAGTATCTCCTGAAGGAGAAAGAAAAAGGGAAGTTACGATTCATCGGCATTTCGGGCCACTGCGGTGGGGGCAATTTCGTTCGCATGCTCGAGACCGACCAGATTGACGTCGTCATGTGCGTGATGAACTATGCGGATAGGAACATCTACAACTTCGAGGAAAGGGTATTGCCGACAGCAAGGCGACACAAGGCCGGATGTGCTGCGATGAAGGTTTACGCGGGAATCAAGGGAGGCTTCCCGAACCATGGAAAGGGTTACGTGGGCTGCGCCACCGAGCCTCGCTATCTGCCACAGGCGCTCGCCTATGCTCTTGACCTGGAGGGCGTAAGCGTGGCAGTCGTCGGCCCCTACACGGTCGAGCAGGCAAGGCAAAACGTGGAGTTTGCCGTCAAGTACAAGCCGCTTTCCAAAGAAGACCGTGACTCGCTGACCAAGTACGGGACAGATTTGGCCAAAAATCTCGGGCCACGCTACGGACGAGTCTAAACAAGACGAAATGCGTGGCAGGCCTTGGAGGCGAAGCGGGAAGAAAACAGGATAATTGCCGCGCTGTAAACCACTCCGCGTCTGAGGTGATTGGCAAGTGTCAGGGAGGGAAGAAATGCCATTTTCACGAGAGGAAGAGAGGCCGTCAGTTTGTCTGAGGAGAGGTGAGAGTTCCCGAGCCAGAGGGAAAAAACCTCGTCGCAAGTGGATGTTCCCTGTCACCGGGGTGCTGTCGCTGGTGTGGTTTCTGGTACGTGTTGTGCCGAAGCCCTCGCGGGCAACGTATCCCTGTCAGCGGGTAGCGTTCCCGCTTGCCTCGAGCTTTGTCGCCTGGCTTATAGGAGCACTCGGCTCAATCACCTCCATTCGCAAAGCAAGGCGCAGCTTCGCACAATCGCGTTATGTTTTGGGTGCGGTGCTGATTGCCGTCAGCGTCGGGGCCGTATGCCTCACTCAAAGCATCACGACACAGAAGGTTGCTCTGGCCGATGAGTTGGTGGCGAATGCCCCGATGGGCGTTGCGAAGGGGATTCACCCGGGGCGTGTTGTTTGGGTGCATGACCCCGATGCTACCGACTGGGCCGGACCGGGATACGGGCATTGGTGGGAAAACACCCACACCAACCAGGCCGTCGTGAACCAGATGATGACCCGCGCGATACGGGCTCTCGCCGGTCAAACAAACAGTGCTGCCGCCTGGGATGAGCTCTTTAAGCACTTCAACAAGACGCACGGCAGGGGAAACGTGGGGTACAGGCTGGGAGAGAAGATCGTCGTCAAAGTGAATTTCGTGGGCTGCATCAGGGTGTGGGACGGGGGAGAAGTGCTGAAGCCAGAAGATTACAACCTGCGGGACACGGATTATATGAACACATCTCCCCAGGTGATAGTCGCACTGCTGCATCAGCTTGTGGATGTAGTCGGAGTCAAACAAACTGATATCACCGTTGGCGATCCTCTCTGCTATTTTCCCAACGAATATTACAGCATCTGTTACGGCGCGTTTCCAAACGTGCAGTATCTGGAACACCTGGGAAAATTCGGTCGGGTTGGGGCAAAGCTGTCGTCGGTTCCCCTGTACTGGAGCACGCCCGATGCGGCAGATAAGAAGACCGACTATGTGGCGCAATGCTATGCGGAGGCGGATTACGTGATCAACCTGGCGAACCTCAAGAGTCACAACGATCAGGCTGGCATCACGCTTTGCGCTAAGAACCATTATGGTTCGCTCGTCAGGAGGCCGGCCCGGATTGAAGGCTATTACGACATGCACAAGGACCTCCCGTTCAACCGACCCGGCATGGGGCATTACCGGCCTCTCGTGGACCTCATGGGGCACAAGCACCTG
The DNA here is from genome assembly GCA_964482435.1 of uncultured Verrucomicrobiota bacterium. Classification (GTDB taxonomy): domain Bacteria; phylum Auribacterota; class JABMQX01; order JABMQX01; family JABMQX01; genus CAYZXL01. The sequence goes on from CAYZXL010000113.1 coordinate 6,031, forward strand.
GGCGGCAAGACGCTTCTGTACCTGATTGACGGGCTTTACGCCGGAAAACATGCGAAAGAGAATGCCCCGCGAAAGTGGAAAAGCCCTCCATTCAATGGGGACTGGACCTCCAGTCTCTTTGCCTCGCAGGATCCAGTGGCAATTGACTCGGTGGGCTTTGATTTTCTCTGGATGGAGTGGGATGATGCCCCGCACAGGTCAGGCACCAGCGATTATCTGGTTGAGGCGGCGTTGGCAGATAACCCGCCTTCCGGGACGTTTTACGACCCAAACCACAAGGGAAAAGTGCTTCGCCTCGAAAGCCTGGGGGTCCATGAGCACTGGAACAACCCCGGAGACAAGCAGTACTCCCGGAACCTTGGGACGGGCAAGGGCATCGAGCTGGTCAAGCCGACTCAGATGTCAGGCACTTGGTCCCTTACTTCCGGAGTTCCGAACCGGGCTGGTGCGTATTCGGGAGGCCCTGGAGAAAACTGAAACGCTTCTCTTTTTGAATTGAACGTCTTCCCGATGAGAATCGTTAAAGGTACCACGAACTGAGTCCGGAGAGTCTGAAAAGGAAGAGACTCCAACAAGGAACGATGAAAGGAGGCGAAGAATGAGGAAAGTGATTGGTCTTTGCATCGCTGTAGCCTTCGCGGCCGTTTTGTGCCAGGCGGCCATCTGTGAGGAAGCAACGCCGCCCGCGAAACCCGGACCAGGCGAGCGGCCGGCGCTGACGGAAGAGCAGAGAACGCAACTGAGGGAGGCGATGCAGACCCTGCAGGGACTCAGGGAGAAGCTGCGAGATGCCGAGCAGAAAGCCAGGCAGAACCCCGAGGTCGTCAAGGCCTTCGAAGCGGTCAGGAAGGCCCAAGAGGCTGCCAACAAAGCTCTCGATGAGGCCATCATCAAGGCGAATCCGGACCTTAAGGACGCCGTGAACCAAAGAAGAGCCCTCATGAACAAACTGCAGAAGTTGGGCGGCGGACGATTCATGCCCGGAGGCACGCGCGGCGGAACGCGCGGTGGCCGGGGTCGTTCTGGCGGCGCAGGCGGTCAGGGTGCACCCTGAGGCAGCGCAGCGGGTATCCTCACCGACATCAGTGATCCGTGGTACCCTGAGGGCTCTAAGCGGCACCTGATACGGGGGGGACGTGGATTTCGGAGCACTGAGGTTGGCCTTGAACCGGTCAGTCAACTGGAGCAGGTCGGCGTTTTCAATGAGCGCAGGCCTGCTCTTGTGTGGCCGGGGGAATGAAAACGGAGGAACTTATTCCAGCCATACAGGCTCTCAATGGGTCTTTTGACTCCTCGTGAGAGAAGACAATACTACGTCGGGTTGAAGACGAGATTGTTCGTGCGAGAAAGGCATTCACGGTCGTCACCCCCTTTGTCAACACAAAGCCACAGCAAGTCCCAAGATGACCTTGTATTCAGATCCAATGTCAGTCTCCCGCGCACGTCAGCATGCGTCAGGTCCCTCTCTGCCCCCATGTAAGGAATCAGGGCCTCTGTCCTTCTTCGTGTTCACGTCTCGGAAAGATACCCCGCGTGAAAGGCGTTTCTGGGCTTTCCGGGAGACTCGCGCCGTACCATTTCGTTCTTGGCCGAAATGGGCCTTTGCACATGTTTTGGCCAGTATCTGAAGGGCCTCTATTGAGAAGTCGTAGAAATCAAAGGGATTTCCGAGAAGACCTCAAGGCTCGTGCTGACGACATTCCAGGTCACGGTTGTCCGCTGAGACGGTAGAAGCGCTTGAGGACGCCGGAGGCCATGGGGGATGTCCCCGTTGCGGTGCCGTCGTCAAGCCATTCCATGAGGCCGCCGGTGCCAGCCAGCGTCGAGGCAGCGTTCCAGGCGGTTGTGAGAGAGTCGGTGAAGTAGACGACATAGGTCTGGTCCGCGATGCTGTGCCAGGTGATGTGGGCGACCTACGGGTCGAGTCAGTAAATGCTCGACGTTACCGTATCGTATTGGATTGGCTTTTAGTCGGATGGCGTAGAAGTACCCCTCTGCTTCGAGGCAGCGATACACATGGGGATCAGCAAAACCCGCGTCTCCACGGAAGAACCGCAGGACGTCACAGCCTCGATAACGAGCAATGATGGGCTCCAGAACGCTCTGCCAATCCTCGGCACTATGGACATTGCCATTGCGAAGGAGGGCTCGCTCAATATCGCCGTAGTGATTGAAGCAGAAAAGCGGATGATAACAGGTACACTCGAAGTAGCCATCGTAGGCAGAGCCTTCCTGATTGCCGTAGGTCGGGCTGACGGAACTGTCTATATCCAGCGCGCTTCTACTGGACTCTATTCTATGAGCCTGAAACAGGGCTTCGCAGCACTGTCGGTGCCTGCTTTCGGGTCGTAAGTCAGCCTTCCTGCACAACCTCCAGACCCATCAGGTGGGCTAAGTGACGGATGCTCTGGGTGTGGTCCCCATAGTAGGCGACGCGGTGCAGAGAGGCATAGTAGTCCTTGGCGCTGGCGCCGAGCACGCCGCCGCCCCAATTGGCCAGCAGCCTGTCCGCGTCGTCGACCTCGGCCACGAGTTCCGTCCGGCAGCCTCGTTCTTCACCTTTGGGAACCTTGGGGACCTCGATGATCTTGCCGGTGAACATCAGCAGGGTGTCGAGGTGGACCAATTTGGTGAAGGTGATTTTCTGCCCGATTTTGTAATGGACCTCGGTAACCGCGCCGCCACGGACCTCCGCGTGCCGGCGGAGCAGATAGGGCGCCTTCGGGCCGGCAGGGCCCTCCATTCTCAGCGGGGCCGAGCAGTGGGAAAGATGAAAGGCGTTCTTGGCGGTGTCAAC
>CAYZXL010000114.1:0-8816 GCA_964482435.1 uncultured Verrucomicrobiota bacterium
TCCTCCGCTCCATCTCTGGAACCCCAAAAATCACTTTTCGGCTGAATTTCTAGGCGGTCCTTCTTTGTGTCTTTGCGGCTTTGCGAGAGTCATGCCGGGTCGCCGCGTAGCGGTTATTTTGACGGCGGAATCTTCACCGTCGAGCCGAGGTTCATGACCATGAACAACTCTTCGATATCCTTGTTCTCGACGGCAATTCCGCCCTGAGTCCAGTCCACGCCCGCTCCTCCCCCGTGAATGCCGATCTCTCCACCAAGCTTTGTGTTCCAGGGGGGCCTTTTCCTTGCGGCGATGGCCTCGATTATCCGGTCGTGCTCCTCTCTTGAAATAAGCCCGCTCTCCAGACCGCGTTCCGCGTCCTCCTGATTCGGATAGCTCAACCCCAGAAAAAGATGAAACCTGCTTCGGTCGTTCTTTGTGCAGATATAGAAATCTCCTTCCGGCGTGCAGCCATCCCCTTCTTTTCTTTTATCATCCACGGGATTGAGTCCCAGCGCAATCCGATAAACCTTGACCAGCCTCTCTCCGTCGTAAAGCTCCATTTCCCGTCGAGCCTTGTGAATGACGAGATTCGGGCTCTTTACGGATAGCGCGAGAGGCACCTCGTGCGTGGTTTTCCGCCGCCGTCGCCAGCCCAGCTTCGGCGCCCACGTCTTCCGAAAGTAAGGGTAGTACCACCACAGAAGCGGAAGGACGAAGATTCCTGAGACCAGCAGAACGATGATGAGCAGGGCACTCACGATTCCCTCACGATGGGGCTATGGTTTTCCTGCGTACAGCGAGGTATCTCTTGCATGCCTGGTAAGCCGCATCAACCGAAATCTGCTTCATGCACGCAACGGATAGACTGCATTTCCTGCTGAAGCATGGGCTGCAGGGAAGGGTGCTCGTCAAAACCGTGTGCTGACTCCCATACGGACCCGTTCTCGCCGGACTCGTTGGACCGTAAAGCCCAACCACGGGAGTCCCCACAGCCGCAGCTATGTGTATCGGGCCGCTATCGTTTCCCGCGACGACATCCGCCTTTTTCATCAAGCAGACAAGTTCCCGAAGGGTCGTCTTGCCCGAGAAGTCCATCGTCCGGGAACCACTCAGGAAGGCTATCCTCTCGGTCGTTCTCCGCTCACCCGAAGACCCGACCAGCCCAACCTGTACGCGCTCCTCGTTCGTCAACCTCTCGACAAGCGAAGCGAAACTCTCGACGGGCCATCGTTTGGTTCGCCACCTTCCTCCGGGAGCGAGAACGACGAAAGGCCTTTTGCCGTCATATGCCATCTGCGAAAGGAGAGTCTTTGTGGTTTTGCTGACCCGAGGAGAGATGCCGACCGGAAATTCCTTCTCGTCTGAAGCGTCTGCCCCGACGGCAAGCATGTATCTCTCCACAGAGTGCATCTCGCGCGCCCGCGCCGCCACTTTCCTGTCGTAGAATATCGGCGCCATCTCTCGCGCTTCGGCGAATCCAATCACTTCTTTCGCCCCCGAAAGAAACGCAATCAAACCGCTGCGGAAAAGCCCTTGCAGGTCAAAGACAAGGTCGTAGCGAGTCCGTCGGAGCCTCTGCACGAGCGTCACCGCCTTTTTGACCGCCGTGAAGAAACGCCCCGGCCTCCGCCAACTCGCCCTGTCCCACAAATGAATCGCTTTCAGGTACGCGTTATCAAGCAAAACCTCCCCAAGCTCCTCGTTCACAAGCCAGTCAATCGTCGCGTCGGGATACCTTTTCCGAAGGCACTTCAAAACAGGAAGAGCCTGCACGACGTCACCGAGAGAACTTGGCTTGATAATGAGAATCTTCACCGTGCAGACCCTCTTACTGAGCTGCCCCCATGACCTTCACTTGAACTCTTCGCGTCCGCGGCCCGTCGAATTCGCATAAGTAAATCCCCTGCCACGTTCCGAGCACGGGCTGCCCGTTCTCGACGGGAATCGCCACACAGCAACCCATGATGCTCGCCTTGATGTGCGCGGCGGAGTTCCCTTCCGAGTGCCGGTATCCGTCTTCAAAAGGGATTCTCTTATTCAACTCCATGAGAATGTCGGCGCGGACCGTCGGGTCCGCGTTCTCGTTAATCGTGACGCCCGCCGTCGTGTGAGGTACGAAAACAAAACACATCCCGTCGTTGACTTCGGAGCTGCGCACCTTAGTTACCACTTCCGACGTTATGTCCACCAGCTCCGTCCGCTGATGCGTCGAGACAGAAAAAGTGAAAACCATCTATCCTCCTTCGACTTTTGATTCGGTGGATCGCTGACGAGACTTGCTCTCCGCTCCCAATGCTATCCTCGCTCGGAAGAACCTATCAAGCGAAAACGCCATCTACGACCTGCGCTCGGCATATTTTACTTCCACGAGACATAACCCGTGTGCCGGCACGGTGGCACCTGCGCGACACCTGTCCCGCGATTCCAGGATTGTCCGCACTTCCTCCGGCTCGATTTTCCCGACGCCAACCTTTATCAGCGTCCCGACGATGGAACGCACCATTTTGTAAAGAAAACCGTCGGCCTCCACGTCAATGAAAATGTAGTGCCCCTCTTGCGTCAGCTCGATTTTCTTGATCGTCCTGGTCGGGTCATCCACCTTTCGCCCCGGGTTGACTCCAAAAGCCAAGAAGTCGTGCGTTCCTACCAGGGAATTCGCCGCTCTCCGCATTTTTTCGACGTCAAGCCCCGGCACAAAAACATAGACCGACGTCGCACTGTGCCGACCTGGGACCCGACAGTTCAAAATCGAGTAGCGGTACACCTTCGTCACAGCATCGTACCGGCTGTGAAAAGACAGCGGCACCTCTTCCGCGGAAAGCACGCGAATGTCCACCGGCAGAGTCTCGTTCAGGCGCGCCTTCAGCTCGTCGGGCGAGACCTCCGTTTCGGCCTTGAAGTGAACCACCTGTCCCTGGGCGTGAACTCCGGTATCCGTCCTCCCCGACGCATGGACCCTCGCCTTTTTCCCTAAGACTCGCTCGATAGCTTCCTCCAGCACCCCCTGGATCGTCCGCGCATCGCGCTGGAGTTGCCAACCGTGGTAGCTCGCGCCATCGTATCGCAAGACGAGTTTGAAGTTTCTCGGCAGGTTCTCCTGACTCATTGCACCCTCGACACGATTGCTCCTCGGCGCAGACGCGTCCGTGCACAACACAGCCCCCGTCTCCCCGACTGCCAGCTACGACAACCAGGCAAGAAAATGGAACCGCCCTGACCTATAAGCGTCGAAGCCACCGCGGGGCCTTCGGTTGCTCAACGTTCCTGCTTCGTCGGGGAGGATTGGGCTTTCAACCGCTGGAGCGTGTAGCTCGTCACGCGCGTAACGTACTCGTACGAGTCCTTCATCGCTGCCTCGAGCTGCGGGAGAGCGAGGCGCGCCTTCTCCCCAATCCGGCCCAGAGCCCACGCGGCACTCAGCCGGACAGTCGGCGACTCGTGCGTCAGCGCGGCAACAAGAACCGGCAGCGCTTCTTTTTCACGCCCCCATTGGCACATCGCTTCTGCAACGGCAACGCGAACCACCGGCGACGGGTCGTTCAATAATTCCGCAACAGCCGCTTTCGCCCTCTCGACGTCCTGCGCCTCAGCGCAAACATTCTTCAATCCGACGACAGCCCAGTACCGAACCGAGCCGTGCGGGTCGCCAAGGGTCTCCAGATACTTGGGTATCGCTTTCCCGTCAAGGCCGTCGAGCGCCTTTATCGCCCGAAGACGCTCGAGGAGGTCCATCTGGTCGAGCTTTTCGCGCCAGTGCGCTGTTTTTGCGCTCGGCAAGTCAGGCGGCGAGACGGAGCCCGCACCTTCCCCTGCCACCAACCGCACCTCCTCGCTGTCGCGGAACCCAAGCCGACATGCCTTTGCACGCAGCACCTCACCGGTCTTCAGCTTGACTGGCTCCGTGTACAGCTTCCATCGCGTCTTGTTTCCGTCACCGATTTTGTAGGCGATGGATGCACCCGGTGTCGCGCATGAAATCTTAACCGTCACTCGGTCAGAAATTGTGTCGAGGCGTGCCGAAAACACTGGCGCGGCAGTCTTCTCCCATTTCCCGCCCGGCCTCTTCATCTCATCGAACTCCGGCTCGGGAATCAACCCGACGTCCCCCGTCTCCTTCATCCATTCCAGGTGCGCCCTGCGCATCCGCTCGAGAACGTGCCGGTACTCCGCGTCGCCACCCAGATTTCGCACCTCGTGAGGGTCCCTCACCGCATCGTAGAGTTCCTCGACCGGCTTCGACGGCATGAAGTAGTTCTTTTGCGGTCCGACGAGCTTCCCCTCCGCGTTCAGCCGCCGCATCTCCTGCATCGTCGGCATCTGGTTCATGTAATCAATGTCTTGCCCGTAGGTCAGGTGCGGCATGTAATTGCGAATATATTTGTACTGCTTATCGCGCACGCCACGAATAATGTCGTACGTCTCATCCATCCGGTCGCGGGCCGCAAACACGCACTCACGCGCTTTTCCCCTCTGACTACCGAGGAATGCCTGCCCCTGCATGTGCTCAGGCACCTTCACCCCGGCCAGAGAAAGCACCGTCGGCCCGAAATCCACGAACGCAATAAGCTCGTCATTTACCGTCCCCGGTCGAAGAGCGTCCGGATTGTCCGGTCCTGCAATCTTTCGGAGCTTCTCCGGCACACGAATAATCAACGGCGCTCGAATCCCCGAGTCGTAAATCCACCGCTTCGCGCGCGGCAAACCTCGCCCGTGATCCGCCCAGAACCACACAATCGTTTCGTCGAAAAGCCCATCCTCCTCGAGCTGCCGCAAAATCTCAGCCGCCTCCTTGTCCATCAGCGTCATGATGTCGTAGTACTGCGCCCAATCCCGACGAACGGCTGGCGTGTCCGGGTAATATGGCGGCAGGACGGCCCTCGCGGGGTCATGCTTCTCGTGCGGCCCGAGTGAAGCAATCCGCTTTTGAAAAGCCTCGCGCTGGTTGCGAATCTGGCTCTCGTGGGTCGTGGTCAGGTTGATCACCGAGAAGAACGGTTGACCCTCCGCCCGGCCACGCCAGTCGGCCTTGTTGCTGTTCTCGTCCCACGCCGTCAGGGGCGAAGCGAACTGATAGTCGGTCTTCACGTTGTTCGTACAGTAGTAACCAACCGCCCGCAAGTATTCCGGGAAACACTTGACGCACGGCGGCGGCACACCCTCGCATCGCATCTGGTGCGTGCCTATCGTCGTCGCATACATTCCCGTGATAATCGCCGACCGTGACGGCGCACAAACCCCGGCGCTTGTGAAAACGTTCGTGTAGCGCATTCCTTCCGCCGCGAGCCTGTCGAGGTTCGGCGTCACCGCATACTTATCGCCACAGCAGCCCAGGTCGGGACTCGTATCCTCGGCGCTGATCCAGAGGATGTTCGGCCGCTCAACGTGAAGCGCATCCTCTGCTCGCACACAAGTTCTCTTAGAAGCCACCGCCATCGCCGCTCCTGTCATCGTCTTCAAAAACTCTCGCCTTTTCATCATTCGGCCCTCTCCCGGTCATTTATTCTCTCCGTAGCTCACGGCGACTCTTTCTTCCGTGGCTGTCTTCCATGTTTTCACTCCCGATCGGTGTTCGAACTTCATGCCCAGCTCGAGAATTCATTCTACGGGATGCCACGCCGATTTATCAACGTCGTCAAGAGGCGGCGCGGCACTCGCTGATTCGTATCAGCTCAGTTAAGAGCGCGCCCCTCTGGCCCGAAGACCGGGGTGAGGCGCACCGCGCCAAACCCAAAGGCCGGAAGATGCAGCATTACGATTCCGCTCCTGATGGGCAACTCGTCCAGGTCCCGCTCCAGAAGGTCTGTGCGAATCGCCCTCCCAAAACCCCTGACAGCAATTCTCACCGGCCCCGAGTGCCCGGCCGTCTCCCAGAGCCGAAGAATGCAGCTCCCTGCATCAGGCCTGTCCGCCGGCTTGAGACACGTCGCCATCGCACGCTTCGAGTCAACGGAGATCGCCTGCTCAGTCCCCAGCTCGCGCGACAGACGGCCCCTCCTCGTAAGCAACGGTGTGCCCACGGCACGACTCCAGTTGAACGCTTCCGCGCCGTCATACTCTCCCGCGTGTGCTCGAAGCGCATAGCGGAAGCGGAACTCCGTTACCCCGTCCTGATTCTGGACGACCTCGCGATAGTTCTGGTCGTTCCCCAGAGCCTCAAACGTCACCGGGTCCAAATCCATCCTCAACACAAAAGCGTCAATGGGAGCAATCGTGACGCCCGGTCCCTCCGGCAAAGACGCCTCGAGAAATCCCTGCACCGCGAACCGCCGGGTGTCCGCACCGGGCAGCAGGTCCCCCTCCGGCTGCGGTCGCGGGCGAATCACCGCCCCCATGGTCTCTATTCGCAGCACTGCCCCATCGCCCAACACCGGAAAGATTTGGCAGAGGCGCTCCTCTCGGGTCGTCACCGGCTTATTCACCCGGACGTCAAAATCCACTCTGTCCAGCTCGGCATAGACGGTAACAAAGATGGTCACACGGATTCCTTCGGCGATGCCGGTAACCCTCAGCCGAGCCATCACCGGTCCAACGGCGACAACTTCCGACTTGACATCCTCCAGCGTGTGCTCCTGACCGTCGAAATACACCGTCTGGCAGAGCGAGCGGCCTTTGCCCGCCACTACCAGTTCTCTTCCGTTCGCTTTGTGCACCAAGCTGCCGATTCCGCCCGTCCTGGGGTCAAGATTCAAACGATAAAAAGGACTCTCCAACTCGCCCTGCCTGGCACGCAGGATGCCACTCTCTGCGACGGGCTTTGACGACCGCCTCAGATGCACCCCCCTGAACCCAAACCCCGCCACCTCCGGCGAGACAAAGTATAGATACCGCTTTCCGTCCTCTTCGACGGCTTGAGACGTAATCTCCGACTCACCAATCGCCACCACATCCTCATCCGCCGCCAGCGCCGCGCGCACCAGGTCCCGACGCGGGAAGCCGAGGCTGTTGAAAAGTGCAATCTCGTCGTTGGTGTCCGAAGTCCCTAACCCAGCCCACGCTTGCTGAAGGACTCTATCAGCAGTCCGATTTAGCTCGTCGCTCCACTTTTTGCGCAAATCGGCATTGTGTCGCTTGTTCTTGTCGTCGGTGCCGTTCCAGGCATGATCCGCGAGCATCGCCCAGCACCATTCTGCGCGCTCACGGTCCGCCCGTGTCGCTTCGTGCAATCCCGGCTGCCTAAAAGCCGCGACGGCGAGCAGTGATTCCGCCGCCAGAAAATGCCGCTCTCCGCTTCGCATTTGCGCAACATACTGGGCCAGCGAAACCGGCCAGAGGTCCCACGAGTGCCCGAAACACCCGCGAACCGTCGGCAGAAAAGGCGTCCCCTCCTCCGCTTTGTCCACAGCGCTGCAAAACTGGGGCAGGATTGCATTCACCAGCTTCGGGTGCTGCCCGGGGCTCGTGTTGAACGTGATGATTGCCTCAGCGAAACCGCGCGCCTGGTCGCCGCTCCTCGGAGAAATGTCGCCGTGCGTGCCACTCGCAAGAATCGCACGAATCGGGTAACTCTCCCCGAGCGAGCGATAATGAGGCAGCCACTCATTCGCAATCACCTTCGTGTCCCGAAGGAGCGCAGCTCCCTGCGCATAACTCCATTTCCCCGACGCCCAACTGTCCATGACCACCCTCACCCGGCTGCCGTCCGGCCCCTCGAGCACAAACAGCGGCGGATTCCTCAATCGGTCAAAAGTCGAGTCGTACTTATAGAAAGGAACGGACAGCCACTTCACTCCGCATCCGGCAAGAATTGTCGCCATTCCCCACGGCAGCGAGGGCTCCTCGATATGTTCAGCAACGTCCATCGAGATTCCCCACTCCCGCTCCAGACGCCTCGCCGGATAGAACGTCCGAACAGCGCCCTCCACGCTCTGAAAAGCCCACAGCAAGTTGCACAGGTACGGACTCACAAAAACACGCCCTTCTCTAATCCGCTGTATCAGCTCCCCCTTTCGTTCGGGATAGCGCTCAACGAAGCAGAGCGCCTCCTGTATAACCGCCATGTTGTATCGGTCCTGGTTCTCCGGCTTCTCGCCGTCGGTTCGGTTTATCTCGTCGAGGTGCGCGCGAACGATGTCGGCAAAACTCTGGCGGGTCTGCTCCTCCGTCAAACCCCATGTGTAATCCGGGCAATTGTCGTTCGTGACATATATTGTCCACTGCGAACCATCATCCTGTGCCTGTGAAGATGAGAGCGGCAAAGCCACCATTATCCACGCCGCCAGCGAGCAAAGCTTTCGTCTCATTTGAGCTCCTCCAATTCCTCTATCACACCTGCAACAGTCCTGCACTTGCCCGGAAATCATCGTTCAAAGCAAGCGCACATCGCCTCGCGCACCCAACGGAACACTGAGTCCCAGCCGACCCCTGGCCCGGTTGGGCATCGCTCCCTGGGCCACAAATCTGTCGCGCCGTTGGCCAAAAAGCAACTCTGCCCAGCCCGCGCAGTTTACCGCTGTTTCCGGTGCCCCGATCAAAAAAACTGACCTGCCCCGCGCCTTCCAGCCCTCTCACAATCCTACCCGATGGTGCCGGGAAATTCCAAGCCGGGCCGCCGCTGGAGGCGAAAAGAGCTCCGGAGTCAGGGCCGGTGCTGGTGAAAACCATGCGGCACTTTCCGCCTGGGGGGTGCGGCTGTATCTTGGTGGCATGGGCATCTTGCCCATGTCAACCCCGCCGAAGGCGGGACCCAACATCAATCCCGCCCCGCGTTCCGCGGGGGACCACGAGAAAAGCTCAGGTCGAGGCCCCAAATCTGCCACTGATTCGCAGACGCACCTTACCGGCAGCGATTCCGAAAGATTGCACGGGAGGGCAGGGAGAAGTGCAGGCAAGAGAGG
>CAYZXL010000115.1:0-8400 GCA_964482435.1 uncultured Verrucomicrobiota bacterium
CCTCCCACATCCCTCTGCCCTGCCTCTCACCGCCCCCTTGTTCCCCAGAGCTGTCTCGCGTAGAACAACGTTGCCTTCAAACGCCCTTCAATATATGATGTTGCGGCGAGTCGAGATTCTTCTTCGCGACATTCCCGCTCAGGATCATTGACAGAGCTCAGACCCTGGTGCCAGGGCTATCATAGAAAGTAGGTGACAATGGAGCGTTCGATTGGAGTCATAGGGATGGGTTACTGGGGGAGAAACCTCGTTCGCGTTTTCAACGAACTGGGGGCTCTGCGAGTCGTCTGCGATGTCAATCCGGCACGCTCAGCAGAGATTTCCGAAAAACATCCGGGGATACCGTTCTGTGTACGAATTGAGGATGTCCTCTCCGACCCCGACGTGACTGGTTTAGTCATCGCCACCCCGGCGGCCACTCACGCGGACCTCGTCCGTCGGGGCCTGGAAGGCGGCAAAAATGTCTTCGTCGAAAAGCCCCTTGCTCTCTCCGTCGAGGAGGGAGAACAGCTCGTGAAAATCGCCGAGGAGTGCCGGAGAGTCCTCATGGTTGGGCATTTGCTCCAGTACCACCCGGTTGTCCCCAGGTTGAAGCAGCTAATAGCGCAAGGCGACCTCGGTCGCATCCACTACATTTATTCCAACCGCCTCAACATCGGCAAAATCCGCACCGAAGAAAACATCCTGTGGAGCTTCGCCCCCCATGACATCTCGGTGATCCTGGGGCTTCTCGGAGAAGAGCCGCGCGAGGTCCGTTCGCACGGAGGCTCCTATCTCAACAGCGGCGTCGCGGACGTGACCGTCAGCGATTTTGTCTTTCCGAGCGGCGTCCGCGGACACATCTTCGTGAGCTGGCTTCACCCGTTCAAGGAGCAGCGCCTCGTCGTGGTCGGGTCGAAAAAAATGGCTGTGTTCGAGGACACCGCCCGGGACAAATTGGTTCTCTATCCCCACAAAGTCGAATGGATTAACCGTGCACCCACCGCCATCAAAGCCGAAGGAGAGGTCGTCCCCGTTGAAATCCGCGAGCCTCTCAAGCTCGAATGCGAGCACTTCCTCCAATGCATCGAGAGCGGCGAAACGCCTATAACCGACGGAAAAGAAGGATTGAGAGTCCTTCGCATCCTCGATGCTTGCCAGAGGTCTCTTGAGTCCGGCGGCTCGCCCGTTGGCCCCAGCGCCCCTCAAAAGCCCGCCAAGCCCAAGTTGCCGTATTTCGTCCACGAATCGTCCTACGTGGATGAAGGCTGCGAGATTGGCGAGGGGACGAAAATCTGGCATTTCAGCCACGTCATGTCCGGCGCGAAAATAGGCAAGAAGTGCAGCCTCGGGCAGAATGTCAACGTCGGGGGAACAGCCGTCATCGGCAACCACGTCAAAATCCAGAACAACGTCTCCATCTACGACGAGGTGACCATCGAAGACGAAGTCTTCTGCGGCCCGTCCATGGTCTTTACCAACGTCATCAATCCCCGCAGCGAAATCGTCCGGAAGGACGAGTACAAACCCACCCTCGTGAAATACGGCGCCTCTCTCGGCGCTAACTGCACCATCCTTTGCGGCAACACCGTCGGTAAACACGCCTTCGTCGGCGCTGGCGCAGTCGTGACGAAAGACGTCCCCGACTACGGTCTTGTCGTGGGCGTGCCTGCTCGTCTCGTCGGCTGGATGTGCCGATGCGCGGCAGCCAGGCTCGAGTTTGATTCCGCCGGGCACGTAGTCTGCCCCGTCTGCAACAAGGAATACCGCAAAGATGGCGACTGCGTGAGCGAGAAAGATGCCGGGTAGCGCGCCAGAACTATCGCCGGGAAATCCGGCCGGCTTTTTGTGGAGAGCTGGTTGATACCTGTTCCTCATGCCGAGCGAATTGTGGGGAGGTGCGTGTGATGGCCTACGACCCGAAGAAGCACCATCGCCGTTCGGTCCGGTTGAAAGGATACGATTATGCAACAGCGGGGGCGTATTTCCTGACGGTTTGCACCCAGGGGCGTGCATGTCTGTTCGGCAGCGTGGTCAAAGGGGAAATGCGGTTGAATGCGGCGGGATGCATGGTCCAAGACATCTGGAATGAAATTGCCGCGCGCTACGCGGGTGTGGATACCGATGCGTTCCAAATCATGCCCAACCACATCCACGGAATCATCGTCATCACGCCGACACGCGCAGGGGCAAACCTCCGTGTTTGCCCCACTGATTCGGCCTGTCCCGGTGATTCTGTTTCCCACGATGATAGGGCGGGCACGGGGGCCCGCCCCTACACGGGGGCTGGCCCAAACATGGGCGTACGCCCGTACGGATTTGGCGATGTGCTGCGGCGGTTCAAATCATTGACGACAAAACGGTACATGGATGGGGTGCAATACCAGGGAAGGCCGCCCTTTTCGGGGCGACTCTGGCAGCGCAATTATTACGAACACATCATTCGAGACGGACGGTCCCTCAATCGCATCCGAGAATACATCGCCGCGAACCCGTTGCAGTGGGAATACGACCGGGAAAACCCCGTAGGAGCAGGTTCCCGTGCCTGGTCCAGGGAAGATGGACCCTGGCGAATCTGACCTAACCGTGGTTCAAGAAGCCGCGCTCGGCTCGCGTTACAGGCGCGGCTCTATTTTAGTGGCGTGGCACTATCGCGCTCCTTCACAGGTCGGATCGTTGCGTCGTGCCGGGTCCCTGGCCGCAGCCCTGGGATCGGTCGTCGAAAGACGGAATCAGCCCCGAGAGGGCGCAATAGGGGCAGGGCAGTCGGACGCCCGAAGGAAGGATCGCGTGGGACCGCCAGTGAGACGGAGCCACGCGTCGCCTGCGCTTTGGTGTTGACAGAATACAAGCTTTGTGTTAATATGCTACCAAAATGGCGGGCAGGGACCCACCCGCCCCTGAAAAGATAACAGGGCAAGACGGCCGATCACCCGGCGGCGGTTTCTTGCCCTGTTTTTGTGTGAGGGTGCCAGGGCGCTTCCCTTTTCCATGCCCGGCGACAGGCCAGCGGCGACGGGGCTGGCATCCGGGCCACGAGCGCCGTCGGCCGGGCTCGCGTTTCTGGTGGGTTTCATTGCTCAAGCGAGGGTCGAACTGATAGGAGGTGCAAGATGGTCAACGTCAGGTCCAGACGCAAGAGTGTGCGAGGGAAATCGAGACTTCTCCTCTACCTGGAGATGAAGGATGCCATCGAGAAGGTTCGTGCAAGCGGCCCGGTGTCTTTTTCCAGGGCTTCTTCCGGATGTTCATACTGGCTGCGTCCCGCTGCCAACGCTCCCGCAAACATTTCACGACACAGAAAGGGGCTTCTGTCGGAATGTGCGGACACGAATCTCCTTGGCAAGAACACGGGCAACAACCAGGAGGACATTGACCTTCGCTGGAACAACATGGCGAACGGGTGCCTGCGGGCGTTTCTGTTCGAGCAGAACTGCGACGACGCGATGGGGAACGCCAACGGGACGGGGGCGAACCTCACATATGACGTGGCAATACGGTATTACTACCAGGGGACGAACCTTCGAGACTTCGCAGGGGACTTCAACGGCGATACCAGTTCCGTCAATATCGGGAATGCTGCGGATATACAGAGTCTGACGGAACTGACGATTGCCTTCTGGACGTACTGCCGTAGCGACGGTGAAGTGGACGCAGGCAGGGTTCTCCAGAAGTCGGCGAATACCCTTTTCGAGACGACTTATGACAACGGGACACATGTGGGCCTCTACGGGAAAATCATCTACGACGGGACATCGGCGGAATCGCTGAAGCAGTATTGCCTTGAAAAAAACGAATGGCACCATGTCGCGTTCACGTATAGCCAGACGGGCGACCGGAAAATCCATATCTTCATTGATGGCACGGAGGTGACCAGTTACGGCACGCAGACCGCGAGCGTCGGGAACCGTCTCAGCGATGCCGCAGAGAATGGGTACATCGGGAACATGAGTGGCGGGATTCGCGGATACGACGGCCTGATAACGACATTCCTGATTTACAACCGGGTTCTCACGGCAGATGAAATTAAATGGCTGGCGGGTGTTGCAGACCTTCGGGCCTCAGAGTGGGAACTCATGGCCAAGGTGGACGCCACGAAGGTGCAGCACGGGATGGTAAGCTTTCAACTCGATGATGAGTTTCTCGGTCAGTACAACCACCTCTTGCCCGTGTTCAAGGCAAAGGGAGTCGCAGGATACGTCTGTATAAATGTCGGCCTTATTGGGAACGGTCGGATGACTGCCAGTCAGATTCAGGAGTTCCTCGACGCCGGTTTCGGCCTCCATTCTCATTCAATGACGCACACGGACCCGAAAGACCAGAATGAGACTGATCTCCGGTATGAGTTCTCGGAATCCAAGAAGCAGTTGGAAGCGCTCTTCGGACGAACCGTGAAGCATTATAGCTGGCCGAATAACGCGCCCCAATCGGCCTATCGGGCAATCTGTGCCGAGTATTACGACACGGCGGCGGATGGCGGCCTGACTACGGTCGCCTCTATCCCGGTGTTGCACAGCGGGCACTATACCGTCCTGGGCTCAGGAATTCTCGCATATCTTGAGTCCCTCGTTGACGAGGCTTACACGAACAACTACTGGAAAGTATTTCTCTACCACGACGCGGACGCGGCCATGGCGACGGAACTCGGCCAATTGATAGATTACATCAAGGCCAAAGGGATGCCGATTCTGACAAAAGACCAAGTGTTGGAGAACATGGCATTCGTTCCTGCCAAGCCGCTTTACGGCGTGTACTCAGTGAAATGCGAGAACCTTCACGCGACTGCCGCAAAACAACTCTACCAGGTCAAGACGCTTACGGCGGCGGACTACATCATCTCGTTCCTGGCGGCAGAGGAAGGCGCATGGAAGGGTTACTGCTGGTCTGACCTGGGACAACAGTTCGCGCAGAGTTACATTTATTCGCTCTGGTGTTGGGAAAATGGAGTGGGTCTGGCTGGTACGGCGACAGGAGGCAAAATCCTTCGTTCAACGGATCACGGAGCCACCTGGAGTGACCTGGGGCAACAAGGAGGAGAAACCTACATCCTTTCGTTTTTCGGATGGAGCAACGGTATCGGACTCGCCGGCAGTGGCACAGGGGGCAAAATCTTTCGCTCGACGAATTACGGACTGAACTGGACTGACTTGGGGCAACAAGCCGGAGCGAACTATATCTACGCAATCGCCGGATGGGATAATGGAATCGTTCTGGCGGGAACGGGCGTCACGACAGGAAAGATTCTCCGCTCGACGAACTATGGTTTAACATGGATAGACCTCGGACAACAGTTCAGCCAAACGATTATACGAACGATCGCCTGTTTCCCTGGAGGCATTGCCATCGCGGGGACAAATCCAAACGGGAAGATTTTGCGGTCAACGGATTATGGGGCGACCTGGACTGACTTGGGGCAACTGGGATCAGAAACCATTATTAACACATCGTGGGCGTGGCCAAATGGACGTGCCTGTGTTGGAACGGGTCCCAACGCGAAAATCTATTACACAACCGATTTTGGACTGACCTGGATACAGGCAAATTTTCCCGCAGCGAATACGAATATTCTCACCTTGTTTGGTTGGCCCGATGGGACGGCATTGGCGGGGACAAATCTGAACGCGAAGATTCTTCGGTCACTGGACTGTGGCAAGACTTGGGTGAATATAAGTGTTGCCCACGCGACAGAAGGCTATGTCTATTCACTGTACGCTTGGGCGAACGGAATCGCTCTTGCGGGGACCAGGGCGAATGGCCATATTCTCCGTTCTACGATCAATCCAACATTATGTGCAGTGCCTTTCGCGGATACAGGTGGCTTCACAAACGAAATCACAGTGTTCAACTACGAGCACATCGGTGGCGGGGTTTACTGGTGCTGGGGGAAGTTCACGGCGACAGCGGCGGCATGGAACGTCGGCGCGGAAGTCAAGGCGCTCAGGACGGTTTATCTGAACCTTCTCACTTGCGTCCGAGCCGGCACAAGCATGGCGTCCGGTCCCTACCCGAGAAGTCCCATCGCCAATACCTCCACGGGCAGCGCGACACGCCAGGGAGACTCATTGACCGTCACCGGAAACAACAACTTCCTGCCCGACAAAGGTACTCTCGACATCGAGTTCTACCCTCTCTTCCCGTCAAACCTTCCCAACGCCTATCAGTTCTATTTCGCCCACTTCTACGGCGGAGAAGGACAGATACGCCTCTACAGGGACGACGCAAATAAGCTTACCTTTCGCATGCAGTCGAACGGCGATGACGATTCCGCCGTCGGGACCATCAGTTGGAGCCGCGGAGATCGCGTCAAAATCCGTGTCGCTTGGGACTGCCAGGAGAAGCTCGACGGAACAAACTACATCCTTATCTATGGGAAGGTTAACGACAACCCCTGGGCCGTGATTGGAGCCTGTCCGACACAGCCGACGCCTCCTTCCTCAGACAAGACGTTGTACGTTGGGCGGGCCGGCAGTTCAGCGGGCTACGAAGCCAACTTCTTCATCAGTTGGCTTCGCATCTACGACCGCCCCCTCCTGAGTCCTTCGTGGTAATCC
Organism: uncultured Verrucomicrobiota bacterium; assembly: GCA_964482435.1. Classification (GTDB taxonomy): domain Bacteria; phylum Auribacterota; class JABMQX01; order JABMQX01; family JABMQX01; genus CAYZXL01. The sequence goes on from CAYZXL010000115.1 coordinate 6,531, forward strand.
GCGCGACGTAATCACCGGGCTGGGGGCTGCGTCCCTGCATGCGATGGCGCCGAGCTTTGCGCGTGGCTACGCTCGCGCGATTTGTGTATAATTTCGCGTAGGAGGCGCGCGGCAAAATGGATGCTCCTCGCGAAATCGTTGAGCTGGTCGAGCGGTTCGCCCGGCAACTTGACGCCTATCGCTCCGGCCAATACAAGGAGGCCCAGCTCCGCAGCGAGTTCATTGACCCATTCTTCGAGGCGCTCGGCTGGGATGTCCACAACAAGCAGGGCTACGCCGAAGCGTACAAGGACGTTATCCACGAGGACGCGATAAAAGTCGGCGGCGCCACCAAAGCTCCGGATTACTGCTTTCGAATAGGGGGCGCACGCAAGTTCTTTGTCGAAGCCAAGAAGCCCTCCATTGACATTAAGGAAGCTGTCCATCCCGCGTATCAGCTCCGCCGCTATGCGTGGTCTGCAAAGCTTCCGCTGAGCATCCTGACGGACTTCGAAGAGTTTGCTGCATACGACTGTACGGTCAAGCCCGCCGACACGGACAAAGCCTCGACGGCACGCGTCCTCTACCTTACCTATAACGAGTACTCGCGACGGTGGGACGACATCGCGTCCATCTTCTCCCGCGACGCCGTCCTGAAAGGGTCGTTCGACAAATACGCCGAGTCGGCGAAGCGGAAGAAGGGCACGGCGGAGGTTGATTCCGCATTTCTGAAAGAAATCGAGTCCTGGCGCGAAAGCCTCGCGCGACACATCGCCCTCCGAAATCCCGACCTCAGCCAGCGGGAGCTTAACTTTGCCATCCAGCGGACGATTGACCGTATCATTTTCCTGCGCATCTGCGAGGACCGGGGCATCGAGCACTACGGGCAGCTCATGGCGCTTTTGAACGGGACGGAGGTTTACGCCCGGCTGTGCCAGGTGTTGTACCGCGCCGACGAGCGATACAACTCGGGCTTGTTCTATTTTCAGAAGGAAAAAGATCGCGCCGACGCCCCCGACGAGCTAACTCCGCGCCTGGCGATTGACGACAAGCCCTTGAAGGACATCATCAGACGCCTGTACTACCCCGAAAGCCCCTACGAGTTTTCAGTCCTTCCCGCTGACATCCTCGGACAGGTGTATGAGCAGTTCTTAGGCAAGGTCATCCGCCTCACCGCGGGCCACCGCGCTGTCGTCGAGGACAAGCCGGAGGTCAAGAAAGCCGGCGGCATCTATTACACCCCGACGTACATTGTGGACTACATCGTCAGGAATACCGTTGGGAAGCTCCTTGAGGGATCAGTGGCCAGGGATCAGGGGGCAGGGGTCAGGGATCGGGGATCAGAGAAGGGAGGGAAGCCAGATGGCGATTCAGACGTATCGGGACCTGGAGGTGTGGCAGAAGAGCATGGAGCTGGTAGTGGAGATATATCGGCTGGCGAAGCTCTTTCCGCCGGAGGAGCAGTTCGGGTTGACCAGCCAAATCCGACGGGCGGCGGTCTCGATTCCCGCGAACATAGCGGAGGGCCACGGCCGGCTCCACCGCCCGGACTATCTTCGGTTTCTCTCCATAGCGAGGGGATCCCTGACGGAACTGGAGACTCACTTGCAGATTGCGGTCAAGCTGGAGTACCTGGACCGGGAGAAGGCCAAACAGGTTTGGATTCTGCTTCAAGACGTGGGGCGTCTGCTCAACGGACTAATTCGGTCCCTCGACATCAAGAAGCGCGCCGCCAGATTCAGGAAGCGACTGGGGGGGCAGGCTCTCAATCACAACGACTGACCCCTGACCCCCGGTCCCCAACCCCCGACCCCCGACACCCGACCCCCAAGGAAGTAGCGAACCTGCGCATTCTCGACCCCGCATGCGGCTCCGGCTCCTTCCTCATCGG
>CAYZXL010000116.1:0-8263 GCA_964482435.1 uncultured Verrucomicrobiota bacterium
CGACGTTCAGGAACGGAGCCATCGTCATTACTTCAAGGTAGCCATTCATGTCGGACGTGACTGCCAACTCCGGGAGTTCCTCGTAGCAAAGGCGGGCCAACACCTCGCCCTTCTTAATTCCTGGCAGCGACTGGTTCGTTAGCTCGTCAGCAATGCTGAAGACGACGGGCACGTCGTGACGTTCCGCTTCAGCGTGGAGGAGGCGCATTACCTTCAGGTATTTGCGCTGGAATCGCTCACTGTCCACTGGCCCGTAGCCTGCCAACTCGCTGATGAGACTCATGGACGTGCCGAAGTAGAGCGGCTGCTTGAAACCAGCGGCTTTGTAGGATTCGATGAAATCGCCCATCTCCTTGGTGTCCTCGTCGTGAATCGGCAGGTGAAAGTTGTAGAGCGGCGCAACGGTCGTCAGGCCGTGCTCCCTCATGTCCTTCAGATGTGCGGCTAACAAGGCAGGGTCCTTTGGGCTGGAATAATTGTAGCCCAGGGCGAACGGCGGCTTGTCGAGGGTGAAGGGGAGAACCTCGATTTCGAGCGTAAGATGTCCGAGCGCCGTCCCTTTTCCTGTGACAGTGACCTCGCCTTTGTACACGCCGGGCTTTGCTGTATCGGGAACGTGAACCGTGACCCAGAAGAGTTCGCGCTGGAAGGCGGACATGTTCCAGGGTCCGCCGAGGTCCATCAAGATGTTGGAATCTCCGCCGTGAAAGCCTTCCACCGACTGCACGCGGACATTTTCCCTGGGGATGACGCCGCCTTTTCCCGTGAGGTCGCCGGAGCGGATGAACATCTCTTCTATGCGCTCCGTGGGACGCACGGCGAAACTGACCGGTTCGTACTCGCCGGGCGTAGCAAAGATTTGGGCTGTGGTGGAGGGCTTGCCGCCGAGGGGCTTGATTGTCAGTTCCTGCGGCGCAAGATAGTCAGTGACATAGAGACCAATCTCAGCACCACAGCATGTGGCCGCCAGCAGGAGCAAACACCAAATCGAAATCGCGCGCATGGTCTCACCTCCTATTCTTCGTCCATCGTCCCGCCAACAGGGACGAGCCTGGCGTCATCAAGGTAAATCGTGCCTCGCCCGGCGGAGTAGATGAACAACGTGAACTCCTTCGCGTCCTTCTCCGGAGTTCCCTTTAACGTGATTTGTGTCCACTGCGGCCCAACCTTCTCACGTAACGTACCGGTCGCTCCGGACTCAAAGTTCAAAAACAGTTCGTTGTCTCCTTCGCCCCTCGCCCAAATGCTGAAAACGTATTCCTTAGCGCCGGGGACGATGGGCAGACCCGGGGTGAAGATGCCGATGCGCCCCGGATTGCCCTTGCAGCGAATCCCGGCGCTGAAGGCGCCGGAATGGACGTTCTCTTTCTCCGTGGCCCAGAAGTTCTCGTAGTCGCCGCCCCAATCCCAACCGTTCCACCACAGCCACCGGGAGCGGTTTGGGTCGCTATTCTTGTTAATCTCCTCGAATCCACCGTTCTGGACCAGATTGACTTCGGCGGGGTTCGTGCTCGACAGGGCTATGGGCTTGAACTTCCCGGCGCGGCGCTGCTCGAGCATAGCTCGCTTCTTGAGGAGCTGCGCTTCCGTGATGAGCCCATCCGTCCTCATCTTCTGCAACGCCCGCACTGCCTGAGCGATCCTTTCTGCCGGCCACAGGTTCTCGTCGGTGGCTCTTGCGCCCGCTCCAACGACGCTAAACACTGTGGCCGCCAGGGCGACCAGAGCATAACGCAAACACTTGCATCGGTTACCCATCGTCTTCACCTCCATCTGCCCGGTTGTTTCGTACGGTTGACCTACCTGTAGTTAGTAGATCGAACCCCATGCCCGACCACGGGCCACGCCGCACACCTTTGACCACACGCATCGCCAGCTTTCCATCAAGCCAGGTGCCCAGCTCAGCGCCGGCCTTCTTTGGGGAGGAGTTCATTTTCATCATGAGCTCGACGCATTGCCGTTGCCCCCGCGGCACCCGATAGCGCTTGGCCGGGTTCAGACAGTTTTCCCAATAGTCGCCGTCCGCTGAAATCTTCATCTCTGGCCAGCAGGGGTCGAGTCAATCCTGAGCCACAGGCCCGCGCAGAACGAAGCTTTGCACCCTCCGCCTTCGGCAAGCTCTTCTCGCCCTGCCAAAAGGCCCCTGTACTCTCCAAAGTCGCTAAAACGGGTGTCCTCGTGACAAGTCGCGGACATCAGTCATTCATACTTTGATGAGTCGGTGAGACCGAGCTGAGGTCATCTGGAGTTCCGATCGTCCGCACGGGCGGCGCTGGGAGTTGTATTGGCCTCCAGGTCCCCGAGCGCAAACTGGATTCCTGCGAGAAGGTGCTTCAGGATCATTGGATCCCAGAATACGTAGGGGTTGTGCCCCAGCGAGCAGTAGAAGACCCGGCCCCTTCCATACTGATGAATCCAACTGACTGCATAGTCGTTGTCCTCGCGAGAACAATTCCCACGAGGGAGTCCTTGATTCATGTCCGTCCTGTCCACGTCAATGCTCAGGAGCACGTGGAGCTTCTCCCGCGAATAGGGGTCCGTGAACCGAAAAATCTCGTCCCTCAACTCGAAGCCTCTGCCAGCAAAAGCTGCGTTTATAGGATTGCCGGGATCGTCCGGCTTGATAATCACCTTTTCATCCGCATCCCGGTGGGATGCTCCTCTGGCCCCCAGAATCTCGCCAAACTCGGGCCAATCCTCCGAAGTGACCGTTACCGCGTGATTCGCCACAAGCCCGCCACCGTCGTGGATGAAGGCTCGGAAACTGGCCCGCAGTTCCGGGGTGTCGAAGAGGGGACCGATTGTGTTGTTCAAAAAGACCGCATCGAACTGCCCCAGGTTATCCGGCTGGAGCATTGACCGATCGTTGCTGAAGACCGCCTCGTAAGCGCCGGTCTTTTTGCCCATCAGTTCAACGGCGAGGTTGGCGTGCGGAATTGAGGGATGTCCGTGCCTGCCAACGTTCAGGTCTATGACGAGCAGCTTTCTGGGTTGAGCGGGAACGGCGGGTGCCGTAGTGGGGATTGCTCGCTCGATTTTCTGGCGCTCTTCCGGACTCACGCCCGACAGACGACGAACGCCCGCGGTGCGGGCGATGTAATTGCGGTGATAGTCCGCAATCGGAACTATAACCTTATTGAAGAACTCGATAGACAGCGCGATTTTCGTCAATGCGTCCTCCCGCTCCGGCGGGTATTCCACCGTCCAGAGCGTGGGCTTAAGCTCCAACCGGTATACTTCCTTGATGAACTCCTCCAGGCCCGTTACACCCGTTCCCCAGGGGACATCCTGACCCTCTCTGCCGAACTGGTTGAGGTCATGGATATGAAGGGTGAGAAGCCGGTCTTTCACTATCGGCAACGCGGTAATCGGTTTGACTCCCGCACGCATCCACGCGCCGAGGTCTCCGCATACGCCGACTCTTCTGCTGCGCCCTTCACAGAGCTTCCGGATGTCCTCCGGGCCACGATAAACCGGTGAAGCATCAGACATCTGCTGGCGAATGGCAACGTTGATGCCATACTTGTCGCACAACTCCTCTATCATCGAAATCGCCTCGGGCGCCGGCTCACACACGATCGTTTCCACATTGAGAGCCCGGGCGAACTCGAAGACTTTGGACGAGGACTCCTCATCCAGTGGCATGCGTTCCAAAGCGTATACGGGCATTGTAATGCCCGCCGAACGCAGCTTGGCCACAACGGCCTCCCGTTCAGCTTCCGAGAGGTTATAGCTCAGGCTCTTCGGGATGTCAGTGCTTACCTTTTGCCCGGAGAAGCCTTCGATATGCTTCTGCCTGAGCGAAGCGGTCAGGTCTATGGCTTCAAAGAAGGTGCGGTCGCGAAAACTTCGTGCGGCAACGCCAAGACGCCACCCAAGGGCCTCCTGCGCGCGAGCAACCACCCGGACCGTTTCCTCGGCCGCATTCTCCCCGCGTGCGCCTGTCGGAAACCAAACAAGGCCGAGGAAGACGGCCGTGACCCAATGGCGGACTTCACTCTTCATATGCCTTTTCCTCTCGAATCGGCTTCACTAATCGAGGTTACAGCCAGCGCCTACAAATGCCACGGACTGCGCATCGCCCTGGAAAGCATTCTGTTGGCCTGCTCGTCGTCAACGAACGCTTCTTTGATGGGGTCCCACCGCAGTCTGCGCCCCAGTTTCATCGCGATGTGAGCTTGCTGGCACACAGTCTCCGCCCGCACGGCAGCCTCGACGGGGGAAATTGTTGGCTGCCTTGTCTTGATCGCGTCGAGGAAGTTCCGGCGGTGATCGTCGCTCTTGATGACCCTGACCTCGTTCGGCCCAATGACGGTTTGCATCAGCGATTCGGGATTTGTCTGCATCCCTTGCCGGCTGACGTAAATCCAGCCTTCCGAGCCGAAGATCACACTGGCCATGTAGTTGCGGATGTGGAACTGCTTGGCCCGCTTCCTGGCGGTCACCATGTCCATGTGTATCAGCCGCACGCCGTTGGCGTACTTATGTTCGACTTCCCACGAATATGCCGTATCGCGTATGTCGTCGTAGAATTTCCCCGCACCTCCCACCTCTATCGGGCCACTCGCATCAGAATTGTTCACCCACTGGGCAATGTCAACGTCATGGATGCCCCATGCACCATCCAGGCAGCCGAGCCCGTAGTCGCTGATGAACATCCACGTATTAGAGACACGAATATCACAGTAGGGAGCCAAAGGAGCGGGACCGAGCCACATGTCGTAATCGAAACCCGGTGGAACCGGCTGGGGCGGCTGCTCCGGAATGTGGCTGTATTCTCCGCCAGCCGACCCGATCATGATGGTCTGGAGCTTACCGATTCTTCCATTGCGAACCAGCTCGCAGGTGAAACGGTAATCGTGGCTCGATCGCTGCTGGGTCCCGAACTGGAACACAACACCGTAACGGTTTACGGCTTCGCGCACGGCCTTGGCTTCGGCCACGGTAAGACTCATGGGCTTTTCATAATACATGTGCTTGCCCTGACGCGCTGCTTCTATTCCGATCAGGGCGTGCCAGTGCTCGGGTGTGGCAATCATCACCGCATCAATGTCGTCGCGGGCTAATAGCTCACGGAAATCGTTATAGGTTCCGCAGGCCTGGTCCCCATAGTATTCGTCCACGGTCTTCTTTGCCCTGTCGCGGTAAGTCTCCCGCACATCGCAAACAGCGGCGATCCGGACATCCTGGTGCCGCAGGAATCCCCTCACATGCCCCGTACCCATGCCGCCCACTCCGATGCAGCCCAGCACAATGCGATCGCTTGGCGCGACTTGCCCCTTACCGCCAAGTACCCGCGACGGAACAAGGACAGGAAGTCCCATGAGGCCTGCCAGACCTCCAAGCATGTCTCGAAGAAACTCGCGTCGCCCAAGTTTTCGTTTCATGGTGATTTTCCTTTCTTCTGAAACGAGACCACGTTTACGTAGAGGCAAAACTCATGTAATCCCTGCTTATTGCTCCAGACCCCTATTGCGGTGTGAATCAGGCACTCGCTCCGGTGACACCCATTGTAGCATGCGCCAGAAAAAAGCAGAATGCCGAAAGCAGATGCATCACTCCAGCCTAAGGTCATACTTTTGCAGACCTATGAGCCACCCCGTCAGGTCAGTCCACCTTGACCCGCAGTGGCCCGGCCGGAAGATCATCCGAAACCCTCTCATCGAATCGCATCTCAAGCAAGCATTTGCGCGGCTGCGGAACTTCCTGCGTCCAAGCGAGAACGCTAATCGTCGCAGGAGTCATACGATACATAGCCCAACTTCAGGCCTGAATCGCGCCCTCGCATCGGGTTTCGTTTCCTGCGCTTTCGCCACTTTCCATGCGCACTCCCCCGGAAGCACCAAAAACGCTTTTAAACTCCACCCACATGGTGTTTCTGGTGATTACGCGGCCTTCCAACTTTCGCAAGAGCAACGGGCAATTCAGGAAGGCAGCCGCGTCCAACCCGGGACTTCGAAATCTTCGTGGAGCACAGACGCAAAAACGGCTCTGGGATATTCGTAACCAACAACATCCACGCCTATTACAAACACATCCGCTGTTACCAATCCGAGGATCCGGGTTTTGCCCTTTAGAAGGCAGTTTGCTCGCCTTGGATCTCGCGTTCATTGGGCACGGAAGCCGACCAGGTTTGCCCGTCTCTGTTACCCGCACGTTTCTCGGGTTTTCGTAGGTGCACTTAGGTCTTTCGGGCTTGACACCCGCTGAGAGGAGATCGTCGGGGACAATCAGCGGATGGCAGAGATTCTTGGCAGGCCCACACAGTTCATACCGCTGATGCCGAATTCACCAAGCGACAAATCCTCGTTGGGCAGGCTCAGAAAGAATGAGACGCAACGCGCTCTTGCCTTAGATCGAGTGGTTCCGCCTCTTCCGCAAAAAAAGAGCCGATGTTCTGCCTCGCGAGCAGAAATCAGCTCTCTTGCGGTATTCTTTTTCCTGCGGCGCGGGAACCGCGACTCTATTCCGGCAGGTGTAGTTTCTCTATGCCCGCCTCTTTCGGCGCGAACGGGCCCAGAAGGCCAGCCCTGGCAACCCTGAGGCGAACAGCATCAGCGTGCTTGCCTCGGGGACCGGCGCCGTCTCCAGCGGAGCGTCGTTGAGGTTGATCGCGATTCCCGAATGGATGTCGCAGCGCTCCGCGAACCTCACGGTGATATCATGGTATCCTGCGAGCGAGGCGGGAATTACCATCGACGAAGAATAGAAATAGTGTATACCCGGCTGCGACAGAATCTCATCGCCCCAGTTGGTGTTAGCGTCCAAGAAGATATAGGCGTCGTCATCGCTCTCCAGCACCAACACGTCACCCTCGTCGAAGTATACGTGTCCTGTGAACTCAGCGGCGAACACGTGGTGCGGAGATTGACCGCTCACAGTGTCTCCAATGCTTTCCAGAGGGTTCCAATCCTCGCCACCTGAGGGATGGCCGTCAAGTGACCAGAAGCCACCCCTTAGATCAAACTGGTCGATCCCTGTGAGGTAGTGAGCCGTCGCATTGGTTTTCCCTGATGTCAGGTCGACGAGGTATCCATCGTTCCAGCAATACTGAGGCACTGGGTCGCCCCAGGCATCCCACTGTGCAGTGTCGTAATTATAGTTGTCGAAATAAGTAATGATGAATTCAGCCTCGCCCGTTCGGGCCAAGCCGAAGCTCAATAGGACACCTACGACCACAAACAGACTCGCTTTGCTAAACATGGCTGGTTCCTTTCGTTTTGGCTTCACGATTTGTTTCATCACCCCATATATGGGGCGATGTTATGCGCTCCGTTGGAAGACGGCCCCCTTCGTGGTACTCGTCACGAAGCTCTCCCCCCCATGAGCGTGGTAGTCAAACTCATCCAGATTCTGAGGAACTACGTAGGATGGGGCCAGCAAAGAACGTACCGACTCTGACTCCGCCGGTTCCTGTTGCGGAATCCTCTGATCTGACGCCAATTACGACACCTTCACTGTTCCGGCAAGTTTCTGGTCCGCGCTTCGCATAAGCAACAGCGAGGATCGCAAAAGGGCTGGCGCCAAACCTAAGTCGCTGCGCCGCAAACGATTAATCCCACTGTTTCCCCCAGGCAGCGCGCGCTGCCCACCGTCAACTTAAACATAGTGCTCCGCGGTCACGCGCTGCGACTGGAATGTCAATGAAGGTTTCTGCATGGGCGACGACCGCTTGACGCAATTCACTATCCCCCGTTGCTGCTGCCCCGTCAGCAGCCAAAGCAAAGGCACCGGCAGTGAACAGTAGCAAGCCCCCTCCCGCGTCCCTCTTTTTCGAAACGGTACCTGCGCACTGTCCCAAAAATGGCAAAAACGCTTTTATCCTCCAGACAGCACCACACCGTCAAGATAGGTCACTGTGCGGCGCGAAAGCCGGGAATCTCTTTCTGAAATTCACACGCATCACAAGACCCTATGACCCGCTTCAAGAGGGCTGTAGAAGAATCGAGCAGGCGCCCCACGGGAGGAGAAAAGGGAAGGTTCGCGGGAAAGCGAAGGGCAGTAACCTCATCGCGGGCTCGAGGCGGCAAGAGACAAATTAACGAACAATCCGAAAAAGGTTCTTCTTTGTGTGGGACGCAGCAGGCGAGATTTACGATGTGGGACGCAAACACTGCGTTGATGACCGACAGGCTTTGGCTTCAGCCAGCAGGCTCTCGGGCACCATATCAGATTGGAGAACGGCTTCCGTTTCTTGGAAATCTCCGCGTCTGATGGATCTTCTACAGTGCGATTTTGTAATCCCCTTTGTTTGGGGAGCTTG
>CAYZXL010000117.1:0-8262 GCA_964482435.1 uncultured Verrucomicrobiota bacterium
AACGTGGCACGTTGACGGGTCAGTGCCTCAATCCGGCGACGGAACCTCCTGGCAGACCGCCTTCAAGGCCATCCAGGAGGGAATAGACGCCTCCTCCAACGGGGACACCGTCATTGTCGCCGAAGGAACCTACCTCGAGAACGTTAAGTTCAACGGCAAAAACATTGTCCTCACCAGCACCAATCCCCTCGACCCCAACACTGTCGCCGCCACCATCATTGACGGCGGCGGAGCCGGTTCCGTCGTCGCCTTCGCTGGAACGGAAAACGAAGCTTGCGTCCTCTCGGGTTTCACCATTCGGAACGGCTCCTGTGGGGTCGACGGGGGAGACTGGTACACACATACCCACGCCACCATCGAGAACAACATGATCACAGGGAACAGAGCGTGGGGCCTGTGGGGAGGAGGCATTGCCTATTGCGACGGCGTCATCGACAGGAACGCCATCTACGCAAACCGGGCCGCTAAATTCGGCGGTGGGCTGTATGCGTGCAACGGCGTAATTCGCTACAACGACGTTCACGACAACTCGGTTGACGAGGTCGGGGGAGGCGGGCTGTCCTCTTGCACAGGCACCATCGAGCGCAACCGCATCTCAGATAACACCGCCACTTCCGGAAACGGCGGCGGCCTCTATGACTGCGACGGCACCGTCAGGAACAACATCATCTCCGGGAACTCGGCGAAGCGATACGGCGGGGGCCTGTATGGGTGTAGCGGCGCAGTTGAGAATAACACCGTCTATGGCAACTCCACGGGCGAACACGGCGGGGCGCTGGCGAGCTGCCGGGGGGTCATTGTCAACTGCATCATCTGGGGAAACAAGGATGCGCAAGCATCTCAGCTGTACGATTGCAGTCAGCCGACCTATTCGTGTATTGAGGGCTGGGTGGCCGGAGGAGAAGGCAACATCTGGTTCCATCCGTACTTCGTAGATGTGGACAACGCCGATTTCCACCTCAAAAGCTGCTCGCCCTGCATTGATGGCGGTGACCCGCAGTCCCCGTTCTCAGACGAACCAGAACCGAACGGGGGTCGGGTTGATATGGGGGCCTATGGGAATACGCCCGAGGCGACCCCGGGGTCCCCCGACGCAGAGCACGATTCCCTTCCGGACGATTGGGAGGTTGAATTCTTCGGAGAGCTCATTCAGGGACCTGCTGACGATGCCGATGGCGATTTCGTCTCTAACTTTGATGAATACCTTCGAGGTTACGCTCCCGCGACCCCTCCAGCCGCCTGGTATGTGCACGGGGCGGTGTCATCGTCCGGAGATGGAAAGTCATGGGAGACAGCGTTCAAAACGATTCAGGAAGGGATGGACGCGGCCTCCGCTGGAGACAGGATCGTCGTAGCTCCGGGGACTTACATCGAGAACATCCGGTTCAAGGGAAAGGTTGTCGCCCTCCGCAGCACCGACCCTCTTGATCCCGGTGTTGTCGCAAACACCATTATTGACGGCAACCGTTCGGGTTCCACTGTCACCTTCGCCGGAACGGAGTGCGAGGGGTGCCTTCTGGCGGGGTTCACGATTCGGAACGGCGGGCGCGACATGGAAATCTGGGGCGGCGGTGTCTGTGGCGGAACAGGGAACACGCACACCCACGCCACAATTCGGAACAACGTAATCACCGGCAACTCAGCCGGCGGGACCGACCGTTATTATCCTGGCGGGGGACTTTGCTGGTGCGATGGCGTCATCGAGGGGAACAGGATAACGGGAAATACCGCTGGGGGCTCGGGCGGGGGGCTGGCGGAATGCAACGGCATCATCATGGAGAACGAGGTCTCAGATAATTCTGCCAACGCTGATGGCGGTGGCCTGTACAGGTGCAATGCGAACATTCACGATAACGTGATAACTCGGAACTCATCCAAAGGCAGCTTCGCGCCGGGCGGCGGTGGTGGGCTCGCGCTTTGCCAGGGGCTGATTGAGGCCAACACCATCTCCGACAATACGGCCTCAAGCGGTGGGGGGCTTTACCGCTGCGACCGCGTCATCTCCAATAACCTGATAACCGGAAACGGGGCCTCCTGGGGCGGCGGCCTGGCGCACTGCGACGGGGTTATCGAGGAGAATCTCATCTGGCGGAACAGCGCTTGCCTGTACGATTGCGACGGCACCATCCAGAGGAACACCATCGTGAACAATACAGACGGTGTGGAGGAGTGCGACGGCACAATACAAAACAACATCATCTCGGGGAACTACATTGACAAAGGCGGCGGCGGCCTGGCCTATTGCGACGGCATAATACAGAACAACACGATTACCAGCAATTCGGGCTATGCCGCGGGTCTTTATTATTGCAGCGCGACCGTATTCAACTGCATCATCTGGGGCAACAGCAGCGGCGGTTATAGGGGCCAAGTCTACCTTTCCGCCGTGCCAACCTACTCTTGCATCCAAGACTGGACCGAAGGCGGCGAAGGAAATATCTCAGGAGACCCGCTTTTCGTTGACCCCGACGGGCCCGATGACAACCCACGGACGTACGAGGACAACAATTATCGGCTGCTGCCCGATTCGCCGTGCGTTGACAGTGGGGAGAGCGCACTCCTGGTCCCGGCAGGGCTGGATATGGATGGAAATCTCAGGATTGCTTTCGGGGGACAGTCCTTGACCGTGGACATGGGCGCTTACGAGTTCAATTCGGTCCCATTCGCCGCGACGGAGATTGTGCGTGACGAGAGCGGCGGTCTTCGCCTGACATGGACGAGCCAGCCCAACGACATTTATACAGTGTGGTCGTGCGATGACCTCTCGGAACCGCAGTGGATTCAGGCGGGTACGGTCCCATCCCAGGGGGCTGAGACAATCCTGAGGGACCAACTTCTGGGGGGCGCGTCAAACTTCTATCGCGTCCAAATGAGATGAGATTTCCCCTTTGCCCTCTGCGCGGTTCACCGCGAGCGCCGCCCGGCGGGCCCGAACCGGTCAGGCTTCAACGCGGTCTGCCGTCCCGCCGTACCAGAAGGCCTTTTTGAGAAGTGAAATAGCACTGCCCGCGTCCACGGGTGCGGGGGCCGCATTCTTGTCCTTGATCGCTTGCAGCGCGCAGAGACTCTTTACTATTACACACAAATGGTTGGCACCCCCGGGGCCGCCTCGCGGTCGTCTTTCGGTGATGTCCGTTGCTTTAGGCGAGTTGTGTCGTCAAACCCTACTGCGCTGCTTTCGTCGGAGGAACGAGGACGACCTTGTCCCCGCCGATGGCTTTCATCGCCTTGAGGATTCGCACAGCTTCCTGCAACTGCGCGTCAACGAACTCCTCCTTTTCCGGCTTTTTCCCGGTCAGCGCCTCGAGGTCCATCTCGGTAAGGCCGATCTTCTCGGACTCGTCGCTCGGCTTCTTGGACTCCGGAGACGGCTTTTCGGCTTCGGGCTTTGGCTTTTCTCCCTTTTCTTCCCCGATGGCTTTTTGCATCTCCTGATACTTCTGCATTCTTCTCTGCATTTCCTGCTCGACGGTGACCACCACCTCAACGTCCGGCTCGATCCCCTTATCCTGAATGCTTGTGCCGCTTGGTGTGTAATACTTTGCCGTGGTGAGCCTCAAGCCGGTTCCCTGGCCGAGGCGAAGGATGGTCTGCACCGAGGCCTTGCCGTAGGTTTTTTCGCCGACAAGAAATCCTCGTTTCAGGTCTTTGATGGCACCGGCGAGAATCTCCGAGCCGCTGGCGCTGGCGCCATTTATTAGCACCGCCATCGGGTACAAGGCGTGAGTGCCCGGTTCCTGCGAAACGAATTCCTGATTCTGGGATGAGCGCCGCCCTTTAGTCGAGACAATCACGTGCCCACCCGGTATGAAAAGGTCCGCCACCTCCACCGCCGAGACAAGGAGCCCACCGGGGTTGTCTCGCAGGTCGAGAATCAGAGCCGACATTCCCTGGGCCTCTAAGTCCGTGAGACTCTGGCTCATCTCCGCCGCCGTTCTTTCCTGGAACTGGGAAATTCTGACATACCCGATGGAATCCCCCAGGATTTTGGCCTCCGGGATGCTCGGGACCTTGATGACAGCCCGAGTCATAGTGAACGTCTTAATGATGCCCTGCCCTCGCAGGACAGTGACGGCCACTTTCGTGCCGGGCTCGCCCCGGAGCTTTGTGACGACGTTGTTGAGGTCCGGATCGTGGAGGGTGTCGTCGTCAATCTTGACGATTTTGTCGCCAGCCATAAGTCCTGCACGGTAGGCGGGTGTGCCGGCGATCGCCGAGACGACCGTCACGAATCCCTGCCGCTTGGTGATTTCAATTCCCAGCCCGCCGAAGGTTCCGCTGGTGTCCACCTCCATGCTCTCAACAGCCGCTGGCGGCATAAATTGGCTGTGGATATCGAGGGAATCGAGCATGCCTTTCAGGGCGCCGTAAACCAGCTTCTCGGTATCAACCGGGTCAACGTAATTATTCTGAATGATGGACATCGCTTGCGGAATAAGGTCGAGTTTCGCGAGACTCTTGCTTTCGTTCTCGGCGAACATCTTCAAAACCCAGCTTCCCACTGCCAGGTTCACCGCCACCAAAGCAGCGATGATAACGAGCAACTTGTTTTTCCTCATGAACCTTGCCTCCGTTTCTTGATGACGACCGCTTTCCCACCTCCGGCCGATGTGAGCACGAGAATTCGTCGTGGCTTCAGGTATCTGCCCTCCTCCTTCTCAACAGGGACCGAGGAGGAACAGTCGGAAATGCTGCCATCACTTTGCCGAATTGAGTATCTCACCGCTCCGGCTTCCTGTCAATGAAATAGGCGCCTCCTCCCGACCGGTCGCTACTTTTAGTATATAGACGTCAGGTGAAAGCGGTGTGTTCCACCGTTCCTGGATTTTTTCGGATGGCGCATTGCGGCCTGGAAAAACTTAAAAGAGCTCAACCTGCTCCATATACCCGCGGAAGTTTCGCTTCACCTCGTCGAGACTGTCCCCTCCGAATTTCTCACTCCTGCTCTCTGAGGGGACGAGCACTCCTGGCAACCTCCACGATAGCGTCCAAAACCGATACGACCTCCTGGTCTATCTTTTCCAGCGGCACGTACCGCGCGAGCTCATGGAAGTTCTTTTTCTCCATGATGTTGGGAAGCTCGAGCTTCTCGAAATACTCCCTGAAAAGGGGAGTCAGAAAGTCGTCGCTGACCTTCATCTTCCCGTCCCAGGGCGAGCCTTTCCCGAGCTTGCGGAGGGCTTCCTCCATTTCCCTCATGCACTGTCCCATTGTCTCGATACGTTTATTGGCCTCGGCCTTGGCCCAGAGCGGAGCGAGGCCTTGTTGTTCAGAAGTGGCCTCCGCGTAGGCGTGAAAGGTTTCAGGGTAACACAGATAGCTCTCGATTTCCCTGCGCTTCCACACCAACGCGGTGGCCCCTAACCCCAGGCGGCGGTCCCGCTCAAACCTATCGAAGACCGCAACCCCCACCAACCCGGGCACGGCCTCGCGGAGGCCAAAGAAATGCCTCTTGACCGCCGCTGGCTCGTTGCGGACATAGCGCACGAAGGGGCGCTCCAGAACGTTGACAGCGTCGTGATGCTGGAGGGTCTCTGCGAACGACCGGAGAATGGCGAGGTCGGTCGGCCCCTCCAGATACAAGACCCACCCCACCGCCTCGGCGAGGTAGTAGTCGTCGAAGCCGATGTGCGCGAGTGCCTTGTAAACCTGGCTTCCGCGGTCGTCAATCCGATGGGGCTTGCCGACGAAAGCGATAACCACGTCTCGCTCAGCTGCTTCCCTGAGGAGCACCTCGGAGTGCGTCGCCGCGATGATTTGGCTTTCGTTCTTTTGCGCCACATCCGTCAACAACTGGTACACCTGGCGCTGTCTGAGGATCTCCAGGTGTGCATCTGGCTCGTCAAGCAAAAGAACGGCGCCGGGGTTTGCGTACATATAGGCCAGCAGCAGAAGAGTCTGCTGAAGTCCCCTCCCGGTGCAGGATAGGTCAAGCCGGGTGCCCCTCTCCGCGTAACTCATCTGAATCTCTCCACGCTCCGCCACGTATTCCGGGTCGTGAAGCTGCGACCCGAACAGCGACGCGATATACTCGACCACCTCGTTCCATCGGTCCCTGCGCTCTCCATAAATCCTGTAGCACAGGTTCCGAAGAACCTCGGCCGTCCTTCCCTCGCCGATCCTGACGTTCACCGCACCCGGGTCCAGGCGGGACTCATTTGCTGCCAGACCGGACATCGGAGGAAGGAAAGCTATCCGGACATCCTGAGCATGTTGGGGGATGGCCATTCGCTCCGGGTTCCTGGACTCCGTCAGGCGAAGTGGGCGACAATAAGACGACTCCTCGTTTGCATAGTCGAACTCCAGTCCGCACTTCCAGGCGGTGTCCCGTGTGACGCCTTCGATAATAATGTCAATGCGCACGTTCTGAGTTTCTTGCTTGCCGCCAGTCATGCGCACATCCCGTACGTGGAGGTCTCGCCAAAGGAGGTTGGCGGCAGGGACCGGAAGCGAAACCAGGTCGCGCCTGTTGATTGTCACGCCTGGGCGCTTTTCCGGCGCCTCCTTCCCCCTGCGCTTCTCTATCCAACGCTTGAGCCCCACCTCCCAAAGAGCCAGTGCCTGGAGGGCCGTCGTCTTGCCGCAATTATTGGGGCCGATGAACAGCACCGGGCTCCCGAGGTCTATCTCCACGTTTTTGAATCGCTTGAAATTCCTCGCGGTAAGCTTGGTAAGCATCTCTTAATCCTCGCCTTCACTTTTTCCGTTAATTCCTTCTGTGCCGCGACTCCCAACGCCGGCTTTGGGCTCCTCGCGCGCTGCCGTCGGCGTCGCGAAAGTCCTCCGCTCCTCGCCTTTCCCGCCGCAACCCTTTCACGGGGCATCCACGTGCCACGCCAGGTCGCTCAGCTCGTCGAGAGCCCGACCCAACGGAACGCGGCTTAAGGACACTCAAAAGCTTTCTATTTGCTCCATATACCCGCGGAAGTTTCGCTTCACCTCGTCGAGACTGTCCCCTCCGAATTTCTCCAGAAACGCAGACGCGATTTCCAGAGCGACCACGGCCTCGCCGATTACTCCCGCAGCCGGAACGACCGTCACGTCGGCTCGCTCCTTTGCCGCGTTGGCCTCCTGCTTGGTGACGAGGTCCACGGATGAAAGGGGCTGTCCGAGAGTCGGGATCGGCTTGAGAGCGGCTCTCAGGACGATATTCTGGCCGTTTGAGATGCCGCCTTCGATGCCACCCGCATTGTTTGTCTTGCGGTAGAACTTCAGTCCCGCACGCGATGCGTCGTAAAAAATCTCGTCGTGGACTTCCGACCCGCGTTTTCCCGCTGCTCCGAAACCCATTCCCACTTCGACACCCTTGACCGCCTGAATGCTCATCAAAGCAGCCGCGAGGCGCCCGTCAAGCCTCCTGTCCCACTGAGCGTGACTTCCCAGTCCCGGAGGAACGTTCACGACGATGACTTCGAAAACTCCGCCGAGTGTGTCCCCCTTTCCACTCGCTTCGTCAATCACCGCAATCATTTTCTCTTCCGCCTTTGGGTCGGCGCAGTTCAGGCGAGAAGCGACAGTTCTCGTCTCAATTTCCTCTGGCGAAAGTCCTTGGGTCGCCGCCTCGATTCCCCCAAGAGCGGCCGTGTGGCTTATCACCCGCACTCCAAATTCTTTCAGAAGGAGTTTCGTCAGAGCCCCCGCCGCAACGCGAGCCGCGGTCTCCCTCGCACTTGACCTCTCCAGAATGTCGCGGGCATCGTGCGTGCCAAACTTGAGTGCCCCCGCCAGGTCCGCATGCCCGGGACGCGGGGCCGTCACCTTCGGGAGCCTTTCCAGCGAATAATCCTTGTTCCTTATGACAAAGGAGACCGGGCTGCCGATGGTTCTTCCCTTCCGCAAGCCGGACAGGATTTCGGCTCTATCTTCTTCCATGGACATCCGCTTGCCCCGTCCATAGCCGCCCTGGCGCCTTTTCAGCTCCGCGTTTACGCAGTTGACATCCACCAGAAGACCCGCCGGAAGCCCCTCTAAGATTCCGACAAGACACTTCCCGTGGGATTCTCCCCCAGTCAAATATCTCAGCATGATTTGAGTCTCCTTCCCGCAGCTTGGCGGGAATCTGCCTCGACCGTCCCGGTGTCAACCTCCCAGGAACGCCGTCCAGGTCGGCTGTGCCGTCGCGCCATGTTCACCTGGGGCAGCCGTTTAGCGCCCGCTCGCCACAGACTTATACCATAAACTCGGTGGCCCTTCCATGTCCGTCCCAAGCCGGCAGCTCTGGGGAACAAGGGGGCGGTGAGAGGCAGGGCAGAGGGATGTGGG
>CAYZXL010000118.1:0-7877 GCA_964482435.1 uncultured Verrucomicrobiota bacterium
ACAACGCAACCCTCAAATGATGCACGCCAGTGTCGGTCTCTTCAAACTGCTCCATGGTCACCCAGGTGAACCCATGCCAGTCGTCAGTGTCGAAAGTGGCTGTCCCTACAAGCTCCTCGTCCCAGTACGCGGCAATAGTTGCACCACCGGGAGATGCAACCCTGAACGTGAGCTTTATCCAGCCAGCCTGCGTGACGTTGAACCCGTACCGAAACCAGCTCCCAACGTCTATAGATGCAATATTGGTGTGATACTGGTCGGTAGTGCCCACGTCCAAAAGGTCCTCGTCAAAGCAGAGGTCGTCCAGCGGACGATACTCATGCCCAGGGCAGCCAGTACCCGGATAAAAGTAGTCGTATTGCTGAGGAGTCCCTATCTGAAGGGCTGAAGGAGCCTCAAGGGCAGGGACCGTCACTGCACTCGTCCAGGGGAACTTCCCGCCATCGTAGTTGAAGTCCTCCGCCTCCCGAACAACCATCGTCCCGGGAAACGGTGTCTGCCTCTGGCTCGGCGGGGTTCGCGGCCCTTCTATCCCGTTCACGCCAATAGCAGATACCGCGTAGCTGTAGTTGTTGCCAGCCGTAGCCAAAGAGTCAACAAACGATGCGGCGCTGGTTGAGCCTATCAGCGTCCAGGTGCCGCCGTTGACGCTCCGGAAGACCTTATAGCTGGCAGTACCCTCCGTCGCTGGGGCAGCCCAGCTCAGGTGAGCCGCCATCAGCATCTCAACCATCAGGTATAACGGCTCACTCGGAACCGCATACACAATATCTTCGCCAATGATGTCCGCGCTCGTCGTACCGAACCAAACCGTTCCCGCAAAGTCGAGAGCCTGGGTCATCTCAGCAGGAATCGTCATCGAATAGGTGATAGTGCTCGTCTTCACCTGATTGCCGGTCAGAGTCCACACTATCCCGCCTGGAGTAACAGTGGCGCCGGGAGCAGTGATGTTTGCCACCGGAATCCCAGCAGGAATCGTCTCCCGAATGCTCACGCTGCCGGGGGTGTTAGCCGGGTTGACTCTGAACGACAGGCTCACATCAACCGTCCCGTTCGGCTCGTACGAGTCGGGCAGATTCCTTGCCGCATAAGCGTCCGCTATCCCAATAGGCAGACCAAGCGAGTACTGAAGGTCCGTGAACTCGTTGCCATCCGGGTCGGTTATCCCAACGGCGAGATGATTCGACAGGCCGCCGTCATGGAATTTGAAGGTCAAGGAGTTGACGCCCTTGTGCAAGCCGGTGCCAGTGGCGGCGAAGCCGTATCGGACGATCTCCACGCCCTCATCCGTACCATCTTTCACGATGGCGGTGACACCGTTATTCCAGATTCTTATCTCGTCGTCGTGCCGGAAATGCCACTGGACGTCTCTGTCTTCCGGAGAGATGACGTAGAGGTGGTAATACTGAATGAAGTTGTCGAGTGCCTCGGCCGGTCGTGCGCTCGACATGAACCAACCGTTGTGCGCACGAAGAGGCGTCCAGACCGCCGGCTTCGTCGAGACCATGATGTCCATCCCGGTGAAGTCATACGACTCGCCCGGACGAGGATTGACCGAAGCCTGACCGCCGAAAGTCTTGAGATGGTCGGTGCTAACCACCAGAGGAGCGGTAATTCTGTCAACCGCAGCCGCGCCCATGTGCAGAAGGTCTTTGAAGTATCCGGGGCCGAGAGGGGAAACCAGGCCGGCGAAGTTATGGACAGTCACAACAACCTCATCGCTGCTTTTGCCGCCCGCGCCATCGTCCACATCAAGCCTGAACTTCAGTTCTTCCGTGAAATCCCAAAGAACCTGTGCTGTGAAGCTGACCACGGCGCTGGTGCTTCCCGTGATTCCCACCTCTGTTCCTGCCGTCTGACTCCACAGATAGCTCAGAGTGCCGGTAGTGGTCGTCGAGCCAGACCCATCCAGGGTAACCCCCGTGCCTTCCAAAACTCGCTGGTCAGGACCCGCGACCGCGATGGTCGGCACGTCTTCTATCGTAATCTGAACGTTCGAGTCGCTAAAAGTCTCCGTCTCCTCCCCGGCAGTCAGCTTGAACACCATCACGGTGTCTTGAGACACAATAGGGGCAACGAACGTCGCGATGGCGCTGTTGGGGTCCTCAATCGTTACGTCCGGACCGCTCACTTTCTCCCACTTCCAGGTCGTGATAGGTCCTCTGTTCGAGAACGAATAGCTCGCGTCAAGACGGGCAGTCCCTCCTTCCGGATAAGTCCCGTCCAGTCCCTGAACAAGCAGCAGTGTCGCTGGACGCGCCTGCTGACCATAGACCTCAAGTTCTGAAATCGAGGTATATTGGCCCCAGCCGCCGGGCCTGCCATAAATCCTTATCCCCTTGGCTCTGAGCGTCGGGATGAAAAGGTCGTATCTTGTGAAAGCTTTCCGGCCGGAGGGGCTATCGGTGAAATCGTACGCGGGGTCCATGCGAACTATGGGGACGGTCGTCCATGTGGCACCATCTTGAGTGACCTGAAGGCTCAAGCTCGTGAACCAGCCGCCGTCGTACAAAAACTCACCTGCGTAATAAACAATCCTGTCGAGGTAGTACGGATTGTCCCACAAGTACCCCCAATAATCTTCGGGCTTTCCCCACGGCGCCTGATAGCTCGACACGTTCTCATTCAGGTTCAGGTTGTTCACGGAGGCAAAAGGCTGAACCTTATAGACGTACGCGGTGGGCGGGTATCCCCCGCCCAGGGAAGCCGGGAGGGCGAGGTTTCGCATCGCCTCGTACGTCACGTCCACGGACTGGAGGCCGTGCTTTGAAGGGTCGCTGGAGTTGGGATCGGTGAACTTGTTTTCGCCGCGAACCGCGACGGTCAGTTCCTGACCCTCCGCCATGGCCGTGACGTCGAAGTAAGTGTTCGTCGTGGGGTATGGCGACCACCAGTCAAACATCACGTGGACGTGGTATCTCTCAGCGTCGAAGACGGGGTCCCAGAGGAGACGGAAACCCAGCATCTCACCCCGGTCAATCGGATACAGCCGGAAATTGCCCGGGGCGACCTTCGGGGGATTGACCGCACGGACAAAATACTGCACATCGTCGGCGTCAGCGCCCGTTTCTCCGGTGACAGTAAGACGAAAAGTGAGCGGATAGCCGATTTGTGTTCCGGGGGGCGTAAAAGTGGCAATTGCCTGATCGGGATTGTTGATGGTTACTGTCGGTTCGCTGCCAACCACGACCTGAGCCCACTGGAAAGACGTCGCGCTCCTGGATTTCGTGCCATCGAGTGTC
Organism: uncultured Verrucomicrobiota bacterium; assembly: GCA_964482435.1. Classification (GTDB taxonomy): domain Bacteria; phylum Auribacterota; class JABMQX01; order JABMQX01; family JABMQX01; genus CAYZXL01. The sequence goes on from CAYZXL010000118.1 coordinate 3,243, forward strand.
GCCAGTTCGTTCCCATAAACCCACACGGCAGGGCCGGCGATGGCTCTTGTCCCGATGAGGAGCGGGAATTTGAAAACGGCGAAAGAGGCGCTGGCGGCGGTGTCTGGAATGTGGCTGGTCAGGCAGAAGCCCACATAGTACGTGCCTTCGAGGGCGATGCTGTAGGTGGAATGCTGGTCCCAGGGCGGCGGACGAAGCCAGTCTGTTCCGTTATAGGAGTAGGAGCCGACGAAGGTATCTCCGTAGCGTGTAATCTTCAGCCAGACCAGTTCGTCCGTGCGGAATTTGAGAGTGCCGGTGCCGTAGGGTGCGAGGCGGTCGGGGGTGCCGGTGTTCTGAGCTAAAGCACCTTTGCCGTGGCGGTGGAGCATCTCGATTCCATTGTCTCTTGAGGCGCAAAGAGTCACGTGGGCGGAGTTCGCGTCGAGGTCCTGCCTTACCATGAGTCCGGCTTTGCTCAAGGGGTCCGGCCATTCGACCGGCGTCCGGATACAGCAAGACAGATCGAAATCCCCCACTTCGGCAGGAACCTTGAGATAGACGTATCGGAATCCGTCGTCCTGAAGCCAGATGTCGGCGCCGCCACCGACGACTGTGCAGGCGCCTGAGTCCGGGTTCCCCGTGGTTGACCCGACGACCACATTAGGATTGACGACCCCGGAGATGTCTTTGCTCTCGAAGACCGGGGCTTCGTCGGCGGTCAGCTTCTGGCAGTGCGTGAGTGCGATAAGGGGAAGTATGATTGCGGTGACGATGGCAGATTTTCTCATGGGAAGACTCCTCCTGGCAGTCCCTACCCGATGGATAGGCGATTCCGCGCTTCGGGAATACTCCCCTCGACCTCGACGAGGGGCTATAGAAGAAGGCGCGCCTACCAGGAAACGAGGGGTGAAAAGAAGCCGAGGTTCGGTGAGCGTTCTTCGGTAGGAGAAGGACTTGAGGGGGAAGGGGCCGCTGTCATTCATTGTAACCATCCCCGGGTCCGCGCGAAGGCGCTGCCCAGCACTATGTCACCAGACCCTCAGGCAACAGAAGACCGATGTACTGAAACGCGAAAACATGCGGCACAAAGCTCAAGCATGTCCGCAAAGGCTTTTTACTCCCGTTATGGGCAACTTGTCAAGAAGTTTGATTGTCGGCGTGTGGCCGCCTAATCGTGGCACGGGCGTCCCGCCCGTGATGATGTTCATGGGCAAGATGCCCATGCCACGTCCGGCTCCACAACGTGAGAACCTATGGTTCCGGCTATCCCTGCTGGGCTGTCGCGTGCCACAGCGTGCGTTCCGGGTCCCGGTGACGCTGGCAGGGTCTTCCGCACAGCGGTTCTCTGCCACGGAAATGCGGCCACACCCGATTGTCGAGCAGTAACCCGTCGCTGTGGGCACCAGAGCATTGACCGCTCAGGACGCAGACAAAAGCCGCTCCGGTTCGGCAACAGTGTCGGTGTGCTCTGGGCTCTCTGTGGTTCCGACCGAAGGCCACCGAGGCAGGTCTGGCGGAGCGCACCAGTGGTTACCTCGTTGCCCCTCGGCACCTGAGGGCAAGATTCTTCTGACCGCTTTGTTCAATCGCGGCCACGGAGTCGCTCAGCTATGGCACCGATCAGGTGAGCAACCGTGTGCTGCGGCGCCTCGAGGTTCACCTCGAGGCCGGACTTCTTCGCGGCGGCAGTGGTCATCGGGCCGATAGACGCGAGGAGGATATTCGGCGGGATTCTCTTGAGGTCGCTTCCGAGGATAGCCGCGAAGCTCCGGGCGGTGGAGGCGCTCGTGAAGGTAACAGCGTCAATTTTCCCAGTGAGAAGCATCCGGATGACAGAGCTGTCCGGCTGGGCTTTGACCGTCCGGTAGCAGGCGACGTCTTCCACTTCCGCTCCGAGGCTGGTGAGTGCCAGCGGCAGCGTCTCGTCGGCAAGGTCCGACCGCGCCAGCAACACCCTTTTGCCCGCCAGCCCACCGAGGCGCTGAAATTCCTCGATTATCCCCTGGGTGGAAAAACGCTTCGGCTGCATGTCCGGGATCAGACTCCTCCTCCCCAGCGCCTCGCTCGTCCGCGAACCGATGGAGCAGATGCGAGCGCCTCCGAGCAACCGAGCGTCTTTTCCGAGCTTCAGAATTCTCGAGAAAAATGCTTCGACCCCGTTTGTACTGGTGAAGACAACCCAGTCGCAGCGGTGCAGCTCCGCAATCGCTACGTCAAGTTCTGAGGAATCCTCTAACTGCTCAATCCTTATGGTCGGGAACTCAATTGGGTCTCCTCCAAGCTCCTCTATCATTCGCACTGCCGACGCCGCCTGCGACGCCGCGCGAGTTACGAGAATCCTTTTCCCGAAAAGTGGCTTGTTCTCGAACCACGCGAGGCGACCGCGGAGTCTCACCACTTCCCCGACGACGATGATTGCCGGCGGACGAACTTTCTCTTTTTCGGCGAGCCTGGCAATCTCCCCCAGCTTTCCTTCGATGCAACGTTGCTGGGGCAATGTCCCCTGCTCGATTATGGCTGCGGGCGTGCCCGGGTCTCTCCCATGCTCGACCAACTTCGCGGCTATCTTTGGAAGGTTCGCCACCCCCATCAGAAAAACCAGAGTATCGGCCCCCGTCGAGATTTTTTCCCACGCGATGGCCGAAAACTCTTTGTCCGGGTCTTCGCTTCCGGTGATGAAAGCCACCGACGAGGCCAGTTTGCGGTGCGTCAGAGGAATCCCCGCATAAGCCGGCGCAGCAATCGCAGAAGTCACCCCCGGCACTACCTCAAACGGAATCGCCCTCTCCGCTAAATATTCCGCCTCTTCCCCGCCTCGTCCGAAGATGAATGGGTCGCCCCCTTTGAGCCGGCAGACTATCTTTCCCTCAGCAGCCGCATCCGCGATAAGCCGGTTTATCTCGTCCTGGGGCAGGGTGTGCTCGCCCGCAGCTTTCCCGACGTACATTTCCTCAGCTTTTTCGCTTGAGTATTCCAGCAGGCGGGGATTGACGAGGTGGTCATAGACGATGAGGTCGGCTACTACAATGCACTCGAGGGCTTTGCAGGTGATGAGCGAAGCGTCCCCCGGCCCCGCTCCCACCAGAAAAACCATCCCCTTTTTCCACCCGGTGACCTCTTCGCCGTCGGGAGAATCATTGAGCTTGCCGCTGTCAGAGAATGTATTGCCAGTCGTCTTTCGTTCCTTTTATCCGGTCCTTCCCGGCGCCATGTATGAAGAATCGGCCATCCGGGGTCAGTCCCGATTCGATCTCGTATTTCACCTTTCCGTATCTGATATATTTCTGGTCTTCGGTAATCAGTTCCTCTTGCTGTAGCTCGTCGAGGCTCTTCGGCGATCGCCCGTTCATTCCCTCGAAATAGTTCACCGCCTTCTTGATCTCAAGCATCCGCGCATTGACAGTCTGCTGTATCAGAATGTCCGTTTGCGTCTTGCCCGTCGCGTAATCGGTGACCTCATGAATCTGTTCGTGCAGTGCTCGCTGAACTAACCAGATAACAACGATCGCCGCCAGAACAATGAACACAAAATAGCGCATCTCTTCGTCCTCCTGTGCGGCAGGGCAATTGCCCGCGGTCCTCCCAGCCCCACTTCCGCTGCCGATTCCCATACCGCAAGATGTTAAGGAATCAATCCAAACCGTTGCTCCCTTGCTGTGCTGACACAGCCGCCGCAGTCAAAGGCCCTGTGCCGCTCCGGCATAGGCCCCACCAGACGATGCTGCGCTGTCTCGCCCGGAGGACGGCTCAGACCGCAAAATCGTCCGTGCCCTCCCCCTGCTCTATCAGCGACAGAACCGATTCCGCCGAGAACCAGCGAAACCCAGCGACCTCACCTTGTCTGGCTGCCCCCGGCGTCCGACCTCCTCCCACACAAAGAGGCACTCGCAAACGGGCATTCGGGCCCGGTCGCGTGCCCGCGCCCTGGCCGCGGTGCAAAGTCCAGGCTGTCCAGCCCTCGGCCCGCCAACGACCGGGCTGAGCGGCGCCCCGCCGAAGCACCAACAGCGTTCTCGATTCCCACAAATTAAAATGGTATCGGCCTGCCGCGAGGATGTCAATAGCCTGCTCCCGTTGGATGTGGCTGCGTAATGCTGGCGAGGAGCGACCGCAGCGGAGGGTGCGGCTGTTTTTCCGGGCGATAGGTGTCGTCCAAAACCCTCACCACATCGGCGAGCGGATTATCCCGCCCCTAAGAGGCAGCCACACGCGCAGCCGATTTGTTAGGGTGCGGCTGTATTTTGGTGGCATGGGCATCTTGCCCATGTCAGCCTTACGCGACATCAACCACGCCGAAGGCGGGACCACGAGAAGAACTCAGGTCGAGGCTCCAAATCTGCCACTGATTCGGAGCCGCAACGTCTCGGCGGGGTGTGGCTGTATTTTCGGGTCTGGCTGTATTTGAGTGGGGGCGCACCCCGCGACCGAACCAGACCTGCCAGCGCCTCGCGCCTGGACCGGCATGTACCGCCGGCATCTTGCCCCCGGTTGGACTCCGTTGAGCCGGATGATGTTGCCGTGTGTTTGCCATGTGAGGGCGGGACGCCCTCACGACTGCCGCCGAGACGGCGGCGTTACCCCCTACAATCACCCACTGCGGAACAGCTGCGCAGAGATGCGTTGGGGATTGTGGAGAAGGTAGCGGCAAAGACG
>CAYZXL010000119.1:0-7731 GCA_964482435.1 uncultured Verrucomicrobiota bacterium
TGAATCACCCTCAAAAAAACCTCGAAATCCCAATCAGGTGCGGAAGTTGGGTTAGGGGCGATCCCCATGATTGTTTTCGGTGCGGCGGCCGCGGCCGGCACGGCGATCCGGCGCATGGGGGAGGGCGGAGCGTCCTCAGGTTCGGGTCCGTCGTCGAGGAGCCAGTCAAACGTCTCGACGCCCACGGCATCGTCTCAAGTCAGCGTCGGGCCTTACGGTTACTACGATGACTACGATGACTACGATGACCACGATGAGGACGACTACGACGACGATGAGTTCGAGCCGGTGTTTCGGTTTGACAAGCAAACCGGCGTTCTCGAGGAAGTGTGACGTGGGAAGCAGGCGAAACGGCGGGCGTCCGGCGTTCATTCCGCGGCGCCCGCCGTGTCCCGCCTCTCAAACTGAGCTTCAGAAAAGGATTAGGCCTATGCCCCAATGGTTAGCAACGGATGGTAGAGGGCGTCTGGCGCTTTTTGCTGAAAGCCTGACGGGCCGCTTTGAGAAATCGACCGGACAGTGCAGCTACCAGGGCACTAATGCCATGGTCGTGTATGAGGACCACAACTCCGGGCTAAGACGGACCTTAATCGCCGAGCAGATGATTGTATCGGAGGACGAGAGGTTTGTTTACTTCAGAGCGGAAGGCCAACTCGTGGAACAAACCGAGAGAGTTGGCCAGACCGGTAGAGTATCGGCTCGACGCGCGCGAGGAGAAGAGGTTCAAGTTGGCAACAGATAGCAGCAAACGAAAAGAGCTGGTCGCCGAGGTTAGGCGCGGTCAGGGCCCCTGTACACACCCGGGCGCCATCGCGATCTCTCAATTAATCTCCGCGGAGCTGAAGCTTGAGCCCGGAGACCCTGTTCTGGTCGTCGGGGCGAGACAGACGGTGGCAGTTGTCGAAGCAATAGAGCCGTTGACCGGCAAGTCGGTCTACCTCGGGAGGGTTGTCACGGCGAATGCCAGGGCCCAACAGCATGTGGGATTACGACCCCTCCACGGCATCCCCATAGCAGAACAGGTTGTTATCGTAACGGGCGACGGCGCAGAGAACGACCCCCAACAGATGAAGACTTCACTTAGTGGGTTGTACCTTTGCGAAGGGGACGAAATAGAACTCCCCGCAACAGGTTTAATGAAGTGCAACGGAGTTGTTTCTCGTACTGCACCGGACGGTGTCGTCCAGGTCGGCGACGATACGCGCATAGTCGCGAGAAAATCCTTTGCGGATACCAGGTCCGCCGCTGACTTCGCCTGTCTCGGCGGCATGAGAGAAGCCATCGACACGATAAAAGACATCGAGTTGAGACTCCTGAATCACTCCCTGCTTGGAAGGCACGGTTCGGGGCCAGTGAAGGCTACAGTTTTCCATGGTGCTCATGGAATAGGCAAATCGCGTCTTGCAGGGAGCGTGGTCAACGAATCGAGTGTCAACTCCTTCTTGCTCAGGGGGACGGTCCTAGCGGGACTCGACTCTGGGGAAATCGAGCGCCGGCTCAAAGAAACCTTTGCCGAGGCCAGGAACCAGGCGCCCTCATTTATTGTCGTGGACGACCTTGACCTTGTTTGCCCAAGGCGAGGCCAGTATAGCCAACCGGATGAAAAGCGAGCAGTGACAACCTTCCTCGGGCTGCTCGACGACATTTCTGCCGAGGATAAGGTGACGGTGATCGCGACCGCCAGCAGTCTGGAAGCCCTGGACCCAGCTCTGCGAAGAGCGGGAAGATTTGACGTGGAATTTGAGATCGGCCTGCCCAACGTCCAAGAGAGAACGGAAGTCCTGCGCATATACACCTGTTCTTTCCCCTTGGCTGGGGACGTGGACTTGGAGCGCATAGCTGAGGCGGCTCACGGCTTTACGGGCGCGGATCTCGAGCTCCTCTGCAAGAACACACTGTGGCACGCCATCAAAAGGCAGGTTCCGATTGAGCGATTGCGCCCTCTCCCGCACCCGGGCACACGAACTCACGAGCCGCATCATGACTTTATTATCGAGCAATCTGACTTTCTCAACTGCGCGAGAAAGATAAGTCCCAGCTTGGGACGAGAGGTTATTGCCGAAGTACCGAAGGTGGCCTGGGACGACGTCGGCGGTTACCCAGACGTCAAGGACGAGCTCCTCAAGCAGGTGGTCACACCCTGGGCGAATCGCTCTTTGGCCAGAGGTCTTGGGATTCAGGTGCCCAAGGGCGTGCTCCTGTGCGGCCCGCCGGGGACGGGGAAGACTTACATTGCCCTTGCGTTAGCCGCAAGACTCAACTGTAAGGTCATAGTTGTGAGGTCTTCGTCGCTCCTGTCAAAATGGCTTGGAGAGTATGAGCAAAACATATCGCGCGTTTTCGAGGTCGCGAGGAAAGCGGCGCCAGTAGTGGTGATCATGGACGAGGTCGACACCATCGCGGCGAGGCGCGGAGGAGGAACCGGCGAGGGAAATCGCGCGATGGACTCTGGTCTAAACTGCGTTCTCGAGTATCTCGACGGCGTGCAAGAAATGCTGGACGTTTTCTTAGTCTGCATCACTAACAGGCCTGACATGTTGGACGAAGCGTTCACCCGCTCCGGACGAATAGGAAAACACATCTACGTTGGGAAGCCCGACCAAGAAGCGAGAAAAGAAATATTCCAAGTTCACCTCGGGCGCGTGAAAGCCTGTTTAGAAGGCGTGGACGTCACCGAACTCGCCAATCTCAGCCACGGCATGGTCGGCGCCGACATCAAGGAGCTGGTGCGCGATGCCACCACGGAAGCCTTCTTTGAATACACGGCTTCCGGCGCCGGGTCGCAGTTCGTCTTACACCGGCGTCACCTCATGCACGCACTTGAGACTGTGGCAACCAAGGTCAGGAGCAAGAACGGATGAAGCTTTTTGCCTTTCGCCATTCGGACGGGATTCCCCTGAGCGGTCTCGCCGACGTGTGCCGGAGGGTCGGCGCGATCCTGGGCATCACGCCCACTCTGGTGGAGCAGGCCGTAGGCGATATCGAGCCTAATCAGTTGTTTGCGGTATCAACAGCCCCGCCGAGCAGCAATGAGCCCGTGGTGGCGATAGTCTTCACGACCCGACCGCCTGACGAAAGCGTCCTCGGCGAAGGCGTGGAGCGGAGCAGGGGCGCGTGGGTCCGTTTCAATCCGGATACTGACAGAACGGTTCAAGCCGTCCTCCACGAGCTCGGCCACATTTGCGAAGCCGGCCACTGCACAAAGAAATCGTGCCTGATGTTTCAGTACCAGGTTGAACGCCATATGAATGGCGCGGGCCTTAGCGATTTATTCTGTGACTCGTGTCTCAGGGCGATCATGGAGAGTTGGGTGTACCGCCGCCTCCGCGCTGGACAGCAAACATCGGAAAGACCGCCTATACCGGAGGCGCCACGGACTGCCGCCCAAGCTTCCCTAGGCCCTCAGGAACACAGAGAGGCGGTCCCGCGGAGGGCATTCCCGGACTGGTCGCTGCCAAGAACGGAGTTTATTCGGCAAGTCAAGCAGTTCTTCGACTTCGAGTAAAGGAGAATCACGTTGTCGTGTAGAACCTACAGTGTCGCGTTTGCCAATAGCGCCTTGACCGCGGCGATCAGAGAGACACTGCCCAGAATGGCGCGGCGCGAGATTCCCGACTGGAGGCGCGAGGCCTTGGCCAAGCTGGAATGGAGTCCCATCCAGGGCGGAGAGTTCAAAATCCCTGATGAGCTTTTTGAGTTCGACGTTCCGGATGAGTGGAGCGCTGCTGATGGAATCAAAGGGGAGAAAGTAATGGTCTCGACGCGCGGCGACGGCCTGACCCTGATACTGTCCGACGGGAACATGCGCGAAGAGAGCTGCGAGCAGGTGGTTCGGCGGTTCGTTCAGGAACTCCACACGAAGGCGACCGGCAGAGCTCTGGCTGAAGAGGAGATAAAGGTCTCCACTGTCGCTTTTCTGCCCCGCTACGTGTGCGAATTCTGCAGCGGACAAATAACCGACCTCCCTTACACGTGCCCGGTTTGCGGTCGCTGCTTCTGCTACGAACATAGAAGACCTGAGACTCACGGGTGCGAGCGAGCTCGCGCGACTAACAAAACTTGTCTTTCTGACGACAGGACTCTCGATTCTGCACGTTCCCGTAAGCAGGGGCCCACCGTCCTGGTCAGAAAGGTGCCGTGCGGCTGACGCCGACGGGACGGCTTAGGTGGAAGTAGGCCGACCACGTTCGGTCGGAAGATAGGCGGCGGTTGAGGCTGACAAAAGAGAGGAAATGCGAGGCGTCGGCGAGCTGGCGTTGGCAGACCCACTGGTCCAGGTGAGGAAAGGTCCCTGCTTGAACTCTTTATAACCAAGGACGGCGCGGAGAAGATGGAAGGTCTGACAAGAAAGGAACTCCTCGAGCTGCTGAACAGCTCCGGCCCTCGAACCCGCAAGACCGTGGTGCGAACTGTCGAAGGCAAAGTCTCGCAGGACGGCGTTTCGTTCGTCAAGGAGTCCTTGGGCTTCATGCAACCCGACGGCACGGTGCGCAGCATAGAGCTCATAGGCACCTTCACCTGCGGCTGCGGGCATCTTACCGATCAGCAGACCCGCTTACTCTCGGTATGTACAAAATGTGGAAACTACACCTGTTCATCCTCCTCTCCGCAGTGCTCCTTCACCTGCCAGGGGTGTGGAAAGAGCTTTTGCCGACAACACATATCTGTATATGCAGACGGCGAATGCTATTGCTCAAAGTGCAGGTGGAGAAAATGGCTCAGGTGTTTCTTCGACTTGAAGAAGAGGAGCAAATCGTGAAGTGGCTGTTGCTTCTCCTTGTCGTGCTGCTTGTTGCCGGACCACTCCGGCGGCGGTTTCTGCGTGCCTGGCGCTTCACCTTTCCTGCGGTCTTGGGTGGGGTCGTCGGCTACGTTCTGGCGACCATGTTCGTCTCGTACGGAAGCCCGAGGTGGCTCTTGACCTTTGGCCTCTTCGCCGGCGCATTCATACTGGGCGCAGCCGGCAAAAAATGGCTCGACGAAAACCTCGGCCCCCCGAAACAAGGTAGCTAAAGATGCTGAGCAAGCAAGCCTTCGTTCTCACCCAACTCTTGGGTCCAAATGACCCGACGGTGCAGTCTCTGGTCTGGGCGGCGAATAATCCCGAGATGCAGCAAACCGCAGAAGAGCTTCTTGAGGGCCTCGCCAGGAGCAGGGGTCTGGACCCCCAGAATCCTCCAGCCTTCGGCTTGCCCGTAGGGCTGTCCCCGAGCGATTACCCGGTGGGCAGGGCGAAGTGCGGCGAACTGCTCGGCGATGAGATCGGCCCGTCTGACCAAGACCTCACGGGCCACGGTGGTGTCTTTGGAGTCAGCGGCTTAGGAAAGACCACTGTGATTAATCTGATCTTGCTTGGTTTCACGAAAGGTCCCAACGCCCGAAGCGACAATACGTTTTTGGTCCTTGCTCCGCACGACGAGTATCGGAACCTTTTGCCCCTTTTTTCACGCGACGAGCTACTTTGGCTGGAACCGGATGACCTTGCGATCAACCCTCTCGAGGTCCCCATGGACTCACAAGGCAGACGCGTCATGTCGCCGGACAAGTGGGCCGGGAACATTAGGGGGTTGCTGAGACTGGCGTGGTTGAACGAGCCGTCGCTCAACTTGTGCCATAAGAAACTGATCGAGCTATACGAGGAACAGCATGTCTTCGACACCGCAGGCGATTACCCTTCTGTTTCAGACCTCGTCGCAGCTCTGGAGCGTCAAAAGGAGCCGCCGGGCTCGGATGGGGCCCGTGCCAGGGAAAAGGTGCTCGACCGGCTTTGCGCAATCAGGTCCATGCTCCCCGGCCTCGACGTTCGGCGGTCGCGGAACATTCACGGACTTTTTGGCCGACGTTCAGCAATCCTCGACCTCGCCCAGACCAGCGATCTCGCCCTTCCGCTGCTGTTCAATCTTCTTGTCCTGATACTGGAGTGCGCGTTCAACCAGATGCCTGGCGAGCCAACGCGCCACATCCTGGTCGTGGAAGAAGCGAGCCTGCTCCTCGGCGGTCAAATCCGTGAGCGAACCGCCGACCTGAACGAAAGCCGGGGCCTGTCCGTGCTGAGGTCGCTACGCAAGGCTGGTTTCAGCGGATGGATTGTCAACCAGCTTGTTTCCGACCTTGATGCGGCCGTGGTCGGCAACCTGTCCTCGGTTTGTTGTCTCAGGCTCGTCCAGAACCGCTGCATCGCCCAGGCCGCCTCGACGCTCGGCCTCCAGCCCTGGCAGCAACGTGAGTTGGCTCTCCTTCCGGCGAGGGAAGCCATCGTGCGTCTCTCCCGGCATCCGGGGGCAATCCATCTGGCCGTAAACGATGCCATCAACATTTTGCCTGACCCGCGTTGCGCCCCCAGTCGTGAAGAGGCCAGGTCCCGCAGCAAGCCAGTGCTTGACTCGATTCCATTTGTGCCGGGGCCCTCACCGGATCGGATTCACTCCGGCGTGGGAAACGCAACGTCTGCAACTACCCAGATCACCGTCCCTCCGCCCAAACCGAAGCCCAGTTGCGCGGCTTGCCAGACGGTGGGCGTCACGCTGGATCGCGACGAGCACAAGGACATGGAAGCGATTTGCGAAGAACCGGCCGACGGGGTCCTCGACAGATGCGACAGGGTGAGGATGACACGAGAGGAAGAGTCCGTTGCACGGAGAGCCCTTATAAACATGGGCCTGGTGAGGTGCGCGGGCTCGGTGGGAAGAAGTCGTCTGTTGTTCGAGCCAACGAGCGGCAAAGGGACCGCGTGGGCAGCCTCCCATGCAATTGCCATTCCCGCATACCACGGAGGCATCGTCCACGAATTTTGCAGGAGAAAGACCGAGCAGAGGCTCGCGCGGATTTTCCCCGGAGCTAAGTTTCTGCATCGTGATACTGGCCAGCCAGGCGGTGTGAGGCCGGATAGTCTGATCATTCTCCCTGGGACCGACGGACAACGATTGGCCATTCAGGTTGTCGTTGCCAACCAGCCGGAGCGCGAGGCGATCAACCTGCTGAAGCTGTGCGGCATCACGCCAGATACCGGCGGACAGAACGTCGCGGCGAACGGCGCTGGGTGGATTGACCGCGTGCTTAGTGTTGCCATCAACAAGCGAGTGCAAGCCAGCGTTGAGAGCGCGGTCGGGGAACTCAACGGCGGACAGCTTCCTGACAAGCTGACTTTCATCGACATGGAGTCCGTTCTCCGCCCATCCAGTGACCTTGCGTCCATTCTGCAAAAGGACGTCTCATGACGAGGTGGATGGACACAAGGACATCAAAAAAGGAGTAAGCACGGATGAAACCCTATCGCGATCCCATGCGCGACCAGATAAGCGCTATGGAGCGCCATACGGAGTTCTCCTTCGCCCGGGAGCGAGATTTCGGTATCGACCTGGAGGAACTGGACGAGCTTTTCGAGGACCCCTCGGCACGGGCCCTCGGCGAGGTCGAGGCGAGCATCGAGGGGGCCCTGGTCCCGCCTGCCGACCTCGGACTTCTCGAACCATCCCTTCCTGCACCCACCGAGCCCCCCCTGCGCGGACCTGTGAGCAGCGGGCCTCCGATACCGTCCGAACTGACCGGACGGCCGTGGATCGAGCTGAAGGCCCCGCTTGCGGCCATACCCTTTTTCGCCCCGGACGGCCTGGCGCCCTCGCCCTACTCGGCGCACCGTGGCGGAGGGACGGGCATCCGCAACAGCGGCGCGTCAGCAACCACTCGCTGGTGTCCCGAAGACAAACAGTTTGTCGCCGAGGAGACCTGTCG
>CAYZXL010000120.1:0-7694 GCA_964482435.1 uncultured Verrucomicrobiota bacterium
TGCCGACGACTGAAATCATGGCTACCGCCACAGCCACATGAACCAAATCCCTTTTCATCATCCTGCCTCCTGATGTTCTGAGAACAGCACTGTGAGAATATGCAATGTCCGTTTATTGCCCACTGTAAACTGAGGGCGGAGGACATTCAAGTTTTCACTGTGATTTACCCAACGCCGCGACGTTCTACGATCGGACAGAAAGTGGCTGGCATTGCGGTCAGATGCCTGTCGGAGCTGACGGGGCAGGCCCTATAGCGCGGCGATTGTGGGGATGGGTTTTGTGGGTAAGAGACGCGAGGCTACTTCCATTCTGTCCCGCGTTTGGCCAAGCGGTGCTTGCCACGGCGATCGGTACAGTACTTCTCCTTGGCGGTACCGGCGAAAAGAGGTTGGTGCGGGTCCAAGTCAATCTTCTACCTGGGATGACAGCTCATGCAAAACTCATTGACCTCCTCCCGGCGATACATGATGTCGGGCGCCGTCCCTTTTCCGCCCCAGTACCCGCCGCAGTTTTCGACCGCTCTTCGTAGTTCTCCGGCAGATCACGTACGTCATCCAGCAAAGGTGTGGGAAAGGCTTTTCTGCATAGGCAAAACCGGGTTTCTGGGGCTTTCGTGAAAGTTGTCGAGTCAACGGTCGCGTTTGTTGTCACCGGAAAACGACCTTGGCCTGGCAAGTCCCATGCTCAAGGAGTCCTCGGCTTCGTCCAACGGGGCGCGTCTTCCAAGAGGTAGAATCTGTTTTCCTGAAATCACGCAACCCGTACCTCCGCAACTTACTCGCCTACAGGCACTTGTCGCGGAGCGAAAGGCATTTTTTCCACAGTACTCGACGACTTCCCCGAAACCCGCAGAAACGCGTTCAAGCTCCGCGTAGGTGCTTGCGCCAGAAATTGCCTCGTTGCCGAAGCCGCTGCTCAGGCCCTTAGGACCCGTGTGCGAGAAACCGAAGAGGTGGGCAGCTTTGCCGTGGTTCGCGAGCCTGCCTTGCAGAACAAGCTCGAGGCATGTATGTGACGGTTGAAGCTCATGATCGCAGCCTACCGGTGCCAGCGACAAGAGCACTTCCCCCTCAGTCCACAGTTGGCATCTTGACAAGTTTTCTCAAAGGACGAGAATGGTGACCGAGTGAAAGGCCAGGGAGAGCCGCAGAACCGGGCGGGGACCCCCGTTACCCCGTTAGTGTTGTTGCGGTAGGATGATGGTCCCGGTCCAGAATTCCTGTTCTTTTCCTGGCCTGCATATATGGAGGCGTCCTTTGGGACGCCTTTTGTATTGCATGAGCGAGAGTTCAACGGCTTTGAGCTTGGACGGCCAATGAGAGAGGCTCTGCGGCGTAGAGCCCGAGAGTCAATCTGCCAAAGACGCCGTTGGCAGGTTAGGATTCTTCTTCCCCAAGGGTTTTGAGGTCGGATGTGTCCATGGACACAGCGTCTCGGCGGCCGATTGTAACGTGATTCGTCGTGCGCTGCTCGGTTTGGACAACCTCTTTGGGTTCCTGCGGACGGTGAACAATCGATAGAGTTTGCACAGTCCCCGAAATCAAAGACACGCTATGGTACGTGCGGACTTTCCCTGAAGTCCGAAGAACGTGTTTCAACGGCGCGATACTCAGACAATCCAGTGGATTGGGGCTCAGAGGACAGTCCGCTCTGGGAGAGCTGAGATTGGGCATCGGTTGTTCAGAGGCACCCCGAAATACGGCACAGATGACCTCTTTATTGATTCAGGGCGATGCTTCGGTTGTAATCGATGTCCCCGAAGAGTTCCCAACAACTGTATTTCGTCTGAGTGACCGAGGGATCAATCTTTCTTGCTGCCGTCTTGTTTGGCACCATTCCACGATGTCTACACGCCTTGACAAAGCGCTCGGCCGCTTGGCCGTCGAACATTAGGTCGCCCACATCGTAGAGCACGACGTTGAACGTACCTTCCAGATACAGTTCTTCAACCTTGAAAACGTCCGCTTGGCGATCGTGTTCCTCCGCAGCCTGCTCTGCCCGTTCCTTTGAGTGAAAAACCGGATTGACAGTTTTTCCATCTGGGGAAATCACCCGATGGTTCTCATCGATCAACATGTAGCCAACAACTGGGTTATAGCTTGCATCCCCCATCTTGACCTCAGTTCAGAGTCTTGCGCTCGGCCCGAAGCATATGCGGGCTCACGGCCTTGTCAAACGGTCTCTTGAAAGCTTACGCCGTGATCGCGGCGTGATTTCTACCACCTCGATCAAAACCTCCTCTTGGTTGCGACAACTGATCCATCTGGGGACGAAATCTCGCGCACCCTGTGCCCTAACACCCCGAAATGATCCGGCACTCGATGAGGTCTCCCACCGTATCGAGCTCGATCTGAATTTGGTTTTTCCTGCGGAGCTCCAACAAATGGTCGGCACCATCTTCGGGAGACATCTCTGCTATTTCCGGATAGTCTCTGGATACTTCCTTGAAACATCTGATTAGGTAGCTGCGTAAGACTCGCTCTGCGGCTTGAGCGAGCATTTCCTTGTCCATTTGGGTTCCTCCTGGTTCATAAGGGTTCCCCAGCCAAAGAGCTTGAGCCTATTGACACGTCACAGCCCCGACCCGTCTCTGAAACCGGAGACCCAGTCAGCTTCTTTCCAGAGTGTGATGATGGGCCATGCGTGGAATCTGTGTCAAGCCTGATGTTTCAAGCAAGTCGGCAAGACAAACCGGCGCAGAGTCAACGATCTTCCCGAAAGAAAATTGTATGTGGTGACTCTCGCGGAAATGACAAGACTTCCAGAGTACGTGCGCAAGCTCCAAAGTCTTACGGCGGGTCAGTTGCTTGGTGTCAAGTGTTGGCCAGAGGCCCACTGTGTCGCGTGCGACAGCAACGAGGTAATGTAAGCCCAAATCCGTCTTTGCCAGGTCAAGAAGGCAAGCCTTATCCTTCCGCGATCAATGGGACCTCGTGGATAGCGTTGTTCCCACCCTTTGGAAAAGGACGAGGCATTGGCTGAGCGATGTTGTTGGCGTCAATCGTGCGGCAGCGCAGGCGATACTGTCCCGCACGTGGAGCAGTCAGCAGGGCTCTCCAATGCGCGATCGTGTACCGAAGGGGCCACGAGCGGGCCTTGCCGGTCTCCACGTCGAACTGCAATGGGGTCGGTGGTAGTTTCCCATTGGGCAGCCCACCTCCCCAATTCTTCGGAGGCGGCAGGATTTCGGCGTCCTTCCAGTCAAGCTTCGTGAAGAAGGGGTCGTCTGGTGACGCCTTGGCATCCTCAGATTGAAGCGAGTATTGGACTCTGTTCAGCCCCGACATGCCCACCTGCGCGAAGCCGACCAGCAGCACAGGTTGGCCTCCTTTCGCACGCTGCGGGGGTTGGATGAATCGCGCCTGAGTCTTCATATGGCTTTCCACGTCGTTGTTCCATTCAGCGTACGTGTCGTTAGCGCGATACTCGTTAGTCAGAACGATACGCTGAAGCCACTTGACCCATTTGTTGCCGTATCGGCCGGGCACAACCACGCGAACCGGCGCTCCGCCCTTAGGCAGCAGCCATTGGCCGTTCAGCTTGTAGCAGAGAATCACCGGCAGTTCGCCGGGCGGGTCCTCCAGCACACGCCCAATAGAGAGCGAACTTTGAAAACGCTGCTTCGGGTCATCATTATGATAGCCCCAGTAATAGACGCGCCGAACATTGCCCTTTGGCCGAGTCATCCAGATCACTTCCCGAAGCGGCACGCCCTCCCACAATCCCATACCTATGGGCTCCGGCATGTTGGTGCACATCAGCACGTGAAGGAACCGCACCGCATGCTTTTCAGCCAGCCCCATGAGCCGCTCCCATGTGAGTGCCGTACCCACATCCTTGGAGAGTGGTTGCTCCACCTCGCACCCGCTTTCCTCGTCAGGCACAACCTCCAATTGCCAGGTGTCGCGGTCGAGGCCGACCTGAAGTCGTTTCTCAGGAGACAACTCGTCTATTCGAGGCTTCTCACGCCCGAACTCGCGGAACTCCTCCGGCTGAGTAAGATAGTCGAGCCTCGGGATTGATTCTTCAGAAAGGGCACTTCCACCGGGGGCTTGGCGCGAACGCGGCAAGGCACCCAATGCCAGCGACCCCGCCACTCCGAGCTTCATGAAAGAACGCCGCGTCAGATTAGGGTGCTCATTAACATGACGCCTGAAATCAGTCATTGGTATTCCTCCAAGAAGAATTAAGAGCGACAGAGGCTATTCAGCCCCAGCCTTCACGGTCGACCGACAAATCCTATCCCTTTCTCTGCGGATGTGCAACCGTCCGGCACCGTGTTGGCTGCAAAGAGACTATACATGTGCACTGTCTACGATGCTGCATTTCCGGCACAGTACTCGACCAGCAGTTCGAAAGCCCTCTTTCGCATGCCGCAGGCTTTCTTGACGGCCCTCTCTCCTCGTCCTGTATGAGGTCCGGAGGCTGTCGTGAACCCGTAGGACAACGGCAGGGTTCAGAAGTCCATTCTGCGGCAGAATGATTGATGAACAAGTAGTGGTATGGTAAGTTGCGTTGAGCCAAAGAGTGCTTCCGGACTGCCAATACAATTCCTGGAGACTATGATGCCGAAGCCTTCACGTTCGCTCACGTTGGTCGCTCTGCTGGCAAGTGCTGTTCCCGCTGCATTAGCCGCTCAAGATGAGGTGGACCTTTCTCCTAGGGCTGAGGAACAGCAACTCCCCAAGAAGATGCACTCTGCCATGAAGGTCGTCCCGCGGATCAAAGTGGGGCATGCCGACGCAGATATCATCGGAACGGACAACCGTGCCCTGCAAGCCGCTGTGGACTACATCGCGGGCCTCGGAGGAGGGATTGTGGAAATCGGTCCCGGCGAGTTCATCACGCGAGATTCATTGCACCTGCGATCCTTCGTCACAGTGCGCGGGACGCCAGGCAAGACGGTTCTCCGCAAGGCGAATGGCGTATCGTCACCGCTGGCGCTCGACGGGGACTACGGCGAGGAACAGATAACGATCGCAAATCCGAGCGGCTTTGAGGTGGGGTATGGCGTCGCGATCTGGGATTCCAACGCGGGCGGCTTCCACACGACGGTGGCCCGCATTACGGGCTGCAGTGGCAACACCTTTTCGATTGACCATTCGCTGAACGCCGATTGCATGGTGTCCCGGGGTGCTACGGCGGCGACCGTGTTTCCCGTCATCAGCGGCTACGATCTCGAAGGGGCTCGTGTCGAGAACCTGGTCATCGAAGGCAACAAGGAACATAACGTGCACCTCAACGGCTGCCGTGGTGCGGGTATCTTCCTCTACCGCGGATTTGGAACCGTCATCGAGCAGTGCACCGTACGGAACTATAACGGCGACGGAATCAGCTTTCAGCAATCGAACGATGTGACGGTGAGTGGTTGCGTAAGCGATGGGAATACCTCGCTGGGAATCCACCCTGGGAGCGGCTCTCAGCGGCCGACCGTTCGCGGATGCACGGCACGGAACAATGGGGAAGACGGACTGTTCTTGTGTTGGCGTGTCCGGCACGGTCTGTTCGAGCAAAACGTTCTCGAAGCCAATGGCCGATACGGCATCTCGATCGGGCACAAGGATTCGGACAACCTGTTCCGCCATAACCAGGTTCGGGGCAATAAGGAGGAGGGTGTCTATTTCCGACAGGAAAGCCTGGGAATGGCGGGGCATCGCAATCGCCTGGAGAATAACGTCATTGAAAACAACGGCTTGTCAGGCGAAGTCGCGGGCATCCGCATTCGTGGCGAGACGCATGATGTGGTGTTGAAGGGCAATGTGATTCGGGACACGCGACCCGCCGAGGACCGACACCAGGTCATTGGAATCCTAATCGAAGATAAGGTTGGCCTGGTTAATCTCAAAGACAACTCCATCGAGGCCAGCATCCCAATCAAGGATCAACGGAAGGGAGTCGGGCTAAACTGACCAGTCAGAGAAGAGAGATGGGACAATGGAAACCCGGACAATGACACGGCGCACTTTTTTCCAGACGACAGCGGCAACGACGGCGGGGATCATTCTGTGGAGCCACAGAGCTGCACAGGGAAGTGCGACCTCCCTCTTGACAATCGAGGAACCGTTTCACGGAGCGGTCTTGAACCGAAGGCACGGACAGAACGTGAACAATGGACTCAAGATCCGTGTAAGCGGCATCGCGCCGCTGGGCGACCGGGTCACAGTCAATGAAGCAGTGGCCCGACGGGTAGGCACTCAGTTCGTCACGGAGCTCGTTCTCCAGGAAAGGGAGACCGAAATCGTCGCGACATCGAAAGGCAGCTTTGGCCGGCACGAGCATCGTGTCCGCGTGCTGTGGGACAAGCATTCTCAGCCGCGATATCGCTTCTCGATTGACGACAACAGCTTTTTCCTGCGCGACATCGCGCGACAGGACTACACTTCGCTCTTTGGCTGCTTTTACCTGAACATGCTGCGCGAGATGCACCGCAAGTATGGTGCCTGCTTCGTTCTGAACATCTACTACAAAACGGAGGATGGATTTGAGCTGCCTCAGTTTCCCGACCGGTACAAGAGCGAGTGGAAAGATAACTCCAACTGGCTTAGACTTGCTTTCCACGCTTACGCGAACCTGCCCGACCGACCGTACCAATATGCTCCCGCCGAGAAGCTGACCGCCGATTTGGACAAGGTGAGCGGCGAAATTCGTCGTTTCGCCGGAGAAGAGACCTATTCGCCCCCAACCGTCATCCATTGGGGGATGGTACAGCCATCGGCCCGAAAGCCACTCGCTGAGCGCGGAGTTCGAGTGCTCAGCGGCTATTTCCGCCGCGACAACGGCATCTGGGACGTCAACTACCTCTTCGACGACCACAGGTCCGAATACCTCTCACGACACGATGCTCTCGTGGACTTCGACAGCGGCATCATCTTTTCCAGAGTTGACATCGTGTGCAACAGCACACCCATTGATCACATCGTGCCGACTCTCGAACCGCTCGCTGACGACCCCAACACTGCGGAAATCATGGACCTTTTCACGCACGAGCAGTACTTCTGGCCGTTCTACAGCAACTACATTCCCGACCACGCTAAAAGGCTTGAAACAGCAATCCGTTGGGTCACGGAAAAAGGATACAAGCCCGTCTTCTTCCACGAGGGATTGCTGGGCGGGCCAGAGTGACACGATGTTCCGCGCTGCGGTGATGTTTTTCCCGATGCGCTGGCGACTGACTCCAAAGTCGCGTCGTTCGTGCGGACAACCAACTCCGTTAGTGAGCCGCGGGATTGGCCAAAGGGACTGACGACGACAGGGGCGGAGACATCACGGGCGTAACTGCCGGGGTGGGTCTTTGCGGTGGGGAGGACGGCGCCGGCGCTACGCTCTCGGCGGCATCAGGGGCGCTCGACGCCTTATGAGACCAGCCGGCCAGCGGACAAAGTCACTGGCTCTGGCCGGGGGCGCCGCCCCGGACGTTTTACGCCAACGGCCTGCACAATAACGTATGCATCGTAGTCCCGGAATGGAGCATGGTGATCGCCCGGACCAACGGCGGCAGAAAAGATGGTTCGGCCAACAGCCCCGGCAACGTGGACGAAATCTGGAGCCGGTTTTTCAGCCGCTTGGCCGAGGCCCTCGCCCCTTAGTACCTCGTGAGGAAGTAGTACGAGATGAACGAACTGACCGCACGTAGGAGTTACTTGTGCTTTGTTGGCGCCTGGCCGCTGACTCTCATTATCTGTGCGCTCGCTCA
>CAYZXL010000121.1:0-7415 GCA_964482435.1 uncultured Verrucomicrobiota bacterium
TGGCAGAAAGTGACAGTGACGGTAGAAGCGGCGGATTTGAAGGGAAATGCCATGGAATCCCAGACATATTGGTTCCGGACGGAGGACAAGACCCCGCCGCGAGTGGAAGACCCCAAGCCGGCGCCGCGTGATGAGAACATCAAAACGGACGCAGCGATCACATTCCACGTCAAGGACGACGGGGCTGGTGTGGACGAGAAGTCGATTGAGGTCAAGGTAACTGTGGAGGGAAAGGAGGTCAAAGGTCAAGCCAAGCACAAGGGCAACCCGAACGACTACGAGGTGACCTGGAAGCCCTCGGGGCCGCTGTCGGACGGCAAAGAGGTGAGTGTGAGCGTGGACGCGGCGGACATAGCTGGAAACAAGATGCCGGAGAGCTATAAGTTCCCAACGGGAAGCAAGGCCGGAGACGCCAAGTCCCGGATCGAATCTGAAGGGAAAGAGGCCTCGGCGCCGGTCGCCGGCACCGGGGGGAACAACCCTGGCAACGTCAGCCCGAGCATGGGAAAGGATGCACAATCATCGACTAATGACCTTCGTTCGGAAGTAGGGAAGGTCATAAAGAAATTCAATTCCTGCTTCAAAGAGAACGGGAAGCCCTTGAAAGACGGCGAGGAAATTGAGAACAAACTTGGAAAAAGCGAGCTATATAAGAACAACTCCCTCCACTCCTATCTCACGGTTTGGCTTTCCAGGGGACTCGGGGAGTACGGAACTCAGGCAAAGCTCATTGGGAACCCCGAGCCCACCGCAGATGGCTTGTTGTGCCATATCGAGCTGACAACACTATCTCCTTTCAAGAGTGACCCAGAAGAGAATAAGAAAGAAGCAAACAGACGTTGGATAATTGACAGCGCGACTTGGAAAATTCTCAAAGATACACAATGGGAGTCAGGCCAGGAGGGTGTGAAAGCTGGCCCGGCAAGACAGACTCGCTCCAAGCAATGACATATGTGGGAGCTGAACAAGACCCTCCGCAAGCCTGTGGACTCGTAACTTGGATGGAGGGTAGTTAGGCCGGTCAAAGGGAGTCGGAGGGTATAGGGGTAAGAAGGTAAAGCCCCCTTTTTCCCACTTATGGAGCGCGACCGGGCCAAAACCCGGGATGCCGGGGTATTGGTCCATCGCGTTCGAGGCGTTGGGCAAAAAATGGAACGACTTGTTCCCGAACAGGCAGCGAGGGGAGATGCAGCCATGAGTAAGATAACTTCATTGATCTGTCTCGCAGTTGTTGTGCTCGTGTTAGGAAGCGTGACGCAGGTTTGCGGCGCCGCCGACGAAGGTGATGTCTCAATTCACATGGTGGATTGGAAAAGTCCGCCGCATATGGCCCTGCGGACACTGGTTACGCCACGAGGGGCACCAGACAAGCCCATTGTTGACTTACCGGGGACGGCTTTTCGTGTTTACGCTGACGGCAATCCAGTGTCGGACATCAAGGTCCTGGGACCTCACCAGCGGCAGAAGCCCGCAACGATAGTTATCGCGCTCGACGTCGGTCCCGGCGTAAAGGCACCGGAGCTGGACGAGGCAAAGACAGCATGCTCTGAGTTGATCAACCGCCTGGGCACGGGGCCGAACTACATCGTGTTTGAATTCAGCGAGACCTGTCGGCAGATTGCCGGAACGAATGACGGGGCGGACGTCGTCGAATCGCGGATACGTTCCTTGGAGGCCCGCGGCGAAAAGAGGTATCTCTGGGACGCGACATGGTCGGCGATTGATGCGGCGATTTCCCCGGAGATTCTCGGAAACCGTGATCCGGTGCTTCTTCTTCTTTGCGGCGGGGTAAACCACGCCGGCGGCAGACACAATCTCGAGGAATGCATTGATAAAGCAAGCTATTACGTGCCCATCTACTCGGTCAGCATGGACCGCCAGGCTCACCAGGAGGAAGGGATTAGCCTGCAAAGGCTGTCAGAGGGAACCGGGGGGCGGTATTTCCGGAGCGATGACCCGAATGATATGCGGAGGTCTCTGGCTTCGATCGCCAACTTTATCTCGAAATCGTACAACATAGCTTTTCACTGTCCGTACAACCTCAGTGAGACTGCGGCAAGGGCCGAAAAACTCCTTACGGTCCAAGTGCTGCATGACCAGGTTCAGGGCAGGGGAGACCTCAGGCTATCGGTCCCCGGGTATGTCGTAAGAGAATGGGCGGCAGAGGCAAGAAGGAGGTTTGACGCTGCCCAGCGATTGGAGCGGGAAAGCAATGATTGGACAAAGATCAGGGAGGCTTACCGGCATGCCGCAATCCTCCTACAGCTCTGGTCGGCAGGGCCTCTTTCCGACTTAGCAAAGCAAGCAAACAACAAGGTTGCAGAGGGCGACGAGCGGCTTTGCGAGCAGGATGCGTCGAATCAGGTCGGGACGGCCCGACAACGACTCGATGACAAGGAGTATGAGTCGGCGATCAGGGAAGCTGAAAAGGTGAATGAGAAAGTCAAGCCCTACGAGGGGAAGGGACGTTATCCCCAGGAAGGCTGGCCTGAGCGTCTCAAGAAAGAAGCCGATAATATAATCGCTCAGGCGAACCGGGCAATGACGAGAATCAAGGAGCTGGAGCGGAATATCGAAGACTCTCTACGTGACAAGAACTTCGAGCAAGCGGACAAAGCTCTGGACGAACTGTCAGACCTTGTGAGAAAGGATTCTCCGGAGTTCGAGAAACGGGTTAAGCAGGTCAACGCGGCCGAGTCTGCTGAAAAAGCCTGCGAGAAGAAGGCGTCCGGTCATTTGAATGCCGCCGGGGCCTGTCTTAGCCAAAAAGATTTCGAGGGCGCAATTGGCGAAGCGGAACAAGTTGAGCCAGTCAGCAAGGCTTATGAGAGTAAGTCCCATTACCCACCGGGCTGGTCCGAGAAATACGTGAACGAAGCTAACAGACTAATCGGCGACGCCCAGGAGAAGATGCAAAAGAGAGACGACCTTCGGAGCAGGGTGGACGCGCCCTTCCAGGCGAGGAACTTCGAGGTGGCGGAGCCACTGATCGTGCAGTTACTTGGCCTTCTAAAGAAGGATTCAGCCGTTTTCGATAAATGGCAGAGCAATTTGCTCGTAATCAAAGACAGCCGGTCAAAGGCAGATGCCGCCTACGATGAAGCCGCAAGGAAGGAGAAAGAACGTCCGACCGAACTGAAAGGAATCAGGGACGCTTACAAAGAAGCTGCGGAGCTCCTTGAGCCGTGGCCGAGTGATAAGCGACTGATAGTTGCGAGGAACAAAGTCGCCGAATATGAGGAGAGAATGTGCGAACAAACGGTAGCCGGCCACCTGAGCAGTGCTCAAGGTTGCCTTAATCAGAAGGAGTACGATCTTGCGATTGAGGAGGCGCAAAAGGCCAAAGATGCTAAAAAGCCGTACGAGGGGAAGGGGCATTATCCGGAACAGAGTTGGCCTGAACGCTGCAATGAGAAAGCCGATGAAATCATTGCGCGGACCAACAACGCAAAAGAACGAATTGTTGAACTCCATCAACAGATAGAGTCCGCGTGGCAGAAGGAGGATTTCGTATCGGCAAAACCGATGGTAGAGGAGCTCAAATCCCTCGTCAGGGAAGGATCGGTTGACTTCGTAGAAGCCGAGGCGAAGCTGACCAAAATCAAGGAAATCGAGGATAGAGTCCAAGCAGTCAATGATGTGCCGTATGTCGCAGCTAAGGAGGGAAGACCCTTCAGGGGACTTATGGTCCCGGATAGGACGCAATTCACCGTAGTAGGTGGTCGCGCCACGGCCAGTCTGACTATTCGAGAGGAGGATGGTTCTGGAGAACCGCTCCTTTACGGTCTTTCCAAAAAGCATTTTACCCTTTCAGCGAACAAGACGGCCATTCGTGAGTTCTCTATTGAGCCGCAGTTGGCGACGGACATCGCCCCGGTCCCCAAGGGACTGCTGATTGTGTGCGTTATTGACGCAAGCGGCAGTATCGCCGAACAGGAGCTTAGTAACGCGGTAACTCTTCTGGCCGAACTGGCAGAGAACATACCGAAGGACGACACCGTCGCGCTATGCGTCGTGAGCGATGGAAAACGCGATACGTTTTTGGGAACGGAATCCGTCGTAAGTGCTCTTAACGCCATGCCCGAACCGAAGGGCGAAACCCCTCTCATGGATGCCCTTAGCTATTGCATGGATCAGTACGGCTCTCGGCAAGCTTACAGAAAAGCCCTGCTTGTTTTTTCGGACGCCGAAGATAATGTTGGCAAGGCTCTGCCGGCTGACATTGTGGCGAAGGCCAGGTTGCACGAGATGAGTATTTCGTTCGTTCGAATGGGTGAGAGCACAAATGAAAGGGTTGTCGGATTTCTTTGCGGAGGAACCGATGGCTGCGACATTAAGGTCCCGGACCGGGCGCACCTGGTTGCCTTCTATCAGGACCTCGCAAAGTCAAGAGCGGGTACCCAAAATCAGATGAAGGGTTTGAACCTAGGCTCCTACGTCCTTGCATTTCCTCCGCCAGGGAAACGCGACGTTCGAGTGGCCGTTGATTACTTTGGGTTCCATCGCGAGATTGGTCTGGAAGAGGCGACAGGAAGGAATGACCGCGATATGAAACTGCTGCTTTTCGCTCTCGTGGGGTCGGCTGGCGGTTCGGTCCTCGGTTTGCTGATGGCTTTGGTTGCAGACCGAAGAGGTAAAACGCGCGGACGCCGTCGGGCCCCGTTTCTGATACTCATCCTTCTCGTGTGGATTGTTCTCGGCGCGCTGGGGGGAGTTCTCCTCCACGAGCTTGGACAATTGACGCAGGGTGGGTCTTTCCTGCAATAGTCAGTAATGAGGGCACGATCGGCGTAAACGTGAACTCGAGAGGAACTCGTGGCTGGTGAGCTGTGGCGCGGAGATGTCTGTCAAAACTAAGTGTTCTTATATTGGCCTGTCTTGTCTGTGGTTGTTTTTTCGCCCAGTCAGCGTCGGCAGCCGAGCAGCCGGATGGAGACGCGGGTCAGCCATTCCTCCCGGACAAGGAGGTGAAAGACTTCCTGGATTTCTGCCAGGACATATGGAACAAGTTTAAAGACAAGGTAACTGAGAAGCAAAGGGACGACCTGCTTAAGGCGCTTGCGAAAATCGAGTGGGAAGGACTGAAGGCACGCAACGAATCGTCGTTGCGAGATGCCAAAGACACGAGCTGGCAAACGTTCAAGTCTAAGCTGAAAGTTGTTCAGGAAGTTGCGGAGTCCGAGAGCCTCGATATAGGTAACGCTGTTCGGAAGCTGCTTGGGGTTACGGGTGGGAAGCCGACCATCGTCCTGAAACCTCCCAATCCGATGGAACTGGAATTTGGGACTCCTTACAAGGATCCCGGCTGGGAGGCTCGTGACCCTGAAGATGGTGACCTCACGGAGAACGTGCAAAGGGCCAGCTCCGTAGATTCCATGAAGGAAGGTGAATATACACTCACTTGCTGGGTGAATGATTCGGCCGGGAATCAAGCTAAAGCGGAGCGGAAGGTGATCGTCAAGGATACCAAGGCGCCGTACGCGGAGGGTTTTTCACCGCGCGGACCAGTAAGATCCCCGATTGACACGTCCATCACTTTCCACATCAAGGACGATGGCACTGGGGTGGACGGGAAGTCCATCGAGATGACGGTTGATGGTACTCGTGTTAGTCCCGAGATCAAGGGAAGTCCGAAGGACTATGAAGTGACGTACAGGCCGAAAGAGCCTTTTGGGCAGTGGAAAACGGTCACGGTAACAGTGAGCGCGAGGGATTTAAGTAAGCCTCAGGCGAACGAGATGAAGGAGGCATACGAGTTCCGGACCGAGGACAAGACTGCGCCGCGACTTGAGGGCGCCAAGCCAGACCGGGGCGAAGAGAATGTCGCGAGGGACACAGCGATCACATTCCACGTCAAGGACGACGGAGCTGGGGTGGAGAAGGACTCCATTAGGGTAACTGTGGAGGGCAAAGAGGTCCAACCCGAAAAGAAACCGGAGGTCCAGGGGGACGGGAAGGATTACGAGGTTACCTGGAGGCCGTCGAAGCCGTCGGAGCGCTTCGCGTACGGCAAAGAAGTGGGAGTGAGCGTGCGGGCAAGGGATTTGGCCGGGAACGAAATGTTCCCGAACTATTACGCTTTCATGGTCGAGAAGGGGCCTCCTCCGAAGATTGTTGAGCATCCCAAGTCGCAGAGACTGAAGGTTGGCGAGCGAGCTGAGTTCACTGTGAAGGTTGAGAGCGAGACTCCGGAGTCCTACCAGTGGATGAAGGACGGTCAGGCGATAGAGGGCGCGACGAAAGAGAACTATGTGATTGCTTCGGTGCAGAAGGCTCATAAAGGCAATTACTACTGTGTTGTGACGAACCTTGCGGGGTCAACTCCGTCGAAGGTGGCTGAGCTGACCTTTTTTGTGCCGGACGGGAAGCCGACCATCGTCCTGAAACCTCCCAATCCGATGGAGCTGGAATTTGGGACTCCTTACGTGGAGCCCGGGTGCACGGCTTCGGACCCCGAGGACCGCGACCTGACGGCAAAGGTGGAGCGTAAGGTGTTTGTGGACGCCAATAAGCTTGGTAAGTATGAGGTGACTTACAGCGTGAAGGACTCGGACGGCAACGAGGCGAAGGCCACCAGGATTGTGAGGGTGGTTGACCGAACGCCTCCCGTGATTACTTTAAAAGGTGACGAGCGGATCGTCTTGGAGCTGGGTCGAGACCGCTTTAAAGACCCAGGGTATAAGGCGACGGACAACTACGACGGGGACATTACCAGGAACGTGAAGACCGGGGGGAAGGTGGATGACAGCAAGGTAGGCACTTACGACTTGGTTTACACTGTCAGCGATTCCAGCGGGAATCAAGCTCAACCGAAGAAGCGGATGGTCATTATGCAGGACACCAAGCCGCCGTACGTGAAGGACTTTTCACCGCCGGGACCGAAAAGAGCCCAGATTGACACGCCCGTCGCTTTGCACATCAAGGATGATGGCACTGGGGTAGACGGGAAGTCCATCGAGATGACAGTGGATGGTAAGCGTGTTAGTCCCGAGATCAAGGGAAGTCCGAAGGACTATGAGGTGACGTACAGGCCGAAAGAGCCTTTTGAGGAGTGGAAAGCGGTCACGGTGGCGGTGAGTGCCAGGGATTTGAGTCGTCCCAAGCCCAACGTGATGGAGACGAAGACACACAAGTTCGAGACGGAGGACAAGACTCCGCCGCGAGTCGAAGACCCCAAGCCAGAGCCGGGCGAAAAGAATGTCAAGACGGATACAGCGATTACATTTCACGTCAAGGACGACGGAGCTGGGGTAGAGAAGGACTCGATTCAGGTTGCGGTAACTGTGCAGGGACAGAAGCGCGAAGGTCGACTCGAGCCCAAGGGGGACCCGAAGGATTACCAGGTCACCTGGAAGCTCTCGAAGCCGGCAGAGGGTTTTCCGTATGGCAAAAAAGTGGTAGTGAGCGTGAAGGCA
>CAYZXL010000122.1:0-7339 GCA_964482435.1 uncultured Verrucomicrobiota bacterium
CTCAGGAGTGATTCACAGCCGCCAAACCGAGGGCACACAAAATGGCAGGATAAAAGTGCGAAAAAATTAACTTGACGACCCGCTTTCATAGATGGAGTGCGGCAGCATGGCTGCCGCCTTGTAAGGCTGAAGCATGGCTTCAGCACTCCAAGGCGCTCGCCTTCGGTATAAACCGCCGCCTTCGAAAACCGGCGTGGCAGCTCCCTTCACTATCTTGACGGGCCTCGGCCAATCTGTCAGAATAGGTCTCCGGAAAAGTCGAGGTGGCGATTGGCGAAGCCGCCGCTGGACATTGTGGTGAGCCGGGGAGTTCGACATCCTGGCTCAGAGATGTGAACTCATGACACAAATCGAACAGGCAAAAAAAGGAATCATCACTCCCGAGGCGGAGCTGGTTGCTCGTGAGGAAGGTCTCTCTCCCGAGCAAGTTACCGCGTGCGTTGCCGACGGCACCATCGTCATTTTGAAAAACAACCGCGCCATAGGAGGCGGGAAAAGAGTCTTCGGCGTCGGCAAGGGGCTTCGGACGAAGAACAACGCCAACATCGGGACTTCCCGCGACGCATGCGACGTGGATTACGAGCTTCAGAAACTGGAAGTGGCGGTGAAGTTCGGGGCTGATACCGTCATGGACCTGAGCACCGGCGGCGACCTTCGCGCCATCCGCAGAAAGATTCTTCAGCGCTCGCCTGTGCCGGTCGGCAGCGTCCCCATTTACCAGGTTGCCGTTCGAGCGCTCGATGCCGGAAGGCCTTTTTCCGCGGTAACTGCCAACGAGCTTTTCGACGTCATCGAGGAGAATGCCCGCGACGGCATTGACTTCATGACGGTCCATTGCGGCGTAACGAAAGCGTCTCTGGAAGCTCTTCGGTCTCAGGGGCGAGTGCTTGGCGTGGTCAGCCGAGGGGGCGCATTGCTCGTTGACTGGATGATTGAAAATAACGCCGAAAATCCCCTATATGCCCAGTACGACAGGCTCCTCGACCTCGCCCACGAATACGATGTAACTCTCAGCCTCGGCGACGGGATGCGACCGGGCTGCATCGCCGACGCCACAGACCGGGCGCAAATTCAGGAGTTGATAACCCTCGGAGCCCTCGCTAAACGTGCATTGGAAAGAGGCGTCCAGGTCATGGTTGAGGGGCCAGGACATATCCCTCTTCATCAAATCGCCGAAAACATCAGACTGGAAAAGGAGGTCTGCAAGGGAGCGCCGTTCTTCGTGCTGGGCCCGCTCGTTACCGATATCGCCCCGGGGTACGACCACATCACCGCGGCTATCGGAGGCGCCGTTGCCGCGTGGATGGGCGCGGATTTTCTCTGCTACGTTACGCCCGCCGAGCACCTCCGATTGCCCACAATTGAGGATGTCCGCGACGGGGTCGTCGCCGCGAGAATCGCTGCGCACGCAGCCGATATCGCCAAGGGAATTAAGGGCGCCGACGACAGAGACCTCGCTCTTTCGCGCCTTCGTCAGAAGCGCGACTGGTCCGGGCAAATCGCCGCTTCCATAGACCCCGAGAAAGCCCGCCTCTATCACGAGTCAAGTCCATCGAGCCTCGACGACGCCTGCTCGATGTGCGGCGAGCTCTGCTCCATCCGGATGCTCGAGAGAAAGCTGAAAGAGTAGTCCACAACTCCTCCCTCGTGCTCGGTTTGCTTCTCAAAGTCGCCGTCCGCAGAACCGGATTTCCTCGGCGTTGATCAGCTCGCACCCCTCGAGAGGAATCGGGATTTTGCTCCTGTGCGCGAAAAGGAATCCCCGGTAACATGTGACGTATGTGTAAACGTTTTTGAGAGTTCCCCTCAGGCAGCAGACCAACAGCGGTTCCTCCTGCCTCTTCAGAACGTCAATGAATTCCTCCGTCTCCAGGAACGCGACGCACCCGCAGGCTTGAGACACATTCCCACGGTCGCCTCCCGACTTTCGCTCAGCTTGTTCGGCCATTTTCCTCTCCCGACAGAGCTGCTTTCACCAGTCGCTCACACGTATCCCAGGCGGAGGAGTAGTATTCCCCCGCGGCAAATAGAATATTCCTTTCGGATAAGGTTCGGCGACAAATAATCGCGTAGCGGAATTTTGGAGGCGCGGCGTCCGGTTTTCTATTTCTCTGAGTTTCAAGGCATTACGCCGCGAGCAGTTCTCACCCGGGTCCCTTTCTGCCCATGGCACGACGCTTGTTAAAGGGTTTCATCGGTCAGAGAGAAAAGAACGGCCACTCGATAGAAGCACGGTCAGTACGGAGGCTCGCAAGACGCCGAAAAACAGAATAGAAAAGGGACGTCCGGGTCAGAGAAGACGCACACCACCCAAATGAACCTGGCCCAAAAGGCCGTGTCCGCCCCAATCGCGGCGGCTCCGACCCGGCGCGTCCCATGAAACTCAGGACTCGTAGAGGAGCGCCAGCACACCAACGGGCGCCCCGCAAAAAAAGGAATAAGGAATACTGACGAGAGGGAGGAGAGAAGGCCGAAGGGGGAGACCGAAAAATAAAAAAAAAGGCTGACACCGTGGCCCTTCAGGAGTCTTCTTCTCTTCCTTCTCGCCTGGACTTATCCGACACAACGAAGCGGAACAGCCCAGGCAGCGGGCCGCCACCCGAGCACACGGCGCGCACCTTCAAGGAGGAACGGTCGCTGCCTTACCTACCTCGACTTTCTGAGGGTTACCGACTGCTCGGTCTGCTCCCCATCGCGAACCGTGACGTTGACCACTTCGTCCTGATACCCGTAGGCGCTGACCTTGACCTTGTACTTCCCCTCCGGGATGTTCTTCGATATGTCCACGCCATCCACCCGTGAGGCAGCTTCAAATCCGATGTTCATCATGTCCTTGAGGTCCGGAAAGATACCCACGAAGAAGTTGTCCTGCTCATCCAGAATCTCCGTGTATGCCCCCGGAATAGGCCTTCCTCTCTCGTCAACCGCCCGGGTGACCAGCGTTCCGCCCGAGGTCAGGACGAAATCAGCCCTGTTTTCGGCTCCTGAAGAGACCTTGACCCGCTTCATTGCCGAAGCGTAGCCCCTGGCATCTACCCAGACTACGTAATCCCCCGGCGCCAGACCCGCCGCCTGATATTCTCCGGTTTCCGAAAGAGTCAGACTTTTTGAATAGACGGCCCTTCCGGCCGAATCCCTCGCCGAGAGGTGTATCTGCGTGACTGGCCGCGAAGCGTCGCTGCCGGTGACCCGCCCGGAGAGCATTGCTCCCTTGCTGAGCGAAAAATCTGCGTCGGATGCCCCCTGCGAGCCGCGGACTTCCGCGGTAAGGGCTTGCGGCGCGTAACCGTCCTTGCTCGCCACAAGAAAGTACACGCCGTCGCTGACGACGTCGAACGCATATTTTCCCTCGGAATTTGTGCTCTCGGCTCCCCCGACATACAAGGCCAGCTTCGACATGAACGCCTCTTGTGCGCTCCTCGCCCGGCTCGGCTCCAGAGTCACTTTTGCGCCTTCGATCGGCTGGCGCGCTTCGGCGTCAGTGACCTTGCCCGCTATCTGGCCAGTCGGAAGCTCGATATTTTTCTCAAGGTCCGAGTCCGCTACCTCGAGTTCTGTCTCAAACAAACGTGTCGGCGACGTGCCGACCAATTTCATGACAGTCAGGCCGTATTGCCCGGGCACAACGTTCTGGATTTCATAATTTCCGTCCGCTTTGGTTTCCGCTGAAGCAGACTTTGTGCTTTTCGTGGCCATGATGGTGCTGGGGGAGCTTTGGATGCTAACAATAAGCCCCTCCTGCGGCTCGCCTTTTCGTGTCACTCTGCCATATAGTTTCGGCCCGCTTCCCAGGGAAATGTCCAATCGCGTTTCCTTGTCGTTCTCAATCCGGACAAAATGCGAATCGGACCGGCCCGTCGTCCCCGTCGTCCCGGCTGTCTCCGCGGCACCAGCCGCGTAGTTCCCTTCCTTCAAATTCGTTATGGCGTAATTCCCTTCTTTATCCGTCTGGGTCACCTTTGTTCCGCCAGCACCCACCGCAAAGATAATTGTGCCAGCTACAGGTTTTCCGGAACCATCTCGAACAGTCCCGACGAGGCTTCCCCCCTGAGAAAGCTCGATGACGAGGTTGGCGACGACCTGGTTCTCACCGATGCGCAGCTCCTCGATGGTCTTCTCAGCGAAGTCGGTCGCCGAGACCGTCAGAGTATATGTCCCTGCCTCCAGCTTGATGATGTCGAAAGCTCCTATCTCGTTGGTTTCGCATTCCGCCCCACCCGCGGCTGAAAAAAGAAAGGACGACCCGGTCCCCGCCTTAACCTTCGCCCCGCGAATCGGCTGCAAATCCGCCTTCGCCACGACAATCCCCGAAATCCTTCCTCCCTGAACCAGTTGGAACTCCACGCCGCTGGTCGTTTCGCCTTTGTTCACCTTCACCTCTTTTTCCGCCGGGCAATAATCCTGGTGCCGTGCCTGAAGGGTAAATGTCCCTGCGGGGAGGCCGCCAATCTCAAACTCTCCGTCAGCATCGCTTGTGGCAAAGGCCTTTCGCTGCGGCAGCGGCAGCTCTCCGAGCAGCGGCGAGTGAATGGGGTTCTTTTGGACTATCGTCGTTCCCTGGATGGGCTTGCCGAGGGCATCAATCACGCGACCGCGGATTTTTCCTGCTGGTTGTTGCTCAATCACTACCCCGGCGGTCGTCTTCTCCAATTTGACCTCGATCCCGCCCTTCGAGGATTGGGCGTACCCTTCCGCGAGGGACGTCAGCCGGTATTTGCCTTCCGCAAGCCCCGCCAGCCGGAATGTTCCTTCCGGGTTGCTGAATTCCTTCCCCTCGGTCGGCAAAAGAATGTCTTCTTCCTTCTTGGTGAATAATCCAAGTAGAATCCCGCTTCCCGTGTCCTCGGAGCTGATGATTCTGAACCTATCCAGCGGCGCTGACGTCGCGGCATCCACGACTTTTCCCTCGATTGCCCCGCCGAGAATCAGAGTGATGACTATGCCCTTCTGCGGCTCTCCCATGTTCTTTGTCACGGGGACATACTCTTCCTTCTCGGCGATCAGCACGTATCGCATGCCTTCCTGATGCTCGAACCCAAACTTCCCGTCCTGCTTGGTTGTCTGCTCCGCCTTCTTTCCCTCTTCGGGGCCGGCACCGCTCTCAGGCGAGAAGTTCTTCAGGGAATAGAAATAGACCTTCACGTTGGCGCCCTCTATGGGCATGCCGCCTTTGTCAATTACTATCCCGGAAATGTCATACTCCTCGGCCTCTGCTGACGGTTGGGCAGTCTCCGTCTTCTCCTTGCGCGGTGGTGTCGGGGTAACGACCGGTGCTGGTTCCTCTGTTGTCTTCTCCCTCGGCGAGACGACAGCCGGAGCCGGCTCAGCAGTCTTTGCCTTCTCGGTCTCACGCGGCCCAAACGGCCGCAGGATAATGCACCCAAGAATCACAAGCACGCACGCTGCAACAACGACAACAACGATTCTGTTCGACGAATCACTCATGTATCAAGTCTCCTTTCCTCTTTCGCCACCGGGGAATGGTGTCTGACAAACCGCTTTATTTTGACGCACTGTCGCTAACGTTTGTTCCTTGAAGCCCCACGCTTCCGGGCATGCCTTGATCCCTCTGCCACTTCGCGTGTGTCTTTCGTGAGACCTTACGAAACAGCGAGAAAAATATTCCCAGCTTTGGCGCAAAATCTCAAAAAAAACCTGGCGACCCCGTCTCATTATATCAAAGAGGCCGAAGGATTCTCGGCTTCTTTCGTCCGCCAGAGGAGTCTCAGGCGGTACTTTGAGGAAAACTGAAAGAACGCATAATACACCGTCAATTGCTCTTATATGCGTCCTCGACGCCCAGGCTTCATTTTTTGTTTCTTCTGTCGGGGAGGAATGAAGAAGATTTGCGATGGGATGCAGGAAGGCGAATCAGGCAGCGAGGTGCCTCAGTTCAGGGTTCAACCACTTCCGTCTGCCACGAAAATGGGTCACACCCGCGCGGACGGGTGTGGCTGCATTTGAGTGGTACACCTTGTGGCTGTTGGCCATTGCTCCCCGTGGCACCCAACAAGCGTAACGCCGCCGTCCCGGCGGCAGTCGTGAGGGCGTCCCGCCCGACCCGTGGAGGCGCCTTGCACCACCATTTCCCGGTTTTGAGGCAACCGCTCGGCCAACGCATCTTCGGGTTCACAGCAGTCTGAGTGATGCTCCTCGGCAAGTTGAGGGTATGAGGGGCGTTGAGACGTAGCAAGCCGAGGATGGGGACGAGGGCAGAAGAGAAGCGCCGGGACGGAGAGAAGGAACGATATCTCCTCCCCGCCCGTTGGGTTCCGCCAGACAGGCCGGAGGCGGAAGGTGATCCGGGAGGCGGCGCGCACCGGGGTAGGAATTCGGCGCTTCTCGCGGCGGCCCGAGAGACAGCCCGTCACCGGCGACCCGAAGGTGGTTTTATCGAGCCTCGATAGCGATAAGGCCGCGCGCGGGACGGATCGCCGCAGAGGCCTCAAAACAAAGACATCCTACGCAAGAATCGCCCAGTGGCCTCTCGGGTTCACACAGACCCAACGCCGCTGCGCTAAAGGTCCTGCACGGATCAGTCCCAGCTCTTGAGGAACGAAGATCAGTCCGATTACTATTATACTACTCGGATGGAAAAGGTTAAAATTCGACCGCCTCACCGCTGGCCATGGTGCTATAGTCCGCGTGAACGCGAAAGGAGACCTTGATGGGAGGAGAGCGAATCCCAGGTGTGCTAGGAACCGAGCCGCCGACGCCTGACGAGGCGAAGGGCGGAGGGCAATTACCCCAGGATCTTGGGTTCTCAGCTCCCGGGCCGTTAGGACTTCATTCAGGTTCGGGAACGGCCCTGGCAGTAACTCGAATCGTGAAGGACGTGACGAAGGACTGGGTCCCCCCTTCGCCCAGGACCACGCCCGAAATAGTTGTGAGAGGGAGAACGCTCGCGGAAGTCGCGAACGAGTTGAACAGGCTGCCCGAGTGGGGACAGGGGGGAGGCGCGCTTCGCGCAGAGCCTGCTCCGGCAGGAACAAGCCCGGAAGTGACCGTCTCGTTGCACGCCAATTTAGTATTGCGAATGCCGAGATGGACGCGATACGCTGACGCCTCTGATGCCGCGAAAGCGGAGTGGGATCAGATGATAGCCAAGCTGAGAATCCACGAAGATCGTCATGTCGCCATCGCCATTGAGGAGGCAGACAGCTTGGCCAGTGCTCTGATCGGTGTTGAAGTCAGTGAGATTGCCGGAATGGTCACCGATGCAAATCAAACCATGCAAGACCGCCAAGATGAACTGGATCGGGATACCGAAAATGGCTCCAGACCTGGTGTACCATACGGTGACGTCTCGCTTGACCCGTCTATCGAGTGACCCGGGATG
>CAYZXL010000123.1:0-7333 GCA_964482435.1 uncultured Verrucomicrobiota bacterium
CGTCGCCATCGCCTTCAAGGCAATCTCTGTGAGCTCACCCTTCTTCTCCGTCGGCTGGATGACGTTCTCCATCGCCGCGTGGATGCACGAGTACACGTCGTCGCCCGTGTGCGGTCTCAGCCCCGTTGCAATCTCGTACAGGATGCCGCCCAAAAGATAAATATCGCTGGCGGGACCGATTTTTGTCGGCTCGCACTTCGCCATCTCGGGCGCCATGTAGGCAGGTGTGCCCGCGAATCCCGTTTCCGCAGTCAATTTCTCTGCCTTCTTCATCCCGACGCTCGCCGCCAGCCCCCAGTCCATCACAAAGACCTCCCCGTAATCCCCAAGCATCACATTTTCCGGCTTGAGGTCTCGGTGAATTACCCCCTTGTCATGCGCGAAGGCTACAGCATCGCAGACCGAGTTCAGGATCGAGAGGTTTTCCTCCAGAGACTTCTGCTGGATGACCTTGTCCCATGAAGTCCCGCGAACCTGCTTCATCGGATAGAAAAGGACGCCGTCGGGCGTGCCGCCGAAGTCGTACACGGGCACAATGTTCGGGTGGTCAAGCTCGCCCGTTACCAGAGCCTCCGCGAAAAACTTGCCGCGAGCCTCCGCGTCCTCTGCCGCCTTTGGCTGGATGACCTTGACCGCGACCTCTCGATCGAGCGACTTCTGCCTTGCAAGGAAGACCATTCCCATGCCCCCTTTGCCAAGCAGTTCAATAAGCTCGAAGTCGCTCTCTTCGGGTTTTTCCTTCTCCTCCTTCGCCTTCGACAGGCGCCGCAGGCGCGGGAGGAGCTTCGACGCCGCCTCTAACCCCGCACCGATTCCGCCGGCCTTGATCGAAGAGCCGGGCGAAGCGTCGGGCGGCACCGCCTTCCCCCACAGAGTTCGCACATCCTTGACCGTCTTGGAAACCTCCGGGAGACCGCCCTCCTGAGGCGTCTCCTGTGGCTCGCCCTGCTCATTCGCAGCATTGTGCGGTTCGGCATTTTCCTCATGATCGCTGGTGGGTTCTACCATAAGCCTGTTTCCCATGCTGAAGGTTCTAAGTGCTCTGATTTATAAATTCAGTCACGTGTTCATGGATGAATCCAGATGGTCGAGAAGTGGTGCCATGGCGCCACCAAGGCCCGGCAAGAGCAAGAGTCGTTTGGGCTGAGTCGTGGCCATCTGGACGGCCGTAGACGATATGTGACTGTATTTGCGAAAGCCTGTACTAAGCTCGGTTCGTGACCGGGCAAGCAACGGAGGCCGATTGTACCCTTGTCGGCGGCCGTTTATCAACCATGCCGCGAGCGGTCGGGCACTACATCTGGAAGGGAAGGAGCAGCGGTGCCGCCTGCCTCTCTGGAAGGAAAACGTTCCCCGACGAGAAACTGCGCGAACCTTTTGAGCGGTTCTGGCGTCTAATGTTATAAGGTTAAGACGGCGCACTTGTGCAGGCGGCCTGCAGGAGACCGAGGGAAAGGGCGCATGGGCTTTTCGGGCGTTTTTCTGACCTTCTGACGAAAAGTGGCTTGACCGGAAGCCCTAAATGAGCTATAAATAGAAAGCGATCGCAGCAAACTCGGGAGGAGGACACTGGTGAAAAAGAGACCTGCCATTGCGTCTCTATGGGGCGGCTTTACTGCTGTTTTACTCGGGTGCGTGGTTTTGTGCCTCCCGGACGAAGTCAGCGCCGCGGCATCCCGCTTCAGGTCCGACAAGCCTCTCTATGCGAAGGTTGGTTTGACCCAGGACGGCTCGACGGTTCTTCGAGTGGTTTTCGACGAGTCGAAGGGCCCGGGGAAAGGTTACGACGTGATTTACGCGGACGTGGAGTCCGGCGGAAGAGTTGGCAGTCCGCAGAAAGTCGTGGGTAAAGCTCAGAGTCAGGGGACGTTTTTCTCCTGCGAATTCCCGCCCATCAATCTGAACGTTCCATACAACGAGAACGGGAAAGGCGTCGCAATCCCCTGCCAGGTTCGTTTCACCTACCGGAGGAGTGCTTACGAAGTCCCGAGGGGCGCCACTGCGGACAACTCGAACCGGCGCCGGGCTCCGACACCCCGAATTGTTGAGGTGAGGTATCATCACAGGTTTGACGTCACTGCGACTGTAGCCCTGCGACAGGCGACAAACGTGTGGGAATACTCCTTCCGCGACATTGTTCGGCCGTCGGAGACCCTGGATAGCGCACCGGTTTGGAGGTTCAACGATCCATCGAAGCTCACGGCTGCAACCAGACCGGACGTGAACAAGAAGGGATATTTGGGAATCGCCCTGAAGTTCTCCGCGGGGGAAAATCCAATCGGACTGAAGAAAGGGGGCACGCCAGCCAAGGGTCTCGTGGAGGTCAGGAGGCCTGACGGGAAGGTCGTACTTCGGCAAGAGGTGCCCCTCGACAAACTTGTTTTTGGGTGAGGAGGAAAATGCGGGTATTCCGTGCGAATACCGAAGGGAAGATACACGGTTGAGGGGACAGTTGACGCAGGTCCCCTGGCGGGCGTTCTCAAAAGCACAACGGAGGTGGACTTCCGGTGAACAAGCAGATTGGCTGTCTGGGGATTCTGTCGGTCTTCACGATAGCCCTGGCATGCGCAGCCGCGCAGACAAGCCAGCCGAGATATTCCTCGGCGAAGCCTTTGTACGCCAGGCTGGCACTCGACGAGAAGGGGAGCAAGATGCTGGACCTTGCTTTCGACGAGTCCGGCGGCACCGGCGCCGGCTATGATATGATTTACGCCGACCTGAACTTCAACGGGGATTTGAGCGATGACAAGCCAATAAAGGGTACACTTCGGAAGCCGCCGAGCGCG
Organism: uncultured Verrucomicrobiota bacterium; assembly: GCA_964482435.1. Taxonomy (GTDB): domain Bacteria; phylum Auribacterota; class JABMQX01; order JABMQX01; family JABMQX01; genus CAYZXL01. Next base: position 2,787 of record CAYZXL010000123.1, read on the forward strand.
GCCGTGGCAGTGAGTTGCACTTTCCCTCCAATAGATGTTGATGCTCCCTACAATGAGAAAGCAAAGGGAGTTGAGAAGCCTTGCTCGATTTCCATCCACTATTATCAACTCAACCCTCAGCGCGCAGCCAGGCGCCTCAAGAGCCAGCCAGAGGCAGAGTCGCCACGGAGGTTCTTCCTTCGGCCAGAAATAAAGCTGAAGGAAGGTGCGGCGGAATGGACTTATTCCTTCTCGCACATCACCTTCTACCCCACGGAGAAACCTGAGGCGCCGGCGGTGCGCGCGTTTGAGGATAAGCCGCCGGCTTTAAGCGTGGGGACGATGTCCGACCCGAAGAGAAAGGGTTATCTGGGAATTCAGGCTGTTGCGGTGGTTCGGGGCCGTGCCGCTTCGCCGTCAAGAGGCGGCAAGCCGGTATCGGCGAACGTGCAGATAACAAAGCCCCTTGGAAAAACAGTGCTCCACCAAAATGTCGCGCTCAGCAGAATGTTCTTCGGGTGAGGGGGAATATGCGGGTATTCCGTGCGAATACCGAAGGGAAAGTACACGGTGAAGGTGGGCGTTGACACGGGGCCGCTGGCTGGGTTTCTCACGGGGTCGAGCGACGTGGCTTTCGACGGAGGCTCGGTGTCAATTGACTACTGGACAGCAGTGCGTCCGCGCCTCGTCGTTTCGTCAATGTGCGTTCTTTTCTTGCTTTGTGTACTGGCTGTGATAAGAATCAGACGAAAAAATCGGGAGGTGAAATCTCAATGAGAAAACTGTCTGCTGCGCTCATTATTTCTGCCTGTTTGGCCCTCGGACTTGCATACGCGGCTGAATCGGCGAAGAAGCCCGTCTTCGGCTCTCAAAAGCCGCTTTATTTGAAGGTGGCTCTGGCCGAAGACGGGTCAAAGCTTCTGTCGGTGGTCCTCGACGAATCGAAAGGGACGGGCAACGGCTACGATGTCCTTTACGCGGACACAGATTTTAATGGAGCGTTTGATGAACCTGAGAAGGTCACGGCGAAGTCGTGGAAATGCTCCCCGACAGGACTTCATTGCGATTTCCCGGCGGTCAAGGTGAGTGTTACACCGAAGAGCAAGGCTCTGGGAAAAACCTGTAGCTGCGAACTCACCCTCAATTATGCGAAGCATACGTACACGACCGAGCGCAGCACTTCTATTATTCCGGGACAAAAGTCAGCCCCCACCACAACAACCAACGAGACCTTTGGCGCCTCGAGCAACATGAAGGTGGGCGAAGGTGCGGGTCAATGGGAGTATTCTTTCGGGACCGCCGTAACGCCCTCGGAGAAGCCCGTGGACGCCCCCGTATGGAATTTCCTCGGCGCCCCGAAGTTAGCGTTGACCTCCAAGGCCGATGACCGGAATCCGGGGCAGTTGGGGATAGGATTCACGCTGATGGCGGGCGAAACCAGGATTGATGGCAAGAAGGGGACGACCGCGATAAATGCCCGCGTGGAGGTCAGGAAGCCCGACGGCAAGGTCGTCCACAAGGATGAAGGTCCGACAGATAAATATGGTTTTGGGTGAGGCGGGTCGTTCCGGTATTCCGTGCGAATACCAAAGGGAAATTACACGGTCGAGGCGACAGTTGAAACGGGCCCCCTCGCTGGCCTTCTGAAAGGCTCGACGGAGGTGAGCTTCAAGTGAAAAGGCTGACCGTCCGTCTCGGGATTCTGTCGGTGTTGACGATGGCTGTGGCATGCGCCGCCGGCCAGATGAGCGAGGCGAGCTATTCCTCACAAAAGCCGGTTTACGCGAAAGTGGCTCTGGCCGAAGACGGGTCAAAGCTGCTGTCCGTGGTTTTCGACGAATCGAAGGGAACGGGCAACGGCTACGATGTCCTTTACGCGGACACGGACTTCAATGGAGCGTTTGATGAACCTCAGAAGGTCACGGCGAAGACGCGGAAATGCTCCCTAGGGTTCCATTGCGATTTCGCGCCCGTCAAGGTAAGCGTCACGCCAAAGAGCGAGGCTCTGGGAAAAACCTGTGGCTGCGAAATCACTTTCAACTATGCGAGGCATACGTACACGACCCGGGTCACGACTGCTCCGGAGCGAACGCGGGGTGCATTCCTGACCCGGGTCTTGACTGCTCGGCGGCAGAAGGCGGCTCCAGCCGCGAGCACGACGACGGACGAAAGCTTCTCCGCCCAGGCGAGCATCAAGGTGGGCGAGGGCTCCGACCAGTGGGAATATTCCTTCGTGAAATCAATAAAGCCGTCGGAGGAGCCCGCAGAGGCCCCGATCTGGAATTTCCTCGAGACTCCGAAGCTCGCGCTCACTTGCAAGCCAAATGACCGGGTTAAAGGAAATCTGGGAATCGGATTCGACCTGATGGCGGGTGAAACCAGGATCGAGGGAAAGAAGGGAACAGTCCAGCTGCGCGCTCGGGTGGAGGTCAGGAAGTCCGACGGCAGTATCGTCCACAAGAACGAAGGCCCAGCCAGTAGGTATGGTTTTGGGTGAGGCGGGTCGCTCAAGTATTCCGTGCGAATACCAAAGGGAAATTACACGGTCGAGGCAACAGTTGAAACGGGCCCCCTCGCTGGCGTTCTCAAGAGCTCGGCGCAGGTTGACTTCAAATGAGAAAAAAGGGAGGTGCGGTTCCTACATTCGTCTTGGTCTGTGCGACGTGCCTATCGGTTGCGGTCAACTGCCAGGATGTTCCCGCGGATTCCAGCTCGGGAGCAGCGGTGCAGGTCGGGACACCTGTGGCGATGAAGTTCACTGCCCTTGACGGCCGCGAGGTTGACACCGAAAAGATGCTGGGGAAAGTGATTCTGGTGCATTTCTGGGCGACGTGGTCCGGCACCTACGACGAATGCATCCTCCCGGCACAAAAAGCTTATCAGGAGTACCATGATAAGGGTCTCGAGGTCATCGGGATCAACCTTGACACCGATAGGGAAACCGTCGAAAAGCTCATCGCAGACAAGAGCATTCCTTGGCCTCAGTATTTTGACGGGAAGGAATGGGAGAATAGGTTTGTCCGTCTGTACGGGATCAAAACGATTCCGACAATGTGGCTCATTGACAGGGACGGCAAACTGGCCGACATGGACGTGGATTGGTCCAACCCGGCGCGGAAGATGGAGGAGCAGAAGGCTCTCGACGAGTTTAACAAAACCTATGTCCTTTCGGAAGGTGAGGATTTGAAGTACGTTCCAGCGCCGTATTTGCCCGGGCGTCTCGTTTACCAGCGGGAGAAAGAGGGGGACGCAGGCAGGCCAGTGCCGGAGAACTGGTTTTTCGTGTGGAACGGCGGGTTGAGGGGAGAGAGGCGGGCGTACGGCCAGGGGACGGGATGGCCTCTCCGAGATATACTCCGGCTGCTCGCAGGCATTCACCCGCGAGAGATCGAAGGGGACGACGAGCTGCTCAATCGGAGACTTCTTGGCGACTTTATTGTCCGAGAAGGTTTGACGCCAGAGAAGATCGTTTCACTCTTCGAGCCGATACTTCGACGAGAGCTGAAGCTGCCGGTCAAGATGACCTTTCGGGAAGTCCCCCGGGAGGTTATCGTCGCGCGAGGCAAATACGAATTTAGGCCGATCTCCGGCAGCCCGCGTGATACCATCGAGATTTATGGCGAAAGGCTAACAACCCTTCCGCAGGAGGGGGGCCGGTACGCAGACAGCGCAGACATTGGTGAGTTTCTTAGCTGGGTCGGCGAGTATCTGGACCGGCGGATGGTCAGCGAGGTCGAAAGCCCTCCGGAAGCGAGCCTCAAATGGCACGAGAACTTCCGGGAAGAAGGCCGCAAGGCCCCCGAGCTTGTGCTCCAGCACCTCACAGAGCAGACAGGCCTGAGGTTTGCGAAAGAGACACGCCGTGTGCGGGTCTTGTTTGTTGAACGAGCTGATTAGGCAACTCTTGGTCGTGGCGGTGAAACGCTGACCGGGACTGTTAGGAGTTCAACGGAGGAGGACGTCAGATGAGAAAACTGGGCAGTGCAATAGCCGCCGTGGCGCTTCTTGGGGTGGGATTTCTTCGCTCCGGGGAGCCGGCCGCTGAGCCAGCCTATTCCTCCAAAAAGCCCCTTTACGCGAAGGTGGCTCTGACGGAGGACGGGTCGAAGGTTCTGACCGTGGTCTTCGACGAATCGAAGGGAACCGGGAAGGGGTACGACGTAATCTATGCCGATACTGACCTCAGCGGGAAGCTCGACAAGGCGAGCCGGGTTCAAGCCTCACCTTTTATGTGTCCATCGGGGGTTCACTACTACTTCCCGCCCGTAGGGCTGAAGGTGTCCTACAACGACAAAGGCGTCGGAATTTCCGATGCCTGTCAGGTGACCTTGAGCAGCGAGAAGCATTACTCCAAGACAGGCGCGACTACCCGCTTACTGGCATCCTCCGGGGTGGGAAGGGCAACAGAAGACTTTTTTGTCTCGACCTCCATCAGGCTGCGGGACGGTTCGACGGAGAGAGAATATTCATTCAAGGAAAGCATAAGACCCTCACCGAGCCCGGACGGCGCCGCTGTGGCGAGTTTTCCTCGCAAGCCGGAAGTGGCGATCAGCACCAAGCCGGATGAG
>CAYZXL010000124.1:0-7103 GCA_964482435.1 uncultured Verrucomicrobiota bacterium
TTGGCTGGGGAGGCAGGATTCGAACCTGCGGCTTCTTGATCCAGAGTCAAGCGTCTTACCAATTCGACCACTCCCCAGAAAGGCCGACGGGGGAGAGGGGGACATGCCCACCTCATCGCCAAAGAAAGACCTCGAGGAACATTGGCTAAAAACTCAAACCTGAGGATACTTTTGCACGGAGAGTCGGGTTATGTCAACCAGTAATTTGGCTGCGGCCGGACGTCGAAGCGGGTATTGCGAGGCGGTGGTCTTTGAGTTATCATATGCGGTGGGAGAAAGGGCCATCTGAAAACAAATCTCGGGTGGCGGCATGTCTGGCGGGAAGAGCGAAGAAGGGCACAGCCTGTGAACGGTTGCGGCGCGCTGGCGGAGTCAAACGGAAACTGTGTCATGGGGAGGGAGTAACCGATGAGCAACATCGAAGTCAAAAAACCGTCGAAACAGGAACTCGACAAACTGGGGGTCAAAGGTTGGCCGATATGGGAGTGCGAGCCTTCTACCTTCGACTGGGAATACGACGACAAGGAGACATGCTACATTCTCGAGGGAGATGTGACGGTCTCGACGCCGGCGGGCGACGTTCATTTTGAGGGAGGAGACCTCGTCGTGTTCCCGAAGGGGCTGAAGTGCGTCTGGAAAGTGGCCAAGCGGGTTCGGAAGCACTATCGGTTCGGCTGAGAGGCCTCTGGCGGGCAGTCCCGGGCTCTGGCCGGGGCAGCGAAGAAGCGCCGCGCGGATGGGTGGGCAAGAAGGCAATTCCTGCACGCCGGAGGGAACAACCGCATGCCGGCGCTCACCCAAAGCGGCTCATCGCGCGAACGGGTAATCAACTGGCTGAGGGAGCCTGCCCTCGGGAAATATGTGTTCCGCGACCCTGGCTTGGTAGAGCCATCGGGAATGGACCAAACTCTTTCAAAAAGAATAAGAATTGAGCGGTGGTTTGTTCGCCGAGCGCTCGGGACTGCGATTTCCCTGACACGGTTGTTTCCCCTGAGAGCTGTCGGCAGGCTTTCCCGGATAATGGCGGACCTCGCCTATTACGTTCTGAGCCGTAACCGGAAGCTCGCCCTTCAGAATCTTTCTCTTGCCTATGGGAGGCAGAAGTCCCCGACGGAAATTCGGGAAATGGCGCGGGAGGTTTTCCGGTTCGGGTCGAGGTCTGCGTTTGAGCTTTTGGTGTATCACGGCCGGGGGAACATCAGCGAGGCGTGGGAGATGGTGAAGGAGACCGAAGGGCTTGACCATCTTGAGGGAGCTTTGCGGAAGGGGAAGGGGGCTATTGGTCTCTGCGCTCACCTGGGGAATTTCATAATTCTGGGCTTGGTGCTGAATTCGCTGGGGTATCGCTGCGCGACAATCATGCGGCAGATGAGAGACGAACAGCTTGAAGAAATGTTCACGGACATCAGACAAAAGATGCGCCAGACCGTCATACCGAAGTTTCCCGTGTCGCGGGCGGTGAGAGGGTCGCTGAGATGGTTAGCACAGGGGAACATCCTTGCGATGTATATGGACCAGCGGTCCGAGAGCGGAGTGATTGTTGATTTTCTGGGGTTGCCGACTTCGACGGCTGAGGGGGCGGCGCTCTTCGCTTTGAGGTCGAAGGCGCCCGTTCTGCCGATGTTTGTCCTTCGGCGGGATGATGGTTTCTTCAGACTCCTGATTGGCCCCGAGGTTGAGGTCGTGGAAACGGGAAATCTAAACCGAGACACGTTCACAAACACTGCAAGATTCGCCGAGGTCGTGGCGTCTTACGTTCGTCAGTATCCGACGCAGTGGTTCTGGTTCGACAGACGCTGGAGGCGTTTTCATAAGTCCGGGCGGTGAGCGGCAAGCGACGGGGTTGCCGGGCGAGACCTGCCATCCCAGCGCGGGGAGGGGGAACTCTGGACTTTGAGCGAATCTTGGCCGCAGAGGTGCGAGTCCTCCAACACGGCGTCAGCGTATCACGGGGGGCACTTCGAGCAGATGGAGCGGAAGAGGGTAGTGCTCAGGTAGCGGTCGCCCCGGTCGGGAAGGATTACGACGACGGTTCCCGCTTCCATGCTTTTTGCCACTCGGAGAGCACCCGCCACGGCAGCGCCGCTCGACATCCCGACGAACAGGCCTTCCTTCTGGACGAGGAGTCTCGTGATTTCGTAAGCCTCGCCGTCTTCGACCACAACTTTCTCGTCGAGCGTTGAGGGGCGGTATATCTTCGGGACGATTGATTCGCGCATGTTTTTGAGGCCCTGGATTGTGTGTCCCTCGGTTGGTTCGACGCCGACGACGCGGATTCGCGGATTTTTTTCCTTGAGGAATTTTCCGACGCCCATCAATGTCCCGGTCGTTCCCATTCCGGCGACAAAGGCGTCTATTTCCCCGTTGGTCTGTTGCCAGATTTCAGGGCCGGTCGTCTCGTAATGGGACAGGACGTTGTTTTCGTTGTCGAACTGGTTTGGCATGAAGTACTGGTCGGGCGAAGCTGCCACGAGATTGTGCGCTCGGCGAATGGCACCGTCGGTTCCCTCGCGGGCAGGGGTGAGGGCAACTTCTGCCCCGAAAGCCTCGAGGATGTGTTGCCTTTCGGTGCTGACGCATTCGGGCATGAAGAGCTTGACGCGGTAACCCCTGGCGGCGCCAATCATGGCGAGGCCAATGCCCGTGTTGCCGGAGGTCGGCTCGACGATGACCTTTTCCGGCGTCAACTCACCGGACTCTTCCGCTTTCTTGACCATGTAAAGGGCGGGTCGGTCCTTGACGGAGCCGCCGGGGTTGGCGCCCTCTAATTTGCCGAAAATCCTCACCTTGGAGTTGGAGACAAGGTTTGTGATTTTGACGAGCGGAGTATTTCCGATGGCGGATAAAACGCTCACCTGTGCTCTCCTTCATCTCCGACGGTAACTCACGTTGCTCCCGTCGGGCGCAGAGTCGCTTTTGGCCCCGCCGGGGTTCCCAACCTGACCTGAAATGCACTTCTTCCCCGTGCGGGTGCGCGAGACGACGCTCCCTTTAGTGCGCTGTAGAACCTATTCTACCGGGCGGCCATCTTCTGCAATTTGGCCAAGACTTCCTGTTGAAGTTCTGGCGAGAGACGATTGTAGTCATCCGGGACGACGAGGTCAAGGTTCTCGCGCGACGAAAATAGTTCATAAACCTTCCGGAGCTCGTCCGTGCAGAGCTGCACGTCGGCGAGGCTGTGTTCCCGGTCGTGTTTCGGCGCAACGATCAAGAGGGGTCGCGGGGCGATAACCGCGAGGACTTCGTGGTAGTCGTAAGGAATCCGGCGCTCCTGGCCGAGGAAGGGAGCAAGACGCGGTTGAAGAACGTGCCATCGAGACACGCTTGAGACAAATCCCGTTCCTTTCTCGGGGGCATCCAGCCTCATCGGGGTGAATCCGGCAACTGAGACGACTCCGGCGACCCTTTGGTCAAGGGCAGCCGTATGAAGGGCGACCATTCCACCGAGGGAGTAACCGAGCAGGAAGATTCTCTTCGCGTCCACGTAAGGAAGGCTCTCGACGACGTCAAGAGCGGCGCAGGCGTCCGTGACCATCTTTCCGAGGAGGGACCAGTGAGGATACCGCTCGTAGAAACGGGCCGCCTCTTCTATTCTGCTTCCGTTGCCAATCTGGTCGTAGGCGAAAACTACGAACCCCTGGCGTGCCAGGGCGACATGCACGTGTTCGCCACGACGGTAGCCTGCGACGTAGCCGTTCGAGAAAGAATGCGGGTGAAGCCAGATGACGGCGGGGAGTTTCTTGTCTCCTTTAGCGGCTCCGGAGGAGAAGTAGATGTCGCCGGGAATGTAGTTGCCAAAGTTGACCTGCTGCTTTTCGACGCCCCCGGGCGTGCCGGAGCGACCGAGCATGACGGAGACGTAATTGCTTTCGGTTCCGTAACCACCGCCCAGGTTGACGGCTCCGGAAGGGGCTTCTCCGAGGCCGAACTCGACACGACTCATGATTTTTTCTCGACGAGCTTTCCATTGGTCGGTGGAAGTTATCGCCGAGCCGTCGTCGGCTGTGAGAAGGTCGTCAATTCCCTTCTCGGGGAATGCGGCAGGGTCGGTCTTCTCACCGCTGATTCTCAACCATTCATCGTATCGGGGATGGAAGAGCTTTTCGGGGAAATCACACTTCCCTCGGCCGAACTGAGCGTCAAGCCAGTCGAGGTACGCTTCGATGTCTTCGGCTTGCGTTCCGTGGGTGCCGAAGCGCCAACGGATTTGAAAACGGTCCGCCGCGCCAAGGAGCTCATAGGCTCGTTTCGCGGAAAGGTAAGTCTCCTGGATGGCCCAGGTGCTTTCGACATTGTCGTTGAGGGCGGTTGAGATGAGGCACGCGCGAGGAGCAATGCATGCGATGAGCTCGTGCTGGTCAATTGGAAGCTTATCTTCCCGACCAACGAAGAAACGGAGTCGAGGGTGAAGCCAGTCGGGGAAGACTCGCGTGATGAGCTCAATTCCTTCGCCGAAATGGGCTTCGCTGAAGAATCGGTAGGTGCAGGCTCCGCCAGCCCCGGAGCTGCTGGAGATGACAGCGGCGATTCTCTCGTCGAGGGCGGCGGCGATGATGGACATTTTTCCGTTGCGGGAATGCCCCGTCATGCCGATTTTCTGTTTGTCAACGATCGGCAAGGTACAGAGATAGTCAATGCAGCGGCTTGCCGCCCAGGCGCGGCGAGTGAGCTTCGTCCAGTCGCATTCGGGCCAGACCGACACGAAGGCGCCGGTATCGTCCCTGGAATCCGCGCCTGCGTATATGCAGCCAATGTAGCCGCGGCTGACGGCGACGAGTGCCCAGCCGCGATGATTTTCCTGGGTGAGAAAGACGGGGAAAGGTCCTTTGCCCTTCGGAAGAATCAACTGCATCCAGAGTTTCGCGCCGTGGTCGGGGCCGAACTCGAGTTGAATTTCCTGGACGGTTGCTCCAGCTTCCTGACGGTCGCTGAGAATGTTCCCACGAACGTTACCTGGAGGAGGGGGATAGGTGCCAATGACGTAGTGCCTGAACGACTCGAGCAGTTGCTCGCGTCGGGGCGGCCATTGCTCGGATGTCGAAATGCGAACCTCGCCGCCATTCGTCTGCATCAGTAATGGGTCCGGGAGTCCGGGGATACTGGGCATGGCGTCGAAATCAGGGGGAAGCTCGCCAGTCTGTTGGAGCCATTTTTCCCAGGGCTCGCTCTTGGGAAAGGTCTTGAGCATCCACTCCAGGTCTGCTTTTCTTTTGTCGAGGTCCTGGCTGGGGTGGGCCTGTGAGCAGAGGAATGCGAGGAGCAATGAAGAGGCGAAAAACAGTCCAAGTCTTTTCATGTCTGTTCCTCCGGTGCGATGTTCCGAAACAACATTTCGCCGGAAACGCTTGATTTGAGCACTCTGCTGCCCGACGACGAGAGCAGTGCCCGGAGCGCGCCGCCTCACCCATGCACGTCCCTCGCGTGCATTTCAGCTCAGGGTCGAACGCGCCACGTTTGCCGGTTTCGCTCCCAATTAACTCTCACAGGCGAGCTTTGTCAAGCGGACCGAGGAGCTTGCATCGTGACTGGGCGTCTGGTTTTTGGGTGAAGTGACGCAGGTTCCTCGCCGGGCGGCCCGACTTTGAAATCCAGCAAACCGAGCGCATGGCATGAGACTGGCGCAAAAGAAAGGCCGCTGCCAGCCGAGGACATTCTCGTGCTGTCAGCGGCCAGGGACAGACTAACCTCGCGTCTTCTGTCCGGGCACCGGAACTGGGGCAACCGGAATCTTTGCATCGAAGCCGAGGTTTTTGGGCCTGAGGTCGAGGCCGGACTCCATGAGGTCGTCCCACTTCAGCTTCTTGCCGGTGTAAGCGGATTCCCTGCCCAAAATCGCCGTCATGGTGCTTTCGCAGACCTGGACCGCCTCATTGTAGTGGGGGCCGGTCTGCTGGATGCTGGCGATGAGGTCCTTGTGCTCCTGGACGTACGGATTGATGCCACCCTCGCCCATGTCCGCACAATTGCTTCCGCCCTTGGTTCCGACGACGTACTCAGAGACGTCACCGTCGCTATTGTTCCAGTGGCGGGACATGCTCAGCATATGGACGCCGTTGGGGTACTCGTAGTCCACAGAGAAGTTGTCCCAGATGTTGCCGAGGTGCTCCAGATTAGTCTTCCAGGCGCGACCGCCGGAGGCGAAGGCGCTGACGGGATGCGCCCGCATGACCCAGTTGATGATGTCGAGGTTATGGACATGCTGCTCGACGATGTTGTCACCGCAGACCCAGCAGAAGGAGTACCAGTTCCGAAGCTGCCACTCGAGGTCGCTCATTCCAGGCGGCCGGGATTGCATGAAGATTACCGGTCCACCGCACCAGTAAGCGCGAGCCGCGAGGACTTCGCCTATGGCTCCGTCGTGAATCTTCTTGATGGTGTCAATGTAAGGTTTCTGGTGGCGGCGCTGTGTGCCAGCGGTGACAGAGAGCTTCAGTTGCTCGGACTTCTTTGCCGCTTCCATGAACCGGCGAATGCAAGCGACGTCGGCGGCGACGGGCTTTTCCGTGAAGACGTGCTTCCTGGCATTGACGGCAGCCTCAAACTGCTCCGCCCGGAAGCCCGGCGGGGTCGCCAGGATAACGTAGTCCACGTCGGTGGCCATGACCCCTTTGTAAGCGTCCAGCCCAACGAAAACCCTGTCGTCGGGGATGGGCGTGCCTCTTTCCCTGAGGCCCCTCTGGAAGCCCTTTGCGCGATCCTCAAAGATGTCGGCCAGCGCGACAATCTTGACGTTTTTGTCCGCCTGCATGGCGTCCATTGCCGCGCCCTTACCGCGTCCTCCGCAGCCGACCAAACCAACCTTTATCGGGGCGCCCTCGGCCTGGGCGGTGCGGATGAAGGGCACTGCCGTGGCGGCGGTCGCCAGAGCGGCCGTTTTGAGGAAATCCCTTCTGCTAAAACACTTCTTCTCTTCCATGCTCTTCTCCCTCCTATTCGTGTTATAGTTCCAACGCATTGTACGAAGAACTTCGCAACAAGACCAAACAACGTGTTGCAGGATACCATATCCGAAACGTGTGTCAACGACAAATACTCAGCGCATGTGACCCGGGTAATGTCAAGAAAAGTGTGTAATTTGGTTTGGTATATTCTCCGGTCATGGT
>CAYZXL010000125.1:0-7057 GCA_964482435.1 uncultured Verrucomicrobiota bacterium
GGGACTCATGCGGACAAAAGATTTCGCAGTATGGCTAACTGAGCGCTCGCGGCGGGAGCTTACGTTGTGTTTAGCGAGGCACCCCTTGCGGGTGCCTCCTGCCAGCTCTTGAACGAGCGAAAAGAATTGGTGGATGCAGAAAATCACCGCAAGTGCCTCGAAATAAATGCATTATGGACTCAGAAAAGAAGCGTCGAACGCTTATCAGAGAGGCATGTCCAGTCAGCAAAACCAAGGATAGCAAAGGCGGGCCTAAGCATAAGAGAAATTCTGGGCATGCGGGGCGCAGCAAAGACTGAGGTCCGGTGTTGTCAGCGAAGAACCTACACTGTGCGGGAAGCGAGAAGTCTGGGGGGATTGGTGTGGGGGGAATCGGAGCGTCTCACCTGCTGACGGAGTGTGTCAGATTGCAGGAAAGCTTGGATGAGAGACTGGGGCCACTGAAACGCTGCTTCCCCCATCACGAGTCGGATCGTGTGTTGGATATCGCCTACCACGTTTTGGGAGCGGGAGGCTGCCTCGAGGACATTGGGTTGTTGCGCCAGGATGAAACTTATCTCCATGCTCTGGATGCGGAGGGGCTTCAGGATGCCACAACGAAGAGGGGGACTATATGCGTCGACTCTCGGGGAGAAGAGTCGGTGGCGGAATCAATGGAGTGCGCCAACAACTGTCCGGCGAGAGCATGGAGCGGTAGCCCGATACCGCCCAGCCATTTCTGATCCGTTCTCCTTGTCGTGCGGTGGTATCGGCCGGCAGCCGAAATCCCTTCGTTCTCCGCCATCCGGACTATCCTGAGCCTCACATCGAGTGGCGTTGACATCTTCTAAGTCACCTGATAATAGACCGCTTCGGACTTCCGGCTTGGAGGTTTGGCAATGGTTGGCAAATCAAATCACTTTACCACGTTCTCCTTGAAATCGCATCGTTAATATATCAACCACACAACGCCCCCCAAGGGCGGCATCCTTTCCTCTTCAGCCTCTTCAACCACCTACCCACTCGGGCAACTCAACCTCCCATACCCCTATCTGCCATCTTCATGTCCACTTAAACCAGCCAGCCTGAGCGAAGATCCCATTTCATGTTCTCCAACCGCTCCGGAGACCAAGTGCGCCTCACAAAATCCTCGACTGCACAACGAACCTCTGGAGCTCTTCCAGCCCCCAGCCACATGAGACGTTCATACGCACAACGCTGGACGATGTAATTCCTGTCCCTAATCAGACGCTCCAGAAGCAATGAAATGCACTCGTCTCGCTTTAGGCTCCCAAACCAAAATAAGGCCGCGCAGGCGCGGTCTCGAACCCGTGAGCTTCGGTCCTTGACAAGTCGTGCTACCGCCTTGAAAATCCCGTCGGCATAGTCGCCTTGCCTCCAAGGCTGGGGCGCCGCAAGCCGGTCTGCAAGGGTCATTCTGACCCTCACAGACGAATCCTTAGCAAGCCGAGGGACGACATCCAAAGGAATATCAGAATAACGGCCTCGCCAAACTCCAGCAAGGAACTCTCTCACCTTCGGGCTTTCGCTTAGTGACCACCTTTGGGCAATTTGAGGAGGCACACCGCGATGCCAGAGTAAATGCGAAAGATGGCAGACGTCTCCATGCGTGGCCTTTGAAACGATGTCCTCGACCAAAAGCAAGGCACTCGAATCGTAGTCTCCCTCGGGGTATGGAAGAAGGAGGATTTCTCGGGCCAGGCTGAATCTCACCTCAGGGCTGGGGTCGGAGCAAAGCCTCCTGGCCTCCCGGAGCAACGCTTGTCCTTCACCGCGCGAAAGTAAATCGCCAATTGCCCAAGCCGATACTCTCCTTTTCCGCCAATCTTTGTTTTTCGACAGTGATGCCAGCAGACGTAGCCATTTGCTATCGTCTGAGCCCAGCATGGAAAGTCCGAACGCCAGCCGTGACCTCACCCTCTCACTCCGGTCCCCAGCCATCTGGCTTATAACTTTCTCTGCAGTGTCAGGCTCATGCCGCGCAAAGTATGGCAACACGTGGGCAACAGCTTCCCTAAGGAGTTCATCGTGGGCCTTTGAGAATTTCACTATTGCATCTTTCAGCTTCGACCAGTCCGCATCAGTGTCAATCTGACAGAGTGCTTCGAGATAGACCTGCTTGTACCTCGACCCTCTCTTCAAATAGACCTCGGACTCCCTCAAAAACAGCTCGCTTTTCCCACACGACCTCGTGAGGCACTCACTGAAAAAACTTACTGCACTCCGGTCCCACTTTGTGGACCTCTCAATCAGCTTTGTCAGCAAAGGGAATGCCATCTCCGGGGCCGATGCCCCAATTCTGCCGACCACCGACGCCACAAGCTCGGGGTCCTCAATTGAGGCAGCGTCGAGGATACTCCAAGCGTCGGTCGACGTGAGGTCAAGCTCTTCAATGACGTCACACGCCAGCCTACAACCAAACGACCCCGTTCGCGCTACTCCCCGTAGAAGCCTCGTGCCGGCACGATCGTCTAGCATCTGAACCAGAAAGCACAGCACACCTCGAAGAGAGCCGCGCAGGCTTTCCATGTGTACGAGACTTGGGACATCCTCGAACACCTCTTTTCCCGAAGACAAGAGTGATCTCGCGACAGCGTATTCGAACAGGCGCTCGTGCCAGAACATGACCCAGCGCTCGTATTCGCGCTCCCGCAAACACAGCACCCCTTCATCCACCAGGTGACCTAACTTGGCGGCGGAATAAGACGACAGGCTGGCAGCATGGGTTTTACTCACCCGAATCGTTTGTTGCGCCCGCATGGCAGAGGCGATTTCGAGAACGAGTTCGTCCGAACCTTCTGGGCCGGACCTTACTGTTTCCTGCCAGTAGGCGTCCCACACGGCACGGGTATCAAGCCGTCGGGGCAACCGCTTGCCCTTCCACGCACGGGCGACAAGCCTCAATAGTAGTGGGGTTCTGCATAATGTTTCCGCCGCCCAAGACAGCCCCCCTTTGAACTCCCATCGCCCCCGATAACACTCCACCGCGAGCTCCAACTCCTCATGGTCGAAATCCCCCAAAACCAGACTGGCGGTAAGCGACGGCTCCAGGAAGGGCGGCGTCGTTCTCTCATCAGCCGAAAGATAGACGTTCTGTTGTGGCACGCCTGCCTTCCCCACGCCCGAAATGGACTCCCACACCGGGCTCTTGCACGCCACACAGAACTTAATACGCGGGTATGCCGCTCCGTACCGACTCACGCATGCGCACAACTCCTGCAACACCACCGCAGGGTCGGCGAATTTGTTCAGTGCGTCTATGTAGATGAGGAATGTGCCCTGGTTCTCGTCCGCCAGATTATTGACCCACGCAGCCATGTTTCTTGTTGTCGCCTCAGAAGGGCATAAGGGATAGAGACTCTCGCTGATTTCCCTTTGCAGCGAGAACCCCCCCGCGGCATAAAACTCACCACTCATAAGCAACGCTGGATGCGGCGTCGTGCGGGCAAGCTCACACATCACATTTGTCTTTCCCGTTCCCGACCTTCCAATCATCAAGAAAAGGTTCTGAGGAGACTTCAGAAAATTCTTGAAAAGCTCTTCCGCCTTCAGGCGATGTACATATAGCAACGGGTCGTATTCACTGGCCACCCGGGAGACGGAACTTTCAAGCAGACCCTTACAGTACTCGCACAATCGTTCCCAGTCTTTGGCTGGATCGCGAGTGACATCTGCTATTACCGAACTGGTTGGAACCCCTTCCAGCCCCAGAATTCTGACATCAGGTACATCCCCAAGCCAGTATTCTGTCCCAGATTTTGTCGCCCTCTTCCGAAAAACCCCTCTCCGCGTTTCCGCGGCTTCTGTATCGGAGAGCTCGGTTCCAGCGGCCGCCGTCACTTCCCAATACTTCCCCTCCGTGAATCTCTGTGTCCAGTAAGTGTAAAACGAATCCACCCCGATTGTCCCGTAATGCCGGCGCTTCCGCGAGTTCATCCATCTTTCCGACATCAGAAGCTCGCTTATCACGTCGTTGACGGCAGACAAGGGCACTCGATTGTTCCCAAGCCCTATCTGCTCGTACGCGATCTTCTCAACGATGTCATAATAAAACGGCAAGTTCGGCCGAAGCAGGTAGGATTGCCCGTCTTCACCTGTCACCTCCAGGCATTTCTCCGACGTAACCAAGCGTATGGTCAAAATCTTTTTCTTCGGCAACTCCTTCACAGTGGAAATCCGTTTGTTCACTATCTTCTCGCTCCCTGTTAGAAATCAGGAATATCGAAGACGGACGCCCCTTCCTTCAAATATGGAAATCTCTTCCGAAGCCTATCAACTACATCCTCGACCAGACCGTTCGACACTAGGTTGACCGATACGTTTCCGGCGACCTTCTCCCCGGAAACATCCTTGAGAAAGCGGTACTTCAAGGCTACCGTGGCTACGCCATAATGGTAAACGCCCAAGCCACACCAGTACTCGCCTCTGCCCGCGTCATCTCCCTCGACGAACCTGCCCGCTCTTTTCAGATACAGGCCGATGTCTTCTGCTGGAGAACAAGAAGACGCATCGTTGCCCCACTTCTCCCGAAACTCGACCGTGGAAAACCACGCTCCCAACTTGCACAATCTGTAGCCTCCTCTTCTTCGGCCACCGGGCCCGTAGTATTTTACCATATCCCCACTCATCGAGATTCTCTATTTCCTGAACCCTGTCAAGCGCCGCCACAACTTTTTAACTGCCGTTAACCAGTTTCCAGCATCCTTGACTTCCTACGCCTCTTATGCGCTCCAACCAGCGTTAACTCGCCTGCCGATAGTCTCTTGCCCTCAAGGCCTTATAAAGCTTTCGGGGTACAATGCCGGCGAACCAGACGCGCCTGCGCATTTACGACATAAGGACGCTGGCAACAAAAGATGAGGGTTCAACAAATGGATGACCTTCGACTCGTCCCAGAGGACATCGATAAGAAGTTCACAATCCTTTTCCCGTCAGGCAGCACGAACTCCGACCAGGACGGCCGCTTTAACATTTCCCGATATCTCAATGCCGCCGGCTTGGAAATTCGGGGGTTCGATCCTGATAAGGAAACTCTTTTCCCGGTTATCCTGAATCAACCCGACGCCTTCCCCATCGCCGCGAGGCCCCAACACATGGCTTCCTTTCTGAGCGAAGGCCTGGCGGATGCATGTTGCTGCTTCGACGATGTGGTTATCGAGGCAACACTGGGAGGTATAAAGGGCGTCCGCAAAGTCATGCCTCTTCTTTTTGGAGAGGCAAGAGTTGTTGCGGCTGTCAGCCAGGATTCTCGTTTCAAGTCTATCTCCGAACTCCTTCTCCGCAGAACCCACATTCGCGTGCTTACTGAGTACCCGTTTCTCACCGCCCGGACACTGGTTCAGACCGCGGCGTACCGTGATCGTTTCGGCTCCGTGAAGCCCCGCGTGATGTACATGGGCCACCTTCTCGATGGTGGCAACCCCGATGTCGAAATCTTCAAGTCCGAGGGGAAAACCGAACCTCAGGTGACCATCGGTAATTTCGATCTCTGCGCAGTGCTTCGCTCGTCAGGCACAACACTTCGAGAAACCCGCCTTCGCGTTATTGACATTGTCATGACCACGCGGCCCGGCTTCTTCGTGAGTGAGGCAAGCTGGGGGGACCCCAATAAGAGGCGGGTCATTGATTGGTTCGCGAAGCGCTTTCGGAGGGTGAATCAGGCTGTCAGGAAGAGCCAAACAGGCTTGAACCGGCAATCGCGCTATTGGCATCAGAGTTCTTCTTCCGTTGTTTCCCCGCTACTGGGGCCAGAGCGGTGTGTATCAACACAAGGAGGTGTCTGAAAATGGAAAGTATTGACGAGAAAATGGTCCGGCGGTCGCTGATGAACAAGAGCCGAATTGAGTACACGGGCTACTGCATCAACCATTACTGGGGATGCAGTCACGGCTGCCTCTACCCGTGCTACGCCAGGCTGATCAGGAGAGTAGCATACGCCGACTGGATTCGACCCAAGGTCGCCTCAAATGCCGTGCAGTTACTGGAAGATGAGATACTGAAAGGCAGGAACAGCGAAAAAGAAGAAATCATGGTCTCCTCGATGTGCGATCCATACCAGCCCATAAATAGAAGGTATGGGCTGACGCGAAAGATAGTCCGCGTTCTAATGAAGCATCACTTTCCCATCCTCATACAGACCAAGAGTCCCGATGTCATCTCGGACTTGTCGGGGATGGATGGCCACGAGAAGCTTACCGTGGGCATGACCATAGTCTGCCTCGACGAAGAGAAGAGGAGACAATTCGAGCCCTATGCTCCTCCCATTAAGTCAAGGATATTGGCACTGCAGAAGGTACATGAGATGGGGTTTCGAACGAGAGTCAGCTCAGAACCACTGCTGCCGGGTACGCCATTTCAGGAAATCACGGCCATGTTTGACCAGATGCGCAAGTATGTTGACGAGTGGATAATAGGCGCTCTGGACCACGCCCGACTATCCCCAGCAGATGTCGAATACTACAGGCGGCTGAAGCCGTTCCTGCAGGGGCTGATAAAAAAATATGGGCTGAATGCCCGTTTTAAACAGGTGAGGGGCGCCTTCCCGTGACGTGTTTCCGCCGCCCAGCACAGAACAGAATCACACGGTCAAACTTACGATGCGAGCGGAGGATAAACTCACGGTCACTACATGAAATCGTCTCTTGGATGACGACCGTGGGCTCAGTCCAGCAGAACAGGAGCATGCGATGGCAATGCAAGCCTGGAAACGCCGATGCAGCGAACCCAGGCGGTCTCCTTTGGCTGAAGCGCCGGCGAGGTTGCTGTCGCAGCCATTTCCGACTACGCCGCGTGGCTTGCGCCACCACTGCCCCCTGTATGTTGACTGATATTACGCCGTTGCAGTCCACGAATCAATGGCGCAAGAGGAACCAGAAAACCTACAAGTACAGCAGGCGCGGAGAAAGGAGGTGCTCATCAACGTTCGTGGCGCCTGGGTTCGTGAACGTAATGTTGCTTCGTGAAAGGAGGTGAGAAGGATGGGTTTCTTCATGGCGTTGTTAGCCCAACTTCCGCACTTTGTAGTGAGTCATAGAGGAGAGGGCTCGTTTTTCAGTCA
>CAYZXL010000126.1:0-6286 GCA_964482435.1 uncultured Verrucomicrobiota bacterium
ACACATCGCCATTGCAAGGACAGCCCGCTTTCATGTTGACACTCTTGGGAGGGACTCACCGCAGTCGCCCATGAGCTTCGCTCACCCGGAGACCATGAAAATCCTTCCATCAACGGTCTTTTCTCTCGCCAAGACGCTAAGACGCCAGGAATTCACGGGGCTTGCTCCTTTGCGTCCTTCGCGGCTTTGCGAGAAAGAGTTTTCGTCCGAACGGTGACCGCGTAGCGGTCATTTTCAGGGCAGAGCAGGCAGAGGGCGCAGAGGAAAGTGGGACATGATTAACAGGACTTTCAGGATTATCCGGTCCATCCTGTCATCCTGTCGAAATTCTGGCTTCCTTTCTGCCGCGTCTGCCGCCCATAAGCGACGTTACCCGCCCCGGCAAGGCCCCATTTATGGAAGGAACTCGCCACAGAGGACGCAGCCTGCCCGTGTGCGCGAAGAGGCGCTGAACCCGAACTCGCACACCAAGGCTCTTGCTTCGTAACTGAGCTATTCCCCTTTCAGCGAGGAGTCTTCTTCACTGCACGGCCCAAGCTGGCGGTGGTTTCTTATTGCCGCACGAAAGAACATCAGCGAGCCCACGATCAGGACTAACACTGCCAGGCCCGCGGCGAGATACAATGACCTCTTGATGGTGAGTTTACTCTCAGCAAGAGGGCGGGACCCGGAAACAGGTCTGTCGGCTGGGGAATCAGAAAAGATTTTGTTCTGGTGTTCAGCAAGAGAGACGTTTTTTGTTTTTGAACGAGGTTCGGGTTCGGCGGTCAACTCTACGTATCCAAGGGGCGCGCCGGAGTAAGAAGAGCCTCTTCTCAAAATCCCGCTTACCTCCATCTTCACCATAGGGTTTTCCGGGTCGAACCCGAGAGCCTTGGCGGCTCGCGCTCGCATTTCTCCGTCCCACGTCGTCGGGAGCATCGTTCCCTCCGTCCAGGATACGTCGAACCCGCATTCGCACTGCGCCCCAATCACGGAAAGGATGTCGCTCAAATTGGCTTCGCTTATTTCTTCGCCTTTCATTAGCGGTCCAATCCACCGCATTCTTCCGTAAAGAACTGCTGCACGAGGAGCATCTGACTTCTCCACGTCCAAGCCCAGGCTCCAAAGGAACGTTTTTTCGCGGGAGAATGATTCGCGGCCTGCTACGACGAGCAGAGGCGGCCCAACGACGGATTCTGGCGCGACTTCCATTTCCTTAGTTATTCCCTGGATGGCGTCCCGAGCTGCCTTTCGCGCCCTCGAATTCCCCGCTCTATCCTCTCCTTCAATCAGCAATATCACAGCGTACGCTGTGGTGATCGCTCGAAGGATTTCGTCTCGCTTTGGCGATGAAACGATATCCTCGAGCGCCGAGCGCAATGTTTTCTCGAAAGGCTGATTGGGCTTCGTGATGGGCACGACCAGGGACTGTCCGTCGGGCGAGACCAGGACCCCAGCGGGGAAGGATCCTATTTCCTGTAGGTCAAGGTATTTAGCGGCCAGATGGTCTTTTTCTTTAGCTGGGTCAATTATCTCGGCAGAGACGTTGGAGTCCAAGAATGCGGCATGTGACATTTCCGCGAAGGCGCCAGCAATTTCCGGCGGAGTATCCGGGCTGACGTAGCCGTAGAAACGATAAGGCTCAGCGCCGAGATCAACGAAGCCGATGTCGCGGACGCTATATCTGCACGGGCAGGCCGTGTGAGATTGAAAACAAGCCCACAGCCAAACCAGAATAGCCAGTCCATTCTGTTTCATCTACCACCAGAAGACAGAAGGAACCCGCCCAGGTGGATCAAAGGCGCGTTTCTCGCGTTTTCAGATTTCTTGTCGCGCTGTATATCGTTGCCGTTCGCAGGTCGCATCATTCAACCGAAGCACAGGACTTGCCCATCTTCGAGGACGACCACTATCCGGCCGTTGCGGTCCACAGCCAATCCCCAGGGAACCGGAGGCGAGGGCAGCGGATGGGTCCAAAGGACTCTGCCATCCTTGAGGTCGAGGGCCGCGATTTCCGACGGGTTGGCGACCACCACCGCATTCTTGGATACTGCCAGAGCCAGGCTCTCCTTGCAGACCTTCTCCCACAACGGCTTGAGGCCGGGAATTTGGGGGTTCCCCCACCCGGCGAGGTATTTTTCGCCCCGGCCTGTGGCGTCTTCGTCGCCACGAGCGAAACACATGATTTTTAAGTTATTCACCCACGCTATGTCCCGGTCGCCCGTTGACGCGACCAGTGTTTTGTTGAAGACAGAAGCGTCGTACACTTTGTACTTCGGGTGCGCGTAGAAGGGCTTGCCGCTGACTACAACGCCCTTCGCAATCTGATACAGTTCCCAGCCACGCGGGCTTTGCGTTGACGGGACGTTGTTATTCTGAACGCGCCGCAGCGAATCGGGGTCGTTAAGGCATTTTCCATCTGCGATGTCGTAGATTGCCGGTGAGACCGCGTTCCCGCCGGCCAGGCACAGCTTCCCGCCGTAGAGAAGCAAATGCCCCTGGACGCTAACTCCGCTCCGGGACTCACTGTCCAGATGGCCAGACGTGTTGTTCTGCCACTTGATTTCGCCGGTTGCCGCGTCGAGCGCATAGACGTGCGTGCCGTCATAATTCACGATGCCAGCAGCCACATAGGCGACCCCATCCGCGACCAGCACGCCGCTCGCCGCTGGCCATGTGGAAAGAAGTTCCCCATAGACGGGAATCTTGCGTTCCACCGGCGCCGCTCTAAACCGCCAGAGAAGCCGCCCGGTTCGCGCTTCAAGGGCATAGACCCATCCATCGCCCGACCCCACGAGAGCTCTCCCCTTCCAGATGGTCGGCGGAATGCGCACGCCGCCTCCAGTGTATGCTTTCCATCGCGGTTCGCCGGTGCCGAGGTCCAGTGCCCGAACAATCCCATCCGACCCGCTCAGGAACGCCATTCCGCCCATAGCCGTCGGTGCAGTAGGCGCCACACCCGCCGCGGACGAATATTGCCACAGCCGCTGACACTTTTCGGGGACCACAGCCCCTGTCGTGACGCTGGCGGTATTGTTCCCGCGGAAGGTGGGCCAATCGGCCGGGGACTCAGGTAGGTCGGCGACTTTCGCCCAATCCCCGGCCCTCTCCAGCCGGTCTGACTCCCTCGCCTCATGAGCGAAATCGAAATCCGCCGCCGGCCCCAGGCATGTGATTCCGTACAGGGTGAGGTTGCAGTCACACACCGACGGCCACCAGTAGAGAAGCCCATTGGCAATCGTCACCCCGTCGTGACATTGAGCACGCATCGGTGAAACCAACTGCGGGTAGTCACTATTGGCATCGAGGCGTGTTGAACCTTCGCCGGCCCGGAAGAATACGGCGTCAATGGACCCTGTCGGGCGAGTGCAGGCACGACGACCTACCTTAATCTCTTTCAGCACCTGCCCGGTGAGGGGAGCGAACTTTTTGCTGAGCGCCTTGTCTATTTGCCCGCTGATCCCGTAAAGGGCGTCATCCCTCAGAACTAACTGGAAGTTGTTGTAAGGGTCCTCCCAGAGAATCCTCCCGTCTTCGGCGGAGACGGCGAGAAGCTTGCCAATCGCCGGGCCGGAAAAGTAAAGAGCCTTGTCGCTGCACTTCAGATAGGCGGTGGTTCGCCAATTGGTTCGCCAGTCCTGGCGGTTTAAGTATTTGCCGAGGGACTCAAAGAGCCCGGGAGCGTTCTCCTTTGTCTTCCGCCAGACTTCCCCACCGGTTTTCGCGTCCAGACACGCCAGGTACGACCCAAATCGAAAGATGTAGATTCGCCCGTTTTTCATGCAGAGGGCGCGGCCATCCATCGGTTCGGCTTCCCGGTGGCTCCACAGTACCTCCTTCGTTTTGGGGTTGATGGCCAGCACCGTCTGCCCAAATCCCCAGGGGTTCTCGGGTTGATTGAAGCCCTTCGACAACGGGTCCCACGGCCAGCCGTGTTCCTCCCTGCGTTGCCGCACGATGGGGTCGCGCTTCTCCTGTTCTCCCACCAGTGCGTAGAGGACTCCATCTTCCAGAGCCATCCACTTCCAGAACGTTCCCCCCGCGACCTCCACCGGTGGGATAATCTCGTCTTTCAACTGGCCCGTTGCCGGGTTAACGAGCTTGCAGGATTTGTCATCCCCGAGGTAAAGGGTCGTCGGAGTGGCGATGATCGTGTTTCGGTGAATCATGTAGTATGGGGAAAGGTCGCGCTTCCAGAGCACGGTGCCATTGTAGCCGCTGAACGCCACAAGAGTGTTCAGCAAAGGCTCTTCCCGGACCTTGAAGGCGATATGCCCGAACGCCTTGAAGACGCGTCCCGCCGAAGCCACGGCTACCTGCGGCAGCGGACCATAGCGAGGCTCGGCCAGGAACTGCGTGAGATAAGGGGCACGGGCGATTCGGTCTCTCGATTGCGGGTTGTTATCCGGCCCGTGGTACGGATGGCTCCAGTCGTCAACTCCTTCGGGAAACGGCTTGACAAGCTCTCTCTGCCCCAACAACGCCTTCCCCTCGGGGCGCAGAACTCGCAGCGCCTCCGCCTTCGGCATCGGGGTTGCCTCAGCCGCGCCTTCGGCGGGGTCAATGACGACGTCCGCAACGTTGTCGGCCAGATGCAACCTATCAGGGGGCCCCTCCTCAACGTAGATACGCGTCCCATAGAAACCCGCTGCATCCGCCGCCCGGCGCGCCTGTTCCACGTCCTCGCCTCGGGGCAATTGGACGTACATCAACAAATCGGTCTTCTTCGCCAGAGACAGAGCAAGCTTGCACTTCGGGTCACCGAGAACAACGCATATACCACGCGAAACGCCAATCCTGTTGAGAAGCGCGTCGGTCAACTTTTCGGGTGCTTCGGCCCCTTTCTCGCTCGCTGCCCCAGGCGCAACGGAGGCAGCATTGCCGGAGCTGCCCTCAAGCGGCCAGTAGAGAACCGAACCAGAAAGGACCGCGATACCAGCCAGAGCCAAGCACAAGAAGAAAGCGACAGTTCCTCGCCTTTTCATAGCTTCGACCTCCTATCGGGCGTTTCTCGCAGACGCAGCAGCCGACGATATGTCCCGCCTTTGGCGGCACTTGACCACAACCATACTCCCTCTTTTCTCGCCTTTCAATGGCATTTATCCTCAACCCTTGACGAGCGTACTCCAGGTCAACCTGAAGCCAAAAAGGAGATTCGTTGTGCGCCGTATATGCTTCACCGCTTCCCTTCTAACAGTCAAGCGGAACTCAGCGGTCATCCGCGTGGCTAATATCGCGTTCCCTGTCGTGACTTGAGGGCGTTCACGTTCCGGCAATCCGGGCGAAGTAGGAGTCGGAGAAGGTCGTTCAGTGCGGCGGTGCATAGTCCTTGATAGCCGATGGGTATCCTTTGTGCGGGGTCACTGCCGCCAGCGAAGTTCGACGAGAGAGACTGCGTATCGCGGCAAACTGAAATTCAGTTCCAGTTCCCCGTCGCGCACATCGGCGAAACGGATAGGTTCCAGGAGCTCCAATTCAGCAGCCTTGCGTAACTCCGCCAGGACCTCTGGGGTGGGGTTCTGTAGACTTCCGAGGCTCACCCAGCGGGTATAGGCGTTGCTATGAGAATCGTCAATTCGGTAGTGGACGACGCGTGCGCGGGACCGGATGCTGCCGCGCGCCTTGATGATGAGTCGCACTGGAGCGGGTTCCACTGGAATCATATCGTCGTGATAGTTCCAGAGGATTACCTGGACGCATTCATCGGTCGCAGTGGCCAGACCGTCTATGTCCGGTTTGTCCCGGACTCCCTCCTCGAGGATTCGGTCGAGACCGAGCGCCCCGGTACTGCTCACCGGGATTCGGTTGCCCTGAAGCATCCCGAGCAGCTTGAACGCGTTCAGAACCGGCTTGTGAATCCCATTGGTTGACAGGGTGCGGAACCCCTCAAAGTAATCCTTCCCGTCGAACATGAAGGCCCAAGTCAACACACCCTGGAGATTCACTCCCTCACGAGCCGCCAGGTCCAACGTGTGCTTCATCAGCGAGACCTCGTACGCTGCGTATGCGCTACCGTTGCGATAGCCGTTCGCAGGATGGACTCGGGCGGAGAGGGCTGCCGCCCCCTCCGGGTCGCATTCGCCAATGATGATGGGCGTATGACGGAATTCCGGAAAGGATGCAATGGTCGAGAAGTCGTGCCGGGTATTGCCGAGATTGAGGCCAAGATTCATTTGAGGATGGCCATTGACGAAATTTGCGCTTCCTTTGCTGTGAAACCCGATATAGTCCAGTCGTGTGCCTTGTTGCCCGGTGACTGCATTCCTGCCGCGGAGACAGTGCTCGAGGAACTTCCGCAGGAATG
>CAYZXL010000127.1:0-5536 GCA_964482435.1 uncultured Verrucomicrobiota bacterium
ACGTCCTGTCTTGCGGGAAGACTGGGCACGAACCGGATGAGGTCTCCGGTGAGAGTGCAGTTGTACTTCACGTCGTTCTCGAGCAAGGCAGTTCCTCTCTGGAAAGGCCACTCTCTCCACACGATTTCAAAGTGCTTTATCTCTGGAACAAGGGAGAGGAGAGCTTTACCGTCATGGCTGGTTATCGCGGAGAGGAAGGATGTTGACCTGAAGTTCGTTACCGGCAGGGCATGGCTGATGACAGCTCTCTCGTGGTTGGCGAAATCCTTCGGTGAGACAATTTCACCGAGCGGGTATCTGTCCAGGTCGCTGTAACCTGACAACTTGACTTTTTTGTCTTTGCTTTTGAGGAACTCCCGGATGCTGTTGAAGTCTACTCGGACGCTCTGGAGCATCAGCCTGGCGACTTTGTCATCCCATTTCTTTGCGAGCGCTTTTCTGGCCACCTCAACGAGCTCAGCATAACTCAACTGCTCGACATAGAATACCTGCTCGGTCAGGGTTCTGAGCGTGTGCTCGAGATACTTCGCCTGCATCTCTGGCAGAGCACGGTTGAGTTCGTCAATCAGGATCATGTCCTTGTCCCAGACCGTGACCTTTGAGGGCAGGTACTCGATTTTGCCCTGCTTCATCTTCTCGATGTCAGGATAGCCGAGGACGTCATCGAAAAGAGTTTTCGACGCGTCGTATGCCACGAAGTTCTTGCTCAGGGCTTCAGCGAGCTTGCAGGCAACGTGGGTCTTGGCGCACCCGTGCCTTCCGACGAGAAGAACAGGGTCTCCTGTCAGAAGCGACGCGAGCAATAGATTCTCTGTCTCGACTTTCCATCCATAGATTCCAAGTTTTTCCAGGATTTTCATGTTCTTCGTTCTCCTTTGTTGATTTGTTGAGAAAAAAAGGGGGGGAGGCATCCCGCGTGTGAGGCGAGACACTTCCCCCTGACTGTGTTTTGTTTTCGATTTGGTTAAGCGTGCGCGGCAGACCTCTGAAGCTTGGGACGCGTGTGGCAATGTGGGCAATCAGGCGGTCGGGTTCTGGGTGGGGGCATGAGCGGCGTCCCGCGTGATGGGTAGGGGTCACCCCAGTCGTTTAGCGAGATGGACGGTAATCCGGTCGAACACGTCCCGGAGGTAGACGAAGGGGGCGATCTGGAGTCGTTTGCATGTGGCGGTGAAACTGCTGAGGACCCCTGTGGCTTGCCCACCGCCCTCGCTGCTGAAGAACAGCCTGGAGCCAAGGTCCAACGAGAAGGCGGGGATGCGCCCAACACGCCACTTTGGTCAACTTGGCCTTGACACCGATGCGTGGTGTGGCACAATCAACAACGGATGCAGGGATATCACGCTCTCGGAGAAGGCAGTTAGACGTTTTTTGGGGACGTAGCTATGACCGGGCCAACAATGCTGCTCCGAGGAGAAATGTCCATGATTCTTTCGGCATCCACCCTTTACCCTTCACGCTTCATGCGCTGGCACACGCTCCGCCATTCGTCCGCAACGGACTTGCTCGAAAGCAGCTATGACATTCGAACGGTACAGGACCTGCTCGGCCACAACGACGTGCGAACCACCATGATCCACAGCCATGTCTCGCACCGAGGACCCAAGGGCGTGAAGAGCCCCGTGGACAACTTACGAGCGAGAAGGCCATGCGTATTATGCGGAAACCCTATAAGACGGTGACTTCTTGCGAGGAAGACTCTAACTCATTGACAATACGCGGCCTGTCGCAAAGGGTCGCGGGCTGTTATCTGGAAGCAAAACCCGAAAGCGTCTTTATCTGGAAACTACATAAACAGTAGTTAACTCCAAAGAGACCCGCAGGATTGGCGGGTCGGATGTTGCGTTTTCACTGTAGCGCGTGTAACCTATTGCCATGAAGCCAAAGCTGCACATCGAAACGAGCATAGTCAGCTACCTCACGTCGCATCTGACCCGCGATCTGATCATCGTCGCTCGGCAGGAGCTTACTCAAGAGACCTGGTCCGCGATTCTCTCACAATTTGATGTGTACATTTCAGCCTTGGTCATTCAAGAGGCGAGCCAAGCCGATCCTGAAGCCATCACTGATTCTGTCAAAGCTCGCCGGAAAGCTGGTCGAGGAGCGAACGATTCCAGGCACACATCCCGAGGACGCGCTGCATGTGGCCGTTGCAGCCATCAATGGAATGGATTTCCTGCTCACCTGGAATTTCAGCCATCTCAACAACGCGTCTGCAAAGGCAAGAATCCGCAAGGCTGTTGAAACCGAGGGATACCAGTGCCCGGAGATATGTTCAATAGACGAGCTACTTGGAGAAGGGAAATGATTGATCCGATCGTTGAAGAAGTGCGCAAGCATCGTTACGAGCACGCACGGCGATTTGGCTTTGATCTGGATGCTATCTGCGAAGACCTGCGCAGGATCCAGAGGACATGCGGCCATCGTGTCGTATCATTGCCGCCAAAGAGGGTAGAGCCAACAAGGGCATCGAGCCGACGCGCAACGCCGCAGGGCTGATGCCGTATGTTAGGCGCCCAGAGGGTGAGCACGCAAAAGCGGAACCGAGAACAGAACGTCGGAGGAATCATGGTTTGGCGTAGGGAGGAGCAAATATGACCGCAGAAAAGGTGGCCCAAATGTCGCAGACCGAGTTCAGGAAGATGTTGGAGGAAGTGGTAGAGGAGACGGTCGAGCAGAAGTTGCTCGAGCTGTTAGGAGATCCTGATGAAGGGCTGCAAATGCACGAAGCCGTGCGCCTCAGACTGCTGCGACAACGAGAAGAGGTGGCTACCGGTCAATATGGACGGCCGTTTCAGGATGTTGTGAAAGAACGTGGGTTGGAGTAGGCGATGTATCAGGTTCGCATTCTGGATGCGGCATCACGTGAGCTTTCGCGGCTGGACAAGCAGACCGGTCTTCGAATTGTGAAGTGGATTCGCTGGTTGGCGAAGAACTTGGCTACGGTCAGACCCATCGCTCTGAAGCGAGATCTGGCGGGGTTGTACAAGCTTCGCGTTGGAGACTATCGGGTCGTGTATGAGCTTCTTCATAAAGAGGAAGTTGTCGTTGTTCATCTTATCGGGCATCGCAGGGAGATATGTCAGAGGTGACGGGGGGTATCGGTCAGAAACACCTTACGGGTTTCCCATAGGCGTGGGAACCGGTTGGGGGTATTGTAGTTCTCTGAGAGGTAGGTGCGCGCCTAACCAGTCGCTGGAGCGGGCGTGGTTGTCTTAGGGCCTCTTGGTGTTGGTTGAACCTTCTGACGGATCGGTGAGCGAGTGTTGTGAGCCTGGGCCGTCACGCCGCTCAGCTCGCAATCGTTGGGCAGCCCAATGTGTTACGGAGGTAGAATGGAGAAGCAATTGGTTGTATCAGACCCGAACGTGATGATGGGCAAACCAGTCATCGCTGGCACGCGCATCACCGTCGAGTTGATTCTGGAGAAGCTGGCCGCTGGTGAAAGCATCGAGCAGTTACTGGACGCTCACCCGCGGCTGACCCACGAGGGCATTCGCGCCGCCTTGGCCTTTGCGGGTGAAGCGTTGCGAGCCGATGTCGTTTATCCGATAGGTGAGTCCGTCCGATGAACTTCGTAGCCGACGAGAGCGTAGACCGCCAAGTCGTTGACCGTCTTCGGCGGGAGGGGTATCGGGTATGGTATGTCGCCGAGATGGAGCCAGGGGTCTCCGACGACGCTGTGCTCGAGGTGGCGAACCGGGAGGAGGCGCTGTTGCTGACGGCGGATAAGGACTTTGGCGAGCTGGTCTTTCGCCAGCGTCGTATTACGCCGGGCGTTGTCCTTATTCGCCTGGCCGGACTGCCGCCGATACGTAAGGCGGGGGTAGTTGCCACTGCGATCCATCAACATGCTGCGGAATTACAGCACGCCTTTGCTGTGGTTATGCGAGGGAGCGTTCGTATTCGCCGGTCGGCGAGGTAGTTCATAATTGGGGACGGACGCCGCCCAACATCTCAATGAGGCCGCCGTGGTTCACCCCGCGAGCGCTCAGCCGGGGCCGCCACGCGGCTTATCTCGCTCGCGTTAGCCTCTCTCCAGCTCCCGGTGATAGTTACCCAGAGACCCCTCCACGAACCGGCGGCCGGCCTGCCGGTCGGAGCACAAGAATTCCCGGGTGCCGAGGTCGCGCCAGGGCGGGATAGAAAGTGGTGTTCCCCGGGCGGGGTTGGGACGTTCTCAGGGGCGGTGGCGGCCGCCGAGGATGTCACGGACGTCCTGCTCCGGCATAACGAGCCAGCCCCCGCAGCAACCTCGAGGCTGCCCGGGCGACCGCTCCTTTTTCCCCTTCGTCAAATGAATCCCGTCCGAGAAAAACTGCCGCCGGCCGGGCAGGCAGGCACACATGCACTCGCGTCGCCGGGGAGTATCCTTCAAGGTCCCATCACCCAGAAGATGCGTTGGCCGGACGGTTTCTGGTTTGCTAACCTACCGCGTTCTGCAGATGGACGACCTCACCGAAACCCGCAAAGTCGTTTCTTTCACTTGCTCCACCGAACAGGATGGTTAAAATCCTTTCTCCCTTTTCCTTCATCTTTTTCTGAAGGTCAGCGCTGATGCTTGAGTAGCCGTCTGTGATGACCACCGCCTTCTCATATTGGTTTTCGAGGATCGAGCTCGCCACCGAGTCAAAAGAGGTGCCGAAGGTCGTCTTGATTTTGCCTCCGGCTAACTCGTGCATCGAGGCTTCCACGACTTCATTCGAGAACTGATACACGCTCGTGATCTCGCTCTGAAGCCGGCGGAGGATGCCCAGGATTTCTGGCAAGTAGTCATTGACGCTTCCCGAGACGTCGAGGTAGATGGCAATGCCTTTTCTCCGTTGCATGGGCCTGTTCAGGGTGTTGTGGAAGTAAAGGGGCAGAAGACCTGATGCGAGCAGCACGAGGTCTTTCTTGGAAGGATACAGAGGAATAGGCGAGACGATGCTGTGCCTTTCCCTGAACTCCTCTTTGAACCGGTCAATCTTTCTGTCTGTTGCGTAGCCGAGCAAAAGGCTTCTTCTGATCGAAAGCTTCGACTCGAGTGCCTCCATCAAAAGCTCCGAGATGGTTGGGTAGTAACCCGCTTCCCTGCCCCCTGCGATGTCCTTCTTGATGTCCTCGGCAATTCTCGCAGCTGTTTCTCGGTCAATCGGCTCAAAGGTCGGCGCTGACTCGTTTGCTCCATTTCTGGGGACATGACTTCCGAGGAGCAACACGCTGAAAGTCTCGCCCTGCAAAAGAATTCTCAGCGTCTGGATCATCTCTCCTGTGGTGAGTTGCTGCTCTTTTCGCCAGGAGGTGTAAAGAACCTGATAGAGCCTTTCGAAACGGGAATTCTGCAAACTGCTTCTTGGCCTGAGCAATCCCTCGACGCCTTCTTTTCGATACACTTTCGCGAAGAGCTTTCCCCCTCCCGATTCCGCAGCGTACAGCTGGCTGATGACCGCGTTGATGATGGCATCAGCAGCGAGGTTCTCGACGGAACCGCATCCATAAATAAACGACTGAAACACGATGTGCAGGATTTCGTGAAACATCAGGCTGAACAGGT
>CAYZXL010000128.1:0-5255 GCA_964482435.1 uncultured Verrucomicrobiota bacterium
GCGGACCCGGACGGGGCTGATGACGACCCCGCCACCTTTGAGGACAACGACTATCACCTCGACGATCGTTCTCCCTGCATAGACACCGGCAAGAACGAAGCCTGGATGACCGGCGCCTTTGACCTGGGTGGCAACCCACGCATCCTATTCGGTCTTTTGTCTGCAACCGTGGACATGGGCGCCTACGAATACGGAGCTCCTTTCATCTTCGCCATTGTGAGCATTCAAACGCAGGGCGCGGCGGGCACTCAGCTCACCTGGAGCAGCCGCCCGGGCGATACCTATACAATCTCGTCCTGCGTTGACCTCGTGTCCGGTCCCTGGACTGAGGAGGCGACAGTCCCCTCCGCGGGAGAATCAACCTCGTGGACGGACCCCGACACCACGCCAGCTCGCAGGTTCTATCGGATCGAGCTGAAGTAGTTGAGCCGGAATCGGGCATCCGGGGGCAGCCTGCTTCCCGGGAAACGTGCAGCCGTCGCTTGCAGGCGCCAATGCGACTGGCCGAGAGAAGTCTATCCTGAACGCGACGGTTGCGGGTGAATAGTCTCCCAATAGACTTCACAGTCTTCCTCGGCGATGCAAGGACTTCTCGATCCGGTATTGCGAGGAAATATGGCAAAGAGCGCGGCCATAATCGTTGCCTTTCTCTGCATTTCTGCAAACATCGCGGCGCCGGCCGCGACCTGGTATGTGGACGATTCGGTCGCCACTTCCGGCGACGGGAAATCGTGGGCGACCGCCTTCAAGAAGATTCAGGATGGGATTGACGCCGCCTCCAATGGTGACACCATCATCGTCGCCGAAGGAAGCTATGTCGAGAACGTCAGTTTCAACGGGAAGAACATCGTCCTTACCAGCACCGACCCCCTCAGCCCGCGAGTGGTAGATGCCACCATCATTGACGGCAATCATGCAGGCTCCGTCGCCATCTTCTCCGGAACGGAGGATGAATCGTGCATCCTTTCAGGGTTCACTCTTCAGAAGGGGAACGCCTTGTCCGGCGGTGCGATATGTGGCGGTACGCCGCTTCGTCACACAGCAGCCACGATTGAGAACAACGATGTCGCCGTGAACGAAGCAAATTGTGGCGGCGGTGTGGCGTACTGCGATGGCCTGATTGAAGAGAACCTTCTGATCGCCAACTCGGCCCTGGCTGATGGCGGTGGATTCTACGACTGCGATGGGCTAATCCAGAACAACGCGCTGAGGTCGAATTCGGCCGGATGCGGGGGAGGCCTTTGTGGTTGCGACGGGACCATCAGCGACAACGGGTGTGCATATAACTCCGGGCTCGACGGAGGCGGGTTCGCGCACTGCCATGGACTCATCTTGAGAAACACCGTAGCGTACTGCTTCGCCGACTACGCTGGCGGTGGTCTATACAGGTGCGATGGGACCATCGAGGAGAATTCGATCGGCTGGAACGGCGCCCTTGACGGCGGCGGACTGTCATATTGCGACGCGACAATCCAGAACAATACCATCCGTGCAAACAGGGCGGAGTACGGAGGGGCTTTGTACAGGTGCAACGGCTTGGTCCAGGACAACTTGATTGGCCGGGGCCTTGATGTTGCTGGAGACGAGCCCCCTTACGACCAGATTTATGCGAACAGGGCCGATCAGGGCGGCGGATTTAGTGAATGTGACGGCATAATTCAAAGAAACGTCATCAACGGCAACTACGCCAAATACGGCGGCGGACTCCACGCTTGCAATGGCATCGTCCAGGATAACCTGGTCTCAGAGAACTCTGCCAACGGGCACGGCGGTGGCCTGTACGGTTGCGATGGTACGATCCGAAACAACCGGATTACCGGCAATTCGGCTGAGGAACTTGGGGATGGCGGTGGCTTGTATCGCTGCGACGGGACAATTCGGGGTAATCTCGTCGCTGCCAACCGGGGCCGTCTTGGCGGAGGTCTCGCCTTTTGCCGAGGCACGATCGAGAACCTTACGGTCACCGCAAACTCGGCGTTCCGAGGCGGTGGCCTCCACGGCTGCCATGGAACAATCCGGAACTCTATCATCTGGGGTAATATCGCCGATGGGGGCCAGCAACTCTGGGAGTCCGTGCAACCCGATTACTCCTGCATCCAGGACTGGACGGGAGGGGCTGAAGGGAACATCACTGAGAACCCACGCTTTGTTGATCCCGATGGGCCCGATGACAACCCCGACACCTGGGAGGACAACAACTTCTACTTGCAGCGTGATTCCCCCTGTATTGACGCGGGGCAAAACGAGGACTGGATGGTTGGCGCCGTTGACCTCGACGGGAACCCTCGCATTCTGTTTGGCGGCTCCTCCGCGACCGTTGACATGGGTGCATACGAATACAACCCCTTCCAGTTCAAGATCACGCAGGTGAGCAATGTGGCTGTCAACAACCTTCGGCTTACATGGACCAGCCGCCCGGGAGACACCTATGTCATCTGGTCTTGCCTTGACCTCGTCACGGCTTCATGGACAGAGGAGGCAGCCATTCCCTCTCAGGGCGACTCCACCTTCTGGGCTGACCCCAGCTCACTGCCCGGGCGAAAGTTTTACAGGGTCGAGTTGAAATGAACCGGAGCGTCTGCCGGGCGTGTCGCACAGAAAAAGTACCGAGCATGTTCGGGACGACTCAGTTTCTTCCTGCACTGAGTTCCTCTCCACGCCTGCCTCGGGAACCGGCAGGTGGTCCTCTTCGAGAGCGGCGATGTATCCGTGAATCGCTCCTTTGATATTGGCGACCGCCTCTTCCTTCGTCTTCCCCTGGCGCACGCAACCCGGCAGGCTCGGACATTCTGCCACCCAGTACCCGTCCTTGCCGGGATAAATTACGGCCTGTCTCATTGTCTCGTTTTCCGCAAGCCACCGTTTTCTCTCAGCCAAAGGCGTTCTACTGTCTCGCGTTGTCGTTTTCCGGTTCCTGCGCGCCTCCCAACATCCCCCGGCGGAGTCACCCCCTACGCCCTCACCCGCCTCGCAGGTTGCCCACGTTTCCCGCCCGGTTTCACGGCCCCTGCCGCAGCCATTCAAAAGCGCCGCGTTCTTTTCTTGACCGAATCGCAGCGCGGTGGTATCTTGTATAATGGCACGTCCAGAATGGAGGAGGGATCTCTCCGACGAAAAAAAGGGCTCTGTCTTTCTCAAGAGGCAAAGGATGGCCTCTGTTTCCGGGATGGAAGGAGCCCGCGTGCGAGTGAAGGGAGCGCTCACGGGGTTGGCACAAAGACCAACAAGCTCGCTTCCTTCTTCAGCAACAATACCGCCATCGTAAGTCGAACATCTGGAGGGGCTAACAATGAAGGCGATAAGAATTACACTCGTCGCTCCTGTGCTTGCCATTGTCGCTGTTTGCCTGGTCAGTTTGACAGCCACGGGACAGGTGGGCTTTGTGAACGTTAAGACCGTGAGGAACGGGTTGACGATGATCTCCGTTCCTCTGCACACCCGTGACAAGAATTTGAACGGTACGCCCGGCTGCGTCGGCGACATGATTAAGGAAAACCTTGCGGGAGGGGCATGTCTTGGCGCTGCCGACGTTATTTACTGGTGGAACCCCTCCATGAAGGACTACGAATACGCTTTCTTAGTCAAGGCGCCCGGCACCCCCTACGACGGCAGGTGGTTTGATCCCATGGCGGGCCGGTTGTCAAGCTTAGCGTTCGACGTTGGACAGGCGTTCTGGATTCTCAGGAGGGACGCGGGAAGTAATCCCGCTACAATCACATTCTACGGTTGGGCGCCTGCCGAGCCAACAATAACCATCACGTTCGTCCAGGGCTTGACGATGTTCAGCTACCCGTACCCGATAACACTGGCACTCAACGACAGCACACTCAAGCCGTTCTGCTGGTGGTGCTGGTGGGACCCAGGGCCGTCGGGGGACGCGGTGTATGGGTGGGACGCGGCAGCTCAGGATTACGTCTATGCGTTCTTTGTCAGCGCCCCCGGCTCGCCGTACGATGGGAAGTGGTTCGACCCGAAGAAGGGCGCACTGTCAGACATAACGTTTGAACCGGGCGTCGGGTTCTGGTATCTGCATAGGTCGGCCGCCACTGCAATCTGGATCTGCGAAAGGCCATACTGAACGGTTCGTAGCCCGGCTGGCATGTGCCGGCGAGTGCGGCTGCATTTCCGCGGCAGAGAGGTCGTGCCTGAAGCGCCCCGTCGGCCTTGCGAATTCGGGGACTCTGTAGCATAGTATGCTGGATGCCGTGAAATAGCCATGGGACTGATACTTCCAAAGCTCGTCGTTGACGAGAAGTAGAACCCGAAGGCGGTTCTGTCCGAGCACGCGGTTCCCGAAATCCGCAACGGAGGCCGGGAGCACCGAACGGTTGCTTCTGAGAGGAGCCAGAATGAAAGGTGTGGAGTTCTTGGTTGATGAGGCCGGAACCCGAAAGGCAGTGCTAATCGACCTGAAAAGGCACAGGGAGATCTGGGAGGATTTCTACGACACGCTCCGAGCCAAGGAACGGGAGAACGAACCACGCGAGTCGCTTGAGGAAGTCAAACGAAAAGTCCTGGGGCGGCCCTAAATGTCGGCCTATGAAATTACCTTCGCTCGATCGGCCCGGAAGGAACTCCAGGCTCTCCCGCCACTTACAGCACGGCGCATCCTGGCGAAGATAGAGGCCCTTGCTGATAATCCCAGACCACCGGGGTGCAGGGCCCTGCGAGGGCCTACTCGGCTGTGGCGCCTGCGCGTCGGCGAATACCGGGTCGTCTACCGGATCGACGACGCTAAACGGGTTGTGGACGTCATTGTCGTTCGGCATCGAAGCGAGGCATACCGTTGATGCCCCAAGACGCAGCAGCAGGCGGGTATTTCACGCAGCACGCGCGCCGCTTCAGATAGGAGCCCGCCCTTTCAGCACCTTTACGCATTCGCGGTGGCCGACCCATGGCAGTTTACTCATACCGCCACCACAAACGTGTCAAACCGCTCCTCGGGGACCGGCAGGTGGTCCTCCTCGAGGGCGGCGATGTATCCGCGAATGGCTTGTTTGATATTGGCGACTGCCTCCTCCTTAGTCTTCCCCTGGCTGATGCAACCCGGCAGGCTCGGACATTCTGCCACCCAGAAGCCATCTTCTCCGGGATAAATCACGACTTGTCTCATCGTCTTGCCTCCTGCACACGACAATACTCTATGGGGCCCAGCTATGTTACCGTACTGCTTCCCGAATTGCCACTCCCTTGGCGCTTGCAGCGTTGCACCCGCCCGGGTCACAACCTACGGCTTCCCCTTTCCAAGTCGTCCA
>CAYZXL010000129.1:0-5117 GCA_964482435.1 uncultured Verrucomicrobiota bacterium
CTGCCCTATCGGCGGAAGGCGTCCCTTGTTCCGGAGGATACGGTCCGCAATACAGGGACGACATGATTGAGGACTTTCTCAATTCCAAGAACTTCAAGAGAAGCTTCTCAAAGGCGAGGCTCGATAGATACCGCGAAGAGCTTCACTATCCCGATAATGACCAGCTCTGCCAGGAAGCCGTCTGGATAAGCCAGAGCATGCTCCTCAGCTCCAAAAAGGATATGGACGACATCGCCGACGCCATCCTCAAAATCCACGAAAACCGAGATAAGCTGGCGTAGGCGGCAGAGCAGGACCCCGTCGAGCTAACAGGTCGTCGGGTTCGCCATCGCGGTATGCTCGTGCTCGGAACCTTCTGCTTGCGGCGCGCGCTGACAGGCCGGCGCGCCCGGCGGTTCGTGGAGGCGTTTCCGCGCCGATATCGAGGGCGGGGCAGCCGCGCAGGATCACGTTGCCATCACAGCAGGGGAAATGGCGAAGAGCCCGTTCCTTGGGCGGGCAAAGGCCCCGTGCGCCAGACGCCGCGTTACGTCGCCCCCTACACCCCCCACTTCCCGATACCGCCCTTGTCCGGAGGATGCCATAGTAAGGTCTTATTGATCTGCACCACTCTGTCACAGCCTGACGGCCTAATCGCGATGCTTATCTTTGCCGTTGATGCGCTTAGGCCAACCTCTTTTGCCTCCGTGCGTTTCTCTGCGGAGATGTTTAGCCGTCCAGGGCCTTGAACGACTGCCTCGTGTTGAGTATGACCTATGGTAAGAGAGTCGGGTTCCTCTGCAAAGGGACCCGCTGAAGAGGGGAACGCAAACCTATACGGGGGGAGTAGCCTAATGTTGTCGAAGTTGGTCTTTTGAATTCGGTCCTCTATTTCGAACGAAGCTTCACACTGGTGGAAGGGTAGTACACAAGGGAGTCCAATCTGCGGTGTGATGTATGCTTCGAGTCTCAAGGTCCAGACCCAGTGCCGCTCGGCGCTTGCAGAGGCAACTAGTTCTCCCCCAAGGACATCTATTTCCGGCAATTTCATGCTCGGTGCTAATAGTCTTATTAGATCAGCGCGGCTCGCGCTTCTTGTCCTCGTACCCTCTCTCCAGGGGACTTCGTGGGAGATCGAGACGCCCCGTTCAATGCCGAAAGAGGGATTCCTTACAACGTAAGGAGCTCTGTCGGTCTCAAAACACAGTGCGACAACCGTCTCGCCGTTTGCGGGTATATTAACGTCTATCACGGACGGGGCAACGCCGTCGAACTCTGCCTGCAGGGAAGTAAGCCAGTTGGCTAACTCGTTGTGGGTTGCTCCCGTAATGCCCTCATTTTCGGCGACCCCGACTAACCAAAGAATCGGTTCCCCCCTTGCAGAATTGGCATGTCCGGCCAATTGCCTTGCGGCCTTCTGAGGGTCCGGCCATTCAGACTTCAACTCCACTCGAAAGTCCTCTAGAGGACGGCCCGATTTCATGCGATCTATTATTTCCAAGGCCCAAGCTTCGATTTGTATCGGCCTCATTTCACCTCCTCAAATGGCAACCTAAGGGTGATTACACAAAGCGCGCAGGTCGGCGAACGCGGACGCGGTAGCCCCGCTTGTTCGAGGCTTGTGTGCGAATCTTGGTGCTGCTGACATCCTTCTGCCCCAATAGCCTCTGAACCGTGGGAATATCGTGAACGTCCTGCGCGTCTGAGTCGCGAATCAATCCCGGAGGCTGTCGCACATCGCCCGTCTGAGGATGCGCCAGGAAGCGTCGGTGTCCCAGCAAGAGAGGGCGCAAGAGAGGAGACGTCTCGCGAGGGCGCGCGCTGTGTGCGTGCCCTGCGCGTTTCTCGCCGCCAAAAGCGCCTGGCGTCTGCGACCTGGGCTCACAAATTCCTCAGTCCCCAGAAACTTCGGACCCTTTTTTGCTTGGAAACCGGCGTATCGTGCGATCGGCTTGTCATTATGCCGAAATTTGGAGCGATGTCAAGCGCGATGTACCTGGCCGTTGGTTCATGGAGGGGCTTCTGCGCAGGTATCACGGGAAGGGGGTCCAAGGATAACGCCAAGGTTGGCGCGGCGCCGTGCTGCACCAAGGGCCGGCGCGGGCGGCACGCCACTGACAACAGGCGTAGTCCAACGAGAAGCGCCGCACAGTCGCCAGGCTACTCGGAGCGCCGCCCGGTAGGCGGTCGCGTGCAGGGACATGTTAGGCCGTACCCTACTCGAGGGGCAGGCAGTACTTCTTATCCTGTGATAGGTTATATCGTTTTATGAGTCGTCCGCAAAGCTTAGGGTCTCCGACTTCGTCAGCGTAGATAGAACGGTAGTGGAAACGCAACTCGATATAGTCGTCGATGACCTTGGCCAAGTTGATCCGCGCGCGTTGCAACATGGGCTTGTACTGCTCGTCGGGGAATATCTTCTCCCAGTCTAACTGTAATCCAGAAATAACCTGATTGTTGCCTGTAACTACGAGCCACTGGAACTCGAAGGGTACTCTGTTCTGCGGCTCTACGACCACGTAAAATTCTTGGTCTTCTTCCCCTGTCTTGATGCCTACATCGATGTCGGGGGGGGTTCTCTTGAACGCCTCTTCAAGTTTTTCCTTTTGCCGGCCCGCAAGTAAGGCGAGGATCCCTGCAAGCGCAGAGAGAAATGCGAAACCGACCGCGAGGGAACTCGCGATCCCTGAAGGGGCGGCGACCAGAGTGCATATCCCTGCCACGCCTGACAGGAATGCCAGGACCACGGCGCACCAACTGGCTCCCTTTGAGACAGCCTGGACGCCTTCGCGGTTCTTCCACATTTCGTGGCAGCGCTCCTTGCTCGGTCATTCCTAAGCCCCCAAAACTTCGGGCTCTTTTTCCTGGGAAATCGCTCCATCGTTCGATGCGCCTCTCATTGTGCCGGAATTTGGAGCGATGTCAAGCGCGGTGTGCCTCCCCGTCGGTTCGCGGCGGGATTTCTACTCAGGTATCAGCGAAGTGTACAGGCGTGCAGTGTCTTGTGTTCACCGGCGCCGCGAGGCGGCGTCCTTACGAAGCCGTTTGTTCGGTGTCTTTTTGCTCCTGTCGGTGACGGTGCCCCACGGGTGACGCTCCATCTCCCGAAGCGTCGCCACCATGGCCTCGATGTCGTAATTGTGTCGCCTGGCGAACTCATCCCTGTTTTGCCAGACCTCCGTCAAAATCTCATCGTTCATCGTATAGCCTCCATAATCTCAATAGGCGTGCAGATTTCTGGACAGCGATACCCCTCGCTCATGCACACTTCCCTGACGGCGGGTTTCGTCGCTGGATTGTCAATGTGGCGGCAGTTCCACGTAAGGAGATAGTCAACGTTGTGAACGGCCGCAACGGCGATGTGAATTGCGTCCGCCTGGGCCTTGTCTGGAAGTGCTCTTTGCGCTATGAAAGCTACGGCCAGGCGCTTGACGTCATCGGAAATCGTCAGTTCTAGAACTCCCCGAAGTAATTCCAGCCTCCTCGCCGCGGCGTCAGGGTCGCCGGCTTTGGCTTCGGCTATGACAAGCTCAGAAGTGAAAAGATCGTACAGATGACGTTTGCCATCCCACCATTCAGACGTAACCTGTTGGCAAGCTGCACTCAGGAGGTTGGCAGTGGGACGTGCCACCAGGTAACTCAGTATCGAGGTCTCGATGTAAACGCTTGGCTTGGCCACAGAGTCTCTTCCCTTCGCGGTTCCAATCGGCACGAATCGCTCACTATCACTGAACGTACAAGCTCGGCGGCGGGGGTTGCCCGTGTGGAAGGTAAGCCTGTCCCATCTCGAAAGGCAGTTAGTAGCGGCGCTATTCGCGCGCTCATTCGTAAGCCCCCAAAAACTTCGGACTCTTTTTCCTCGGAAATCGCTCCATCGTTCGATCCGCCTGTCATTATGCCGAAATTTGGAGCGATGTCAAGGGCGATGTTATGCTCCCTTTGCGGTCTCAGCGACTTGGCGAGGAAAAGCGGGTGCAGGAAAGGCTCTCGCAAAGGCGCAAAGGTCGCCAAGAAAAAAGCGGCGGCACCATATGCTTCCCTGCGCTCTTGGCACCTTGGCGAGAGAAAGGGGAGCGCGTGAGCCCAGCGTCTTTCACGATTTCTCCCATGGTGTAAGCATTTATGGGATTGCGGCGGGGAATGGTAAGAATCCTGACCCCATCAGTCATTACGATATGCTTCCCCTCTCGCGCAATGCGAAACCCAGCCTTCTTCAGCGCCCGAACCGCTCGACGATGATTGACTCCCTGGATTCTTCCCAAGATTAAACGGGGACCTCCACTTCCTTCACGATCGCGTCCCCGCCCAACTCCTCAGCCACCGTGAGATATTCCTTGATGGCCTCCCGAATATTCGCAGTGGCCTCCTCCTCCGTCTCCCCCTGGGACCAGCACCCAGGCAACCCGGGCACGGACACACTATATCCTTCTTCGGTCTTTCTTAATGCGATTTTGTACCTCATATTTGCATCCCTCTATTCCGATATATCATAGCGATTCCTGCCCGGAAAGCGCCGGAGCAATTGCGCCTTCTCGTAAATACCATCTACGACCCGACTGGCTGATTCGGGGCTATCCTGAGCTATGTAGTCGTAGATATCCCTGAGCCATCGTTCAGCTTCAGCCGTCCAGTTTATTTCCGCCATGTCTTGATTTTCTGTTTCATCTCGTCGTCGCTGATGGTCCTTTTGGACTCGGAGTCCTCCAGGCCCCGGTCAATCATCCGGGCAAGGGCCAGTTCACGAAGAATCGCGTCGTAGGTGCTGTCGTCAGGCTGTTCCTGAACAATCTTGGTTATTTGTTGTTTTGCCGAAGACATATCGTCAGCTCCTTTGTACGTGGAACAACATTCCGGACTCGAGATAGGACCCGGTGTTTGCCCTTTACGGTCCGGCGGCTCATCGCGCTGTCGTATTCCGGTGTGATCCGCCCCCGCCAAGGACCGCGCCGCCGGCTCGGCTATCCCTAAGCCCCCAAAACTTCGGACTTTTTTTCCTCGCAAATCGCCACATCGTTCGATCTGGCTATTATTATGCCGAAATCTGGAGCGATGTCAAGCGCGATGTGCCTGCCCGTTGGTTCGTGGTAATGTCAAGAAAAGTGTGTAATTTGGTTTGGTATATTCTCCGGTCATGGTTA
>CAYZXL010000130.1:0-4990 GCA_964482435.1 uncultured Verrucomicrobiota bacterium
ACGCCAAGAATTCCCGATGTCCCCATCTTTGCGTCCTTCGCGGCTTTGCGAGAGGTCTTCCCTATGCCGAGCACACCTGAGCAATGCGCGTGCTAACAAGACCGCGCGCGGTTCTGTAATCATATCGAGCTAAGCTTATCTCTGTTCTCATAGACCTTGATGATGGCATTGGCGATGTCGTCCATGTCCTCCTTGGTTCCGAGCAAGGGGCCCGAAGCCCAAATCATGGCCATCTCCTGACAAACCTTATCGCAATTGGGACAGTCATTCTCCTCGCGGTATCTTTCCAGTCTCTCTTTGGAGAACATTTTCTGATAGACCTTTGAACTCAGGATGTTCTCCACCCATGGTTCCCTGTGCAACCCCTGCTCAATATATCCGTCGAGACTGACGCCTTCAGCATGGACTGCCTTGAGAAACAGGCCGCGGTCCACATCGTTGAAGTGTTCCTTTCGGTACGTCATCGCATACAGGTAGAAGGAGCTGCTGGCTGTCCCCTCGTAGAGTTTTTGAGGGGAAATCCCCGGAACGTCCTTGAGCCTGGAGCTGAGATACGCAGCGTTTTCGTTTCGGCGAGCGAATCGCTCCTGGACACCAGGCAATTGGCCCAGTAAAACCGCCGCTTCAAACTCATTCATCCGGTATTTTGGTCCCGCCACTTCCGTGCGTCCCCGGCGAGAGGTGCCATGGTTATGGACAGTGTAGCACCTGTCCATGAGTTCTTCGTCGTCTCCGATGACTGCCCCGCCCTCTCCACAGGCAATTGTCTTGCTGGACTGGAAGCTGAAGCATCCAACATCGCCAATCGTTCCCAGCTTTTTCCCTTGATATTCGGCAAGGTGCGCCTGACAGGCATCCTCGATCACCTTCAGATTGTGCTTTTTGGCAATCGCCATGATTGTTCCCATGTTGCAGGGCTGCCCCATTATGTGCACTGGCATAATGGCCTTTGTGTTTTCGGTGATCCTCCTTTCAACGTCGTCGGGGTCGAGCTGGTAAGATTCCCGGTCTAAATCCGCCAGAACAGGCAAAGCCCTGCTCGCCAAAATGGAAGCGATGGTGCCAGGGTCAGTATAGGGTGAGGTGATGACCTCATCTCCGGCGCCAATCCCAAGTGCCTCCACCGCAGTGTGCAGTGCCTGAGTCCCGGAGCCCGTTGCCACGCAGAACCTCGTCCCGACGAGTTGGGCAAACTTCTTTTCGAACGTGGGGACGGTGCCCGACGCAGACTGGATTCTGCACCAGATTCTGCTCTTTGTGGTCTTGACTATTGAGTCAACGACCTTTTCATCCCAGTACGGCCACGGAGGCCAGCCCTTGTTGCTTCTAACAGGTTCGCCACCGAGGATTGCCAGCGTGCCAGCTTTCTTACTGACGTTCCCATAAGCTGGTACGGTCCGCGAGGCGGCAGCACTGATTGCGCCGACCGATGCCGCGGTCAAAAACTGCCGCCGGGTCAGGTTGCTCTTATTCATCTGTAGCTCCCTTCATCTGTCGAGAGAGTATTCCGCAAGACCGAGCACACCCCGGATAAAACGCGACATGACGGCCCTTCTACCCGCTTCTCCCGAATCTTTTTCCTCAGGCAACGAATTCCCCATGGGCGCTTGCCAGCGTAGCTAAGGACGCTTCGCCATAAGGACCCCCCTATCCTTATAGAACGATAAGACCTCAGACGCAAACAAAATTGCCTGCAATGTTCGCTGGCAGAAGAAACGACACCGTTCCCCTAAGGTCGCAGAAACCTGAGCAAATCATGGGCGTAGCCCGGAGATTCACTCCTTTATCGCCTGGTCAATAAACCGGTACGCCTCCTCACGCACCTCCGGGGGAAAAGCATGGCCCACATCGGGGTAGCGAACCTGTAACCGATCGGCA
Organism: uncultured Verrucomicrobiota bacterium; assembly: GCA_964482435.1. Lineage (GTDB taxonomy): Bacteria > Auribacterota > JABMQX01 > JABMQX01 > JABMQX01 > CAYZXL01. The sequence goes on from CAYZXL010000130.1 coordinate 1,879, forward strand.
GCGCCAAGTAAGCGGTAAACCTGTGCAGCAACGACAATCGCTTTCTTGACGCCGCTCACGTCGAAGTTTTCGTCGTGCAGAGGCGAATTGGAAAAGAATGGCCGCGGGGCTAAAGCGGCGACTACTTCGTAAAAATCGAAGGGCACAAGGTCAGGGTCGAGCTTATAGACCTCTCGCAGTCGGGGCATATAACGGTCGCTGGTCCACCCGGCGATATTGCCGCCATAGTAATCGTGAAACGGCGTCCAGCCGCAGCTCGACACGATGACCTTGAGGCGGCTGTCGAAGACAGCCACGAACATTGCATTGTGTCCGCCGAGCGAGTGGCCGATCACGCCTATGCGCTTCGGGTCCACCACGACGAGTGAACAAAGATAGTCCACGCACCGCATGTGATTGAAAATCCCCTTCATGCTGCCGGAGGCGTAACGGTCCTTCTCGAAGTCGTAGTCCTTTTCTTCGCCCATGGAAGGATAGTCCGGCACCAGAACGACATAGCCCCGCTTCGCCAGTTCCAGCCCATAGGGCATGTCCCCTTCGCTCACTCCGGCTGTAGGCATTTTGCCCAGAGGATTGGTCGGGTGCAATGCCAGCATCGCCGGAACCCTCTGTCCCTTCTTCAAGCCTCTCGGAACGAACAAGTAAGCGTTCAGTCGGTCGCCCTCTTCGATGGTCATGGAAATCTTTTGTCGTTCAAAGTCTTCGGTTTTCACGCATTCGAGGACCTTGACGTCGAAGGGCAGCAACCTTCCACGGTCCGGAAGTCTCCCCATGGCTTGTTGCATGCCTTCGAGGATGTGTTGACGCCGACGTGCCCAGTCTGCCGGCGTCTTCACCGGGTGCTCGATTGCATTGGCATCGCGGTAGAGCAGCAAACGTGAGTGGTCAGGGTATTGCGAGGCCAGTGGAATGTCTTCGGCAAAGGCGTTGCCGCCGCAGGTCAGGAAAATATGAGCGGCAGCAAGAAGCTGTACGATCGCCTTCCCGAATATTGTCATCAGAAAAGCTCCTGTCCCTCTCATCTGCACGGAGATTCGCTTTGGCAAACGTCGAAGCCTTCGTAGGTCTGACTCTGCCCTGCGGCTTGCGCAACCTGCCAGTCGGGGACCGAGCCACAGACCACAACCCTATCAGCAACCGTTCGGGGCCAATGGCCTCCCGCTTTTCCCCGCAACGATATTCCCGCATGTGGTAGGCAGCCGTCAATGGGATTGTCCCTCATCCACACCCGCACTTGGACTCGCTTTGTCCGGTCGCCTCAACCCAACCTCCTTTATGGCAAACCAAACACAGCGATTTCAGGTGAGATAAAGCGAGCAAAATGGCCACCTGGACAAGCAGAAATGAGAAACGCCTCGCAAGAAAGATGATTTCCCCCAGCCGTGGTTCCCGACACGAAACGTGCGCACGCGCAACGATCCACAAGACATAGACTATACTCGACAAAGATTTACAGGTCCCACCTTTCATCCGGCCCGCATCTGGATGGCTCATCTTTTTTGCAGTGCTTGAAACGTCGTACCCTCAGCAAAAAACGGCAGTTGGGCCAAGATATGCGGCTGTATTAGGCACCGCGTTCCTGTAGCTGACCGTGCGGCTGTGCGTTATGAAAACCGCACTGTCAGGGATGCCCAAACCCGACTTTTGCCCGTTGGAGGGCAGGTTTCGGCTTTTTCTTGACATGTTAAGCGAAACGCCATTAAGGGAAGGACAAACCATTGAATGAACTGAACCGCAGGGACTTGCGGGGACTGTCGGTTGCGTCTTGGGGCAACCGGGGCACGACGGTAGTAAGTGAGGGTTGGGCCCTGAATAGGATCCGGTTCTCTTATCAAATCCTTCCACTGCCCCCTGTCCTTCCATTCGCATCTCTTGTGCCCCGACTACTTCCTGCCTCGGATTGTCCCGGTGCCAGCATCTCCGGCTAAGACGCGTTACTGCGTGAACGCGCCCCGTGCCTCCTGATCGAGACTTGAATTTCAGGATAGTCGAGCGGTCCGCTTGTCCGGAACTTCGTTGGCCGCAGCACCACCCGATTCAAAGGGCGAGCGGAATATGTCTCTCGGATCGGTGAGCACGATTCGGCCCGATTGGCCACACGAGCAAGCCGTTCGTCGGCGCGTTTGGAACTGCCACGCGCGCCAGGCCTGTGCGGCAGACAGATGCGCCCTTCCAAAGATGACCGGTCCACGCCCACCTCCGCTGCTATCACGCCTTGACATCCACAGGCAAAAACCGCGAAAATCTCGATTAAGGTTTATGGTGTTGCCTGAAAGTATCCCCTTGCCAAGGAGGTGCATCATGAAACAAGCATTGCCATTTCCCTTTCTTGTAGTTTCACTTGTCATCGCTTCGGTCGCCGGGGCAAAGGCACCCCAGGGTGTGGCCTCGGAGACAAACCGGACAATCGCATTTGGTGAGCCGAACGGCCGAACGGAGGGTTTCGGTGTCACCCCGATTGCGGTTGACACGCCTACCGACATTGACACAGGACTTCTCGCCCACTGGGAGTTTGAGGAGACCAGTGGCACAACCGTGTCCGATTCCTCGGGAAACAACCATACCGGGACGCTTCAAAATGGCGCAAGTTTCTCGCCGGGCAGGATTGGCAACGGTGTCCAATTCGATGGCGTTGATGACTACGTGGTTGTGCCGCATTCGTCTGACTTGACCTTTACGGCTTCGGACAGCTACACCCTCGCCGCATGGGTCAACGTAACGGCGTTGCCCGGCCATTGGGCGGGCATTGTGGACAAGTCTCGAGACATCTCTCCCTGGTACGGACTCTGGATCGACCCGAGCAACACATGGGTCGCCGGCGACGTCAATATCGTTGGGAGCACCGTGACGGTGGGCTGGCATCACGCCGCCCTCGTGCAGGACGCCGCGGCCAATAGTCGTACGGTTTACGTGGACGGACAGGTTGACATCACTGGTTCGGCAATAAACTCCAACGGCGCGGGCGACCTCTGGTTCGGCGGTGCTAAGAGCGTGACTGAATACCTCGAAGGTGTGATTGATGACGTGCGCATATACAACCGGGCCTTGACCGCGGAAGACATCGTCGAGCTGTTTAACTGGACCGGAGGAACGACCGCAAAGGCTGGGCCGG
>CAYZXL010000131.1:0-4953 GCA_964482435.1 uncultured Verrucomicrobiota bacterium
GTTAGTGGAAGAGGCTGGGACAGAGATTCCCGAACCTGTTCGACAAGCAGAGAGGCTCACCCGCTTTGCCATTATTGTGCGATATCCCGGTTTGGCAGGGGAGGTCAACGAAGAGGAGTATAAGGAAGCGATTTCGCTGGCTGAAGAAGTCGTGCATTGGGTGGAGAACACGTTGCGCTGTCAAGGGAGCGAAGGCCGATCACCTCCAAACTCGGAAGGGAAAAACGACACTCGGTAGAGCGCCGCGACATCCACTGCGAGGGCGCGGGGTTATAAGCATATTGCAGCGAAGGGATTCCGTAGCTTGCGTGTCTGGCGTCATGGAATGTCGGACGTCCTGGAGACTGCGACCTTCAGCACCCGGTACGGACACCACGACGCCTGTCAATGTGGGGGCACGAGGGACAACGTCCCTGTGGGGGCGCTGTTTCCGCGCCGCCGCTGGCGGTGACTCGTGCGAGTGCCGGAGGTGGGGGTTGAACCCACACAGGTGTTGCCACCCACGGGATTTTGAGTCCCGCGCGTCTGCCAATTCCGCCACTCCGGCGTGGAATAGAGTGCAAGCGCCCAAAAGCAATTGCACTGTCACTTCTGAGGAGGCACTCTGCGTGCGCCGCGCACGCCACGACGCAGCGCCCTGGGACGGCCAAGTATTTCCGACAGGACTATGCCTTTTCTGAGGTCCGGCGCTGAAACGTGCTCCCCGAGCATATGGGCCGACCAAACAGGTGCCTGAGGAGCTACCGCGTGAACCTCCGGCGTTGGCTTTCCTGCCAGAACAGGGCCAGCGACATCAGGTGAGGGAATCCCGAGTGCGGGCGGCTTCTCGAGTGCCACCTCGAGGCCGGCAAGGGTTTCAGCCTCCCGGCGCTCCCCCGGCGCTCGCTCCAGGGTCCGAACGATCTCGCGTTCCAGACCGCTGGGAGGCTTCTCCGCTCTTGCGCCTTCTGCCCACTGCGATTGTCTCGACGTGGGCTGCCGGACTGTGACGGGACGAGCCATTGGCTTTGGCGCCGCGGCAGGTCGTCTCGGCCCCGGAGGGACCGGAACGGCAGCGGGCGGCTTTGGTGGTTCGGGACCTCCCTGCCGAGGAAGGCCCGTCCCCTCACCACCCTGGGACATCTCTTTGATGCGCCTCAGGAAATCGGAGAGGCTTGGAACCCGGGACTCAGGTGGGGTTTGAACTGTGGGACGGGGGCCTGGCTGCCGACCCCCGAACGCGCCACGCTTTGACGCCTGGCTTGCCTTTTTGGCGAGCCCCGCGACCACTGAGATCAGCACGAATATGAGAAGTATAACGATCTGGGCGATGTCGCCATCTCCCGCATCGGCTCTGCAAACTAAGTCCAGGAGCACCTGTGAATCCTTTCTACATTTTCCGCTGTTCTCGCGCCCGCCAGCTCCAACGGAACATTGCGCTGGCAGAATGCGTTGGTCATTTCTTCGGCTCAGAAGGCTCAGTCGGCACGGCCGGGCCCGCCCCGGCGATTGACTCCCGCATGGAGGTGTCCGCCTGGATGTTCCTGAGCGAGTAGTAGTCCATTATCCCGAGCTGTCCCTTTCGGAAAGCATCTGCGATCCCTTTGGGTATTTCGGCTTCCGCTTCGACGACTTTTGCTCGCATCTCCTGGGTGCGAGCTCTCATTTCTTGTTCCTGGGCGAAGGCCATGGCGCGGCGCCCCTCTGCTCTTGCTTGTGCGATACGCTTATCCGCCTCTGCTCGCTCCGTCTCGAGTTTTGCGCCGACGTTCTCGCCGACGTCCACATCAGCAATGTCTATGGAGAGGATTTCGAATGCCGTTCCGGAATCGAGTCCTTTCTCGAGGACAGTTTTCGAAATCCTGTCAGGGTTCTCGAGCACTTGCTTGTAGCTTTGCGCGGAACCTATGGTGGTGACGATACCCTCGCCGACCCTTGCAATGATGGTTTCCTCAGTGGCGCCACCGACAAGCCTGTCAAGGTTCGCCCGGACAGTCACTTTCGCTTTTGCCCTGAGCGAGATTCCGTCCATAGCGACAGCCGCCACCATGTCACTGCCTTTCGCCGGGTTGGGCGCATCAATGACGCGAGGGTTGACGCTGGTCTGAACAGCGTCCAGAACGTCCCTTCCGGCGAGGTCAATCGCGGCGGCTCTCTTGAAGACCAGCTCAATGTTCGCTTTGTCGGCTGCAATCAGCGCCCTGATGACCTTGTTTACGTTCCCTCCGGCGAGATAGTGGGTCTCCAGGTCGTTCGTGGAAACGTCAATCCCGGCTTTGACTGCCATAATCTTCGCGTCCACGATGACCAGGGGTGGGACTTTCCTCAGCTTCATCCCGACGAGGCTTCCAATGGAAACGCGGGCGCCAGAAGCAAGCGCGCGAATCCACACCTTGAAGAAATAGAGAAAAATCATCACCAGAATGAATACGATGAAACCCACGACGATGAGGACGATTGTCCCCACGTCAACTGGGCGTCCCTCCTGGGCAAGTAGGGCAAAACTTTTAATCATCTCACCTTCCTCCTATTACATTAGTGAAAACGATTACGTTGTTTCTTTCGGTTGGGGCGTCTCGGAACCAGCTCTTCGGACGACAAGCTGGTTGTCTTTCAGCTCAGACACCCTGACTCTCACATTCTTCTCGATGAATTCTCCTTCGGTTATCACGTTGACTCGTTTCCCGCCAATCTCAGCGACGCCCGTCGGTCGAAGAAACGACAGGGCAATTCCCTCCTTCCCGACCATCTCCTGTCGCCCGGCTACGGAGACATCGTAGTCCTTCTGCGTGCTTCGCAGAAACAGGGCTTTTCCGAGGGGGGTGGTGGGCATAATGCGCAAGCCGATGAGGAAAAACAGACCTCCCACTATCGCCAGCCCCGCCAGGTAAAGGACGAAACCTCCCGTTTCCAGGCGATGGTACGCCATGACGACGGAAGCCCCAATAAGCAAAAACCCCAGAACACCGAGGACACCGCCCGGCAGAAAGACTTCCGCTAAAACGCAAAGCAAACCAAGAATGGCAAAAGTCAAAACCCACTCCACTTCTGACCGCCTTTCTCCGCTTGCGGGGCGGGGCGCCTCGGACAAGCCGCCCGCAAGACGCGTCTCACTCTTACTTCGCTCTCTGGACGACGATTCTGCTTCCCTTGACCTCGATAATCTCGATCCGGGCGCCTTCTTCTATCATATCACCTTCGGTGACGACATCAAATAGCTTCCCGTCGAAGACAGCTTTCCCCGCTGGTCGAAGAACCGATTTTGCCTCGCCAACTTTCCCGAGGAGGTCGCTCGCGCGGGCGGCGAATCTATCTCCCGCCGTGTACCCTTCATGCGCCTTCTGGGACGTTGCCAGGACAAGCCTGCCGAAAAGAGGAACCCCCGGCGAGAGCAATCGGAAAAGAATGAATATGGCGACGGCAGCCACGATCAGAGAAATACTCATCCACCGCACAACTCTCAGTGTGTCTCCGCTGGAGGGGGGAACGTAAGGGGCGGGCGCCTTCAGGAGCATCAGGAAGACGCTGGCGACAATCAGGACGATGCCCAGAACTCCCACAACCCCAAACCCCGGAATCACGAATAGCTCCAGGAAAAGCAGCGCCAAGCCCAGAACAAATAGAATCAGGTCTGTCCATTGCGCAGCCCCGGCTGCAAAGTTCGCAAAGAAAAAAAGAAGAATGCAACTAATTCCCAATATCCCCGGAAACCCGAATCCGGGGACTTTCAGTTCGGTAGCGATTCCGACGATGCCCCCGATGAGCAACAGGCTGCTGATCAGAGGATTCGAAAGGAATTCTGCCGCCGATTCAGACCAGGACCATCTCGCGGTCTTGACGAGCGGGCGACCGAGGTTGAGGTCTCGAATTTCCTTGAGCTCGAAAATCTCGTCGAGGGTTGCTGCTTTCCCGATCGCCACCTTCAGGAGAAACGCCTTGTCGGTATCCAGGGTGAGGATTTTCCCTTTCTGATTGATCCTCGCATCTTCCTGGAGGAACTTCTTGAGAGCCTCCCTCTTGGCCTCCGGCAACTGCCCGGAAGAATCAAGAAACCATTTGAACTCCTCTTTTTCTTCCGGAGTTGCCTTATCCCATTCGTTGAGGATTCTGAGGAGGTTTTCTCGGCGGGGCGGAAGGATTTTCTCCGAGAACTTTATCTCCTTTGCCTCGTCAACCATCGCCTCGGCAATGTCTGCGTCGTGCCCGCTTGTGGAAGCAATGGACCGAATCTGCTCCCTGGTGTAGGAAATGTACTTCTCGGGAAGAACCTTGGGCTCTTCTAAGGGGCGCATCATGACCGGCACGCACGCTCCAAACGTCGCTCCCGGAGCCATGACTATGTATCGGCATGCGTAAGTGATCATCGCCCCGGCAGAGGCGCCATTTTTATTCACCCATGCCACCGTCGGAATGCCGGCGGAGGCGCTCACGGAGACAAGGCTATCGCTGATCTTCCACATGCCGCCCATCTCTCCGCCGGGGGTGTTGAGTTCGACGATAATGAGTTTTGCCCCTTCTCGTTCCGCAGCGGACAGTGTTCTGCGGACATAGGTGGCAAGAACGTTGTCCACCTCGGTGACAATCTTCAGATGGTAAACGATGCTCGACCCGGCCCGCTCCTCCTTCAGGAATGGACCCTGGGCGCTCAGAAGAATCGAGCCTGAAATCAGACAGACAGCGAAGGCGACTCTTTTTGTCATAACCTCTCCGGCGGATGTTGTTGCAGGCGGGATGAAACCGCGCTTCAGGGAGCGATAATGGAGGATACCGGAGTCGAACCGGTGACCTTTTGGCTGCCAGCCAAATGCTCTACCAATTGAGCTAATCCCCCATTCCCTGTGAAAATATACGCGGCCCTTTCCCAAAAGTCAACAGCTATTCTGCATGCAGCTCTGGGGAACAAGGAGGCGGTAGGAGGCAGGGTAGAGGGATGTAGGAGGGTGAGAGGAAGTGTTGGGGACAGGAGGGGATGGT
>CAYZXL010000132.1:0-4851 GCA_964482435.1 uncultured Verrucomicrobiota bacterium
TTCCCCCTCCTGCCCCATCGGCCAAGGAAACCCCGCCCTTATGGCGAAATTTCAGTTTAAGGGTTGACGCCGTTTCTTTGGCGCGTATTATTTAGAGACAGGGTGTTTCAGCCGCATGTGCTGGTTGTGTTGGTGACACCAGGGAGACCTGACCGAAGTGGCTCATTTCCTCGACGAGATCAAAGACATGTTCCAGAGACGCCACGCCGACGCGTGGCTGAAGGAGCTTGAGGAAAGCGGAGACGAAGGAGCAATTGTCGCGCACAATTGGCACACAGACCCTAATGTCGCGGCCGATAAGGTACCGGAGGTCGCGAAGAGGTTAGTGGATGTCTGGCATGCCAGCGGGAACCCCCTGCATGCTGCTGGCGCCGTGCATGACGACTGCCTCTGCGCGGAGGCGACGAAGCGCTCCTGTGCCGCGCCTTTTCTGGCCCACATTGTTCGATATGGTGCTTTCGAGGACAAAATTCTCAACTATGGCGGCGCCTTCACAGGCGGCGTCACGGAGGACAACGTCGAGAGCTTCCTCAGGGACGTGGACCCCTCCAGGCTGGGGGGATTCGTTCAGGGAGGGCGGCCGATCGCATGGTGCAGCCCCATGGAGGAGCTGAGCGGTGCGGTGGACCCGGACGCTCTCAGAAGTCTCTTGGGCTTGCGGTGGGGTCTTGCGGCGCGGAGCATGCCCCGGGAAGAGCGCTTTAGAGAGGAAACACTTGTGGAGCTCAGATACCGGCCCGAGGAGGTCCCCGAGACGCACGTCCCGACCGTTCTGGAGAGAGGCAGCAACCCCTGTTTTCTTCCCTCCGGAGCAGGATCGGACAGAGGTGTAACCATGGACCTGAGGACCGGAGAAACCGGGGTGAGCGAATACGTCCACAGGGGATTCACCGCCAATCTTCTCGATTTGGCTGAGTATCGTGGCCGTCTGACGACGGACGCCCCCGAACGGTGGAAACCCAAACGCCTGTCTGAAATAGGAGCTGTGTGATGCCGGAGAAACGCACCAACAAGCGGCGCGGAGTGCGCACTATTCCTCGTGTGATTCTCGAGATCCATAAGAAGAGTCCCGAGCAACTGGAAGACTACGTTCAGCGCAGGGTTTCCGCTGATCCCCCTCCCCCACCCATTGATGACCGCGGCGGGGAGGAGAACGAGGACGTACTCGTCTGTGCCTATCGCGAAGGAGACGGCGCGTTCCGCGAAAGAATGGCCGAGGTTCTCAAGAAACTGTGCTGGAAGGCGTCCAACGATAGCCCGGACCCGGAGGAGTTCTCGCGCGTCCTGCGGATGGTCGAGCAGTTGCGTCTCAAGGAGTGCGGGCCGCACCTGCTCTGCATCCTGTCAGCGGAGCCTGAGTTCTTCAAGTCAGCCCCCGGGCGTTATAAGCGAGACCTCCTGCTGCATGTCATGGTGGCCCTGCAACGGATTCAGGACCCGAAGAGTCCGGTCGTTTGCTGGCAGAGGTTTCTTTCTGACCCGAAGTACGCGGTTCCCGCCTACGCTGGGCTTCTTGGGATAGGCCTGGACGACGCCTTGAAGTATCTGCCAGCCTTCCTCAAGACGGCCGCCGGGAACAAGCATTCCATCTCAGCCCGGGACGTTCTGCTCCATCTTTTCACCCGATATGCCGACGAAAATGCCCTCTACGGGGCCTTTTCCGCGTGTCGGGGCAAGCCGGAGGAAATCCGACGGTTTCTCGCGGACACTGCCGAAACCATACCATCCTTCGCGGATAAGGCGAAGGCGTACAGAAGCGTCCTATTTCCCCGCGAAGCTGTTCCCCGACGCGAGAAGGCACCCCGAGAGGGGTTACGGAGAGCCGTAAGGGCGTTCTGCGCCTTCAAGGCCGAACCAGCGCTGGCAGGCGCAAGACTATGAAAGTCGTAACCTTCTACTCTTTTCGCGGTGGCGTTGGCAGGTCCCTCGCCGTCGCCAACGTGGCCTATGCGATGGTGGAGTCCGGTGAGCGGCGAGTTCTCGTCGTGGACTTTGACCTCGAGGCGCCGGGGCTTTCGTTCATGGACTTCCTCCAGCCCGAGAAGCCGGCTCCGAGGGGGGGCGTCTTTGAGTTCGCCAAGTCATACCAGAGCCGGCATTCGCCCGACCTCGCTGACTACATAAGCCCCGTAAAAGACAAGCCGAAGAACCTCTACTTCATGAGGGCAGGCGACCTGGCGGCCGGCTATGATGTGTCCAAGCTGGATATCAACCGCCTCCTCAGCCCCAGGAGGCGGAAAGCCAACCTCGTTGATTATTTCCGCGCCCAGGCCGAGTCGCTGCACTTCCACTATGTCCTTGTGGATTCACGGACCGGGCTGACAGAACTTGGCGGCATGTGCACGGTTGGACTCCCCGACCTCGTCGTCGTCCTTACAGGACTAAACCAGCAGAATCTGGAGGGGACTCGCTGGGTCCTCCAGAACATTAGGACCCACGGCCGCGACCCAAAGCAGGCGATCGTCGCCTTTTCCCATCTGCCGGACAGCGAGGAGGAGCTTAGAAGGCGACGGATGAACGGCGCCCTAAGGCTCCTGGGGGTCAAGCACAAGCCCATCTTTCTACCGTACCACGCGCGGATGTCCCTGGTCGAGGAGCTTTTCCTCCGGTCCTGGCCCGACACGCCGCTGGCCGCCGCTTACAGGGATCTGGCGCTGGCCATCAGGGAGAAGAACGATGAGGACATCGAAACCGTTCTGCGCGAGGTCGAGAACACGCGCCTGTTCTGGTGGGAACGACCTGGACGCCGCCCCCCGGAGCACCCCCTTTTGGAGGCCGAGGTGGGCAGGGCGGCGGGCTTGGTGCGGCGCGCTATGGCGCTGTATCCCGACAGCGCGCGCCTCGCCCAGGAGGCCGGCAAGCTGTACGCAACGGCGCGCAAGTACGCGGAGGCGGTCCCTTTGTTGGAGCGATACGCATACGCCGCTCGAGAATTCGATCCGCAGTCTCATGCCCTTCTGCTGACAAGTGCCTTGCGGGCGGGTGAGGCGCGGGCCCTCGACCGGGAGATCCGCCGTATCCGGGCGATGCTGCGGCCCCGAGCCTCAACACAGCCGGCGGGGGCCACCGAGGAGCTATTCCGGGTCCTCATCCGGGGCCTGCCAGACGTCCTGTCCTTCCAGACGCTGCAGATCGACCCGCGCGTGGCGGTCCCAACGCTCAGGCTGGTCTTGGACGGCTGCGCGTTCCTCGCGGGGCGCTCGAGCGGCGACCATCAAAAGGCGGTGCTCTACGACAGCGCCGCCAGCCATATGCTTATGCTCCACTACTATGAGCCCGAGGCAAACCACCCGAAGCAAGCGCTCCGATGGGCCAGGAAGGCTGCTCGCCTCGCGCCGCCACATGGCAAATACAATTGGGCCTGCGCCCTGGCGCTTTTGGGCAGGCGCAGGGAGGCTCTGGAAGCCCTGAAGGGACTGCCCCCCGAACAGCTGAGGCATGCCGACCCCGCGACGGACAGAGACTGGGAGAGGTATTGGGACGACCCGGAGTTCAGGGAAATTCTCGAGCGCGCTCACGGGGAGAAGCCCCCGGCTTCTCAGGGGGCCTCCGGCCATTCTTCGCCTGCGCGGGAAAGGCGAGGCGCGTCTGGGCCTCCTGCCATGCGTCGCCGTTAGGCGACATCCGGGGAGGGTAAAGCGCCCGATCCCACGAGTAAGCCGAAGCGCTAACATGGGTGCCTCTTGATGGATTCGACAACGATTTCCTACCGCGATGAGGTGAGACCTGCCGACGTGGAGAACGTTCGCAGGGTCATAGAGTCATCCGCATTCTTCTCCGACGAGGAAGTGGAGATTGCGGTTGAGTTAGTTCAGGAGCGGTTGGCAAGAGGAATCAAGAGCGGTTACCTTTTTCTTTTCGCCGAGCAAGGTGGGAAGGTCGTCGGATACACGTGTTTCGGCCCCATCGCCGGGACAAAAGCGAGCTACGACCTCTACTGGATAGCGGTTGATAACCATCTCCGCGGAGGGGGGGTTGGCAAAGAGCTGCTGGCAGTGACCGAGCAGGAAATCGCGCGGCAGGGCGGGCAGCGCATCTACGTTGAGACCTCTTCCCGTGAAAAGTACGAGCCAACGCGCGCGTTTTATCTGAAGCGCGGCTATCAACAAGAGGCATTCCTAAAGGACTTTTACTCCACCGGCGACGGGAAGATCATCTACGTCAAGGAAGTCAATCCAGCCGCCTGATTGGGTCTTCGCGCGCGAGCGCCAATGCCCCAGGACTTGCCGCAGTTCTGTCAGCAGTTCCTCCTGACGCGGACCGCGGCGCTCATTCGTTTGTTTTGGTTTCTCGTTTAGCTAATGATGAGAGCCCACTGCGGTTTTGGATTCTGGTGAACAAACCAAGCGCTCGACGGCGGATGGAATGCCAACGAAGCGGGGGTAGGTGATCGAAAGTCGCCGGGGCGGTCCGTCACGTTGAAGATACTCTCGCAGAAACACTGCTCAACGGTGCCCACATTTCCGACCTCAACGAGGAACTGGCACATCGCCTCGGCGCAAAAAAGTGGGATGAGTGATGGGATTCGAACCCACGACGACTGGATCCACAGTCCAGAAAATCTTTGCTTCTTTCCCCTTCTCTCGTCGGTAATTGCCTCCAAATTCCTGGCATCGAACACGCGATTTCTGCCATGTTTTATCACGTTTTTGGGTACAAACTGGATACACGAGGAGTGGATACAGGGGCGGTTTGGGATCGCACTTACGAAATCCGGCCGGCCTGACGAGGAATAAGATAGGAGTCTGTCCGAGTAATATCGATTTTTCTTGACAGGGGCAGGATGTTGGGCTATGTATTAGGCGGAGCAATTGAGAATGTTTGAGGAGGAGAGTGGCAATGGCCAAAGTG
>CAYZXL010000133.1:0-4618 GCA_964482435.1 uncultured Verrucomicrobiota bacterium
TGCTTCGTGAGATCAGGGAATTGGGAGAGAGTGTACTGGTGCTCGACCAACATCCGAGCTTGATTTCTAAACCGGCGCTCGGCAACACCTACACGACCTTTGCCTTCAACCTCAAGCATCGCGGCGACATCGCTATGATCCAGGACTGCCTTCATCTTGACAGTGAGCAAGCTGGATACCTGAATAGATTGGAGGTGGGGTGGGCTGTGGCGAAGCTTCAAGGGAGATGGTTTCTTCCGTTCCTGATCAAGCTTCCACTGGTGCGGTTGAAAAAGGGCGAAGTCACTGACGAAGATGTGAGGCGGAGATGCGAGCGACTGTCGGGAGGCAGCTGCATGCTTTCTGAGTTGTCTCGAGGTTGTTCTGAAGTTGTTCTGGCGAAAGAAGGGATTTCCGCGCCGGAGACGAGCCAAGACAGAGGAATTCCAGCTGTTCTGGCCGGAGGTAAAGAGAAGGATAGGACAACGGGTAAGTGCGCAATTCAGCTGACAACGCAGGAAAGGGAATTTTTGATGGATGTTTGGCAGCATCCAACATCAGCAGTTAGACAACGTTACGGAAGGCTTCGTTTTTCTCCTTATCGTGGTAATTTTCTTCAGCGTTCCCTTTTTCGTCGTGAGCTTGTTTGTTTTTTTTATGTTGTTTTGTCCAGAGGAAGAATCAAGACATTGATGTTGACAGATAAAGGAAAAGAGGTATTGGGAATCAACGAGCGCGAATCAGATCGACATGGAGGTCCAGAGCATAGGTACTGGGGCAGGGTCATTGCTGACCGGCTTCGCGCTAACGGGTACGAGGTCTCGGAGGAAGTTCCGATAGGTGGGGGCAAGGCGATTGACATTGTTGCCTCGCGCGACGGTCGCCGGATCGCGTTCGAAATCGAGACGGGAAAATCCGACGTGCTGGGCAATGTTCAAAAATGCCTTGAGGCGGGGATGGAGAAAGTGGTTGTCGTCCTGACTTCTTCATCGGCGAGCAGGAACTTCCCCGCCACACTGGCGACGAATCCTTTCATCGAAATCCTGAAGGGACCAGATGCACTTCGCAAGACGGAATGGTAGCGAGACTTCTACCACGTTCCCTGCTTCGAGAAAGGTGTTGAGGGCGGAGCTTCCCTCTCCCGACTGAAACTGGACGGCTCGTTCTCCCAAAGGGCACTTCCTCTTAACATGGTCACCGCCAATGCGTCGAAGCCGGGTCCCTCTTGTTGAGCCCGAACGGGAGCAATGTGCGTCATTTTCGATGAGCCCGTGGGTCGTTCGGTTTTCTCATCGTCTGGTTAAGGTTCACACCGTTCACCGGCAGGAGTCGCCAACAGCCGGTTCATCGAGAACAGACCATGAGCTGCTGCGGCGAGTGAGGTGTTACATGCATTCCGAAATCTTTTCCGCGAGCCGGCCTTGAGCCCTCATCATCAGGTTGCGGCGGCACAATGACTGCCACCGCAGTCAACACCGCCAGCCCCTCGCACTGCGCTGACGCGAGGTTGGGAACCACTGGCTGAGCTGGGTTTCCTGGCAGCAAGAAGGCCAATCACATTCTCATTTCGCCGGTTTATACCGTCCCCAAAATAAACAAAATGAAATAAACGAATTTTCAGAACCCAGCCTAATGGCAATCCAATCCCGTAGTCATGCAACCCTCTATCTTGAACGTTGTCCTTAATCACCCCCTTGTCAAGGACTGTTCCCGTCTCTTGACAAAGCCACAACCGGCCGTCCCCCCTCCATGACTGCAGTATCGCGTCACCCAGTCGCATGTCGCAAGCTCGGGTAGTCGCCTGTCACATAACTCTTGGCCCATCGGCCCCAGACCTCGGCGTTGTCGCACCGATCCCTTTCCGACCGGATCCAATCCGCGCGCCCCTCAGCCGCGCCAGCACAGCGCCCACCACACGCAATGGTGGCCGTCCAGCGCGTCGATGCAACAATCCTTGCAGACCGTGGCACGCGGATACCCGGGCCACGGCAGCCTCCTCGAGGCCTCCTTCATCAGCAACTCTTCCACAGCCCCGGGCCGCTCGCACGAAGCCGCAGGCCGCTGAAGCTTTTCGCAGAGCGCGCACTGCTTGGCTTCCAAGTGCGGCCACCGGGCAATCTCATCCGCTGCTTCTGCGGCGGATCGCGACCCCAGGCCTCGCAAGGCCGAGACCACGCCACGCCTGCCCTCTGAACCGTTCGAGCCGTTCATGCCAAAACACCTCCGCTGCTCCTTCAGCGAACACCCTTAATCTCCCTTCGCCTGCTCACACCGCGCGGTCGAAGACCGCAAGGGAGAATTATGGGTGGAGCTAATTCAGGAGGTGTTTTGGCGCGTGACGGCAGATACCAGGTGAGGGCAGGCGCTGGCTCGGCCTGCAAACTCGCGCGTCGAGGCAAAGGCCAGAAGCCTCGCTCGCCCAACCCTCGCGACGCCCAAGGCCAATTGACTGCCCCAGCCAAGAAGCTGCCGACCGATCGCCTCCTCTGATGGCCGAGGCAGAGGCGCGACGCAAGGTTCTCCCAAGGCAGATTCGAGGTCACCGTGGCGAATGCGGGCGGCGCGGGCCATAAGCGCAAGGTTGCGCCGGCAGCAAGAACGGCACATGGCGACGGCAGCAGGCACAACTGCCATCGAACTGGGCGCGTCACACAAGCCCTCACGCTGACCCTCCGCCGCGACAGGCTCTTCAGGGTCTCTTCCGATGGCCGCCCCCAGAAAGGCGCCGCGTTCCACCGCCAAGTCATGAACAGCCCCCTATGTTCGCCCTTCCAGACCCCAGATGAGCCCCAGCTCCCCGCTTGCGGACGCGCCCGCCCGCGCGAGGGGTCGCCGTTCTCAGCAAGAGCCAGCCCTTCCCCTGCGGCTTTTTCAAAAGATTCATCCCCCGGGGCGCGAGGACTCGGGCATGCGGATGCGGTGGTGTGCGGGGACCGTGCTTTCATCCCCTGGGGCGCGAGGACTGGGGTCAGCCGGATGCGAGTCTTTGTACTCATTGGTCTTCATCCCCTGGGGCGAGAGGACTGGGGACTGTGAAGCCAAGGCAACCTCAAAGGGACAGCGCGTGGACTGGTCCTTGCCCCCTCTGCGTCCATGAAGCCCCCAGAAGATTGCTGGCGCGAGGCAGCGCGTGCATCAGCTCTTTTTTTGCCTGCGTCAACCCATCCCCCGCACGATTCCCGAGTGGAGAAGCGCGTGAAATGATGCTTCCCTTCCCACCGTCAACCCGCCCTCCGTACAAGCGCCAGAGGGGACAAGCGCGTGGAATGATGCCTCTCTTACTCGCCTTCAACGAGTCCGCAGAAGACCACTGGCGTAAAGAAGCCCGTGGATGAACGTTTCCCTCGCTTGCGTCAGCCCATACTCCATACGATTGCTGGGGTAGAGAAGCGCCTGGAATGATGCTTCCCTTGCTTCCCTCGAACGAGCGCGGACAAGATTACTGGCGCGAGGCAGCGCGTGCACCGGCGCCTCCCTCGCTTGCATCAACCCAGACTCCATACGATTCCCGCGGTGAAAAAGCGCGTGGGCTGCTCCTTCCCTTGCTTCCCTCCGCGGCGTCCTGGCGAGCCCATGGGGGGGGCGGCGCGTCACCGCTGGGCTCGAAGAAAAGTCAGAAGAAGAGAAAATCGTCCTTGCGTGCAGGGTGATACCCGAATTCAAAGCCAAGGCGGGTGCTGCGTCAACGAGCATGGGACCAAGATTCGCTGCTCCTGTGGCGGTCCTCCATGACGAATCGGGGGCACAGTGGCCGACGGGCTCAGACCCGCCGCCGCAACTCACCCTTCGCCTGAGGCGTAGCGAAAAGCCTTGTCGAATACCGCATCTGTCAAACGCTCAGGCAACGGCAGCCTCGACGAGCTCTTCCCAGTCCACAAAGCGGACAAGCGTTCTACCCCTTGATGAAATATACTTCGTCGTACCCCTGGAGCTTCAGTCCATGTCGCCTGGGCTTGAGGTCCTGGAAAGCCCTCCACATTCGCTCTGCCTCTGAAACGGGCAGCCTTTTCGTCCGAAGGCATCGCGCGCCGATAACCTGCCAAGGCAAACGGAAAACGATACATATCTTCCTGTGATGGCTGCTGGGACCCTGCAGCGCGTGCCATCGCGCCCTCTTTGACATATGACAGGCATCCAGCACAACATCGCGGCCTTGCCGCAAGGCCTCGCGCTTCAGCAAATCGAACGCCTTCCAGACTTCTTTCTCCCGCCCACGGGGTACGCGGCATCCAGTTAACCGCTTTCTCGTTTCGTCAGAGCTGATGACGCAGAAACGGCCGCGGAGTTTGCTCGCCAGGGTACTTTTCCCCGAATGCGAAGGCCCGCACAGAACGATAAGCTTTGGCGGACCTCGTGCCCCCGACCGCCGAATCAGCTTCACGACTTCGCCGGCCGACTCTTTCTTTCCTATCCTCTCGAACCCGGGGCATGATTTTCGGCAAGCGCGGGAGACCGGCACTTTCATAGCTTCCCAGCCTCCTCGAGCTCCGCCCTGCGCCGAGCTTTCATTTCCTGGATTTTCTCCAGGTAATACGCGTCCCAAAACTCCATAGCAATCACCTCGTGGCTATCCCCAGCGAGGCTCTTAACCTGCCGCGATAAGCTCGCGCGACGTTAGGCAGAGTTATGAGCCGAGCAA
>CAYZXL010000134.1:0-4544 GCA_964482435.1 uncultured Verrucomicrobiota bacterium
GCAATCTCGACGCGGAAAGGCACCTCGTAGGTAAGGCTCAGTCCCCCAACTGTGAACTGTCTCGTGCTCGCGGGCTGCCCCCATGCCGGAATGGAGAGGCGAGACTGGTTCAGCCAGAAGTCAACACGGTAATTCTCCCCCTCTACGGCATGGGCGTAAATGACCTTGGCCTCCTGCCCTGAGACAATCGCGCAGTCAACGTCAATCTTGTACGCGCTTATGACATTCACCCATGAGCGGTATGTAGCCCCGAAGGTTGCATCCGTCTGGTGATACTGACCCCCGATCACCGACCACGTCCCCCCGACAGCCGTGAAGTCATCTGCCACTCCATCGTTGAAATCCTCGGAAAGCAATGGCCCGTTCGCAAATGCAGGGCAGGGCGCACACAATACGACCGCGAAAAGAACACTTAATGAGACGCTCAGCCGAAAAATCGTTTTCACTCCTCCTCCTCCACGAAATTCGATGCCTAACCCGAAGAACCGAGCCTGTGACCTATCCGTTCGCTCGGCCCGTCAACAACGAGGCATGCCCCGCCCAAGAGTTCATTCATGCCACCTTCTTCATTGGCGAATCGTCCTGCAAAAATCCGGCGAAGGCTAACAGCCTATTCGACGGATGTCAACACTCAAGAACAAGGGGGCGTGGCTGTGTAATGGTGGCACGGGCGTCCCGCCCGTGATTCATGAGCAAGATGCCCATGCGACGTCAGCACCGTGCTACGAGAGCCTCACCACGCATGTTGCCAGCCCACGGATGCGCGGCCCACAAGGTGCCTTGCCGTCATGGGCACTGTAGAGGCAGCCTCCCAAGCACAACTTCTTTGCCACGGAAATACGGCCATACCCGAAGCGAGGGCGAATGGAGCAGGGGCCGGTGAGGCAAAAGACAATGCTGTGGCAGCCATCCGCATACGCAAAGAAGGTCACGCGATAGGCGTCCGGCAGCGGATTCCAGCGTCGAGCGTCCCAAAGCCCCTGTGCGCCGCCGAAACGTCCGACTGGGTGACGGGCACGCTATAGTGTCCAGCCCTCGCGGTACTTGCAATGGAGGTACTGGTTGGCTTCGGGCACGTTGGTCACCTTCAGGTTTGGCCCGTCCCAGTCGAGCTTTTTGCTGCCGGCTCGCAGAGAAACGTTGCCGAGGAGAAGGGCTTCCGTGACTATCGCCGAGAACTCGAAATTGGCCCCGGCGGGCTCACCGCCTTTGCATGCCCGAATCCATTCGCTATGGTGGCCGATGGAGCGAGGGAGCGTCTGGGGCGGCTTCTTGTAGGCCTCCATTCTGGCTGCCGGGATCAACCTCGGCTTGTCTCCGGAGAACGAAGTCATCATGGTGCCCTTATCTCCGACGAAGAACATGCCTTCGATGCCCAGCGGCTCGCCTTCGTCGAGGTCTTTCGGGCGAGGCGGCTTGAGTCCGCCGTCGTACCAGACTGCCATCACAGGCGGCATTCCCTCACGAGCCGGGAACTGCCAGCGGATTAGAGATGCCTGGGGAAGGCTCTCCTTGTTCATCTCCAGCGCCGCCCACATTTTCGGGGCAAAACAGGAGCAACACCCTTCCACGCTCGTCGGATATTTCAGCTTCAAGACCCGAAAGACGATGTCGAAAGCATAGCAGCCCATGTCCCCAAGCGCGCCCGTCCCGAAATCCCACCAGCCGCGAAAGACCAGCGGTAGATATGCCGGATGATATGGGCGGTACGGCGCCGGACCGAGCCAGAGGTTCCAGTCGAGAGTTGACGGGACCGGCGGGGTATCTTTTGGGCGGTCAATTCCCTGTGGCCATATTGGTCTATTCGACCAGACGTGTACTTCGCGCACTCCACCAATCGCCCCGTCCTCAAGCCATTCCTGGAGAAGGCGCCGCCCCTCGCTCGCCTGATTGACGGTTCCGAGTTGGGTCGCAAGCTTGGTTTGGCGTGCGGCTTCAGCGAGCTTGTCTGCTTCATAAACCGTGTGGGTGAAGGGCTTCTGACAATAGACGTGCTTGCCAGCTTTCAGGGCGGCCATGGAGATGACGGCGTGGTTGTGGTCGGGAACGACCGCCAGCACAGCGTCGAGGTCCTTCTCTTTCGCGAGAAGCTCCCGGAAATCATTGTAGGCGGCGCAGTTCTGGTCGCCGTACTTTGCATTGACGGTATCTCGCGCGGCGTTGCGGTTGTCGGCGTCCACATCGCAAACAGCCACAATCCTCGTGTCGGGCCTGTCCAGGAAGGTCTTCATGTCCCTGCTGCCCTGGTCGCCAACACCTATCGCCGCGATTGTGACTTTTTCGCTGGGAGGCACTTCGGGCGCTCCAGCGAGGACGTGGCGGGGGACGACGGTTAGCGCGGCAGTTGCGGCAGCGCCCTTCACAAAAGCTCGACGGGAAATCGCTGGTTCGTTTCGCTCACTCGTTTTCTGCTTGTTCATCTTCGGTATCCTCCGTTTGGGGGCCTTTAAGAGGCCGTATGGTTGCCTGGGCTATCACCTAACTTCCTTGATGAAGATGTTTTTGAACTGAAGCAGGCTCGGCGGGCCGACCCACTTGCCGTCCCGCTTGCCGCCGTGGTGCTGAAGAGCAATAGCGCCTCGCGGTGGAATGCCGGGAAGCTGTGCGTTCTCAATGACGGTCTTGCCGTTGAGGACGACGGTGACTCGGTCACCGCGCATTGTAATCTCGAATGTGTTCCACTCACCAACCGGCTTGTCAGCTTGCGTGCGGGGCGTCAGCGCGGCGCGAACTTCCGGAGGCTGAGAGGGATCCGTGCGATAACCATAGAATTCCCCGGAGCCTATCGGCCAGCACCAGATGTTCACCTGATTCTTACCCGAGCCGCGGAGGTAGATGCCGGAATCCGAGTCGGGAAGCGCGAGCCGCATTTCCTTGCCGTAGATGTCGCGGGCGTGTGTCCCGTCCGGCAAGATGTAAGGGACATTCGGGTTTACGTACGGCGTCTCCTTGATCCGCCAGTCCACGCGAAGAACGAAATCGCCAAGCTCGCCCACCGCCCAGAGGCTCTTGTCGCCTTTTCCTTCGCTTTCGGCGTCATAGTCAATGACGCCGTTGATGACTTTCCAGTGCCCGCCATCGCCCTCCGGCACTTTCCAGCCGGAGAAATCTTTTCCGTTGAACAGCGCCGTAAAGCCGGGCGGAGCAACATTATCTTCGCCCCACCCGCACCCTCCCGCTGCGAGTCCAACTCCAACGATAACTCCAAGCCAGGCGAAAAACCTTTTCATAGCATCTCCTTTCATGTCCGTGTTGTTATCACGTTGCTTCACGTTCAAGGCTTTTTGATGGCTGTAATTTCCATTGCGTCGCGTTTGCACCAGGGCAAGTTGACATCGAACCATTCCGTGCGGCTCTGGTACTTCGAGCGGACATATTTGAAGTACTCGCCCAACTGTCCCGCTGAAACGCCGACGTTATCCGCAACGACCGTCGCCCCGGGCGCAAGGTTTTTCTCCAGACCTTTCAGGCAAGGGAGATAGTTCGGCGCATTGCAGTCAATGAACGCGAAATCAATCGGCCCTTTCATCTCTTTGACGAGCTTCGTCGCGTCGCCGACCTTCACGGTGACGAACTCCGCCAGCCCGGCTTTGCGGAAGTTCTCCTCGGCCCTTTTGGCGATTTCGGGGGCAATCTCGATGGTGATGAGTTTTCCTTTGCCTGCCGCCTTGAGTTCCCGGGCGGTCCAGAGCCCCGAGTAGCCGATAGCAGTGCCGCATTCGACGACAAGCTTTGGCTTCGCTTGACGAATCAGCTCCGCCAACCGTTTCGCTTTGACGGGGCCAATCATGTAAACGTACCCGCCGCTCTTCAGGCACTCTTTTTCGACTTCATCAATCACAGCCTGCACCTTAGGGTCTTCGCTCACGGCCGCTCCTTTCGCTGGCGGTTCTTCGCCCAGTGCCTTGCTCGTGAGAAGAAGAATCACTGATGTCATCCAAAATACCATCCTCATTTCAGCCTCCTCAACTGAGATTCAACTCTCGTCGCTGACGCACCTCGAGCCACACGTCCTCTCGCCTGCTTCAACAGAACGGAATCAATTGTAGCCGATGAACAACCCTCGTCAAACACTTTCGCCTTTCGTTGACGGTAGTGGGGTGCTGGAGGGGGCTGCTGAGGTTTCCGCGGGCTTGTACACTTCAAATGTCGGCGCGGTAGGCGGTCAGGTAAACCACCTGTTCGGCCGCCCAATACGCAGGAACTTACGCCTTGACTGCCTGGGTTTCTTCACGCCAAGCCGGCTTGAGGTTGTAGTACAGAACATCCGGGTCTATGTCCGCACCGTTGTCCCACGCAATCGTGCCACCTTCGATCTTCATAGCGCGAAACTTTGCCGGTTCCGTCCGAAGCGGCTCAAAAATGGGACCGCGGAGATAGGGTTCGAGGTCGATTTCTCTCTGTGTGCCATTATCAAAGGTGAACAGCACCTTAAACCCCTGTCGGGGTTGTACAGCACGAACGCGTACGCGAGGGCCTAACTTCTCCATTCTTCAACTCCTTTCAATCCAGCGGCTCAATCTGCTGTAAGGGGCGTTGCTCGC
>CAYZXL010000135.1:0-4133 GCA_964482435.1 uncultured Verrucomicrobiota bacterium
GTGTCAATCTGGGCTCTTTTCGGTCCCGGCGGTGAAAAGTCCTTCACGTACGGCGCCTTGGTGTCCTGCACAATGACCGTCCGCTTCTTCGGTTCAGCCTGGTTCCCGCTGGAATCGCTCACTGTGTAAACCAGCTCGTAGGTTCCCAGCTTGCTGTCATCCACTTCCCCCTTCTTTTCCACTTTGTCAGTAATATACCCGTCGTAATTGTCAATCGCCTCATACCCTGGCTCTTTGAAGCGGTCTCCACCCAGCTCCAGATCCATCCGCTCATCGCCTTTCAAGGTAATCACGGGAGGTGTTCGGTCAACCACCCTCACAACCCTCGCAGCCTGCGCCTCGTTGTCGTGCGAGTCCTTCACGCTGTAGGTCACCGAGTAGTCGCCCAGCTTACCGGTGTCCACAGACCCCCTGCGCTCCACGTTTGCCGTCAGATTCCCGTCCTCCTTGTCACTGGCGGTGCATCCTGGGTCCTCGTATGCCGTGAGTACATCAAGTTCGAAGGGGTTTGGTCCAACTAACTCAATCTTGGGCTTTTCACCCACGTCAACGACCAGCTCAGCGACGTTCGACGGAGTTGACCCCGCAAGGTTCGTCACAACACACTGGCACTCGCCTTCGTCAGCCTTCCGGACCGAAGCAATCGGATAGTTCTTATTCGTCGCGCCCTCTATCGGCGCATGGTTCTTCATCCACTGGTAGGACTCCGGAGTGTCGCTCTTTACCTCCACAGTGAACTCCACCCGCTCGCCAACCTTGGCCGTTTGCCGCTTGGGATGCTCAACAATCTCCGGAAGGGGTCCTTTCGTAACAGTGAAGGTTTTCCTCAGAACGTTGGCCTTCCCTCGCGAGTCTTTAGCCTGGGCTCTCACCGTAACAGTCTGGCCATAGCCAAAACTCGTCTTCGGGACAAATGTCGCAATGTAGCCCAAGCCGAGCTTGACTGGCGGCTTTAAGTCTCCCTCCACAGGGTTTCCGTCCGCCTCTACACTCAGGTCGATGCTTTTTCGGTTCACTCGGCCACGGCTGTCCCATACAGTGACTGAAATCTGGGTCTGGGGCTGTATGTCTTGACCTGGCGGCTCCCAGGGAGTTTCCCAGGAAACCTGAGGGCCAGCCCTGTCAGGCACGCTGAGAACGAACAGGATGTACGCAAGCAGAGAAAGGCTGACGAGCCCCAAGAGAACAACGAGAATGGAAAGTCTGCGCTCACGCCTCGGGTCCACTGATGCTCTCCTCCTCCGGGCAACGTGGGATTTCTTCGGCTTCAATCGGGTCATCTTGCCATGTTCGAGTGCAACGACCGTAATATCGTCCGTGGACCCTCGCTGTTTGGCGAGGTCTACGAGGGCCTGGCAGCCCTCGTGCAGAGTACCTGTGGTCCGTAGGGTTAGAAGAATCTCGTCGTCGGGGACTGATTTTGTGAGGCCATCCGTTGCCAGGAGAACAATATCGCCGTCCGCCAGGTCAAGCTTTCTCAGCTCAACGTCATCGGGTTCTTCCTTGCCGAGTCGCTTCGTGAGAGAGCCCTGGGGCGCGCAATGGTCCTCTGACAATTGAACGATTCCCCGCTCTTCCCGAATCACGTAGATGCGGCTATCACCTATGTTCGCGTACAGGAGAGTGCCATCAACCAGAATTGCTGCCGCCAGTGTAGAGCCGGCTTTACCCAGCGCATGCGAGCCTGCAACGGCCTCGACGACGGCTTGGTTCGCTTTGAGAAAAGCTTGCTTGACCAGTGTGTTATATGTATTGTCTGTAAGAGGCTCCTTGGCATCCGCCTCAGCATGCCTGATCGCAGCGAGGAAAGCCTCGACGGCGACTTTGCTCGCTATCTCTCCATCGTCTCTGCCACCCATTCCGTCTGCGACAACAAGAATCGCGCGCAACCTCGAAAATGGTGGAACAAAAAGGTCTTCGTCTTTCGCCGCATCGCGCAGCCATTCGGCGCGACAATCCTCATTCCTTTGTCGGCGACTACTCGCCTCAGAGACGCCGGCTATAGAGAGATGCCGCTTTCTCATGCTCGACTCTGCGCCATCAAAACCCCTCTGCTGTGTGCAGGAACCCACCATAGGTCCCTGCACACAGTCTTCTTCCCTTCAGCCCGAAAGCAATCTTCACGGCATTACGTTCTCTCGATCAACTCAAAGCGAAGGACGTCCGCGCCGAGCCGAACCTCGTCTCCACTTTCAAGTTCGAATTCCTGCCCGGTCTCTATCTTTTTCGCCTCTCCGCCACGAGTTACATAGACGGGATTCGGCGGCTTTTTCAGTCCGCCAACAATCTTGGGTTCGCTCTCCGGAAGCAGCACGACTTTCTTCCTCGCATTGTCCCAGTAAACGGCCGCGTGGCGATCCCGAGACACGGTCCCGTCGCGGAGACCGAACCCTGGTGCACCGATGTCCCTGGCAATATGAATCATCCCAACCATGTCAAGGTTCTTGAGTTCGAACTGACG
Source organism: uncultured Verrucomicrobiota bacterium (assembly GCA_964482435.1). GTDB lineage: Bacteria > Auribacterota > JABMQX01 > JABMQX01 > JABMQX01 > CAYZXL01. The sequence goes on from CAYZXL010000135.1 coordinate 2,462, forward strand.
GCCCTTATCTCCGCCTTGTGTCACTGCGATTGTGCCGAAATACTCTTGGGTAGCCTCTGTTCGCACGGTTGTAGTGGGCGGAGGTGTCGTCGGAGGTGCAACGGCCGTAGGCGTCGTTGGGGGTATACCCGCCACAGCCGGAGGGGTTGGCGGTGATGGGACAGGTTTGACCAGCAAGTAGATCAAAAGAGCGAGCAGAGCGAGGAAAATGATACCAGCCGGAATCCACCACCAGGCCAGGAACCCACCACCGTATCTGATGAGCTCGACAACAGCTCCCCCCGCCCCTTGCTCAACTCGGATGACCTGTCCGATAACTGTGACCCTCTCGTTTATGTGGCGCCAGTCCTTCATATCGAGAAACTCGACCGTGCCCGTTCCGCCTTTGCGGTCCTGCAGAACGAACGTTCCTTTGTTCAGTTGGGTGTTCCAGTTTGCACTGATGACATGGCCCGTGATGGAGACGAATTCTTTGAGGTAACGCTGGGCGCTGTTTTCAATCCACTCCCAGTAGACCGGCTCTACCCTTGAGCAGGACACAAGAAGACTCGCCATGAGCACGATCACGGTTGCCACACCAATAACTCTGACCGTCACTTTCATTTTTCCTCCTCCCTTCCTCTGAGTGTTTCGCATTTGACCTTGGCAACGTCCTTCTACCTAACTGCCTGGAGCCCCGTGTAGACTCCGTAAAGCGATCTATAGTAATTCTCCAAAGCAGCACGAAGCTCTGTGACGCTTTGGAAACGGTCGTCCCGATTCTTTCTCAACATTCGTCGCAGAATCTGTCCGAGTTCCGGACCAAAAAACCGGTCGTCAATTTGAACTTCATCTTCAGAAGCAATTGTCCTTATCGTGTCTGCAACGCTCGTGGTCACCGGAAACACTTGTTTGCCGGAAATCATCTCGTACAGAACCAGTCCGAGGTCAAAGATGTCCGACCGGGCGTCGAAATGTTCCCCGCGTGCTTGTTCGGGAGAAAGATAAGACGGCGTACCCCGCACTCGGCCCATTGTCTCGTCTTCTTTGTTTGTCGAGACACCGAAGTCCAGGAGTTGAAGCCACCTTAGAGACTGTCTCGGGGAATCAAGCTCAACGAAGATGTTTTCGGGTTTAATATCGTTGTGGCTGATCTGATGAGCATGTGGCTCCCTCAACGCCGCACAGCATTCCATGACGATCTGGAGGGCTGTCTTGTGGCTCAGGCCTTTCTTGATAAGACGCCGAAGGCTTCTGCCACGTGCCACATTCATCACGAAAAAGGGGACAACCGTTCCGAGATCGTCTAAGCTCCCCTCCCCCACATCCAATGCGCGCACGATAAACGGATGAGACAGTGAACTGAGCCGCTTCGCCTCTTCCAGGAACCCCTCCCGAATAGCGGCGTTTTTCACGTACTGCGGTTTCAGAATTTTTAGAACATAATTCCGTCCGTCCTTTTCCTGGCGCGCTCGGAAAACCATGGTCGCCTTCTCGCTGGAATCACCAAGCTCTTCCAAAAGCCGATAGCCGTCGATCCATCGAAGTCCCGGTCTGCGCCAAAACGATATTCTGGGCAATCGAAGGATAGGCCAGGCATCTCCTTTCTGCACCCGAAGCCGTCGAACCACAACCACGCTCACCAAGAGCCAATAAATTAAGAATACTGCGAGAAGCGGCTGAGCCACTCCGC
>CAYZXL010000136.1:0-3933 GCA_964482435.1 uncultured Verrucomicrobiota bacterium
CAGCGTTGCACCCGCCCGGGTCACAACCTACGGCTTCCCCTTTCCAAGTCGTCCACGCTGGGGGCCAGATTTTGAAACGCCCGCTTCGCCTTTCTTTTTGTAAACCAACTCCGGCTTGGAGATGGTTACAGTCGTCCCGGGCGGCACGGACTCGGTGAGCCAGACGTTCCCGCCGATGACCGAATTCTCCCCGATCACCACTTCCCCGCCGAGAATTGTCGCCTCCGCATAGATTGTTACGTTATCCTTAATCGTGGGGTGCCTCTTTCCGCCCTTGATGATTCGCCCCTTCGCATCTTTCCGAAAACTCAGCGCCCCCAGCGTCACCCCCTGGTAAATCTTCGCGTTATCCCCGATCTCCGTCGTCTCGCCAATGACGACTCCTGTCCCGTGGTCAATGAAGAAATTCTTTCCTATTGTCGCCCCGGGATGGATGTCAATTCCGGTTCTCCCATGGGCGTATTCCGTCATAATCCTCGGAATTAGAGGAACGTCCTTCACGTGCAGCTCGTGCGCAACCCGGTACGTCGCTATCGCTTCAATGCACGGATAGCTGACGATAATCTCGTCGTACGACTTCGCCGCGGGGTCGCCCTCGTATGCCGCCGCAACGTCTCCCTTGAGCAGCTCCCTTATTGCCGGGAGTTTCCTGAGAAGATGCTGAGTCACCTTCTCCGCCATCGTCCGGCAATCGCAGCCTTCGCACTTCCGAATCCGGCACTGGTGTCGAAACGCCTTCTCCGCCTGCTCGACTAACTCGTCGTGGACCTGATTGACGAGGTCGCCAATGACAAATCGCACGTTCGTCCGCGTGAACGTCAACTTGCCGATGTAGCCCGGAAACAGAATCACGAACAGCGTCCGGAGAATCTCGACAATCTTGTCCTCAATGGGAAGATTCCTTCCCTCGATCCGGTTGACTCCTGTGCCGTCCTCATAACTCTCGCAGATTGCCTGCACAATCTTTTCCGCTTCCTTCTGAGTCCAGACTTTCTTCATATCGTTTCTCCTCGAGTGGCGATCAGGCATTTCGAAGGTACATCTCCGCGCTCACATGAAACGCCTCCTCCGGCGTCCCAAAGAAATCCCCGGATGGAAACACCGACAGTTCGTATCGGTTGTTCGAATAAGTATAGAATGCAAACCCCCACCGGTCGCCGCCAAAATGTCTCAGCCGGCAAAGGTGCGTCGGTGTGTTCTTCATGCGCTCCACGTATTCCTCACGACTTTCCGGCCAGCCCGGCGGTGGCCAGTCCGGCTCGGGTTCCCTGTAGGCGTCAATGTAGCAGAATTGTCCGCGGAACCGTATCTCCAACCGCGTGTACCGACCGGCAAAATGCTCCTCCGCGTACCGTTCGATGCGAGCCTCCGTGGACATCTTCGTCATCTCCGGAATCTTCTTTCCACCGCTGTTCGGGCTGAACATCCACATCTTTCCCGACATTCTTCGCTCCTCATTTTGGGGGTGAACCTCAAACCACCATCGCAGCCGACGGTCAATCTCTATGCGTCCTCCGCGTTCTCCGCGGTTTCTCCTCTACCGGCTGAAGAGCCACGTCGTCAGGTATCTTTCGCCGGTGTCGGGGAGGAGCACGACGATTAGCTTTCCTTTATTCTCCGGTCTTTTCGCCACCTCCACCGCTGCCCATACTGCCGCACCGGAAGATATTCCCGCTAAAATCCCTTCCTCCTTTGCCAGCCTCCTCGCCATCTCGCCGGCATCCTCGTCCGCGACCTGAATGACCTCATCAATCAGAGACACGTCGAGCACTTCCGGAACAAATCCCGCACCAATCCCCTGAATCTTGTGTGGCCCGCGCTGTCCCCCGGAAAGAACTGGAGAGCTCTTCGGCTCAACGGCAATGGCCTTGAACGTCTTTTTCCTCTTCTTTATGACCTGCGCCACCCCCGTCAGCGTCCCCCCCGTCCCGACGCCGGACACGAAAATATCCACCTGGCCATCCGTGTCCTTCCAGATTTCCTCGGCAGTCGTCTCCCGATGAATCTGCGGGTTTGCAGGATTCTTGAACTGCTGCGGCATGAACGCGTTCGGCGTCTTTTTAACGATTTCCTCGGCTTTTTTGACAGCCCCCGGCATTCCTTCCGCGCCGGGCGTCAGGACAAGCTCGGCGCCGAGAATCCCCAGAAGTTGCCTCCTCTCGATGCTCATCGTCTCCGGCATCGTGAGGATTAGTTTATATCCCCTCGCCGCGCACACGAACGCCAGAGCAATCCCCGTATTGCCGCTCGTCGGCTCAACAATCACCGTACCCTTCTTGATTAGCCCTTTCTCCTCCGCGTCGCGGATCATGCTCACGCCAATCCTGTCCTTCACGCTCGACAGAGGATTGAACGACTCTAACTTCGCCACAACCTCCGCCACCGCTGCACCAACAACCCTGTTGAGCCGCACTAACGGCGTATTCCCTACCGTCTCCGTGATGTCCCTGAATATCCGCTTCATCTCTTGTTCTCCAAATGTCAATGGACCTCTCGGTTTCGCGCGGGCGACAACAAGCCACGTTCACGCTTCTTCTGGCATGTTCTCGCTTCCGATTTCATCGCCCGAAGACACCGCCGGACGATGTCGCCTCGTGACTCCCGACGTGACACTATGGGTAGCCTACCGATTTCCCATGTCCGTGTCAACATACATTAGTTGTTTTATCATGATAACTCCTATATCCGCTGATTTGCTCCTGCTCATCGCCAGTCCGCCCCGGGACTTTTCCGCCCTCTCCTCCTTCGCCACCTTTTTCCTCCACTTCCTCTTGCCCAGCTTAGTGGGCTGTTATATCCTCAAAGACCATTACGGTCTGGTTTGTGAAGGATGTGACCCAATGTCCACCCTTGGGAGTCCGCCGAATGAACAATATCTTTCTAAGACTTGTCGCTCTCCTGGTTTGTTTCTCTCTCGGCTCACCCGTCGCTGCAACCCGGTACGTGGACGACTCGGTTTCTTCATCTGGCGACGGGAAGTCGTGGGAGACCGCCTTCAAGAAGATTCAGGAAGGGATTGACGGCGCGTCCGACGGCGACACCGTCATCGTCGCAGAAGGCACCTACCTCGAGAACGTCAATTTCAACGGCAAGAACATCGTCCTCACCAGCACCGACCCGGTCAGCCCGCAAGTGGTGGATGCCACCATCATTGAGGGCAACGAGGCCGGCTCCGTGGTGACACTCGCCGGCACCGAAGACGAAACGTGCGTCCTGTCCGGGTTCACGATAAAGGACGGCATGGCTGAACGCGGCGGCGGAATCTCGGGCGGCACGTGGGACAAACCCACGCGTGCCACAATCCGCAACAACACGATAGCGGGAAACTCCGCGTCGTACGGCGGCGCGATGTCTTACTGCGACGGCATAATCGAGAATAACCTCGTCACCGGAAACTCGGCGCAGCACTATGGCGGCGGGCTTTCTGGTTGCGGCGGGACGGTCCGGAACAACACGATAACGGACAACGAGGCGTGGGGCTCCGACACGGGGTACGGCGGCGGGCTTGCCGTTTGCCGCGCCACGGTCCAGAACAACACGATAACGGGAAACCGCGCGAAGGACGGCGGTGGGCTGTGTTCGTGCAACGGGATAATCCAGAACAACACGATAGAGGGGAACGGTGCGAGGGACGGCGGCGGGCTTGGCGATTGCGGCGGGACGATCGAGAACAACACGATAGCGGGAAACGATGCCTCGATTGACGGTGGTGGGCTTGCTTATTGCGGCGGGACGATCCGGAACAACACGATAACTCGGAACCGGGCCGGGGCCGACGGCGGCGGGCTTTACTGGTGCAACGGCACCGTCCAGAACAACACCATCAACGGGAACTCGGCTGAGGGGGGCGGAGGCGGGCTGGCTTTCTCCAGCGGCATAATCCAGAATGACCTCGTGACCGCAAACTCGGCGCAGCACCGCGGCGGCGGGCTG
>CAYZXL010000137.1:0-3592 GCA_964482435.1 uncultured Verrucomicrobiota bacterium
TTTTTTTCCTTGTGGCCGATTCCCCAGGTGTTGAAGAGGTTTGTGGCAAAGGATTCTATGGTGGTATCGCCGGTGGGGTAATCTCGGATGGAGTTGATTGTTACAACCACAGCCTCAACACCGCGCCTTTCCTCAAGTTTGGCGAAGCTCTTGCGAATTTTCCCCGCGTGGCGTACCGTGAGCAGACCCGCGTAATCGTTAACATAGTTGTCTTGCGGTTGGGGATAAGCGCTCGGGCCTCTCTGGGCTGTGGCGATGGGGCGCGGGCTGCCAGGAGGTGTGACCGCCGCCCGTTGCGCTCTCGCTGCGAAGGCCAGGCCGATGAGCACGATTAAGCAGATGACGGCAACTATTGATTCTGTTTTCGTTTTCATCTTCGCCGTCCCTCCCTCCCGTAGGAAACAGCGTCTGGCAGTTCGTTTATATCTCCCCTCTCGTATGGGAAAAACTTCGCCAGTTGCTTGCCGGCTCGTTTTATTCCTTCCGCCAGTCCCTCTGCGAAAAGGCCCTTCAGAAAATGCTCCTGGGCGACGTCCCGAACAGAGTCCCAGAACCCCTCCGGCACTTTTTCGTTGATTCCATCATCGCCCAGGACGACAAATCTGCGCTGGTTGACGCCCAGGAAGAAAAGGACTCCGTTGTGAAGTCGGGTCTTGCGCATTCCGAGTCTGACAAAGGCCTTCCTCGCCGTTCTCATGGGATGCCGGCCCGCTTTTTTCTCAACCCGGACCCTGATTTCCCCGGAGGTGTGAGACTCCGCCTCCCTGATCGCTGAAAGGATTCGTTTCTCGTCGTCTTTGCTGAAGAAGTTTCTGAGAGATCCCATGGTCCTCCCCCCTCTATTACGAGGATATTATCGCTGACCTTTGCCTCATTTGCGGTCCGCGAAGCACTCGGAGCGAGCACCCCCGGACACGCCATTAGGTAAAACCCAATGTCGGCTTGAACTCTGCCTTTCCCCGCCAGGCGACAGAGGCCGAAACGCCCTTTCGCGGTTGTGTCCGACGCCACTTGGGGCCTCATCAGTTCATGCTCAGTCTCGGCGCCCATTCGTGCCGCGCCTTACGTCATGCATCCGCTCGCAGTGAGGACACTGTACCCTTGAGGACTTGAACGATGGAGGCACCTTTAGAACGACCCCGCAATCGCAGTTGATGAAGAAGAAGTTGTTGAGCTTTCGGAGGAGGTCGCCGGTCTGTCTGACTTTCTCGCGCGGCTGCGGCTCGGGGACTTCGGGTTTTTCTTCCTTCCAGGGCGGCCGGATGCCGATGGGGCGAGAAGTCTCCAGGGCGCTTTTTGGGACGATGGAATGTTTGGTAGCCTCCCCGTATGCCGCTTCGTACTCGGCGAGGGATGCTCCTGCCATCGAGCGGAGGATTCGGATTCGGTCGGCCGTCGGTGGGTGAGTCGAGGTAAGCCCCGCGGCGCGCGATTCCTGGAGAGGATTCACTATGTACATCGGCGCCATGACGCGGTTTTTCTTTTCTTTCAGGCCGGGGTTGGCGGAGATTTTCTCGAGGGCGGAAGCGAGCCCTTCGGGGTAGCGGGTGAAGAGCGCCCCACAGCCGTCGGCGAGATATTCACGTCTCCGAGAAAGGGCAAAGTAGAGCAGTTGCACGGCAATCGGACCCAGGATGGCAAAGACAATTGCAACGACCAGAAGCACCGCCTGAGCCTGCCCGCCGCCCTTTTCTCGACGGCTGCTGCTATGTCGCCCGCCGCTGTACCACATGTAACGCAGAAAAAAATCCGCCATCAGCGCCACGACCCCTACCATCATCGCCGCGAGCATCACGTAAAGGATATCGCGGTTCTGGACGTGGGCGAGCTCGTGGGCGATAACGCCTTGAACCTCGTCGCGGTTGAGCCGGTTGAGAAGCCCCGCGGTAACCGCGACGGATGCGTGCTGGGGGTCTCGCCCGACCGCGAAGGCGTTGGGGCGGCTATCGTCTATGATGTAGATTTTAGGGATTTTCGATAAGCCGGAAGCGATGCACATCTCCTCGACGATGTTAAAGAGAGTCGGATGATCCTCCTTCTTGATTTCCTTGGCGCCGACGCTCGACAGGAAAATCGAGTCGCCGCTGTAGTAGCTCGTGAGAGACAGAATCGCCCAGACAATCAGAGCGATGACCCCGCCCGACATCCGAGCCCCCGGACGAATGGCTGCGGCGATGAGCATCCCGCCGAGCACCATGAAGATGCCCATCATGGTGATGAGGATGAACGACTTTCGTCTATTCGCTCGAATGAGTTCCCACATGGCTTGTCACGCAAGAATTATAAACCGCCGAGGTCGCAGAGAGCGCAGAGAAGAAGGGAACAGTAGGACAGGATAACAGGATGAACCGGATAATCCTGAAAATCCTGTCAATCCTGTCCAGTCCTCCTCCGCGGTCTCAGCGGTGAACGCTTGTCAGAATTGAACTTTTGGCGCTTCGCGCGCTGCCTGGTCTTTCAGCTCGAAGAACTCGGATGCGGCGAAATGGAACATCCCTGCGACAATGCTCGTCGGGAACATCTGAATAGTCGCGTTGAACCTCATCACAGTGTCATTGTAGAACTGGCGAGAGAAGCCGATTTTGTTCTCCGTCGAGGTCAGCTCTTCCTGGAGGGCGAGATAGTTCTGGTTCGCCTTCAGGTCGGGATATGCTTCCACGACGGCAAGGAGCCGACCCAATGCCCCGGAGAGCATTGACTCGGCCTCGGCTTGCTTCGCGACGCCCTGCCCGGCGGCGCTTTGCGCGAGCTTCCGAGCCTCGGTCACCTTCTGGAGTGTCTCAGCCTCGTGCTTGGTGTAGCCCTTGACGGTCTCGACCAGATTCGGAATCAGGTCCCACCGCCGCTTGAGCTGCACATCAATCTGGGCCCAGGCGTTCTGAACCTGGGCGCGGAGCCGCACGAGGCCGTTGTACTTCGCCACCAGCCAGAGAATCAGCAGAACGACCACCGCCGCTATCACAATCAAAACGATCGTCATCGGGGCCATTGCCGCCGCTATTAAAGCCGGAACGATTTCGAATGGGTCCATCTTTGTCCTCCCTTCCATTTCTCGCTATTTTTGTGCCCGGGCGCGGCTCGCGGGTCGTGGAACCCGCTTTTCAGCTCTTGGAATCTCCACCACTTTCACGGCGACCCGTGAGAAGCACGTCGGCAAGGAACGAACCGACCTTCTCGCTGCCCTTTTCGCCTGCCGCCAGGGGCTTCTTCAATCCGTTGACTACGGTATCGAGTTCGCCGCCGTCGAACCAGAGCCCGTGTCCCCTTCTGCACCTATCAATCACCTCACCGCCCTCGGGGCCTGGTCCTATGAGCACTTTCTCCATTTTCCGACGACAGTAGGGACATCTCCGGGGGCGTTCGGCTGATTTGCCCGCCGAGGCACGAACGAGCCTGTCCACCGGCAGCTTCAGCGAGCCGAGTAGCAGCTCAAGCTCGTCGGCGTCGAACCAGACACCCTTGCAGGACACGCACACGTCGAGCTCGATCTGCCCGTACTCCACCACAATCATTTGTTCTCGGCAAGCAGGACACTGCATATTGGTTCCTCCGACAACCCGTCCATTATCTCCCGCGAGCGCCGCGTGTCAAG
>CAYZXL010000138.1:0-3503 GCA_964482435.1 uncultured Verrucomicrobiota bacterium
ATGCTCCTCTACCAGGTGGACGACCTCGACGCGAAAGTCCAGTTGACACAGGATTGGATTGAGCAGGCCAAAGCCGAGCTGTCCGAGTTCACCCCCTATCACAAAATGCTCGACCGCTACTTCTACAAAGGCCCCCCCGGAAAAGAAGAAGAGAGAGGCTGACCGCCTATCGCCCGCCGCGCCGCGTACCGCAGGCGCGCCCTGCGCGCCTGCATCCTCCCTCTTCCAGCGGGCTTCCTTCCATTTGTTTTTCCCGCGTCCTGAAGCCGTGTCCTCCTGCGAACCCATCTTCAGGGTCACGGGAGTTTGAGGGATGCTCCTCGGCAAGGTGATCGTATGGCTGCCCCCCCGTCGGCCGTTGGCGGGGGATGTTGTCGCGCAAAAACCTGACGGGCAAGCCCGCCCGTGAACGCGAACAAACAACAGGTTAGAAGCGGTGCGCTTCAGATTCCTTCCGGCGAGACCGGCCCCCCGGCCGGCAGGACGGGGGGAATATCTCTCAGGCCCCCGTGCCTCGCACGAACGCCAAAGCTCAGCGGCGCCGCTTTTTCGCGTCCGCTGGAGCGCCTTGTTCGACGCCGAAAGCTACTCGATGTTTGCGCACTGTTCCGCTTTCAACGTCCTTGATTGTCACCTCCGTCATCATGTTTGCGTCTATGTCGAAGGATATCTCAAAGCGACCACGCCCCTTTGAGACCTTCAGGTCTCTGGTCCAGGGCACGCTCTGAATAGCAAGAACGGATCTTCCAGTATGTTCGGCAACGAGTACCTGTGTTGGAGCCTCGCCTAAGATTACTTCAATCGTGTTCCGGGTCGGTATTGTGGTGAAAGCCGAAACCACCTCAAAGAAACCTCCCTGTGGTACCGCCGTCATGTTATCCTTCATCTCAATGACGTGTCCGCCGAGAAGACCGGCAGGCAGTTCCGATTGCTTTGGTCCGAGTAGGAGCTTCATAGCGTTGACACTGACTCGTGTAAGTCTTGTCATGGTTGCATCAACTGGAAGTAGGATTCCCAAACTCGAGTCCGGGGTTGCAACGAGAAGTAGGTCATCCTTTGTCTCCTTACTTCCGTGCAGCATTGCGCTCTGCGTGAGCAGGCCTTTTGTCACAAGGTTGGTATATTGGGAGACAGGGGTCCGGGTGAGAGGGTCGGCTTTCAACCCCTCGACAATGGGGGCGAAGTTATCTAGCCCAGAGATCACGATCTCATCATACCGATGCTCGCGGGTGTCTGGAAGCCGAGAGAGCATCTCTATCACACGGGGAATGGCATCCAGGTATGCCTGCGTTTCAGTCGCTGAAGGTGCAATGCGGAGTCCTACTGATCCATGCACCTCGACCACCCCGAGGTATCCCAATTCTGCAAGCGTGGCACTGATATACTGACCACCAAGTACCACAAACACCTTGGTAGTGTATTGTTCTTTCGTTTTATCCAGCGGGAGATGGTAGTGATTGTACCCCAAGGCGGCGATCTCCGACATCGTACTTATACGCACCTTGGCGACGTGCGTACCTAGTAGTCGAACCGTCTGGAGCCGCTCTTGGTACGAGAAGGAGGCAGGGAAGGCGAGAATGCAGTCGTATGACTGATCGCGAAAAACGCCCTCAGCATGCCTCAAGAGATCCTTCAGTTCAGCGTCTCTGGCGATTTCAGCACACGGAGCCTGACTGAACTCGCCGTTCGTCCGAAGAAGTGTCACAGTCGGCTGGGGAATGTCGTAGGTCTTTCCTTCACATCGAATCCAAGTGTTCTGCTTCCCGTAGCAGATAATGCTGATCTCTGGACCATACAGACTCTGGATATCTGCGACCACGGGTGCTGCAAGCACAGCCAGCAGAACAAGTAGCAACCCCCTGAACCAATTCTTACTCATCTCTAAGCCTCCTCTTCAAGTTCCCGACTTTTCAACTATGCGTCGAACTTCTGTTTATACGGTTTCCATATAAACCCGCCTTCGGGTTTTGCATCCGGATAACACGCTGCTGTAGCGTTCCGATAATCCACGTATTTCCAAAGGCTTAGGATCACTGTTGGCGAAAGGCGACGTCTTATTCGGTTTCCGCATAATACGCATCGCTTTCTTCCTCACAGGTTGTCCACGGGGCTTTTCACGCCCTCGCCTTCCCCGTTCAAGACATGGGTGTAGACTATGGTGGTTCGCACGGGGTTGTGGCCGAGCAGTTCCTGAACCGTCCGGATGTCGCAGCCCGCGGGAACCAGATTCGCCGCAAAGGAATGGCCGAGCGTGTGACGGCGCGTGAAGTGTGAACGGTGAACCGCGAATGGTGAAAGAATCGAGAATGGTGCTGCCCGGAGCGCTTGACGACGCCCCGCCTTGCGGGCAGCTTGTTCCACGGCCGCTTGACGGATTTTCTCGTGGAGGCCGAGGAATGTCGGTCCCTGGCAAACCGCGTGCGAGGAAAGCGCAGCCCCGGCTGTTCCTGCTGAAGGTAGCATCCTGTCGTCTCGAATGGCCGTTAGCAGCGGCGCTGTCGCCTCGGTCATCCCTATGCCCCCAGAACTCGGGACTGTTTTTGCTCGGACATCGCCGCATTGTTCGATCCGCCTGTCATTATGCCAAACCCTTGAACGATGTCAAGCGGGTTGTGCCCGCCCGCCGGTCCATGGAGGGACTTCTACTCAGGTGTCGCGGGACAGCCCCCTATGGTTGGGCCCCAGCCGGAGCTGTCAACCGTCCGCCAGAGTGATCGGTTAGCTGCCCATCAATCTTCTTCTTATCCAACTCGGGTTCCGCCGGCAATCGAGGACAGCAAAAACCACAACCGCGTTTTCGATGAGGCGGTAATAGACAGCGAAGGGAAACCGCTTCGAGAGCAGGCGGTGGTATCCAAAAACCACTTGGTGGATGCCTCCGAAGTATGCCAGGGAGTCAATGTCGGAATAGAGGGAGTCGAGGAAATACGATCCGAGGCCGGGAGACTGCGACTCATAAAATCGGTATCCTTCCTCAAGGTCTTCCTCGGCCGCGGCGAGGATTCGTATTCTCATGAGACCTTCTTCTGAATCCTTTTTTTCGCCTCTTCCCAATCCGATGCGGTCACTTTGCCGGCGGCGAAGGCTTCCTCTCGATCCTTGAGGACGGTCTCATGCCAGGCGGGTGATTTCAGAGCCTTCTCATCTTTCGTCAGGTCTGCCCAGAGACTCTCCATCAAGTCCAACTTCTCGGCAAGCGAAAGCTCGGAAAGAGGCGGCTCAAGTTTTCTCATTGCATTTCCTTTCTTGGGCTAAGCCAACGTCAGGCGCGCCGCGCCACCAGCACCGCCCGGACGCGGCTGTTCGTTCCTATGGTCCCAGTTCCTTCTTTGCATCACGGAGCGGGACGGTGGGCTCGTCCGCTTCCTCGGCTTTCGCCGCACGCAACTCCTTGAGGTCCTCGTAGTCCTGGAGTTCCTCCTCGATCATGACGAACTCCTCGTAAGGAAGGACTGCGAAAGCCTTCTTCCCATCGCACTCGAGTATCTTCGGATGAATTCTGA
>CAYZXL010000139.1:0-3473 GCA_964482435.1 uncultured Verrucomicrobiota bacterium
CAGCATCAGCGACAACCGCTTCACCAAAACAAGGCTTTTCGGCTGTGTCTCTAGGACACAGCGGTGAGTACCGCTGGTGGGAGGTCGCCTACATGGCGCACGTTCCCTCCGCACGCAAGGTCGACTATGAGCCATTTGCTGTCGAGGGTTATCACTATTCTGATGCGGATCAAGCAGCGGCCCCGGCATTGGGGGCACTCGCGCTCGCAGCGAAGCCGCGACCGGTGGACGACGAGAACATGGATGACTTCTGTGTTCGCTGGGCTGACCTCCTCGCGAAGGCGTATCATGGCCAGCTGGCGCACCCCCGGTACCTTCCGCTCACATGATCCCTGAAGCCTCCCCCATGCGTCCAGCGCCCATAGGCCCATCCGTCAAGCAGAGGTTCTACCGAATCGAAGAGCGGTGATTTTGTCCGGCCCGGGAGGCGCCTGTGCAACCTCCCGTTCCGGTTCTCTTGACGCGAAACGGTCCGCTGCGCCACGACGCGGCAGGCGCTTTCAGCGAAAAAAGAGCGAAGATTTTTCTTGACAGAAGGTTGGAAAGCTGTTAATCTCCTGCCAGAGAGTCGGAGCCTATTTTTTTCTGGGCTTGTTGTCAACAGGTAGGCTAAGCGCCAAATGACTACAAAATAGTAGGGAAACGGACCGGTGAAACGAGGGCGCAAGGGGGCCTGAGCGGTTGAAAGGCTCTGGCGCTTGCGTTCAGCCCCATGGAGCCCCGGACGACGGACGGCGAAAATGACCGAGGTTTTCTCCAGTGGCAGATGCAATAGGTGCGGGATGCCCGTCGGATTTGAGGACGGCATGAGGATGGATTTCTGCGACTGCGACCCGAGGTGCGAGTCGTGCGGGCGGCAGTTTTCGGTGGGGATATCGAAGTTCGTCTGCGACGAGTGCCTTGAGAAGGAGGCGGCGGAAGAGTTCTCGGACGAGTTCCTCAAGGCTCTCACCCACAGCCAGATGCGCCTTTTGCTGAAGGACTTTGCCCGGAGATATGAATAAGTCGGCCGTGACAGCGAGGAAGCCAGGACTTCGACAGGATGACAGGATGGACCGGATAATCCCGAAAATCCTGTTGACCCTGTCGGACATTGCTTCCTCAGGAGCATGGGATTGGTGAACGAAGAGAAAAGTTTCATCGAGTACCTGCGGGAGAAGGGCTTGCTGGACGACGGTAATTTCCATCTTCTCGCCATTTATTACGGCAACCTCCGGGACGGCGGCGATGGCGAATTGCTCGTAAAACTCCTGAGAGGGAAAATGACCATCAAGGGCGCCACATACTTGAAAAAGGTCGTCAGACCGTGAGGGTTCGGCGAAAGAAACGCGGAGGTTGAAACCTGCCGCGGAGCAGGGGCCCTCGAACGCGCCGACGAAAGCTCAAGCACTGCGGTGGAGCGTTACTTCTTGAGCAGGATTTCGGCGTTGTCAACCCAGATGGCGAGGTAGGGGAGTTTGCCCTGCTTTTCCCTGAGGTAGAGGAGGAATGGGGCGTCGAACACCAACCTCTTGGGGCGCTCCTTGGACTCCACCTCAAGTCTCGCCTCGGACTTGAGCATCGCGCCTCTCTCGTTCAGGCGGAATCGAATGTCCTGCTGAGCCTTGGTAATGAAGTAGCCCTGGAAGCCTTCGTTCAAAAGGAACTTCCGGATTAGCTCGGAATAGGAGTGGCGAAGATCAAAATCCAATTTCGGAACCTGCAACGTGTCATCATAATCGAGATCCCATGACTCCCTTCGCTCAGCGGCGCTCTGAACCGACCGGAGCGTCGCGAGGAGCGTCTCAGCGGGCTTCACCTTCGCCAGGACGATTTCGTCCTTCGGGGATTTGGAGGATAGCCCTACGACGAACTCTGCGCCTTCGTCGGCGTATCCCAAGATGGACACCTCCTCTGCCAATTTCTGATGCTTCCGTTTGCCCGGGTTGAATTCCTTAATGCCGAACGCTCTGACGTTGCTCGTGCCCAGTGACGACTGAAATTCGACCGGCTCTTTCAGGTTTTCGAAAGGGGTGGCGAACTTGAGGTCTTTCAGGAGGTATGCGTAAGCCAGGATGTCTTCGGGGCCGAGGGGTTCTGTAACTGTCGGGGCGGCGTTTCCGAATTTGGACCTGAGCGAGTTGTTGACTTTCTCGAGGATGCCGTCCTTGCCAAAGCCGACCATGGCAAGGTACGAGTCGGGGGAGATGTCTTCTTTCGTGGCGAACTTCTTGTTCAGGACCGCGACGAGAGGCGGGTCTCCATCGAGGCGGATGTCTTCCTTGACGATGTTGTCGCGGAGCTCGTTCCAGGCTAATTGGAATGTCGAGCAGTAGATGATGTTCTTCCCGGGGACAATCTTCTCCTCGAGGTTCGCGGTGATAATCGTGTGCTTGAGGTCCTTTGAATCCGCCCGCAGAACCTTCCCCGGCTTCTCCCGGCCGCATCCGACAAGCAAGCACAGTGCGAAGAATACAAGTACCTTCGTTACCCTTTTCATCGCTCCCGTTTCTCTTCCCTCCGCACTTTTATCTGTGTGCCCTCTGCACGCTGCGGGGTTTGCATCCCGCGCGCTTTGAGGTCTTGGAGTGCTCAAGCTCTGCTTGAGCCTTCGAAGGCGGGAGCAAGCTCGCCCCTCCACGGCGCTCATTTTTAGACGAGGCAGCTCTTCCTGCAGTTGTCAATCGCCCGGTCTCGCTCCTCCACCGTACCAGTTCTAAATCATAGAGAGACCGCGTGGACACCCATGGAACGGGGCCGCGTAACGGCTGGCAGTCCTTGCGGTTACGTCTTCCGTCCGGCAGGGGTTCGCTGTCACCAGCGCCCGCTAGCGCCACCGCCGAAAGAACTCCCCCCTCCAAACCCGCCACCACCTCCGCCCAGTGAACCGAAGATGTCGAGCAACCCTCCGAGGATGTCAAAAAAGCCGGCCCCGCCCGAGTCTGATTGCGCTGGTCGTGAGCGTAGGGCAGCCAACCGTCGCTCCCTCTGAAGCTCTCTGCGTGTCCTGCGAAGTTCCTCGGACAGGTCCTCGACCTCCGACGATTCCGGACGCAGTTCCTCTCGGGCGATCACGCCTCCGCCCGGAGTTGCCCCTTCGGGAACCTCCCGTGCCTGCACTACTTCGCGCGCACCCGGAGTCCCGCGCACTGCCTCCGGGCGTTCTGCGCGAACCAGATGCCGGACGAGCACGATAACCACGACGACAACGACAAGGCCGATCAATATGGGTCCCCATGGGATCTTGCCGGTCAGCTTCCCGATGGCAGCGAAGGCGCCTTTATATATTCCGGTGCTGTAGTCCCCTTTTTTGAAACAGGGGATCATCTTTTTGTCAATGACGGACTTCATCGCTGAGTCGTAGGCTGTGCCGTAGCCGGCGCCGAGTTCGATGCGGCACTCGCGGTCTTTAACGGTGACCAGAATGAGGACTCCGTCGTTTTTTTCCTTGTGGCCGATTCCCCAGGTGTTGAAGAGGTTTGTGGCAAAGGATT
>CAYZXL010000140.1:0-3434 GCA_964482435.1 uncultured Verrucomicrobiota bacterium
CCCATTGCTCTCGGCTCGCTTATTGAAAGCGCATACCATGTGCCCGCCTTACCCATCGAATTTCTGAACCCTGCTGGCGTTGCAGTCTGATACAAATACATTCCCGGAGGTGTCCACTGCTATGTCCCAGGGCGATTGAAACTGCCCGTAGCCGCCACCCGATGAACCCCATTTCCCCAGAAACTTCCCTGCCGAATCAAACTTTTGAATCCTGCAGTTGCCGGCATCCACCACGAAGACATTTCCCGACGAATCCACTGCGACGGAGTTCGGCCGGTCAAACTCTCCGTCACCGGAACCGTACGAGCCCCATTTCCCGATGAAATTGCCCCACGAATCAAACTTCTGAATCCTGTTGTTTAGCGGGTCTGCGGCATAGACGTTTCCAAAGGAATCCGCTGCGATTCCACTGGGGCCGCCGGCGCTCCAATCCGGGACTCTGAACTGCCCATCCCCGGTGCCTCGTGAACCCCATCCCGCGACGCATCTCCCTGACGGGTCAAACTTGTAGATTGTCGCCTTCTTGCTGTCCGCGACGTAGAAATTCCCCATCGAATCCACCGCGACGTGCACAGGGTTTTCGAAAGACCATGCGTGTGGCCGGTCGGGCAGGATTTTGACGACCGAGTAGTCCTCTTGTGTAGAAGCACGAGAGCAGAGGAACCCGGCGAGAAAAGGACTCAGCGCGCATAAAACAAGCTTGGCGAGAAAGGCGTGTGATCTGTCTCTCGTTTGCATCCCGCTTTTCCTCCCCGTGCTGATTTGCGAACGATGATGCCTTCGTTTGAAGCAAATTGTACCCTCCCCCCGCCGGTGAAATCAACTTGTTCTGGTTTGCGTTCTTCGCTGCTGGTTTCTATCTCGGAGAAATGAATTCTTGGTCCGTGCGGCCCTGCACTTTCAGGAAAATCGCCCGCCGCGCGCCTGGGGCGGGGCCTTGTCATGACGCAGACTCATAAAACTGAAGACAGGAGGAACAGGATTCACAAAATCATGCATACGCTGTTCCTCTTGTTGCAAAAAAAGCATATAGTTGGATTTGTGAATCGAGGCACCGAGCTATCGCTTCCGTTTGAGACGGAACAAAAACCGAGGCATTAAAACTGTGGCTGAAAGGGGGATGAAATGAGAAGAAGGAAGTGCATCTCCTATTTGCTGATTGCAACAGGGACTATCGCCCTGGTCGCGACTTCCGTGCATTCCCGGCCCGAGACGCATGACAGGGAACTCGTTAACGTTTACGTCCAAGGCGGAAGCGGCCAGTTGCAGAACGGCCGAGCCGAGATAAGGCTTCGGCTGCAATTCGGCGCACAGACCAGGAATCACGAGTACACAGCCCACATCACCCCACGCGACGGGAGAGCCAGAGGCTATCTGTACGTGGAGGAGATTTCTCCGAACCGTCTCGTCGTGGTTGAGTCCGGCGGCGGGAGGAGCGATGGTCGCTTCGATTACCTCATTGTCGCAACACAGTGGTCGGGGAGCAGCCGCGAGCCCTCTCAACCACAGTGAAGCGCGGGGCTTCCTGTGCTGAGCAAGCACGGCGTAGTGACCAAATCCGGGCAGCCTACCATCTCACCGAATCAGAGGTCTCCGCGTTCAGGCTCGGATCGTACGCATATCCCGACGCGGTCACGTTTGTGACGGTGAACGTGATTGTCCCCGTCTTGGCGCTTGTGGCCGGGGACTTGAACGTAACCTTCCCGCTGCCATTAGTCGTGCCCTGGACATTTTTGCTAACCCACCCGCTCCATTTCCCGTTCACCTTCGCACCGCTCACAGGATTCCCGTGGTGATTGACGATTGTCACCACAGCCGTTGCAGTCCGGTTCTTTCCCGACACGCCCAGCGACATGTCTATCCCCGCGATGTGGACGGTCTTCCTCTCAACGGTAACGGTCACCATAGCCGTGTCCATCCCGGCTTTCCCGTCGCTTGCCGTGTAGGTGAAGGAGTCGGTCCCATAGAAGCCTGCGTTCGGAGTATAGGTGACGGTTTGACCCAAGTTGATGACGACCGAGCCGTTCGCGCCCTGAGTCACGCTGCTGACTGTGAGCGCGTCCCCATTCGGGTCGCTGTCGTTGCCAAGCACCGCGACGGTTACAGCCGTGCCCTGGTCGGTAATCGCGGTATCGTCATTCGCTGCTGGCGGAAGATTCGGGGCAAGCGTCGTGAAACTGTAGTCGGCGCTCGTCGCAGAATGCTCGCTGCCATGTTTTGATGTTACGCAGTAGTGATAAGTTGTCTGCGGAGTGAGACCGCTCAAGACAATAGAGTGCGATGTTACCAGCACTGCGTCCGAGGACTGAAGACCATAGCTCTCGTCGAGGCCGTAGTCCACAAGAGAGTCCGCTGGCTCGTCGGTAGTCCAGACGATTCGTGCGGTGCTTTCTGTTACGTCAACCGCATTAACGTCGGAAATGACAGGAGGTGTCGTGTCGTTGTCCGTCGTCGTGAAGTGCCAGACCGGCCGTCAGGGCCAATGACCGAGCAACCCGTGCGCGAGGCGCGGGCTGCGATACCGCCTAGCCGCGTCAAACCTGAGTGCGCCCGTTCGCATCTGACCCAGGAACGTGTCTAGCTGGCCTGAGAGGTGCCCGTTGGCGCCGATCGTCGCCGTTCCCACGGCCGTCTGAGTGGGTTCGCCTGCATAACGGTAGCTTGCCTCTATGGACCCATCCGCAGAGATGCTTCCGGTGACAGAGGTGCTCATACCGAAGGTGGTGTTCTCTATCACGCCGCTCAGCGCGCCGTCACCCCCTACGGTGATGAACATATTTCCGCGCTGGCCACCACCCGACCACACACCAGCCCACGTCCCCGCGAAGGGGGAGGGGGTTTTCGTACCGCCGCCCCCGCCACAGCCCGCCACTATGGCGGTTGCGGCAAGAGCGCCGATGTACACCATACCTCGCCGACCCATGATTCTGCCTCCTATTGTCATGCTTCCTCTCCTCTCTTTTCTTCGCCCTGCCCTAACTTCTGCCGGTTCGCGCCGCTCCGGCGACCGCTCCCCCGTCGAGCTTCGTCAACCCCGGAGCGCAATCACCTTCTCCCCCTCGGGCCGGAACGCCGGAAGCTTCAACTTCCCGCACGCCAGCCGGGTCCGCTGCAGCGACTTGTTAGCCGCCAGCCCTGGAGTTGAATAGCATAAGCGCTTCGCGTTGCTCTTCAGATAATTCAAGCAGCTGATTGCGCTGTGCCGGATAGATCTCTGCCTTTGCCCAAAGATGTTGCCGAACGCTGGTTGCAACGCCCATCTTCACGCCGCCGCGCTTCAACTCGTCAACAAGGGTCTGCGCATCAAAGAGGAATACATTCTCAATTGTCCAAGGGCGGACTTGCCCGCGCGATGTCATCGCGCCCGACTTCGGCCCCGTTAGCGAATGTTTGTCAGTTGTTGGCGTAAGTCGTTGATTTGCAAGGGGCCGATT
>CAYZXL010000141.1:0-3331 GCA_964482435.1 uncultured Verrucomicrobiota bacterium
CAAACGCCGGTCAGGGTTCTGTGGAAAGATATTCAAATCGTTGACCTGGGATATGGCGAGGGATGGAAGCCGCTATTCAACGGGAAGGATTTCACCGGTTGGAAAGAGCACGGGAAAGAGAAATGGAGCGTCGAGGACGGGATGATTGTCGGGGCGAGCGACGCGGGTGGGTACGGGTACATGGCGACGGTTAAGACGTACAAGGATTTCGTCGTGCGAATCGCGTTCAAATGCGACGCGGAAGGAAACAGCGGGCTTTTCTTCCGCTCGGTCCTGAAGGATACGGACATCGTCGGAACTCAGGCGGAGATTGACCCGAGCCCCCGAAACCTCAACGCCGGGCTTTACGAGAGCGGCGGCCGCGCATGGATTGCGAAACCGACGGAGGACGCGAGAAAGCTTTTCCGGTTCAACGATTGGAATGAGATGGTCGTGAAAGCCGTCGGGAATCGTTACGTGACGTATCTGAATGGATTGAAGGCTGCCGAGCTGGTTGACGAGCAGCCCTTCAGCGACCGTCCTGCTGGCGACGTTTTGAAACCGCCATTGCGCGATGGGGTGATCGCCCTTCAGCTCCACAGCGGCGGCGGGGCAAAGGTGCGATGGAAGGATTTGTTCGTCAAAGAGATGTCCGCAGAGCAGAAGCCAAAGTAAAATACTCCTCGCGCCGCACGCGCGAGCCCCATGACGGCAACGGTGCATTCGACGACGATATCTGCGGCCACGGTATTTAGATTGTATTCCCTGAGTCGGAACATGTAACGCCGAGGGAAAATGACTGTCCGATATTTGGAGAACTCGACCTACTTGCACGCTCTCAGGTCCCTTGGGGATTGCTCGTTCGACTCGGCCATCGTCGTCGGCTCGCATATCCTTAGAACCGACGGGGATTCGGCATTCAAGGAGATGCTTGACGAATGCGTTCGGGTTCTGAAGAACACGGGGGTTCTTTTCGTCCACGGGACTCCGAGCGAGTTGCCCAGGATGATTGAGCCTATCATGCGATGCCTCCATTTCAAGTACTGGATAGCGGTCGAGTCGAGCGTCTCGACGAAGAAGCCCGGGCTTCCGACAGCGCATGCGGCCGTGGTTATGTTCTCGAAGTCGAAAAGCTCCTTCAGGATAAACAAGGTCCGTTTCCCGCACAGATACTGCGCCTTCTGCGGACGGACGTTGAAGGACTGGGGCGGGAAGTCGCATTTGATGAACCCAGCGGGATACGCCATTTCGGACGTCTGGAGAGATTTGCCGGGGCGAGATAACTACACAACCCTTTCGCTGCCGGTTCTGGAGGTTTTGCTCCGGCTCGTGGATGGAAAAGACGCGACGTGCCTGGTGATTCCGCTTGAAGGGATAGACTTCGGCGGGAAAAGTCCCACAACAGACCTCCTCGCGGATTTTGGAGCGCCCACACTGTCGTGCAGTGCCCAGACGGCAAAAAGGGGCAACGAGGTTCCCGAGAAGCTTCTCGACGTGGTTCATTGCGGGGACGCCATCGAGGTACTGCAAAAGTATCCCGATAGCTCGGTTGACCTTGCGTTCGCTGACCCGCCTTACAACCTGGAAAAAGCCTACAACTCATACGAGGACGAGCAGGAGGAGCAGCGGTACATAGATTGGTGCAACTCATGGCTCAGAGAATATATCAGAGTTCTCAAGCCGACCGGGTCGCTATACGTAGTCAACCTTCCGAAGTGGGCGGTTCATCACGCCGCTTTTTTGAACAAGCATCTCTATTCTCAGAACTGGATTGCATGGGATGCGATCTCGGAACCCAGGGGGAAGATAATGCCCGCCCACTACGCCCTGCTTTTCTACACGAAGCAGCCGACGAATTTCACGTTCAACTACGACGACGTCAGCCCGATAGATGCTCCGGCTTTTTGCCTGAGGGCGTCGTGCGTGAAAAAGCGTAAAGAGCAGGGCGTTGACCCGAAGGTTCCCCTCACAGACATCTGGTGGGACATTCACAGGATCAGGCATAAGAGGGACAGGGACGCTCACCCGTGCCAGTTGCCGGAGAAATTGATGGAGCGAATCATCCGGCTCTCCTCTAACAAGGGAGACGTTGTGCTTGATGCCCTCTGCGGAGCAGGGACGACCGCCGTCGCGGCCTGCAAGCTCGCCCGGCGGTTCATAGCGATTGACATAGACAAGGGCTACGTTGATATGACGCGCAGGAAATTGGACGAGCTGCGGACCTGGGGTTTCGTTCGTCGAGAAGCGAAGGAAAAGAGGCTCGGAGGAGTCACTAAAAAGGAACTCCAGCTTGAGCTTCGTGAGCTTGCCCGGAAATTGGGGAGGCTTCCGACGGAGGAAGACGTGAGGCAAATGAGCAAGTACGATCTCCGCTTCTTCCACGAAGCTTTTCCGACGTGGGGGAAAGCTCTGAAGGCTGCGAAACTGGGGATGGAATGCTGAGCGAGGAAGCGAGCAAGTTGACCATTGAAGACGCGTGGGGGGCCACGACCGTCTTCCACACCGACCCCTCCAACGAGGATGCCGTTGAAGGGGCCGGAAAAGCCGGAGAAGTTCGCCAAAGCCGTCCGAAAACCGTCCAGGTTTTTCCGGCGACCTTTTCCGTTTGTCGCATACTCTTGCCCTTTAGATGATAGCCACGGCTGCCCCCGCTTTGCACTTAGGTGGGAAATCAAACGGTCACAGCAATCGTTGTTGAAGCGCGAGCAATCTTGAGTAGAATTGTACTCCGTTAGAGTTTGTTTTTCGCGTAGAACGTATCTTGTGGGAGAGGCTTTAGGTCCTCGTGGCGCTATAGGTCATCGGCCATTGGCGTGCTGCGAGTGCGGAGTCGGCCCGGGCAAACAGTCTTAAGACTTGAGCGGGACGGTGAGCGAAATGGATAGGAGTAAGCGAGTGAGCGATGAAAAGCTTCAAGACATCGTTCGCCGAATTGTCGAAGTGGCCCATCCGGAGCGAATTATCCTGTTTGGCTCTGCAGTTCGGGGCAAGATGGGGCCGAACAGCGATGTGGATTTGCTCGTTGTTAAACGGGGGCAATTCGATCAGGGGCGTTTGACAGGAGACATATATCTGAGCCTTCATGGAGCAGGCGAGGCTGTGGATGTCATCCTGGTCACGCCCGAGCAGGTGGAGCGATACCGGAACACTCATTGCCTGGTTATTGCACCGGCCTTGCGAGAAGGGAGAGAGGTTTATCGTGCCTGAGCGTTATCCCCCGGACGATCCGAGAGAGTGGCTGAACAGGGCGCGCAGTGACCTGGCGCTTGCGAAAGCGACCCAAGAAGGTGTCTACCTCGAAGACCTGTGTTTCCACGCTCAGCAGGGGGCGGAGAAGGCTGTCAAGGCGCTT
>CAYZXL010000142.1:0-3035 GCA_964482435.1 uncultured Verrucomicrobiota bacterium
CGCCTCTTTCAACGCCTTCTCCACATCCCGAAAACGCCTGAGACAACCGGGCATCAAGCCGTGGCGGAAATCACCTCAAGGCCTCTCACCCAAGTGAAATGCTTGGCATTGTTCGTAATGAGTGGAATGTGATGTAGCAAGGCGGTAGCGGCAATCCAAGCGTCCGCGTGGGTAATGTTTTGGCCTTGCCCTTGCCCTTCTACCCTTACTTCAGCCCATTTTAAGCAAAGAGCTTCCTCGAACGGATAAACTATGAAATTGCGTAAGCACTGCTTCATTTCAGCGACGCGTTCTTGCCCCCAATTGCGCTTAAGAGCCCCAAAGTATAACTCGCCCACGGTCACAAAGCAAACCACGAGCCGTCTCCCTTGCAGGTGCGGGCGATACCATTCGGCCTCAGGGGCGTCCCTGAATAGATACGAAACGACATCGGTGTCAACGACGGCCACACTGTTCATACCAGCTTTCCTTCAGAGCCCTCCTCGCGCCACGCTCGAATAGTATCAAGGAACTCGTCCACGCTCTCGTTTTCCGGCCACAGCTTGCACACCAGGCGACGAAAGTCGCTGATAGGCTGAACTCCCTGTTGTGCAGCCAGGGCTGCCAAATCCTGCGTAGGCGCGAAAAAGGGAATCCGGCCTTGTTCTTGCCCCATGTGCTGGGATTCCGTGTCCAGGATTTCGATGTTCTCGATTTTGAATTCACGGATCCTGCCGGAAGATTCTTTGGCCTCTCCAACCAGGCGCACATAATGGGTCAGCGCTGAGAGAATGGCGTTTTTGTGTTTTTCCTGAAAGGTGCACCGGACAGGAGGGCCGAAAGGTGGATGAATGCGACAGCGCAGCCCCGATTCCTTGAAATCCCCCATGAGAAGCCTGCCTTCAAGGGTTTTAGACGACTCGACGGGCTGTTCCATTCGCGCGAGGAGCCTCGCGTGGACCTCCGGAGTATATGACGAGGCAACACACTCCTTGCGCGTCCTAAGGCTGAAGGAAATCCTTTCGATTCCGCGTTCAAAGAGCTTGCCTTCTTCCCCAAGCGCAATAAGCACGCCTCTGTCATAACCCGGTGGGAGAGCTCCGCCATCCTCCTCAAGGGCGCCTATTCCCCTAACAAAACATTCAACCGCCCGCTCACCTAGGTCCCCGAACATGTCAGGTTCCGCTTGCACGGGCAAGTCGCAGAGCATAGTAACGCTTCCCGCTTTGATGCTGACGACTTGAAGGGTGCACGTAGCTTCCACCCTGGAAGGCTTTCGGCCTGCTTGCGTGCTTGGAACCCCGCCCGACAGGACCTGCCCGACTCTCTTTATCGCCGCCTGTAGGTGTCCGCTGAGCAGCGAGAGGTCATCAAGCGAGATTCGACTGTTCCGCACGCCTGGTCCCTCAAGTCTGAGTTCAAGGGGAGTTCTGAGACTTCGTTTGGACATGAGAGTTCTCCCAAATAATGCGTGCTCTTCGGGTCTGCGTGGAATCTTTCCTCCGGTCAGTGAGTATATTCGCCCCCATTCTCACATTTGTCAACAGCCCTGACCCGGGGGGGGTAATCCCGAAATAGATAGGGTTCGGGACCCCCCTTCACAATGAACCATTCTTCTCGGGGCAGGAGCCCCCAAACGTCGGGACCTTAAACCTTTTCCGGCACGACGAAGGGGGGACGGTATTCGCGCGTCGCCAGCTTGTTTGCCTCGGCGTCGCCGGGGAACGTCTCGGTCTTGGGATCGAATGTGACCGTGCGGCCTAACCGATGAGCGATGTTCGCCAGGTGGCAAAGAGCCGCAGAGAGGTGCCCTTCCTCGACGTCCGCCGTCAGTATCTTCGGGTCGCGCTTTCTGACGGCCTCAATGAAATTCTCAAAGTGGTCGAAGCCCTCGCCCTTTTGTCGTGGCTCGGGTTCCTTTTTGTCGCCGAGGAACAGGTCATAGGGCCCCTCTGTCCCATAGACCGCAAGCCACCCTTTTGAGCCATAGAACAGGTTGCCGATTCCCACCTTCGCTTCGTCGTTTGTGTCGCGCCCGCGAACGTCGAAGACGAGGATTTTCCCATCGTCGTAAGTGAGGCAGGCTGTCTGGGTATTCGGTGTTTGACCCTGGTCCTTGTACCCGTACCGCCCACCGGCGCTGTTGGCCTTCACCGCGTGGCCCTTGCCCAGTCCCCACCTCGCAGTATCCATCTGGTGAACGCCCTGGTTGCCGATGTCGCCATTCCCAAAATCCCAGAACCAGTGCCAGTTGTAGTGAACGAAATTCGCGTTGTAAGATTGTGCCGGCGCCGGCCCGAGCCACAGGTCGAAACTCAGGTCCGCAGGAGGCGCTTCGTCTGGCTTGAAGCCGATGGAATCCCGTCTCTTGAAACAGAGAGCCCGAGCCATGAACACATCGCCAATCGCCCCACCGTGAAGCAACTCCATCGCCTTTCGCACGCTCGGCGCGGACCTCCCCTGCGAGCCGACCTGGACAATCCGGCTGTACTTCCTCGCGGCCTCGACCATCTTTCGGCCCTCGAAGATGTTGTGGGAGGCTGGCTTTTCCACATAAACGTCTTTGCCCGCCTGACACGCCCAGATTGTCGCAAGGGAGTGCCAGTGGTTCGTCGTCGCGATGGAAACCGCATCCACTTCCTTGTCCTTAAGAAGCTCGCGAATGTCAACGTAGGTCTTCGGCGGTTTTCCTGTGGCTTGTCCGGTGGCCCTGGCGACCTGGTTGAGAACCCTCTGGTCGGGGTCGCACAGCGCCACCACCTGCACGCCCTTTATCCCACGAAAAGCCTTGACGTGTGCCTGGCCTCGGCCGTTCACGCCGATAACTGCCATGCGAATCACATCGCTCGCAGCGACTTCAGACCAGCCTGCCTTGATGGCAGCAGCCCCCGCAGCGAGCGCCGCCACCCCCTTCGTGGATTTCTTGAGAAAATCTCGACGATTCATAGCATTCATGTCATCACCTCTTTTAGGGTTGGAATCCGACCACCTTATCTTGGATGTCTTTTGCCGGAATGTATCCCTATTTGCCAACCCTGTCAAGCCATTCGTCCGCG
>CAYZXL010000143.1:0-2633 GCA_964482435.1 uncultured Verrucomicrobiota bacterium
CCGGGCCGATCCCCAAATCATGCTCCCCATATAGCCCAAATTCTGGGGAAACTCCAGGGTTCAAGCGCTTGACCTGGACATTGGAGAGAAGTAACATGGCGGCGGAGGGGTCGGAGTACACGCGACCCAAAGAAAGGGATTGGGCGACTACGGGTATGAAACGTCTGGTGATTGCGGCCGTGCCACGTCTGTGGCGGGGGCTGAAGCAGCGGCCGCTTCGGTTGGTGGTGGTTCCTGTGCTTGGGGCGGCGTGCCTCGTGGTGGCTTGGTTTGTTGCGCTTTCGGTTGACACGGTGAGGCACGCCTGGCCTGAAGGCATTGGAGAATGGATAAGTAGAATTGTGGCGCCAATCATCCTCCTGGCGGCGTGCAACGGCGCGGCTGTGGTGGGGTTGGCCTGGCTGTCGGTGCGGCTGTGGAAATCGAGCGTTAGCCTCCGCCCTCGGTTTCTCATTTCGCTTCTTATTGCGCGTATATGTTACCTTTGGAAGGCGGTGAAAGAGCGGCCGATTCGGCTTGTGGCTTCTGCGTCATTCGTCGTGGGGTCGCTTGTGGCGGTGTACCTTATGGGGACGATCTTTATGGTCTTGGTGCCGACATACTGGCCACCCTGGTGGGATCAGGACGCGGGCCCGCTTCTTCTTTGCGGATTGATTGTCGCGGCTGGCGCTGGGATGGTTTGGCTATCGCTGCGGATTTGGGAACCCCGTCGGAAGGTGCATCCGCGGTTCCTGTTGTGGCTTCTGTCCGCGGCGGTCGTTTATGCGATTGGTTTCATCATCTACGTGGAGATTCTGGCGCATTTCGGCATTTACATCCTTGGCCACCCACATGAGCCGTGAGGGCGGGGTCAGGCTTTGGGGACGATGACGGGCATGGCGCGCTCGATGACTTCGAAATCGGCGGGGAGGTTGCCGACGACATCGCCGTCGTTCTGGACGAGGCCGCCCTCTTCGGAAGAGATTTTCA
Source organism: uncultured Verrucomicrobiota bacterium (assembly GCA_964482435.1). GTDB lineage: Bacteria > Auribacterota > JABMQX01 > JABMQX01 > JABMQX01 > CAYZXL01. The sequence goes on from CAYZXL010000143.1 coordinate 970, forward strand.
GGTAGCGGGTTTTGAAGGTGATGAGGTTGCGGCGTGGGACTCCCCAGCGATACAGGACGCAAGAAGAGATTTTCAGGGCGTCGAGGAGCGGCCTTCCTCGCATGACGCAGACATCGAAGAGGCCGTCGGTGATGGAAATGTCGGGCTTGAGGCGGTAGCCGCCGTAGCGGGAAGAGTTGCAGATGGCGATGGCAAGGGCGGAGACTTCGGCGGAGAAGTCGTCGGCTTCGAGAAAATAGCTTTTGGGTTTGAAGCCGAGGATGTGTTTGAGTCCTGCGTAGATGTAGGCGAAGTTTTTGACTTTTGCCTTGAGCTGGAGGTCGGTCTTGGTGATGACTTCGGCATCGAAGCCGACGCCGGCGGCAAGGATGAAGTGGTTGTTGCCGCAGCGGCCGATGTCAATTCGGCGGACGTTTCTTTCGAGGATGACTCGGCAGGCTTCGAGCGGGTTTCGGGGGATGCGGAGGTCGAGGGCGAGGACGTTGCCGGTGCCGATGGGGATGATTCCCAGGGTGATTTCGGAGCCGGCAAGGCCGCAGACGATTTCGCGGAGTGTGCCATCTCCCCCGCAGCCGACGACGAGGTCGTAGCCTTCGGAGACTGCTCTTTTAGCGGCGGCGGTGCCCTCGCCGGGGGCTTGCGCGATTTCCACGTCAATGTGGTTGCCTGCCCGGGAGAGGCAGTGCGCGGCATCAGCGAGGAAGTGGCCTCTGTCGTATCTTCCGGCAAGAGCGTTGGCGATTAGTTTGATTCTCATTTCTGGCTCGCGGCACCTCTCACAAGGCGCCTTTCTAACGGTGGAACTCGGCCTCAGAGTCCCTGTACACCCGCATCATCCCATTCCGCCTTCCCGTCGAGACAATTGCGATTTTCTCGCCGGGTCGCTGGGGCACTCTGAAGACGCGTTCAGCGAAGGCCCTTTGCGATGGCAACGGCTTTCTCGACGGCGTCTGCCGGGTCTTCGGCTGAGATGTACAGGTTCGGGTCAACGTCGCCGGCCTGTGGCAACTGCCAGCTCCCCAACTGGATGACGGTCTTTCCGAGGTTGAGCGCCATGGCAATCTCGGAGAGCGTTCCGTAGGAGCCGTCCACGGCGATGAGAACATCGGCGGTTCGGACGACGATCGCGTTTCGGGCAATGCCCAGGCCGGTGGCTACGGGGACGCTCACGAAGCGATTCGCGTCGGCAGTTTCGCTGCCGGGAAGAATCCCGACGGTGACCCCGTGGGCAGACCTTGCGCCCTGGCAAGCAGCTTCCATGACGCCCCCAAGGCCCCCGCAGACGAGGATGGCGCCTTTCTCGGCGATTCCTTTACCGATTTCGAAAGCTTGCTGGCGAATTTGCGAACCTACGCTCGCACCACCGATGACGCCGATAATCATTTTCTCTTCTCTGGACGTAGTTGCCGGGGCAGGCGGAGTTCGGACGACGCGGAATGGATGCCTGCGCTAAAGCTACTGCCCGAAACACGCGCTGAGGTGCTTCGGCCACGACGCGCGAACCCGCCGTCCTATCTGCGGGCACAAGCTCCTGCGGATTTGAAAGTACCGCGCTGCGAGGGCCATGTCAACACCACCTAAGCGATGGCAGGCGTGCGGAATCGAGCGAGTGGTTGTGGGGGAGCGAGGGGATGAATGCCGACGAGTGTGGCAGGGGGTTGTTG
>CAYZXL010000144.1:0-2573 GCA_964482435.1 uncultured Verrucomicrobiota bacterium
ACCTTCTTGATTCTTGGCTTATGGCGAATCTGAAAGCCATCCGTCCCGACCTTGCGAATGAAGAACGCCCTGGACTCCAGGCTCAAAGCCGCATTATCAACCGACGTCGTGTCAATCTCAGGCCCACCAAGAGCAAAACGCAGTTCCGGCAGATGTGCAACCTTATCGGTCATGCCGCCCGAAGATTCAAAGAATATCGTTGCCCCTGCTCGCCTGTGGATATCGCGCAGCTCGCCCTTGCTATCCGCGTCGAGGGCTTTTGCATGGCTCTGCTCACCCGCAACGTCCACTTCTATGGCGACAGAAAGGCGCGCCTCGTTCAACTGGTTCAGGACAAGCGCACGAAAGTCCGAAACCTGCAAGGGCGCCGACCCGAGCGTAATGACGGGCTCCGTTCTCGCCTGCCGGAAACCTTCATGATAAGCCCAGGAAATCCATTGCGCGAACATCGCCAGTGTTCCGCGGGTCTGCTGGTAGTGCGGCAGAGCCTGCCATTTCCTTTGGAACACGGACAGAGTCGCCGGATGGAACGGGTAGCACACATCAAATCGTTGCCGTAACTGTTCTCGGGCCTTGGACTCGGTTGTGGACGTGTCAACCGCCGTCCATTCGGGCGGCAACTGCGCCCTCCGTTCAAAGCACCAGTCGGCATAGGCTTTCGCGACGTTTCCCCGCACTCGGTCGCTCCCCAGGTCCTCGAAGAGCCTCCGCCTCACGACCTCGCTAATCTCCGTCTCGTCGTTTGCGATAAGCTGCTTTGCAACCCGCCCCACTTCCTTGACAATAATCTCCTGCCATCGGAGGTCCCAGTCGTGCATTTCTGGTTTGCTCTGCGGCAGGCTGACCATTGCGGCGCACCCCGTAGTCCCGGTCATCGCCCGCACGAGATTGGCGAGAAAGTCTCGAAACGACTCCGCCCTGTCGCGGTGTCGGCTGAGGAAGTTGAGCACTTCATCGCACAGAACGAGTACCTGACCACCCGCCGCTTCAAAAAGCTTTCTCAGGTTGTCTGTCCCCGGCGCCTTGGTCTTTGCTTCCTGTCCTAACGCGGCAGCCCCTTCGGCACCGGCAAGCTGGTGTGCAATATCAAGCCAGGGGGTCTCTTTCCCTTCCGAGGGATCCCATGCATTCCCCACGAAAACCGCCACCTTCCCCGAAGGTATCTGAGAAAGCCCTTCTTCCTTCAGAAATGACCGTACACCATCGTGGCCAGACGCCGCCTTCGCGTTGTGAATCAGATGATAAAGGGCGGTCAGCGTGTGCGTCTTGCCGCCGCCGAATTGGGTTATTAGCGCCATCACCGGCGCGGTGGTCTGCGTCTCCCCCGCGAGGCGCCGAAGCACCAACCCCATGTGTTCCTTCAACGCCCGCGTGAAACAGGTCCGGTTGAAGAACTGCACTGGGTCTCGATAATCCTCTGGTGCGGTCTTATCCACAACCTGCTCCAAAGCAATAGCAAACTCGCTCGGATCAAAAGACCGCCCCTCACGCACTTCCTTCCGAGGCGTTACCACTTTATGCCAGGGTTGCATGGCAGTCTCCCCTCAAGACGTTACGCCGACACTTTCTTGGGCGCTAAATCTTTCAGCTCAATCTCAGGAGAATCCGGCGTGTCGAAAAGCCGGCTCGCGCCAAGAACCTCGACCCCCACAAGCTTTTCTCCAGCCGCGAAATCGAGGGCAACATCATCCGTCAGTCGCACAACTCGACATTCGTACTCGCCCTTGAGCAACTGGATGTACAGTGCGTCGGCTTCCTTGTCGTATGTCACTTTCATCGTATCCTGACCCAATGTCGGTCGCTGCTCGCTCTGCGTTGTAGCGCAGGCATCAGTAGCGCAGGCATCTTGCCTGCCTGCGACTCCTTTCTCTGCAAGCTGCAAGCTTGCGCTACCGGAACGGAGAGGACAGGGTTGACCGGTCACTCTTCGCCTCTCATCGCGGTACCGCCAGAAGCATTGCGTCGAGGAGACGCTTCTCTTCGCTGTCCTTATGATAAAGGGCCGAGAGAGCGTTGGCAAGGCGGAGGAATTCCGGACCGCGTTCTTGCTCTGCCTTGAGAAGTGCCCGGAGAGCGTTCGTCCGCCCGCTCGCCTGCAAAAGCATCGCAGCGTGCACACGATCGAGAGTCGTCGCTTCACGGCGAGCACTCAATTGCTCATCCGTGACAACCACACCCCTTTTCCGCCTCATTCGTCCTTTTATCTCCGGAACTGCGCCTTCCTCGGTAAACAGTTTCAACTGAATCGGCCCTCGAGGAGCTTCTTCAATCTGGTCGGCGACCGCCTCCGCGCCGGCTTCTCCAAAAAGCTGCTTTGCTCGCTCCCTCACGGGCAGAAGGCGCACGACTCCCTTTTCCGTCTTTATGATTCGGTCTTCCCAGTCCTCAAGATGAATCCCGAGCGGCTGAGCAAATCGCCGAGCAACGTCGTAAATGAGAGTATATCCGGCTTTCTTGCGCGGCTTCGGTTCCTCTTCCTCCTCTTCGTCCGCCTCGGTGTCCTGTTCCTCCTCAGCTTCTTCTTCCCTTTTTGCCTCCGCGTTCGTGCTCTGAAGCGTCCAGAGGAATAGAGC
>CAYZXL010000145.1:0-2430 GCA_964482435.1 uncultured Verrucomicrobiota bacterium
AGTCGCGGCTCATCCGCTCCTTCTTCCAAATGGCAGGGCTACGTCTGTGACACAACTATGTACGATAAATTATGCAAGGGTCAATAAAAGGGGATCATGGTGTCGCATCTGTTCACGCAGGAGGTAAATCAACGTGAGCGTCGGCAAAGTTGCGGACCAAAGGGCGGCGATTCTGTGTCAACTGCGGTAACAAACAGGCATAACGTTAGCGGTTCTTCAACTGGGGGATTCATGGCTGCGTGCGATGTTCAGTGCAAAAGCATCTTCTCCACATTTTCCTTCTCTGACTTGAGATCTGCGAATGCACCCTGTCTTCCTTCAGCTCCGGTCGCGCCTTGGACGCACGAATATTCACAGGTCGAGATCACCTCTCCGGACCTCAGGCATCATTTAGTCCAGTTTCTGTTCTTATGGGAGCGTGCGCACGTACCGTGGCGGGAATTCTGCATCGCATTCAGCCGAAGGGCTTAGTGGAAGGCTTGTGCTCGACTCAGCTGGCTGTGTTTCCGCGGCATCTGATGGCTCTGCCAAGGGGTCGTGCTTTTCCCGGCTGCGCTTTGCCGTCGGCGATTACCCGCATCAGCCGTGACGGCCTCGAAGGCTCTCTCACAATGCGAGTTGAGAGCTTCAGAGTGCCGAAGCCTTGCTTCGGTCCCGCTGGGGCGGGACGGCAACATAGATCCCGTAACGCAGGGCACCACTGCCCTGCTGGGGGGCCCGAATTCCCCCTGGCGCTCGAGGGAGCTGGCAGCACAGCGCGGACCCGGATCTGCCACTCATCTGCAGGCCCACCCGAGACCCCTCACGTGGCGCACGTCTGAAAGTCCTCCTTCCAAAATGTCACTTTTCAGAAGGCAGTGCGCTTTCTACCCGGTAGAAGCCCTGCGTCATCGTCTCGACATAATCGTCAACGTAGAGTTTCTCGCCCGTACCGCCCATTCTCGGTCCGACAGGGACCCACTCTCCGGAAGAGAGGTCTGATGTCGCCCAGAGTTGATATTCCTTTCCCACCTCGGAATTCCAGCTAATCCGGAGGAGAGGTCCCGCCAGCGGAAGAACCTCAACCTCGCGCTTCGGCGGCTGGTAGAACTCTTCGAGGATTATGTTATCGAGGTTGAAGTCAACCGCCGCGTCGTTGTACCCCGCCATGTGAATGCGGCTCGCCCCGAGCAAAACCATCCCCGGCGGGAACGAGCTTATCCCTGAAAGGCTGAGTTGGGCGATAAGTGCGCCGTTATCTCTTCGCCTCACCTCAAGGGTGATGACTCTGGATTCGGCATCGTACTCGATGACATTCCGATACCACATGCCGATCTCCCAATTGCTCGCCTCCCAGTCCGGCGGCCCGGAGGGATTCCCGGCGTAGAGAGCGGTTGTGTACCCAACATCGAACAGGCTGAAATCAATCACCGCTCCGGCGTTGTACATCAACCGCGGGTCGAATAGACCAAAGGTCAAACCTGCCGACCACTGCGCAGAGTTAATTCTTGCGTCAAACGTGAGGCGGAAAGATGCACCGCTCGTCAACTCAATCGGAGTATAGGCATAGGTTCCGTCGAGATTCGATTGCCAGCCGTGGAAGGTGCCTGTCGCTGAGTCCCATGTCAGGTTCGCCGAATCATTCGTCGTCCACTTCGGGTCGGTGGAGAAATCGCTTTGATAGACAACCTGCCACGGCGTCCCTGGGAGGATGGTGATGGACAGCAGCTGCTCATCGGTTTGCCCTTTGCCGGGCAGAATAGCCATCCCATGACCGGCGCGGCCTGTGTTAAGCCGGCTCGTCATCGTTGTCCAAGAACCCGTGGCTGGATCATAACGTTCTACAGAATCCAGGTAGACCGGAGATGTGCCATCAATCCCGCCCACAACCCAGATGCGCCCCTGAGAATCCGTGACGGCGCGAGCAGCCATGCGCTTTACACTCATCGGTGCGATGAGCTCCCAAGTTTTTGTCGCTTCGTTCAACCTCTCCGCGGTGTTCGTGTGGCCCCTACCACAACACTCGTACGCCCCGCCGATGGCGTAGACATAGCCGTCCAATCCTGCCGTGACCGCAGGGTTGCTTCTGGGCGACTGTAATGGCGTCGTCGGTTTCCACACCAACTCAGCGCCCTCCCGGACGAGCACCGCGACCCGGTCTCGTGCCTCCAACGCGGGGCCCTCACCACCTATGACGTACGCTGTCTCCGAAAGGCTGACCGTCGCCCCTGCGACGTCCAGGGCCTCGTACATGCTCGGACCTTCTCTCCACGTATTCGTAGCTGGCGAGTAAATGAAACATGCATTCCTGCGACCGTCTATCCAGCCCCCGACAACATATATCTCGCCCCTGAGCGTGAACGTGGCAGAGCTGCATAGTGCCTCTGGGCAGGGCGCCACGTACTCCCACACGTCCCCGCTTGGATCGTATCTTTCAACGGTTGCCGTGGG
>CAYZXL010000146.1:0-2338 GCA_964482435.1 uncultured Verrucomicrobiota bacterium
CCGCCGTGCCAGAGCGGTCTTCGATAAGATACCATCTGAATGAAACACTACACTAGCCACAATGACAAACCTCGATTCGGTCGTTGGACGCCCGAGACTCACGGGGACAAGCATTGCGCGGAGTTTCTCATTTGGCGAAGTGGCCTCTGATAACGCGATTCGCAACGTCCGCTGTAAGTCGGCGACTCTCTGCGGGTCATATCTGAGTATGCGCAAGGACCGCACATTAAACGGGGCAGCCTGGGGTTCGTCCTGCGAAATGACTATCAGCGGCTTGCCTAGCGACTGAGCTTGACCGAGTTCATGAAGGACGTTGGGGTTACTGCCAGTGATGTGTCTGCAACAACAACGCGACTCTCTCGTATCTTACGGTCTATCGCCTGAGCAATCGGCTCGGCCAGGTGGTCTTGGTCCACGCGGTATGGAATCAACCCTCTCTCGAAGGCTGCGTCCATCACAACGCGCGAGACTTCACTGAAGGCCGGGGTAAACGGCATGCTAACAAATAAGTCCACTCAGCACACTCCTATTCCTTCTTCTTGGAGCGAACAATAATTATACAGTCTGTATAAAACGGGAAACACAGACTGTGTCCTTCTGCATAAGAAGTTCCCGTGTCTCCTTGTCTTTCCGCGTAATGGCTTTCATGTCAACCCTTACCGGCTTCTTTGCTATCAGCCGCTCCTGATTTATGCAGACTGTATAAACCGGCTTACGGCCCATCAACCGGGCTGCGGACGCCGTGGCCTCCTTTGTTCAGCACGTGGGTGTAAATCATGGTCGTGCTGACGTCTTTGTGTCCCAAGAGTTCCTGTATCGTCCGGATGTCACAGCCGCTTTCGAGCAAGTGCGTTGCAAAGGAATGGCGGAGCGTGTGACAGCGCATGAAGCGTGAACCGTGAACACTGAAAGAATCATCGAGGTTTCTCCCGGGAGCAACCCTCTCGCTCGGTGATCGCTGTGTCCCCAAAGACGTTTCACTGCTTTTTCCGAAACCGCCGCGTCCCTTTGCCCGGCGTTCATTATGCCAGACCCGCGAGCGATGTCAAGCCCAATTTGACCGAGGTGGTAACGCCGCACGTTCGGGCGGCAGACTGCCTCCCTCGGGCGCGGAAGGAGCGGACCGCAGATGAACGCAGATGCATGCGGCGAGGATGACAGCCCTTGTGACACATCCCGGAAGGCAGGTTCCTTTGTTCTTTCTTCCCTCCGAGACTGAAGGGATGGGTCTGCGGGGGAAAAAACAAAAAGGCCGGCTTGGGCACCGACGGGACTCAGCAATTGATGTCGGAAAAACTGTCTGGTTTTGCGTGGAAGTCACTTGCGGAACGACTTCAAGGTCAAGTCAGGCCCCCCCAGCTTTCTCCTCTCGCACGTGAATAGTCTCAAGGACATCTGCCATGCCAATCCGCACTTCCAGCATTCCAGTTCCACGTTGAGCCGCTCGTCTTCGAAGGGAGAGAAAGTCAAACACCCGTCGCTCTCCTCTCGAATCCGGTGTCCCCGTGGGCAAACAACTTCAATGTTCATCGCCGCGCCTCCTATGGAACCCGCTGCATGGATTGCCTGAGTTTTGTTTCAGGAAAATTCGTGCCACGACGGAGATTCCTGCTGGAGAGATAACTCCTGACGCTCCAGGAGTTGGCAGGAACGCAATCCCCTGCAAAATCATAGGTTATGGCGGCGCTTAAAACCCTCTCTTGCACACGATAAAAGACGCCCTATTCTGCCGCCGCAGCCTTATGCTTCTCCGGATGGTTTTCCTGCGGACTTTTCCCCATGCCGCCAGGCCACATCGCAAAAGCGAGCTTATCCGCATCTGTTGGGTGAAGGCTGACGAATCCCCCTGCGTTGGCCTGAGAATCTCTATGGATTCTTCATGACGCGGTAGAAGCGGCACTTCACCTGGGATGGTGCAGCCCCCGTCTTGGAGCCGTCGTCAACCCAGGAGGTAGTCTCGTCACCCGCCGACGGAACGTTTCCGTCGGCGAGCTGCCAGGCGAGGAGGTCGTAGGAGTAAAAGATGGAGTATGACTCAGCGGAGACGGAACTCCAGGTCAACGTGATTTCGTCAGAGGTGGGGCCCAAGGTCAGGTTCACGTTCCAGACTGTCGTGCCTGAAAGGGTGTAGTACACGGCGTAGGTGCCGTCCTGGTTGACCGTGACGCTGTGAGTCTCTGCCCCACCGTCGCTCCAGTGGTCGAAGGTATAGCGGTAGGTGTCGTTGCCTATCTGAGGGCTGACTGCCTTTAGCGTGTGTCCCGACCCCTTCTGCCAGGTGAAGCTCTTGGTTTCGGTGTACCTCGTCCCGTCAACCTCCACTTGAAGACCCTTTCCC
>CAYZXL010000147.1:0-2113 GCA_964482435.1 uncultured Verrucomicrobiota bacterium
CAACAACCCCCTGCCACACTCGTCGGCATTCATCCCCTCGCTCCCCCACAACCACCCGCTCCATTCCGCACGCCTGGGCGCGCGCTGGCGGGCTTAACCACGAGCTCCGGATGTGGTATGTTTGCTTTAGATTGTGGCAGAGGTCCATGGCCTCGCGAAAGGCCACTGCCGTTGAGGCCGCGAAGAGGAGTGTGAGCGGCGCCAGTTCCGAAGGAGCCTGACGATCACCGACTAAGGAAGTACGAGGAGTTGTACGCGCTGACCAAGTCTGGTATGGACTCGGAACTCGCCCGGTTTCACACAATCGAGGCTAAGGTGGGGCGGTACCTGGCCGCGCTGGGTGCTATTCTGGGCCTGTACGCGGTCGGGGTGGACGAGCTTGCCCGTGTGTGCGTTGCGCCAGAGGTTTCCCAGAGGTTGCTTTTGTCATCGCCTACGCGGTACTTGGCGTGGTTACCTTCGCGGGTATATGGTTTCTCGTTGCGGCACTGCGGTTCCAGGAAATCAGGGTGCACCCAATGACACGGCAGCTTTTGGACCACTTTGAGCAGAACCGTTACATTGACGTTCTCTATTCGATGAGCAAGAGGCACCTCGAGGCTGTCCGGTTGAACCGCCAGGTCACAGAGAAAAAGGTCCGCTGGGCGGTTCTGGGTTACTTGTGCGTAAAGGTGATCCTCGTTCTGGTTGCCATCGAGGTTGTGTTTTACGCCTGGGTCTCGCTTCGCGCGGGCCCATAGTGCAGGGAGAGGAGGACTACTATGGCCGATTTGCCAAGATCTGACGACGTAACCAGGGAGCAAGTGCCCCCGGAAGCGCCCGAGCCGGAGTCTGCGTGCATACCGAACCCCGACGTTGTCGCGCCGGAGTCTGACATCTTAGAGCTTGGGATAGAAGGTCCGCTCCTCCACAAGGACGGCTCCGACCTCCCTCCGAAGCCCGGCGCCTGAGCGGCCTGCGGGACAAGCCATGGTCCTGGTGGCGAGGGCTCTTTTCTTTCTTCTGCCCCCCTGCCCCATCTGCCATTCTTCCCCAAGACACGCCAAGCCCGGAAATCGTTCCTTGAAGGTCCCATCAACGAAGTGTAGACTTCCGTCCGAAGCTCGGTTCAACCGACGCGTTCACCTACAGCGAAGGAGACATGGAATCATGAGAGCTATGAATCGCAGGGAGTTTCTCAGGCAAGGCGCGAAGAGCGCGGCGGGTGCGGCGATAGCGGTTGCCGCGGTTCGGACGAGGCAGTCGGCGTATGCCGCAAACGACGAGATCAACGTCGCGGTCGTTGGAGTTCACGGTCGAGGGAGAGACCATGTGAAAGAACTCTGCGACATTGACGGGGTCAGGGTCATTGCGCTGTGCGACCCGGACGAGCGGGTGTTCGGTCCACCCAGCGAGACAGTCAAGAAGAAGTACGGGACCGAGCCAAAGCTCTACCCGGACATCCGCGACCTTCTCGCGGACAAGAACCTTCACGCCATCAGCATCGCCACGACGAATCACTGGCACTCCCTTGCCACTGTTTGGGCTTGTCAAGCAGGAAAGGACGTCTATGTTGAAAAGCCCGCGTCGTGGTGCGTATGGGAAGGGCGAAAGATGGTCGAAGCCGCGAGGAAGTACAAACGAATGGTTCAGGTCGGGACGCAGAGCCGCTCCGAGCGCGACTGGCGCGACGCCATCGCCCGTCTGCAGGCCGGCGAGATAGGGAAGCTGTACATGGCGCGGGGGCTTTGCTACAAGCGGCGGGACTCGATAGGGTTCAAACCGGACGAGGCAGTTCCGGCTGGCGTCCACTACGAGCTGTGGTTAGGTCCGGCACAGATGCGGCCGTACAACGGCAACCTCGTTCATTACAACTGGCACTGGTTCTGGGATTTTGGGAACGGCGACATGGGCAACCAGGGCGTTCACCAGATGGACATCGCTCGGTGGGGGTTGAATGAAGGTCTCCCCGTGAAAATAACAGCGGCGGGCGGACGGTTCGGCTACGTGGACGTCAAGGACCTTTCGGGCAACCTCGTTGACCGCGACCAGGGCGAGACGCCGAACACCGAAATCTGTGCCTTCACCTACGACGATGGAGCGCTCCTGGTCTTCGAGACCCGCGGGCGATTCA
>CAYZXL010000148.1:0-2091 GCA_964482435.1 uncultured Verrucomicrobiota bacterium
CTCTTCTCACTCAACCAAGCACATGCCCAAGGGCCTATAACATCTTCTGTCGGAACTCCGAGATCGCCTGTTCTGGGCTCAGGTTCAGATAGATTTCGGTTGTGGAAAGGTGCTCGTGACCCAATAGCCGTTTCAGCGACGCCGTACTCACCCCCTTCTTGACGCAGTTCACGGCAAACGTGTGCCTCAGGACGTGAGGTGTGACGGGCTTGGCGATTTGCGCTCTGTTGGCGACTTTTTTCACTATCCTCTGCGCAGTCCGACGAGACATCCGCAACCCCTCGTTATTCACAAAATGAAGCTCCAAAAGCCTCTTGACCCGCGGCGCCAGAGGCACAACCCTGATCTTGCTCCTTTGCCCGAATGGACCGCCCTTGCCGTGAACAACGACCCGCTCCTCCTGCCACTGGACGTCCTCCCTCTTCAACCCGACGAGTTCCCCGACTCTCAGCCCGGTGTCAACCAAAGTCCAAACGACAAGCCTTTCCTCGAAACTCTGGCACGCGTTTACAAGCCTGTCGCAATGCTCGCCGTCGAGTGGTTCCCGGCGATACAAATACGCCATGACTTCACCACCCACTCATTGAATATACATCGTCGTCATCCCTTATAAAGACGACACTTCTGTCGCTTTCCATTGAGCTTCGCACGCTCGACTCAGCATCCGGACGTGAGTTTTTGTCGCTTTTAGGGGCGGAACGCGACAAATGGCGGGGATAGGTTCCATCGAGGGGAAGCCCAAGGATTGTGCCCGCCAGGTAGTTCCCAGGGTCTTGCTTGATATGCTCGCCGGGATAGCAGGAGAAGTCGGGGCCGGTGTAGTTCGCGGCAACTTTGCTCGGTCGTCTTCGCATAGTTCCTCCCTTGCTTTCGTAACCCCAAAATGCAGTGGCAACATTTACGCTATATGTCAAGAACTGCATGCGATTTGTCGTCCGGAAATCGTCGAAAGGCACATGCTTTTTTGTCAATCGAGGACCACGTATCAAGCAGGCGAGACGTACCCATAGCCCAAAATCGAAATCGGGCGGGGGCGAAGAACTGCTAAAAATTCATTCTCCGCCGAATCTCGGGTTCCTGCCCCCCACATTTAACTGTTCGGCCTCCTCCTCTTCAGCCTGCGGCGCTGACAGTAGCTTTTGCTCATAGTGCTGCATCGGCATCCTGCCCCATCTTTTGCTGCGCTGCGTACAATTATGTGCGGCATCATGCGCGTCTCTCATTTTCGTACGCTCGCCGCCATCTTTCATAGACAGTTGACCCTGTCATGAGCTGGTTGAGATGGGAAAATTCTCCCGCCAGGGGAAGGAGTGATCCCGGCGACTCGGTCAACAACGTGGGCGTTTTTTGGTCTTTCGCTACTGCTTGCGCAGACGCGGCTTAATGCGAGGGTCCTCTTCGTTGCAAAGACGCCGAGTGAAAAGGTGACTGAACTACTATCTCGGTGGCCAATGCCGGTAGGTAAGCAATTCCCCGCCGGCTGGTATCTGGCACGATGGTTGCTCTGCAACCGGCGCAGTGGGGCGCATGGAAACGTGTCCGTCAGGCTCATAGGTTGAGGAGCGATATATGAGACAAAGGAATCGTCCAACGCAAGTTCTCGTAGGCTTTCTGTCTTTTACGTGCATTTTCGGGGTTCTCGCGCCAGCCGCTCTGGCGGAGCCTGTGGAGGCGTCGCAGATTACCCGCGATGGGCAACTCGGCCCGCCGCCGAGGATCACGGAGCCCATCGTTTTGCCAGCAAAGTCAGGGGGCCAGGATGCGAAGGCATCCCTCACGGTCGACACACGTAATCGTTCCGAAGTAGTGACGTTCTTCCACTCCGTATATAAGACCTCGATGGGAGTGCCGATGGACTGGAACGGAAGTCTTGCCGGATGCCTCCCCGGTAGAACGAGTTCCGCTTATGAAGAAGCAACGGTCCTTAGGGTAAATTACTACAGGGCTATGGCGGGAGTGCCTGGTGACGTGACTCTGGATTCGACGTGGAACGCGAAGTGCCAGGCAGCGGCGCTGATGATGAGTGCCCAGGGCCAGCCAGCTCTGAGGAACAAGGGATTTTTCGCACCTTTTGAGGGGGATTTGGGTCGA
>CAYZXL010000149.1:0-1905 GCA_964482435.1 uncultured Verrucomicrobiota bacterium
GCTCTTCCTCTGTGACCTCGATTCTGTCGAGGACCTGCGTTTTCAAGAGCGCCGTTAGAAGCGCCTCCCTCTCGTGTCCCTCATGCGCGGTGTGCTCGCCGAGCGCTTCCTTGTAAGCGGGACTTTCGTCAGTCTTCAACCTTTTTGCTTCCTGAAGGAGAATGTTCTGCACAATCAGGTCCTCGAGAAACTCGTACTTACCGCTTCCATACCGAATTCGAACCTCTTCAGGCAGTGAATCGAATTCCGCCTGAAGACCCGTGAGGGTAATTCCGTCATTGTTGACCGTCGCCAGAATAGTGCTCGGTTCAAACTTCATCTCGCGAGAGGAAACCGGCACCCCTTCTTTGCGATTCTCCCCGGACCGTTTGAGCACGATCGTCACCACAATTGCCGCCAGCAAAATTAGGACGATAGCTGTTTTCCAGTGGAGGTCGCGGCGCCCCCGCGGCGGCGATGGATCGTCCGAATGATCCCCGATGGAATCACCTTGCGATTGCCTCGTGTTCACGGTTTGTTTCTCCTCTCATCTTGTGTGTTCCTGGCGATGTTTTCCACAGTCCATCTACTTCATTTCGCCATAAGTACCGCGCGCTCACAAAAGGGGCCTTCAAATCACTTAGCCAGCTGTCCGAAAATCCTTCCGGTCAAAGTTGCCATAGCGCAGACAAGGAAAACGTAAACGAGAGTCTTCCGCGTGCCAAGTATCTGGCGGAGGACAAGCATGCTCGGCAAAGAAAGAGCAGGGCCAGCGAGCAAAAGGGCCAGGGCTGGCCCCTGTCCCATGCCGGAGCCAAGGAGTCCTTGAAGAATAGGCACCTCGGTCAGGGTCGCGAAGTACATCAGGGCGCCCGCCACGCTGGCAACTGCGTTCGAGAGCCAGGAGTTTCCCCCGACGCTCGAGCTAATCCATCTCTCCGGAATCAGCGCCGGGTATCCGGGACGCCCCAGGAGAAACCCCGCCACCAAAACTCCCGCGAAAAGCAAAGGGAGAATCAGTTTCGCGTAAGACCACGTGGAGCTTGTCCACTCCTTGAGTTCCGGCCGCTTGAACCACGCGATGAGCACGAACATCAAGACAGCGAGGAATGCCAGCGCGATGATGAAGCGCGCACGGTAGATCGTCGTGTACAGCGACGGACTGTACGCTGTCGTTGCAATGCGGGCTTTTTCAACGATAAGGCGGGACTGGCCGCCGCCAGCGGTCTTCAGGTGGACTTGCGTGCTCGTCTCTCCTGCCCGTATCCCCTCAATCCGACTTCCATCCGCAAGAACGACCGTGACATTCACCGGCTTTCCCCAATTGGCAAAGACGAGGATGCCAACCATGAGTCCGAAATAGACAGCCGTTTTCCATAGGGGCCTCTCCGCTTGGTCAGCCGCAATAACGGAAGAAGTGTTGGCCGCTCGCTCCTTTTCCTCTCGGTGGAAGATGAGGTGCATGAGGAGTCCGATAATTACACTGAACAGTATAGCGCCGACGGCCCTGGCGATGCCCAGCTTGAGACCGAGAACCCTGGCCGTCAAAATGATCGCTAAAACGTTGATGGCGGGACCGGAATAAAGAAACGCCGTCGCGGGACCGATGCCCGCGCCTCGGGTGTAGATGCCAGCGAAAAGAGGAAGAACCGTACAGGAGCACACGGCAAGGATGGTACCCGAGACTGATGCCACACCGTAAGCCAGCCACTTCTTAGCCTGCGCGCCGAAATACTTCATCACGCTCGCCTGGCTGACAAATACCGCAATGCCACCGGCAATGAAAAACGCCGGGACAAGGCACAGAAGGACATGCTGCCGCGCGTAGTCCTGCGCCATCATGAGTGCTTCATAGACAGACCGCTGCACCGCCTCATTCTGGAACGGAATGAAATAGAAGGCAGCGAAGACCGCCAGTATGTACAA
>CAYZXL010000150.1:0-1871 GCA_964482435.1 uncultured Verrucomicrobiota bacterium
CCTTGTTTTGGTGAAGCGGTTGTCGCTGATGCTGCCTGGGATGCCGATAGGTTCAGGCGGCCAATAAGCCGTTCGTCCACTTCTGACGATCTGGCCGAGCAAATCGGAGCGAGACAACGAAGGTCACCACGACAAAAATAGACACCAAAGCCCTCATTGGGTCGATGGCGTTGGCTATGAGGGTTAGATTAGCTACAGCAGCCGCCATGAGGACCTGGAATAGTGTCTTTCTCCGACCGAAGTAGCGGGCTTTCCGTATTCCCAATTGGATGAGTCTTGCTATTCGATGCTCGACGACAATCCGCAGCGAGTACTCTTTCCGGAATTCAGGGGTGCGCTGAAAATCTCTCGCGCTCTGCAACAGGTCTTCCTGAGGGTGTAGCGTGATGGACCGAGGAGCGCTTCCCGTCACGCACTTGTGCCGCAACGGACAAGCCAAACACGTCTTGGCGTCGAAGGTGAACCGCTTCCTTTTCCGTTTGTCCCTTCCAGAACCTGAGTTACTGGAAACGACGGAAAAATCGTCGCAGACATGTCCGGCCGGGCACGTAACCCGGTCCTGCTTTTCATCAATTTTGAAATCCCGTTTGGTGAACTTGCCGGTCGGGGGCAGAGGAGGAACTCTGGCCACGACGAGACGACCACTCTCTGTCAACTGCTGTCGCACACCCCCGCTCCCGTAGGCAGAGTCCCCAATGACCTCTTCGACTTTTTGCCCCATGGCTTCCTCGCAACGCTCCACAACCTCCATCACGTTTTGGCTGTCGTGGGCATTCCCCGGCAGGATGTCCACGTCGGTAATGAGACCGGTTTGTGCGTCGGCGACAACAGTCGCCTTATGACCATCGAATCGCTGATGAGCACTCTTCCGCCCGTGCCGCATCTCAGGATCGGTCACGGATACAATTCGGTCTTTCGCCACCCCCTTGACTATCTCCGCCTTCCCGTCGGACGTTTCTTTAATGTCTTGAATCAATAGAGCGCACAGTAGATCAGCCGCTGATGAAATCGAGCGACCCACATCGTTGTCCGCGCCATGACGCGCGATCCCCTCTTTCGCAACCTCCAAAAGCCCCTTCGCGTCCCGCACAATCCCACTCAGAAAAGCCTTCCGAGCCTCCTTGTCGCTCCAGTCAATCTCCGCTGTCCCCTTGATGCTCGACGAGAAATAGCGACCTAAATCGTGCCTCGCTGCCCAATCGCTCGGAGCTGCGCCCTCCGCCACTGCCAGCACCCTCACCAACTTCACAATCCCGTCCGCAAGCAGATTGTAGGTGTCCCTCACCGCCCCCTTCCCGAAAATGTGCGTCGTATCCACCACCAGCTTCTTCTTTCCCCTCTTCAAAAACCCACACCGGTTCGCTTCCCTCAGCGACGCAAGAAATATCTCCCGCACCTTGTCGTGAAGGATTAATTGCGCCCGGAATAACTGAAGAGTGCTCTTGGCAAACGGTCGCTCATCCATACCAATTCCCAGCGCCACCTTCCACCGCATGTCAAACTGACACCTGTTCACCGCCTCCTCGTCGGACACTCTGTCGTGCGCTTGCACAAGCAAAGCCACCGCTAACAGCGAAGGAGGTACGCTGTTACGACCATTGTCCGGACAGTATAGCGAGCCGAACTCCTCGTCGGAGAAAAGCCTGTCCCGGTTCAATGCCAGAAAACCGTGAAATGTCTCTCGCCCCACAAAATCCAGATACATGTTGTCTGCATCAAACAAGTTTCGCTGCGCTGGTCGCTTCCCAAGCATCTCTCAGCTCCTCCACCTCCATGCCCACTATATAAATCAACAACACCCATCTATCATCATACATCCTCCGCTCCATCTCTGGAACCCCAAAAATCACTTTTCGGCTGAATTTCTAGGC
>CAYZXL010000151.1:0-1855 GCA_964482435.1 uncultured Verrucomicrobiota bacterium
CAGACCGAACAGGAAAAGGACGCCGAAAACCTATTACTCAGACAAGCTGCCAGCGAAGGATCTCCTTGGATGAAAAGACCCTTCCCCGAAATTAACAGAACCCGCTGCCTCAGGAAGCGGCTTTCACTTCCCCAGGCCATTCTTGCGCTGTGCATAATTGTCGGTATCCTATCGTTGATGTACTATTACGCTTTGTGCAACTGGTTTCGGGTGGATGAGGCGGGAGAAGCGCTCGCCTCGCTGTTGGGCGAGATAGCGACAGACCTGCAGGACCATGGGAGGTCCGACCTGAGTGAGGTCCGCAGACGGTGGCGCCGTACTGTTCCTCCCCCGTTGATATGGACGAAGGTCCAGGTTATCTCAAACGATGCTGAGTACGAGGGCCGGGTCGTGTGTTACTGCCCCAGAAATTATTTCGGCAAACTGGCGAGGTCCGCGGTCGGCATCGTCCTCTTTCGCGAGGCCGAGGGGGGCGGCTACGGTGGGATCGTCACGCCTATTAAGGGCCGTCCGGATCTCCTCCGGGAAAAGGGGACAACGGGCAACAAGTGACCGGGGATTCTATGTCACCGACGCAGACAGCTCAGCTTCGCGGTGCGCCAGCCGGGAATAGTGCTCGTTTCTGATGTTCCGTAAGCGTCCGGTGAACCGGTCTTCCGCGTGACGGGCGAGCGAGGGATATTCCTCGGCAGGTTGACGGTAAGTGAGAGGTTCAAACGCAGCAAGCCGGTATCCGTCTGGTAGACACAGGTGGGGTCTGGCATGGATGTTGGGATGTGAGGGATCAGGGGGGGAGATTGTGGGTGGCGCTTTGAGCGGCTTTCCAGTTATCGGGGAGGAACTTGTGGAGCCGGTTAATGGGATGAGCGCTGATGCGGTCAAAGATGTCGCGGGGGTAGGGGAACGGGCGGTCGGCCTGTGAGAAGACGAACGCAGTGTTTGACCCGGCGGCGAGCGTCATGAAGCACTGCCCTCATGGGCGAAAGGGCGACAGAGTGAGAGATTTTCTGCGAGAAGACGTTCTTGTCAAAGCCGCGAAGCTGGCGGCGGTCGCGACTGTGGCAGTGATTCCGAGCATGCTTGATTCCTATTTCTGGAATCCGGGGTACAGAGAAATCCTGTTATCGAGAGCGCCAGAAAGGTCCCTTCCATTGATCTTTGGTGGAGACGTGGTTCTGGTGTTCATTTCGCTGATGATAGCGGCGGCGAGCGGATTTGCATGGTCCGACGGGAAAAAAGTGGTGGGGTTCGAGAGTGTCGAAGCACTGAAGAGAAACCTGAAGACTGTGCTGATTCTCGGAGTTGTCCTGGCGGTGGGCACGGCGTTTCTGCTCGACAAATGGCTCGTCGGGAGTTTTCGGAAGCTCTATCCCCAAAGCCCCGTTGTGGCTCTGACGATTCCACTCCGGGCAGCTTTTTATGAGGAGGTCATCTGCCGGTTTGGCATACTGGCCATTGTGTTTCGGCTGACGAGGTCGGTGGCGGCGTCGGTTTGGGTGTCAGCGGTCTTCAACGCGGCAATAGGGCTGAAATCGGCGGTCTTCGTCGGGTTTCCGATTGGAGTGGATTGGCGGACGGCGGGGATCGTTGCGGCCAAAATTCTCGTCTCGGCGTTTTTCGGGTACTTCTATTGCCGAAAGGGCCTGATGGCGACTATTTCGCTGAGGTTCATTATGGAACTAAAGCACGTCGTGCTGGCTCTGGGATGAATTGCGCGAGCGAGCTGAGCGTCTGGGACCGCGCCGTCCTTTCAGTAGCCGACCGATTCCACCCAGTCGAAGAAATCCTCCGGATGGACGGCGTCAAACCCGTCTTCTACAGTTGCGGGGTATTGTGAAAAACTGGGTGCTTGGAA
>CAYZXL010000152.1:0-1834 GCA_964482435.1 uncultured Verrucomicrobiota bacterium
TTGTTGGCTACGATTGCTGATCCGGCTCTTCGCCACCGAAAAAGAGCCACACCCTCCGCCGGTCGCCCCGCGCCCGCAACCTCACCGAGAACCGCCGATTTCCCTGAGCACGGCCCTCACGGGACTCCCATCGCCTCCGCCAATTTTCAAGGGAAGCGCAATCAACTCATAGTCCCCCGGCTCAACCTGGCGCAAGTCCAGCCCTTCCAAGAGCGGAATCCCTTTTCCGAGCAAAATATGATGGCTCTCGAAACCTCTGCCCCCATACTTCTCTATCGAAAGATAATCAATCCCGACGAGCCTAATCCCCGAATCGGCAAGAATCCGGCAAGCGCCCGGCGTGAGACAAACGTAATCTTCCCGAAAGCCCTTTTCCACCCAGAGGTAGGAGTTGCGCGTCCTGAACAGAATCCTCTCGATCCCCGAAAGCGAGATGCTCTGCATCTCCGCCGAGTCAATCCTGCTCGCCTCGGGAAACGAAACAACCCTCGCCGGGCCAATAAACACATCCAGCGGTATCTTTTCAAGCGTCGCCCCGTCTTGCTCGAAATGGAACGGGGCGTCAATGTGCGTCCCGATATGGCTGCCGATTTCTAAGGACGATTTGTTGCAAACATCGCCTCTGGCAATTTCTTCCTCCCTGTGAAGGACAAACCGGTCTCCCGGCCACGCCGGTAGCTCCGACGAAATCAAAACCGAAACGTCATAAATCCGTCTCATAGCGACCTCCCTTGTTGCGGGCGACAGACAGCCGTTCAGGCTCTCGGCAAACCCTCTGTTTCCACTGTGCCGTTCAAGCCGGACGACACGAAACATCTTTGTCGGCGCGCGAGACACGTGTTATTCTCACCTACGCCGGAATGAAACGCACTGGCGCTTCCTCATAATACAGGCTTGTTTTATGCGGCAAAACCTTTTCTGGAAAATCTCTCTGCCGATCCTTGTCCTCGGCGGAATCGGCGCGTTCGGACTCTTGCTGCGTTCTCCTATCCGACACGAGCTACCACTCCTCTCCGCAGCAGCACCCTCCGCCGCCGACTACACCCGCCAGCGAACTAAGATGGTCGAAGAGCAGATTGCCGACCGCGGCGTCAAAGACAAGAAGGTCCTCGCAGCCATGCGAAAAGTCCCTCGACACGAGTTTGTCCCGGCGACTCTGCGTCCAGAAGCCTACTCCGATTGGCCCCTTCCGATCGGCAACGGCCAGACAATCTCGCAGCCCTACATCGTTGCCCTCATGACCGAACTGCTCAAGCCGAAGAGCACCGACCGCATCCTCGAAATCGGCTCTGGCTCCGGTTATCAAGCTGCTGTCCTCGCTGAAATCGTCAAGGAAGTCTGGACAATTGAAATCATCGAAGCCCTCGGCACACGCGCAAAAGAAATCCTCGCCGAAAAATACCCCAAAAACGTCAAGGTCAAAATCGGCGACGGATACTACGGCTGGGAGGAAGGCGCACCTTACGACGGCATCATCGTCACCTGCGCGGCAAACAACATTCCATCTCCTCTGGTCAAGCAGCTCAAAGTCGGCGGAAGAATCGTCATCCCCGTCGGCAGCGCCTTCTACACCCAGAACCTCATCATCGTCGAGAAGAAAGAGGAGGGCAAAATCGTCACAAGAAGTATTTGCCCCGTCTCTTTCGTCCCCATGACCGGCGACATTCAGAAGCAACCCCGCGAATGAAAGCGTCTGCCAGGAGCGGGGCGCCGCCGTGGGATGACCGACCTGATTATCATGCGGTCCGCGCGTCACCCGCGCGGCCACCCTCTTAACCGAGAGCGACTGAAGGAACAGCTGCGCAGAGATGCGTTGGGGATTGTGGAGAAGGTA
>CAYZXL010000153.1:0-1536 GCA_964482435.1 uncultured Verrucomicrobiota bacterium
TGGAAGAGACCTTCGGGTCGCTCACGCCCCCTTTCCCCGCCCACGACCAGCCGCCATCGTCTCTCTGCGAAACCGCCAGCTCCGAGACGTGGCTCTGCGCTTTTGCCCGAAGCGTCCGCACGTCGGAGGCGCCTTCTCCGAGGGTCGCCTTCACATACTCCATGCAACTCAAAACGCCGATGAGGCTGCTCGCCGCTGTCGCGTTGGTGTCGGGAGGTGGAACGCAGCCACCGCGGAGCATCCGATGTCTCTCGAGGGGCGAGGTCCCATCGAGAGCGATGTCTATCAGAGCCCTCTGAAGCGTCGTCCCGACGAAAATCGTCATGGCGACGTTGCTGTACGCCCGTCCCGACGGAAGACTCGTCCAGAGCGTCTCGTCGCCGGCCGCCGTGCCGCTCTCGCCAGCTGGATAGACCAATCCCCACGGGAGAACCGGAACCGTCTGAGAAACCGCGTCGCTCCGGTCGCCCGCTTGAGCCGCCAACGTAAAGACGACTTCTTTCGTCGCCGGAACTTCAATCCCGTCGAAGAGGACTTCCGTCACTCCCTTCGATATCTTGAGCGTCTTAGGAGTCGCCGTCGTCTTTCCATCAATCGTCGTCCGAAGCTTCAGTTCGGCTTCGCCCTCGAAATCCGCAAGGTTGTGGATTCGCCCAACCATCCGCGGGCGATCCCCTTCCATCAGAATCGAGGGAACCTTCAGCTCGACGAAAAACTCCTTCTTCGTCACCACCTTCGCAGTGCTCTGTCCCGCCAGCGTCTCCGGAGTAACCCCGCGAAGGGTCAGCCGCCATTCCGTCGCTGTGTCCGGTGCCTTGAACGTCACCGAGGCCTTCCCCTCTGCATTTGTAACAATGCAGGGATTCCAGTACCCAACCTCAGGGAAAAACTTCCGGACAGGCGGAGGAGCCGGGGCCTCGGCTTCCGCTGCGAGGCGGGACTCGGCAGCGACACCCTTTGCTCGAACAGTCGGGCGCGCGCCGCGCGCGGCATACGCCCTATCGTAGCGATCCCGCTGCGCCAGGTCCGACACCTCCACCGCGATCCCGCTGGTGACACCGGCCGGCTCAAAGGCGACGAACCGCCCACCCAGCGACACTTCCTCCTTCGCTTTCTCAAGGGCATACTTCTGAGCCTCGACTTCCTTGCCAGCCGCCGCCATTCGTTCCATCTCGGCGACAACTTCCGCGGAGATGCCTATGGTCCTCGCAGCGTAAGAGAACGTGCAGCTCGATTCCGTGCGCATAGCTGCTTCTCTTTCCTGACCCTCCCGGAAAAACGAACTGATTTCTGCCGGCGGGTCTGCGAAAATGCTGAACAGTGCCTCGTCAACCATCGCCAACGAAAGCTCGGCGCTGACTGGCTTCCCATTCTGGTCGGTGGTCTCGATGTCAACCATGAGTTCCGCCCCCGGCTCCAGTTTCTCCTTCGACGGCTTGATCGCCACTTTCAGCTCTCTCTCGACGACAAATCCCATGCCGGCGGTGTAAAACTTGTTCCCGTCCATCAAAGCCACCCCAAGAGCGAAATTCGGGA
>CAYZXL010000154.1:0-1536 GCA_964482435.1 uncultured Verrucomicrobiota bacterium
TGGAAGAGACCTTCGGGTCGCTCACGCCCCCTTTCCCCGCCCACGA
Source organism: uncultured Verrucomicrobiota bacterium (assembly GCA_964482435.1). Lineage (GTDB taxonomy): Bacteria > Auribacterota > JABMQX01 > JABMQX01 > JABMQX01 > CAYZXL01. The sequence continues at coordinate 47 of CAYZXL010000154.1, forward strand.
CCAGCCGCCGTCATCGCGTTGCGAAACTGCAAGCTCCGAGACGTGGCTTTCCGCTTTTCCGCGAAGAGTCCTCATATCCGACGCTCCCTCTCCGAGGGTGCTTCGGACATAATCCATGCAACTCAAAACGCCGATGAGGCTGCTCGCCGCTGTCGCGTTGGTGTCCGGCGGCGGAACGCAGCCGCCACGGAGCATCTGATGTCTCTCAAGAGGCGATGCCCCGTCGAGAGCAATGTCTATCAGTGCCCTCTGAAGCGTCGTCCCGACGAAAATCATCATGGTGAGGTTGCTGTACGTCCGACCTGACGGAAGACCAGTCCAGAGCGTCTCGTCGCCGGTCGCGGTGCCGCTCTCGCCAGCTCGATAGACCAATCCCCACGGGAGAACCGGCACCGTCTGAGAAACCGCGTCGCTCCGGTCGCCCGCTTGAGCCACCAACTCAAAGACAACTTCTTTCGTCGCCGGAACTTCAATCCCGTCGAAGAGGACTTCCGTCACTCCCTTCGATATCTTGAGCGTCTTAGGAGTCGCCGTCGTCTTTCCATCAATCGTCGTCCGAAGCTTCAGTTCGGCTTCGCCCTCGAAATCCGCAAGGTTGTGGATTCGCCCAACCATCCGCGGGCGATCCCCTTCCATCAGAATCGAGGGAACCTTCAGCTCGACGAAAAACTCCTTGCTCGTTACTACTTTCGCAGTGCTCTGTCCCGCGAGGGTCTCCGGAGTAACACCCCGAAGTGTCAGCCGCCATTCCGTCGTCGTGTCAGGAGCCTTGAAGGTTATCGAGGCTTTGCCGTCGGCATTCGTCACGACGGAAGGATTCCAGTACCCAACCTCAGGGAAAAACTTCCGAACCGGAGCCGGCGCTTCAGCCGCTAACGGGGCATAGGCAAACCTCGCGGACGGCCTCTTGTCCGCGAGTCTGCGTACGCGTCCACCGTGCGCAATGTCAGCGACCCCGTTTCCGTCGAGGTCTTCCGCCAAGTACTCCTCGGCCCTTCCAGCAACCAGGATCCCACCAGCGACTGTAACCGCCGCGGGAACCCCAAGCTGCACCTCCTTTGCCGCCTTTTCAAGCGCAACCGCCGTCGCCGCCGCTTCCCTCTCAACGGCAGCCATTTGTTCCATCTCGGCGACAACTTCCGCGGAGATGCCTATGGTCCTCGCAGCGTAAGAGAACGTGCAGCTCGATTCCGTGCGCATGGCGGCTTCTCTCTCCTGCCCCTCCCGGAAAAACGAGCTTATCTCGGCGAGCGGGTCTGCGAAAATGCTGAACAGCGCCTCGTCAACCATCGCCAACGAAAGCTCGGCGCTGACTGGCTTTCCGTTCTGGTCGGTGGTCTCGATGTCAACCATGAGTTCTGTCCCCGGTTCCAGTTTCTCCTTCGACGGCTTGATCGCCACCTTCAGCTCTCTCTCGACGGAAAATCCCATGCCCGCGGTGTAAAACTTGTTCCCGTCCATCAAAGCCACCCCAAGAGCGAAATTCGGGA